>NZ_RHHP01000014.1 GCF_003710815.1 Brevibacillus centrosporus
CCGACTTTATCGACAGCCTGAAGAGAGCATGAAGCTCTCTTTTTAATCACTTGATGATTTCTTTCGCCTGTTGTTTGAGCTCTTCAGAAACTGTGAGGCCAAACTTCTGGGCTGCTGTTTCATTGATGTACAGTTCGGCTTGTTTGGAAATTTCTACTGGCGTGTCTGCGACTGCTTGCCCTTTCAGAACTTTCGCAGCCATTTCCCCCGTTTGTTTCCCCATGCCGTAGTAATCGATTCCGTAAGTGGCAACTGCACCGCGCTTTACCGTGTCTGTGTCAGAGGCAAATACAGGAATCTTGCTTTGCTCTGCTGCACCCAGAACGGCTTCAAAAGAGGATACGACCGTGTTATCAATCGGAATAAACAAAGCGTCCGATTTTGCTGTCAATCCATTTGCAGCCAATTGCACTTCCGACAGCTGTGAAATACCAGCTTTGACGATTTCTACGCCTTCTTTGCTAGCTGCTGCTTCCAGATCCTTCACTTGTACCTCGGAGTTTACCTCCGAAGTCGTGTAGATCACACCAAGCTTTTTCAAGTTTGGCAGGAATTTTTTGATCAGCTGCAATTGTTGTTCCATGGATACTTTATCTGAGGTACCGGTCACATTAGCGTCTGGTTTTTCCAGACTGCTGACCAATTGTGCGGACAGCGGATCTGTCACGGCACTGAATACGACAGGCTTGTCAGTGATGGCTTTTGCTGCTGCTTGTGCGGACGGAGTAGCGATGGCTACCACCAGATCCTTCTGGTCACCCGCATATTTTTGTGCGATGGAAACGGTGTTGTTCATATCACCGTGAGCGTTTTGGTAGTCTACTTCCAGGTTCTTGCCTTCTTCATATCCAGAAGCTTTCAAACCATCCAAAATCCCTTGGTGAATGGCATCCAAAGCTGGATGCTCCACAAATTGCGTCAATCCCAATTTCACAGTTTGTGCTTGCTCACTTGGTTTTGCTGCATTTGCGCCTGTCTCCGTTTGTCCACCTGTTTGATTGCCGCATGCTGCCAAAGAAAACGCCAGCAACGCGGTCAGTCCCATACTGACTGCTCGTCTCATCTCTACTTCCTCCTCTAGGCTCTGCTACTTTCTGCTCATGACTATACTACTAGCCATCGAGCGAACTCTGAATCATTATACCATATCATACAAGGTTTCAAAGATTTTTTCATCAACATTTTCGATTCCTTTTCTTTGAAATGAATGCCGATTTTCCTGATGTTCTTAGTTGATTTTCGATTTATAACACTCGGCATATGTTCGCTAACTATATTTACAAACAAAGAAAAGCAGTGATGCCCCTTGTCAGGTCTCCACCACTGCTTCCTCAACAGGCAGCTTTTTCACAATCACGCGCGTAATCCGGTAATGATCCACTTCCCCGACGATGAACTGGTAGTTGCCTTGTCTCACCATGTCACCGACTCGCGGCGAATGATCGAACTGCATGTATATCCAGCCTGCGAGCGTATCCACTTCACTTGACTCCAGATCGATATCCAAATAATCGCTGACTTCCTCGAGCAGCATCCTGCCGTCGAGCGAGAGAATATTGTCCCGGCGCTCTACCTCTGGACGCTCATCATCGAATTCATCCTGGATGTCGCCGACGATTTCTTCCATAATATCTTCCAGCGTGACCAGTCCGGCCGTTCCCCCATACTCGTCGATGATAATCGCCATCTGACCGCGCTGCTTCTGCAGCATCGTCAACAGCCTGCTGATAGAGATCGTCTCGGGAACCGTCAGAACAGAGCGCATCAGCGACTCCAGATCCCGCTGCTCGCCTTCCAGAAGGCCCGTCAGCATGTCCTTGATGTGGAGACTGCCAACGACGTGATCCTTGTCCCCATCTACGACCGGATAGCGTGTATATCTTCCATTTTGTACGAGCCTGACGTTCTCCTCGAAGGGATCACGGATGTTCAATACAACCATGTCCGTCCGGGGAACCATGATTTCTCGTGCCATCGTCTCGGAGAAATCAAAAATGTTGTCCACCAGCATCATTTCCGTGTTATCGATCAGACCACTCTTATGACTTTCGTTAACGAGAATCCGGATCTCTTCTTCTGTATGCGCCTCCTGATGCGGCTCCATTGAAATATGAAATAAGGCGAGAAAGCGCGATGCCGACCAGTTGAGCAGATGAATGAAGGGATACATGATTTTGTGAAACCACATGATGGGCTTCGCTACCGCAAGCACGATCATTTCCGTCTTCTGGATCGCCATCGTCTTCGGTGCCAGCTCCCCCAGAACGATATGCAGAAAGGTAATCACGGAGAAAGCGATGATGATTGAAATGCTGCTGATCAGCGTCTCATTTAAACCAAAATAGCGAAAGACCGGGTACAGCAAGTGAGCTACAGCCGGCTCGCCCAGCCACCCGAGGCCGAGTGAGGCGAGCGTGATTCCAAGCTGGCACGCAGAGAGGTAGGCATCGAGATTGTGCAGGAGCTTCTCTACATCTGCGGCTTTGCTGTTACCTTCTGCCACTAATTGAGCTATACGGGATTCCCTCACCTTGACGACAGCAAACTCCGTCGCCACAAAGAATCCGTTGAGGAACACGAGGAGCACAACCATGACCAAATTGAACCAGGCCCCGACCATCCGTCCGACCCTCCTTCCCTTCCGTACGTGCTTTGGGATATTGTTTCCCACCGCCGGATAAATGTTACCTGTCTGTTTTTCTTTCTTTTCCCGATTGTGATACCATGGTTCTGTATGAATATATGTAGCTTGTAAATGAGGTGAGTCACTTGTCTTACCGTCCAGATTTGCCCATGATCGTGCAAAGTGACCGAACGATCCTGCTGGAAACCCAGCATCCGCTATTTACGGAAGCGAGACAAGCCATATCTGGATTTGCCGAGCTGATCAAAAGCCCTGAATACATGCATACGTACCGCATTACTCCCCTGTCGCTGTGGAATGCTGCAGCTGGCGGAATGACGCCTGAGCAGGTATCAGAGGCTCTGACCACGTATAGTAAATACGGGGTTCCTCCCACCATCGTCCGAGAGCTGGAAGAAACCATGAGCCGTTACGGTCGCATCCGTCTGGAAAAGTCTGGGGACGACATTCTTTTAATAAGTGACGATTCTCTCATTCTAACAGAGCTTACCAGCTATAAATCGGTAGCCCAGCTATTGGACGAATCCCGAGCTGACGAAGGATTTATTATCAAGCCATATGCCCGGGGACTGATCAAACAGGAGCTGATCCATCTGGGCTATCCCGTCCAGGATATTGCGGGCTATACTGCGGGGGAGAGCTGTCCTGTTAGCTGGCGAGAAATCACTGCTGCAGGAAGGCCATTTGCTCTGCGGCCTTATCAGGAGGAGGCTGTTCGCGCCTTTCACTCCGGAGGTGCTGCTACCGGTGGCAGTGGAGTCTTGGTCCTCCCCTGTGGGGCAGGGAAAACCGTGATTGGACTTGGAGCCATTTGCCAGCTGCAGACGGCCACGCTGATCGTAACAACCAATACGACCTCCGTACGCCAATGGATCTCTGAGCTCCTCGACAAAACGGGATTGGATCCCTCGCTCGTCGGTGAATATACAGGAGATCGCAAGGAAGTGAAGCCCATTACCGTGGCCACTTACCAAATATTGACCTTTCGCCCCAGTGCTGAAGATGAATTTCCTCACATGAAACTCTTTTCAGAGCGCGATTGGGGGCTTATTATTTACGATGAGGTTCATTTGCTGCCAGCGCCTGTTTTTCGGGTAACATCCGGTATCCAGGCCACGCGCAGACTGGGTTTGACGGCGACTCTCGTTCGGGAGGATGGACGGGAGGAAGACGTTTTTACCTTGATCGGCCCCAAAAAATACGAGGTGCCTTGGAAAATCATGGAGGAACAAGGATGGATTGCCGAAGCTCTCTGCCGGGAAATTCGTCTACCGTTTGAGCCAAAATGGCGAGAAGCTTACGCGCGTGCCTCCACTCGGCAAAAGTTTCGCATCGCTGCAGAGAATCCAAGGAAGCTGGAGGTCGTTCGCTACTTGCTGGACCAGCATTCCCACGATCAGGTGCTGATCATCGGGCAATACGTCGATCAGCTTGACCAAATGGCGGCTGCTTTGGGGCTGCCCCTCATTACCGGAAAAGTGCCTGAAAGTGAACGTGAGCTTTTGTACCAGCAATTCAAAAAAGGGGAAATCAAGCGCCTCATCGTTTCCAAGGTCGCAAACTTCGCCGTGGATCTGCCGGACGCGAACGTCGCGATCCAGATCTCCGGAACTTTCGGATCCAGGCAGGAAGAAGCACAGCGGCTCGGGCGTATCCTACGTCCCAAACCAGATGATAACAAGGCGCATTTTTATACACTCGTGACACGAGACACGCGGGAGCAGGAATTTTCACTCCATCGTCAGCTTTTTCTCGTGGAACAAGGCTATCCGTACGATATTATAGAAATGGAAACGCTGGTCTGAAACGTTTTAAAAATACCAGCGTCTCATAGAGGGAAGGGAGGCCGGAGATTCAATGCAATCCGACGCCGAAATCATTCAGCGGATTCTTCAGGGCGACATCGAAGGGTATCGCGACCTCATCCAACGATACCAGCATATGATCTACGTTTTTATTTACAAGATGGTAAACAATCGCTCCGATGCGGAGGATCTCACACAGGAAGTTTTTGTCAAAGCGTATGAAAAGCTGTCTACCTTCCGGGGAGACAGTCAATTTTCTTCCTGGCTGCACACACTGGCCCGCAACAAGAGCATCGACTTCCTGCGCCGTCGGAAGTTCCATGACTCAGATGAGCAGCTGGCCTATGTACCAGCCAACACGCGAGATGAGTCTCCTCAGGAATCGCTTATGAATAAGGAGCAGCGTCGCGAAATCGAAGAAGCATTCGCTTTGCTATCGGACACCTATCGAGAAGTAATCGTGCTTCGTTGCACGCATGAATATCCTTTCGAAAAAATCGCTTCGCTCCTCGGCATTGCCGAGTCGACCGCCCGAGTCCGATACCTGCGCGCTCGCCAGGAACTCGCAAAATTGTTAACCCGCAAGGAAGGGGGGCTCGTACATGAACTGCCAGGCATTTAGAAAAGCATGGTTGGAAGAAGACACGGACAGCGATGTGATCTCACATATTGAAACCTGTGATGATTGCATGGCGTGGATCGAAAAACTATTGGATACAGACGAGGAGGTGCAGTTCTTGAAGGAGGTTCCTTTACCATCGGTGAACCTGGAAGAGAGAATTATGCAGGCCATCTACCAGGACGCCGGTCAAGGTACGCCCCCTCATGCCGCAACTGAATCGCTACAAGCACCCATTCCGATCACAAGCAAGCGTCGGACCAAAGGCTTCCCTTCACTCGCCTGGGTCAGTGCCGCAGCTGTCTTGCTGATCGTTGGTATAGCAGGCTACCAACAGCTCCAATCCAGTAATCAGGAAATGGCAGCTTCCATGCCGCAGAGTAGTGCCGCTGGAACAGCCAACACAGAGATTGCCATCAACAGTCAGACAAATCTAGCTCCAGCCGCAGCGGATGCACAACAGCCCGCTACGGCAAAGATGGCAGTGAACTCGGAAGTTGCGAAAGAACAGCCTCCTGCTGCCGCTACCCCAGCTTCAGACGTTGTACAGCCAAAGGCGGCAGATGCGCCTCTAGCAGCTGGAAAACAATCCGTCGCGATGGTGGCTCCGCAGGCGAAGACGGCAGCACCCGAGTCCAGATCCAAAACCCCGGATTCGCAGCCTCTAGCCCGTAACGCTGCAGTGGGAAAAACAGCTGCGAAAGCACCTGCCAATAATGAAACAGTCGCATTAGCTGACAATGCAGCCAAGGAGAACAACGCCCCAGTCGCAAAACAGGAGGCAGCTGCACTAGCGGATTCAAATCAAACGTTTAGTACCATCACTGCTTTGGATAACACGGAAGCAGATCAAGCGGAGTCTGCCAAAGCGCTAGTCGGGCCGCCCGCACCCGCTGTGCAAAAAGCCGCTATTACACTCTCTACCTTTTCAGACCTAGAGACGGCTGTACAAGCATCTGATTTGCCTGTACCTGTCCTTGCATCGGCGAGCGGCTTTGCGGTCAACGACGTGTCGGTCCAATACGAATCGGAGACCAGCCAAAAAGTAACGCGGCTTACGGCCGATTACAAGCGCAACAACAGCTGGATCAAAATCGATGTCGTCCGGAATACACACGGAAAACGCAGTCTCTCCATCCCTGGAACCTTTTCCGCTACGCAGTTGTTTACGGTAGGTGGCGAGCAGGCGATCGGCGTCTCGTTTGATCAGCAGGGCACGAAGGCTGCAGCTGTACAGCATGCCGTTCACTTTAATGCACAAGCAGACAATCAATCCTTGTACGTCGTGATTTCTGCCAATGGCGTGAGCCTGAATGAGCTGATCGAAACCACGAAAGAATTGACCTGGGAATAGCAGAAAGGACGCGTGAGCTTTTGCAGCTCGCGTGTCCTTTTTTCTTTCCCCATTACTCTATTGCGCCGCAGCCGCCGATGATGGGGATTTCCTTTTTCATGTCTCGCTGGGGTGTCGTCAGCTCAATGCGGATCCCACTGGGGTCATAGCAGAACAACGCAATCGTTCCTCCCTCCTGCCCCTTTACCCCAATCCCTCCAAACTGAAGGCGAATCCCCCTCTCTTTCATCCGTTCCTCGAGCTGTCGCAACACGGCAACGGATTCAACGGATAGGGCGAGATGATGGAGTCCTGCTACATTCACCGATGCTTCTTGTTCAGCTGTCTGCCAGAGCGTAATCATCGTTCCTTGATCTGTCACATAGGCGTGATGTCCTTCTGCATATTCCACTGTTTCAAATTCCAGTATATCTGTGAAGAATGCCTTGCTAGCCTCCAAATCCGTAACACTCAATCCTACATGGTTGACCCCTTTTGTCAAAGCCATTGTCCCTTCACTCTCCTTTTGATAGACTGACTAATTTCGGAATGCGTGCTGAGCAGTTTCGATACACTTGCTCGACAGTTACTTTCACCACCTGAATGCTGCCCACAAACCAGCGCCGCAGCTCTTCATTATCGAGCACCTCCGCTTTTCCGTTGATCCGCAGACGCTGCTGATGGGAAAAATCAATAAACAACATGCCGATATTCGGGTTTTCCACGATGTTGCCCAAGCTTTGAAAAGCCCCATTGCCTGGGTAATCCGGGAAGATAAGCGTCTCGTCATCCAGCACTTTTACAGAAGGAGAGCCTCCCCGGAAGCTGCAATCGCAGTTTCCATCGCGATCTGCTGTGGCAATGAAAAAGAACTCCATCGCTTCCACGTAGCTACTCAGCAAAGGTGTCAATTTTTGTCCCACACGTATGCCATTTGTTTGAAATTTGTCCCGCAGCATTTGTTCACCAGCTGTCCCCATCTCACTCACCTCTTATAACCTTTAATATTTAGTTTTAATGGTTACAGAATACACGATCTACCAAACCTTGTAAATGTATTTTTAACGGTTATAATAATAGAGAGGTGAGCCCCTATGGAAACGACACGCTTTACGTTAGGCGGAGCTGTCTGGATCAATCTCGTCAACACGATCAACAAGCGACAGATCGATGTCTTGGATGACCCAGAACGGCTTATGGCATGGCTTATGGCAAATGAGCTGCTTCGGGAGAGTGACCAAAAAGAACTCGAAAACAAAGAAACCTTACGTCAGATTACGGACGTCCTTCATTCTTTACGCAATATTTGCTTCGCTGTTCTTGAGGATTTCCAGCAGGCGGGACTTTCCCAATCGAGCGTACAGCAGCTGAGAAGCTTGACTGATCCACTAAAGGTAAAGCTTACTTTGCACACATCCGAGGGTCGTCTAGAGCTAGTCAACGAGGGCCTGCATACGGATGATCACATTACCTACCAAGTCCTCGCCTCTATCATTCACTCGCTGCAGACTGTATCTAGAGATCGCATACGCGCCTGCGAGCATGAGGACTGCATTTTGCACTTTATCGATACCTCCAAATCAGGAAAACGGCGCTGGTGCAGCATGGAAACGTGTGGGAACCGGCACAAGGCAGCTGAGTTTTATGCGAGGAAAAAGCAGAAGGAGTAAAGAGCATAGACAAAAACCCCGTTCTTGCCTGATGAGTAAGCAAGAACGGGGTTCCTTTGTTTCCCTGTCGCTATGAGGTGACATCTCTTCTAATAAACACCGTATAGGCCACGATCAAAGCTGCGATCGCCCAAACCGTTAGCACTGTAAGCGAAAACGGCAGGGTCATCCCTTTGATCGGCGGCAGAGTGCCATTCAAATAATCGGTTAGCTGCAGATTCACGACAAACAGGTACTTGGAGGACTCCCAGGACGAGGCCATCTGCGTCAAAATCGTCCCGCTGATCAAGGCCGCCATCATGATCCCCATACCGGCTGCTGCACTTCGCACCAACACGGAGACCATAAATGTCACCGTACCGACGACCACGCAGACAAACCAGCCTAGTCCATACTGCAGGAGCAAAAATTGCCACTGCGGAATCATAAATGCACCTGCTGTTTCCAGCTCGCCCCCCGTCACCTCAAACCCGGTTAGGATAGGAAGCGTCCAACCCGAGTACCCAAAGACGACTCCGGACATCAGGTACGCCAGAATTAACGTCATCAGCACCGTAAGTGACGTAAACAGCAAGAGAGTAAGATACTTGCTCGTCAGCACCTTCCACCTTCGGACCGGTCGTGTCAGCAGCAGCTTGATCGTCCCTTCGCTAAACTCTGCGGATACCAAATCCACCGCCAGGACGACGATGATCATCGGCAAAAACATCGAGACCGCCTGATCCATAAAGCCGCGGGCAAAGGTAGGTCCTCCCGGTGCCATGGGGTTGATGTCGTGATCCAGATAGTACTGCTGCTGCTGAATCCTGACCTTGATAAAATCTCTCCACTCATCAGGCAATCGGCTAGATGCCAGCCTGTTTTGCATGTCAACGATCTGCTGAGTCAAGAGTGGCCGCCAATCTGATGTTCCCATCCGCTCCTGGGCGGTCACGACGGAACGATACTGCGCGTATGTAAAAATCGGAATGAGAATCGCCAGAATCAGGACGACGACGAGAAAGCGGCGCCTGCGCAGCAATTTTACCGTTTCATTTTGAACCAATCCCAGCATGCTCTGTCCCACGATTGCCACCTCCCTGCGTCAAGGTCAGGAACAGATCTTCCAGCGTCACCGTTTTCGTCGCGATTCCGAGTACAGGAATCCCCTCCCGCACCAGCGTCTGATTGACGTCACTGACGCGCTCCACATCCATTCGGCACTTCAGGCGTCCATCTCCCACTTCCCACACTTCGGTTACAGCGGGATGACCCTTCAGCACTTCCCTTGCTTTTGGCACTGACGCTTCCTGCACAGTCCAATCCACCTGGTCTGCGAACTGCTCCATCAGCTCTTTCACCAACCCGACGGAGATGACCTTCCCCTTGCTGATAATCGCGACACGGTCGCACATCATTTCGATCTCGCTCAGCAGATGGCTGGATATGAACACGGCCAGACCTTCCTCTTCCGCCAGCTTCCGAATGAATTGACGCATCTCTCGAATCCCTGCCGGATCCAGCCCGTTTGTCGGCTCATCCAGGATCAGTATTTTGGGGCGGTGCAGCATCGCTTGGGCGATTCCTAACCGCTGCCGCATGCCGAGAGAATAGGTCTTTACTTTATCGTCAATCGCCCTCTCGAGATCAACAAAGCGGACAATCTCGTCGATCCGCTCAAGCGTTATGCCTCCGCTCATCCGGGCAAACTGCTCCAGATTTTCTCTGCCTGTCATGAACTTGTACAGCTCCGGGTTCTCCACAATGCAGCCTACCTGGGAGATCGCTTGCGGGAACTGGTCCTGTAGGGAAATGCCTCCGATGTGGATCTCCCCACCATCAGCGGCAGCCAGCCCTACAAGCATGCGGATGGTCGTCGTTTTCCCTGCACCGTTTGGCCCGAGAAACCCAAACACTTCTCCAGCGAAGACATCGAAAGTAATATTGTGAATGATCGGTTTGCCCCCGATCTTTTTATGCAATCCTTTTACAGAAAGTACCGTTTCGGTCAATGTGCGCCCTCCTGTTCTGTTGCCGCCCCATCGCCTGTTGGAAGCGATCTGTTTATGGTACACTGTCAAGAGATGTCCATCCACATTATACCACGTTCTTCCACCCAACATCGAATAGGAGGGGTATCCGATGCGTACATCTGGACAACTGCTCTGGCGTACAACTGGACTCTTGTCTTTTCTATCCTTCTTACTGTTTGCAACCGGCTTTGTGCTCGCCATGAACCCGCAGCAGATCGCTCCGGCAAAAACTTCAACACCCTCACCTGCTGAGCAAACAGCTCCTCTCCCTGCGCAAGGAGTCCAAAAGGTAGTCGCATTAGGTGACTCACTCACGCGCGGAGCAGGGGACGCGAATGGCCAAGGCTACGCGGGTCTCGTTCGTCAGGCATTGGAAAAAAAACTGGGCAAGCCGATTACATTTTCCAACCTGGCAATTAACGGTCAGGAATCCACGGACTTGGTCAAGCAAATGTCCCAATCTCAAGTAAAGACCTTGCTGTCCGAAGCGGATCTCGTCTTGTTTACCATCGGTGGCAATGACATGTTTCGCCAGACGGGTGGCCTCTATACTATCGACAAAGAAAAATTGGCCGCAGCTACAAAAGAGCTGACAGCCAATTACGAAGAGATTATCCGACAAATTCGCGCTGTAAACAAGCAGGCGACGATCGTCTACACCACCTTGTACAACCCGTTTGGGGACACCGAAGCTTCTGTCGACACGATTCAGCCGGTACTGGATTGGAACTATACCGCTTCCGAAATCGCGTCCAAGTACCCGCACGTCATCGTTGTCCCCACCTATGATTTGTTTGTGAACAAGGAACAATCGTATCTGTACACGGACCATTTCCACCCGAATACCGCAGGCTACCAGCGCATTGCAGAACGGGTCATTCAAGCTTTAGAGTGATTCCGTACGTGCGTAGTTGATCGAGTGCCCTTTGCTCACGAGATAGGCTCGCTGCCCAGCCCATTGGAAGGCGTTGCTGATCATCGAGAACGCGGCAACGACGAGGAACAATGTCGTCCCACCGTAGGATGCGAGCAAGATGCCGCCCAGCCATGGACCGATGAATTGGCCCACGTTGCTGAAGCTTTTTGCCCCATAGTAGCTCCCTCGCATGCCTTCTGGCGCCATTCGGTCAATGAGCACATCTCCTGAGGTAAAGGTGAGAATTTCTCCAAAGGTGAAGAAGACCATGGCGATGATAAAAATCAGCCACGAATTGGCAAAGGCATAGCCGATATCCCCGATGGCATACATGACGTTCCCCACGAAAATCGCCGTGAGGGGCGTCTTTTTTTCTGCCCAGCTCGTCAGCGGCAGCTGCATGATTACGACGACAATGGCGTTGATACTCATGAGTACCGCGAACAGCTCGGTACCGTTTGCCACCGTCATCTCGGCAAATTTCGCCAGCGTCGAAGACATCTGTGAGTAACCGATAGCTCCCAGCATTCCGGCAATCATGTAAAAGCGAAATGCCTTGTCTTGAACGACTACGCTGAACGCACGCCTAAACGTGACAGCCTCTTTCTTTTGCCCTTCAATCTTCTTGATGCCAAACTTGTTCAGCAATCCCTGCAAGCTGATCACATAGATCAAGTAAATGATAGCCGTAACCATGAAAGGCAGTGCAACGGAGGTCTTCGCAAGTACGGCGCCTGCAATCGGCCCAACAGCAACGCCCACATTGATCGCCGTATAACGCAGGCTGAACACCCGAAACCGTTTCTCCGGAGCTGTTACGTCTGCCATCAACGCTTGCGAAACCGGCTCGTAGAACGATCGACAGAGTCCACCTGCCATGTTGAGCACAAGCAGGACCATCGGATTTTTACTAATGGCGAATCCTACAAAGACGAGCGTCCAGACGTACAGCGCCCCCAGCATGACTCGCCTGCGCCCGATCCGATCGGATAATGTGCCTGCAATAAACCCACCCAGCGTCCCGGCGAGTGGCCCTGCTCCAATCGTCAAACCAATCGTCGCCAGATCCATATCTGTATTGTTGGACAGGTACAAAAACAAGAAAGGCATACTCATGGAGCTAGCCGCCCGAACGAATACCGTTCCGACCACTAGTGACCATACAATCGGATGAAACTCCTTTAACAATGATGACACTCTACCCATGCTTCTCTCTCCTCGGCAACTGTTCTGTTCGCATCGTCTGCCAGAACAGACGCTTCACAATGTACTCATTGTAGAGAGGAAGCACGTGTTCGTCAATGAGCATTCAAAATTTTTGGATTATGAAAAATTTCTATTACCTTTCAACGATTTCCGATACCGTTGTTTGGGAAAAGAAAAAACCGAGGCAAGCTCTGCAATGAGCGTCCCCGGCACCTCCTTATTGCTCTACACCAACGTGATCGATGATTTCTCCACTCTCATTCCATTTTACAACACGGTAGATCGCATCATGGTAAAACGTAAACCAGGCACCTTGCGCAATCCCTTCCTTGATCCATTTTTCTTTGGCGAAAATGGAATTCATCGGGTAGTCGTCATACGCCATGACCCACAGGGGATTGTTGTGTGCGTGAGAAGGCATGATATCTGCGAGATGCAAAGCCAGCTTCCCTTCGCTCTCCAGCCTCACAATGGCATGGCCCTGGCTGTGACCACCCGTATGATGAAGAGATATGCCTGGCAGCAGCTCCAGCACGTCCTGGTACGTCTTCACCTGCTGCTCGATCGGACGCCAATTGTCTTCCCAATATGTATTGCGCGAGCGGATGTTTGGCTCTCTCATTTCCGCCCATTCCAGCTCTTGAACGTAAATCACTGCGTTGGGAAACGTCGAAACAAGCTGACCATCCTGCAGGGACACCAGTCCGTTACAGTGATCGTAGTGCATATGTGTCATGATGATGATCTCGATATCCGCAGGAGTCAGACCTTTTGCAGCAAGGGACTCTAGGATCTGGGACTCCTCCACCAACCCGTAGTTTCTCTTCTGCTTGTCCGTCAAACGACCATTCCCCATCCCGGCTTCGATGAGTATATGCTTTCCATGTGCTGAAAGCAGAATTGGGTCCGCACGCAGCGGAATCTGATTGAGCTCATTGACCGGGTATCTTTTGCTCCACAACGGTTTCGGAACAACCCCGAACATGGCCCCACCATCCAATTGCGTAAGTCCACCCTTTAACCAGGTCAGCTCGAAAGCGCCCAGCTTCCATTCATTCAACTTCATACCCTTTCCTCCTTTTGCTCTCACTGTCTACGTCCAGCTTGCGGGATCGTGAATAAAAGGACAAAAAAAGCACTCCGCCACGAGTGCTTCACTGCTTTTCTGCAACACTTACGATTCGGGTCGCCGGTGCGATTTCCAACATGATCTCACTCGAGACCGCTTGCACTGTCACATCGGAATCAGAGCGTCTATGATGGAGAACGAGTTGTGCGACTTTTTCGTTCTCCCTATATACACTTATCAATGTTTGCAGCGGGTTAGCACTTCCACCCGCGATCACTTTAAAACCCGGGGCAACGGTAAACGTCCATCCCTCCACCTCTATCAACGGTGCAAGTGAGTATAAAAAGTGACGCTTCCCCAACAGTATGCCATTATGATTCATCAAGGCGAGTGCCCCCAATCAAATGAATTTGAACAGTATGTTATTATATTGCAAGAATTCAAATACGATGAAAAGTCTTTCGACAAAAGTTCTTATAAGGTGACATCTCTCTTTATGATACACCAAGCTATTTATTTTCGGAATATAAAATCTCTTCTGAGCAAAATTCAGAATGGGAGCTTCCGCCTCCTGCCTATTACAGAGTGAATATTCATTCATATCCATGTCCTCTGTAGATTCTCCTTCGCCCTCCAAAAATCCTGCCCCGTTTTGTATGAACTTGGTGGGGAGAGGAAAACCGCTTTGTTCGATCCTGCGTCCTCCTCTCTACTCCAATCAGCTCAATCGTACCAGCTTTCCGAGATCACTGGAAAATTGCTTTAGGACTCGGGCAAATTGACTTGCTTCTTCTTCTGTTTTTGGACTGTCCAGGATAAAGTGATAATCGAGGATGTAAGCTGTCTGTACAGATTGCCCTGGCTCCAGATAGCGCTTCTTTTCCGTGAGCGAGATTTTCGGGATGAGGGCTCTCGCTTGCTCCCACATCACGCAGGTTCCCTCAGCGGTCCTCTCTCCCGTAAATTCCACCTCTACCTCCACTTCACAGCTTTCCGCTTCCTCCAGCTCAAAGAGATGAATCGTGGCCAATGGCTTGCCAGATTGCTCCTCTGACTGCTCCTCTTCTGCAAAAGTCAGTATGACTTCCCTTATTTCTTGCTCCTCCATTAACGATTGGTCCGATCGCAGAAGGACATCGACAATCGTACCGTGCGTAGCCAGATGCTCATTTAATTGTTCTACCAGGAATTGCAGCACGTCATTTGCTCCTCTCCAACCATCACTGCTCTTTCAGCAGTATACCATGAGCAAATTGCAAACGAAAAACCCCTTCACGAGGAAGGGGTCGGTGAGTTGTTCATATTTTTTTGGTTCATAAATTCAGATAGCCACGCCCGTCGAACTTCTTTGTTTGGGCAGTACCCTAAAATGTAACTTTCTCCGCGCATATATTTTTCCTTGATCCACTCCTTATGCTTGCGGAAAAAGGCATGTTGGAAATCAATCGGCATCTGCTGATATTCTTCCAAGGCTGAGGGGTTCTGGAGGAAAAAATCTTCATCATACACTAATTCTTCATTTTGTTGGCGGCTGATCAGGTACACAAAAGCAATCACCAGAAACAGATTCACCAAGAAAATCGTCATCCAAATCCCTCCAGTCAAAATGCAATAATTATCTGATTAATCTGTCTTATCAGCATATTATTATTGTACCATGTATTTGGTGTTTTCTAAACCTTTCCTTTGAATATTTTATTAAAAAAGTTATTCGAAAATGTACTCTCCAGGCATGTATCAAAAAATTATATACAAAAACACCCGCTCATGGCCTGCGAGCGGGTGTCTGTATCATTGGTGCTGCCAAATTTTATCACTAGGAGTTGCTTTTGGGACTCGTCGAACCTGGAGTAGAGCTGGCATCCTGTGTCGAAGGAGGGACGATATCCGGCGGAGGTGCTGTTCCCGCCTCAGGTGTTGTCGTAACCGTTCCATTTTGTGTCGGAGGCGTTTGCGTCGTTTGCCCCTGTTGTTGTTCCGGGCTTACCACATCCGGCGGAGGAGTCGCTTCGCCTTCTGCTACCACATCGGCTGGCGCTTCCGGCGTATCCGGTTCCTCTTTGACCTCTTCGACAGGAGGTTTTTCTTTTGGCGCAGAGGAAGCCGCAGATTGTGTCGTTTTCTTCTTCACTGGCTTGGTGTTGCTGCTAGAAGCTGCCACTGCTGATTCATTCGACCCAAGCACAGGTGAATTGTTCAACTGAGCAACCACGTTGCCCGATATCCCCATCTCTGACTGCAGGGACTCACGAATGACTTCCAGTTTGTCTTTCTCCAGGAAGGTGTACCCGCCTTGCCAATAAGCTCCGTTGTCCAAGGCATTGACCATGGAAGCACTGAAGCCTTTGAAGTCAAAAGCCAAGCCTTTGATTTGATCTTTGGAAAGATCCGTATGTATGTTCTTCGCACCTACATCCATGATGTTGAAGATTTTTGTCAAACCTTCCAGAGAAGCCGCTTTATCCACGACAGCCTTGATCACTTCTTGTTGACGGCGATTGCGGTCAAAATCGCTGGAGTAATACTTGGTTCCCCGGTTGTCATGGCGGTGGCGCACGTACCCCAGAGCTTGTTCGCCATTTAAGGTTTGCAGGCCCTCATTCAGATTAATGTGCGTGTCGTCTGTCGGATCGTCATAAACCAGCTTGCGATCTACATTCACTTCTACTCCGCCGAGTTCATCAATCACTGCCTTGAAGCCATCAAAATCAATGGCAACGTAATGCTCAATGGGAATCCCCAAAATTTCATTCATCGTCTTCTTGGTAAGCGAAATGCCGTCTTCAGTTGGCGTCTGATTGTTGCGCTCTGCCTGGCGACGCTCAGCTTCCCCGTTTGCGTATACAGAATTGATTTTGTGGTAGTCGCGGTAGCCTGGGATCTTGACCCGTGTATCCCGAGGAATGGAAACCATCGTCACTTTTTTGGTAGATGGATTGGCTACTGCCACAATCATCACGTCCGTGTTCATCGAGCCTGTCTCCGGACGGCTGTCCGAACCGAGAATGATGAAGGACATAGGCTTGTCATTGTGATACTCAGGATCGATATTTTGCGATACGTTTGAAGTGAAATTATCCTTTGGCTGCGTCACTGTATCCAGAGTGTCATTAATTTTCCAATAAATCGCACCGGCTGCCCCGCCAACCAAGAGCAATGCGATAAAGCTACAAAGCACAACTAATCTGCGAAGTTTGCGACTGCGTCCCGGTTGCTTCTTTCGGGGAGCGGAGGCGCGTTGTCTTGTTACCTTTTCAGGCATATGTATCAGTCTCCTTGTTCGCGCACGCTTTTTGATCGTATAGAATGCATAAGCATGTCCACCTATACATTCAGGAGCGAATAACAAAGCTTATGCAGGGCATCGCTTTCGTAACATTCCCGCGAATGTCGCGGTCGCTCCTCCTATAGATAGCCTTTTTCAAAAAAGGAAAAGAGAGGCACGATTGTGAACAGTGCCAACAGACAGGATGCACTAATTTTTTCTTCAGATGGCAATCATCTGATTCCGATATTGTAACATACCATTGTCTGCATTTGTAGAAAAATGTTCCCTGCACGTGAAAAACCCCCATCTTTTTGTCGATGGAGGTTTCTTGATTTTCCCGTTGTTTTACCTATTGTAAACCGCGTGGGGCTTGGCTGAAGCCTTGCACAGGTCCTTTTGAGCGCTTGTTTGTCGAGCGATGAGAGTCTCCTCCCTGACGTACATGACTTTCCTGTTTCCCATTGACATCATTCGATTTCTTTTCCACGGGTACACTCCTCCTTGTTGTGAAGCTACCCGGTAGTTTGCTCAAGATCCGTCATCTCATTCGAGGTTTCCATTGATCCAAGGATTTGGTTTTGTGACAAGGAACTCTGCACGCCTAGACAGCTCATTCAAATCGATGTTTCCTTTTCTCTCCATACTTAGCTCTGCCATGGCCATGCCGAATGCTCCCTGCTCAGCGAGACGCTGGGTTTTGTTTTGCGCGTAGATGACTCCTGCTGCAAACGCATCTCCCGCAGACGCGCGGATCGGGGCGTCTGGTGGCGATAGCCAGAAGGATTCCGTTTGATTGCACAAATAAAGACCTGCTTCCCCACACATGATCATGACCTGGGAGACCCCTTCATCTACCAGAGTCTTCGCACACTTCTCCACATCCTGATAGGAGTGCAGGATTTGACCACATAGCGTCTCCATTTCATCGATACTGCCCACGATGGTGTATATACCCGCAAGCAGCCCCTTCCATTTTTCCGCCTTCTTCACAGAAACCAGGTCCACGATCACTTTCTTTTCGAGTCGGTTGGCTTCTGTTAGAAAGGCTTCCATCACAGGCAATGGAAGGTTGGCGTCCATGAACATACCCGCCGCCTGCTGCAAGCTCAGAAGGCCGCTTTGGATCATTACCTCGCTCCACGCATCATTGATAGCCATATCCGCGACAGCCGTGTACAATTCTCCATCCAGATCACAAATCGCTAAATAGCGCCCTGTCGATCTACCTGGCACTCGAAACATGCCATGCGTCGCAACACCGCTGTCTGCTGTAATTTTCCGCAGCCATTCGCCATCGGAGTCTTCCCCTACCAAGGCGTACAAATGCACTTCTTCGCCCAGCCAGCCCAAACTTTCCGCCACGTTTCGAGCGACTCCACCTGCCGTTTGATGGACGACTCCTGGATTACTCGTTCCGGGTAGCAATCTGACCGAAGTGACTCCCTGCATATCTACATTGGCGCCACCTACACATAGCCAGTAATCTTTCATCCCCTCCAGCATACAAGCACCCCTCCCAGCCGATTGCACACGGTTGATTCATCTATTTTCATCCTTACCTCTTTTTCGACAAGAGATGTTCATTTACCTACCAGTTCGGAAAGTTCCGTGTTTTTTCGACCGTTATGACCATCCTCCATATGCCAGTATTACAGGGGTGACGATTGGGGAGTTCCGTGCTAAAGTGAAAATTGTTAACTAGGAAACAGCCGTACGATAGAGAAGAAAAACGCTTTGAAACGTTTTTCGCAGAAAAAATATTGGAGATGAACCATATGAGCGCCACATCCACACCCATTCATGCATCACCGACTGGGCAGGCAGCTCCTACAGTGTACCGGATGCTTTTTGCAATCAGCATCGTTCACTTGTTGAATGATAGCCTGCAATCCGTTATTCCAGCACTGCTGCCCATCCTGGAAAAAAACCTCGCTTTAAGCTTTACGCAAGTCGGCCTAATTCTTTTGGTAATGAACCTTACCTCCTCTATCCTTCAACCGGTTGTCGGCTATTTATCTGATCGAAAATCTCGCCCATTTCTGCCTCCGCTCGCCTTGCTTGTATCCGGACTCGGTATGCTCGCTCTCGCTTTCGCCGGCAATTACTACCTGGTCCTCATGGCTGTCGCTTGCGTAGGGATCGGCTCTGCCGTTTTCCATCCGGAAGCATCCCGCTTTGCCCACCAGGCTTCTGGTGTTCGCAGAGGGCTGGGGCAATCGATCTTTCAGGTAGGTGGAAATGCGGGGCAGGCCTTGGCTCCCCTGATGACGATCCTGATTTTCGCAAACCTAGGTCAAGCTGGAGCGCAATGGTTCCTGTGGCCAGCTATTCTCGCCAGTGGTGTCCTGCTGTACGTCGCCCTATGGTATCGCGGTCAACAGCGCTTGAAAAAAGCAGCAACTGCTGTCGCCGCTTACAGCCATCGCAAGCAGCGTTTCATCGCCCTGGGTCTCTTGGTCTTGATCGTCAGCGTCCGGTCCTGGATGAACGCAGGCTTTCAAAGCTTCTACCAGTTTTATTTGATGTATGTCAAAGGGGTCGAATACTCTCACGCGCAGATCGTCGTCTTTGGCTTTTTGATGGCTGGCGCAATCGGAACCTTTTTGGGAGGTCCTCTCTCCGACCGTTTCGGAAAGCGCAACCTGCTGATTATCTCTACGCTTGGTGCCGTTCCCTTGACGATCCTGACGCCTTACGTCTCTGGCATTTGGGTCTATCCCGTTCTGTTCCTCAGCGGCTTGATCATGCTCTCCAGCTTCTCGGTTACGGTCGTGTATGCACAGGAGCTGCTCCCTGGACGGATCGGAACCGTATCTGGCCTCATCACTGGCTTGGCATTTGGTATGGGCGGCGCAGGCAGTCTCGTGTTCGGTTCTCTTGCTGACACGTTCGATCTGACCTTTGTCATTACCCTTTGCTCCCTGTTGCCACTGATCGGGGTCCTTGGATTCTTTCTACCGAAGGATCAAACGGTACGTGACTGGGCTCGCAGCTAAGTCCACATCTGAAAAAGGGCAATCCCGATGCGAGGGATTGCCCTTTCTTTTAACAAAAATGGGTGTCTTCTGCAGCTTGCTCTACAGTCGACACCCTTTCTTATTCCTTATACCAATACGCTAGTCGGAGCACCTAACAGCAGGGCAACAACTGGCGGATACAGCTCAGGTGTGCCGAATACCTTCCAGCTGCCGTCCTCGGTCAGACCGAAGAGTCCAGCGATCAGCCAATCCGAAGCCAATACGTCTGTGGCATCCGCTGCCAAAGACAGCGTAATTTGTTCTCCATTAGCGCGCTTCGCCGTCCAGACGTCCTTGTTCTTCTCCAGTAGCAGGAACGTTTCCTCTGTCAGATCTGAGAGGCTTGCTTGGCCAAGCAGATTTTGATTCGCTTCCTTCTCCAGTACACCGCGCAGGCGATACGCCTCAGGCAGTGTTTCCTTCAGCTCTGCCAGCAAAGGCTGCATGGTAGCGTGTACGTTGGCTACTCCTTGCTTGTCCAGCCACTTGAAGAACGAGGTGAGAACAGACAGCAGGTTGGTTGCCAGCGTCTTCGTGGTGGCATCTGTACGTGCGTAGATATCGTGCACCAAGAAGTAGGCAAGTTCTTCCTTGCGCAGCTGTTTCCAAGTGAAGCTCGGTCCAAAAGCACCACGAACGAAGGAACGGAAGTTGTTCATGACCTCGTCGTACTTTTTCACCGTCGCTTCCGATTTGCCCTCGGTCATTTCATGGACAAAGCGGCTGATGTCAGCCAATCGATCGGGATGCACGGTATAGACGCTATCCGGCAAGCCTTCGATCAAAGGTCGGCGCAGCAAGTTGTTTACGTGCAGCGTCTCGTTTTTCAAAGTCAGTCTTGGGCGGAGCATGTCCATGCGAATGAATCGCGCCAGACCTTGCCCAAGCTTGTTGTCTTGTTCCATCTGCTCCATCAGGCTTTGCAGCTTGCCATTCAGCTCAGCATTATCCGATGCCGCAACCAGGATTGGTGCGAGCTCATCCAAGGCTTCGTGCGGTGTAACCAGCCATTTTTCTGCGAAATAGGTTTGCACAGCCCATTGAAGGACTTTTGGCGGCAAAGTAGGCTGACTGGTGATGAACAGCGTACCTTTGGAAAGCTTGGAGCCAGTCGAAGAGAGAACTTGAATCTCTTCTTCGTTTTGCATCGGATGCATCTGCAAGAGATCTGCCACTTCATCCAGCTGAGGTGCAAAGCCTTCCAGCATGATTTTGCCATCTGAAATTATCAGCTCAGCCTGTACTTCATACAGCTCGAGCAAAGCCCCTTTCAGCGCTGGGAAGAGATGTTCTTCCTTGCGCGTCGCATATACCCAGATTTCTCCAGCGGCATCTCGACGCTTCAGCTCAAAAGAGCGTGTCGCTTCCATTTCCTTGATCAATTGATCACGATTTGGCAATGCGTAGCTGCGTCTCAACAGAGCATCTGCCTGTTTCACTTCGCCCGTCTCATCATCCCCGAACGACACGATGAAACGGTACAAATCCGTCGTATACACGCGCTTGCCCGTATCATTGGCTGCATCCTCAACTTCAGGATGCTCTTTTAGCCACTCGAGCAGCGATTGTTTTACATGCGGCTGCAGGATAATACTGCCTGAGAACAGCATATCGCGCAGTCCCAGATTCAACAGTCGGCCGACGATCATTTGACCTACTTCCACATGCAAATTGTTGGAACGCAGCAGGTAGTGGGTTTCGTGGCTGACTGGCTGTTGTACCGTCATCACGTCCCGATCTACTTCCACGACTTCATATACATTCAAATGAAGTCTGGCAAATGCACGGCGTAGATCTGGCTCCATGCGGCGGCCATGCTGCTTCACGTAATTCTCCAGCAGCGTGCTGCCTGCATTTCTAACATCCAGCACATACCAGTTGAAGAAGTGCGCCGCCCATTCCGGACGCATAACGCTCTCTTCCGTTAAGCCAATCTCTTCAGCAAAGCGGCTGCGGGCTTCCTGGATCGCATCGCTGGTCACGTTGCCCCCCACAAAGTGGTTCAGACGTTCTACCCAGCCAGCGTATTCCTTCTGCAGCTTTTGCTCATGACGACTGCGCAACTCCGTAATTGGAGTGACCACGCCACAGCATTTTTTGTATTTTTTCCCGCTCCCGCAGGGGCACAATTCATTTCTTCCAACAGACATAGAGGGTTTGGATCTCCTTTCCATCCCACGCGGCATGCGCGGGGAATCCTGCACAATCCCCCTATTTTACCGCATTATTCTTCATGTGTTCAAGGGTTCTCGTTTAGTTTCATGAACGATACCCACATCGCCGTTGTTTTCCCACTGGTGGATAAACTGCTCCAGACGGTTCATCAGCCTGACGATGCGCTGCTTCTCGCCCATGCATGCAGAAATAGCAGAGAGCTGATTGGTGGAAAAAAGCTGCACCACTTCCTGCTCCATTTCTTGAAGCCGAATCCGATAACTCGCGATGACTTCGCGTAGCAAGGCAAACCTCTGCTCCAACCGGATTGTAGCCTCAAGCTTACTCATTGTTGTTCACTTGTAGCCAGCACCTGCTCGATGCCGAGTACGATCTGCTCATGTTTATGTTTCTCTTTCATCAGCACTTCTATAGCTTGCATATTGCTTTGTTGAAAATGATCGACAACTTCCTGTGCCATTTCTTGCTGACGGGATTCCAAAAGGATAATCGCCTTCTGCATCAGTTCTTGAACCTCTTTCAATACGTTTTGTTCAGTAATGGTAGTCATTGTCTTTTCCTCCTTAGGGTTCGTTGTTTCGTGATGTTCTTCCAAAAGCTGCACGGTTTGTCCCGATTCGGTCAAGTCTTCTTTTGCTTCTTCCTCGGCCTTCGCTATCGTTTCGGAAGCGGCGGTAACAGCAATTTCCATGACCGCCGACTCATCTTCATATGGCTCTTCACTGCGAACAATGATGTACAGCCTCTCTCCGTCGATCCGGAAGCGATCATCCAGTACCGGCAAGAAGGCTGCCTCTGCCGCAATTCCCACTTCCTGTTCGAGAAAATGAACGAGGGAGCGAGTGGTCACCTGCGTGATACCGTTGTCACGGCAAAAAGCGAATACTTGATCGTTGCTCAGTGTCCACTCTGCCAGAAACCAGCGAGGGTCGCCTTGGTACTGCACAAAGCGAGGATCCTTCTCCAGCTGCAATAGCCGTTGAATCTGATTCCAGCCAAATTGGGTTTGACGACGAAGCTCCGCCACAATCTGATCCATTTTCTTAGGCGTGAGGGTATCACGCAAAAAACGGTACGCCAGATCGTACAGCTGGTGAGGTTGGTAGGTCAATTCCACAATCGCTTCTGAGCTCCCAACCCGTACGGGTGACTGCTCCTGCTCCAGCACCTTATCAAGCAGCGCTGCACTGTCTAGGTTTAAAAAAGCATTCAGCTCGTTTCCTTCCATCCGGGAGCAGACTTCTGTTCGGGGGAGGGAGCGCTCACCGGACCGGAATACCTTTTTTACAATACTTGGTAGGGTATAGGTTGGCCGTTTCATGAACTTTCTCCTTCTCGTGACCGGCATTGTTTGCCAATCAAATGGGAATCAAAGAGGTATTCTACAAAAAGAATAAAAAATCCTACCTCATTCAAAGTGTTTCTCTATTCCGATAATTAATAGCTTTTTCCTACGCAGAAAAGCCTGGCGCAGCCATCGGCCAGGCCAGACGTCTTCCTTCTATTCTTCCCACGCAAGCCAGCTGTCTACAAGACCGCCGTTGTGTGCATCAACCGCATGAGAAAGGCTGTCTTCCGTCGCCTCATAGACGAGCTGCTGAAGCTCAGCTGTCTGATTGGCTGCTTTTGCGTACCAGTAAGACGAGCGCAGCTTGACTTGCTTCAGAAAGGCTTCTTTCGCACTCTGCTCGCCAATCAGTCCTTGCTTGCTTACCTGACTCGGCGGCAGCGCCACTGCATCGTTCACTTGTGCAAAGACCACTTTTCCCTTTTTGGCATCCACCTCAATGGTGTAGGCAGCAGATTTTACGGGTATGCCGTTCACCTCGGGATAGAAATCGTAGCGGTACTTTGGATGCAGTCTTCCTTGCTCCTGATCGACCCACGCAGGCAATTGCTTAGCCAGACTTGTCGTCTTCAGTACAAATGCTTGTTCTTTGGCGTGCAAATACCTCTCTACAAATTGCTGTGCGGCTCTTTTGCCTTCTTCTGCTGTCAAAGGGGTTTCGAGTTCTTTTTCGGCTTGACCCTCTACTTCGATTCTGAGTGGTGTCCTTGTTTTTCGATCCAGAGTGATCTTCACACTCTCATTTGCGACAGCTTTCCATTCGTGAATAGAGACGTCGGCTTTCTTGTCGTTTTCATTTACGAAGTCGTATCTCAAACGGTTGAGCGTCAGATGAAGGTCCTCACCGAGCATTTTTTCCATACTTTTTTGATCTTTCCATACGTCCTTCGTTGCAGCTCCCTTGATCTTCCGCTCTTCTTTTACTTCGACGTACAAGTCCGGAGCTATTCTGCCTGTCAGACTATCGATCTTCGGCTCATTTTCTGGTACGTACACAAGCTTGCCAATTTCCTGATCGTAGACGAGCTCCATGGTGAGAGCTTCCTCCCACTCCTTCATCGCCTGATCAGCTGCCACTGCTTTTTTCGGGTCGGCTGCTTCTGTACCTGCAGGAAGCTTCTGTTTCTTTTGATTGAACATAACGACTTGACCATTCGCGTCGAGCATCACTTCGCCCATCTTCTTGCTCAATGGCACTTCATTTTGTGTCTGGTAAAAGGGAACGACCAGGAGCTGATCCGTTGCTGTCCCCCTTTGTGTCGCTAGATATCCTGCAGTAGAGACCGCGATGTCCACCCCAACCTGCTCCCGGATAAAGCTGACCGCTTTTTGATAAACAGCCTTTTTATCGAAATGTTTCGTCTTATCGCGATCTGGGTCTTTCAGCTCAAGGGCTAAGATATTTCCGTTTTCATCCACCGTAAGGTCAAGGGATACGCCAGAAGTGATCTTGCTCTTCTTATCCGACAGCTTCACTCGGTATTCTGAGCCTTCCTTCGTAAACGCGTCCGTATGGAGATTTCCCAGCGCCGGGACAAAGTCCTCCTTCAGATGTTTGAGTACCTGCACGAGATCGGCTGGCAGCGGAATGATTTCTACCTCACTCTTATTGATGCTCGCATGGGCAATAGATGGCTCGATCCATGTCGCCGGTGAAGCCAACAAGCTGGCCGCTACCAACAAAAATGCTGCTTTGTTCCACTTTCTCAACATCGATTCCTCCTCTTTACAGTAGCTCCTACTAAAGACGGTAACAAAAGGAAAAACGTTTCTTTCGGAACAAAAAAATAGTCGCCTGAATGCTTTACAGAC
The DNA here is from genome assembly GCF_003710815.1 of Brevibacillus centrosporus. Classification (GTDB taxonomy): domain Bacteria; phylum Bacillota; class Bacilli; order Brevibacillales; family Brevibacillaceae; genus Brevibacillus; species Brevibacillus centrosporus. Next base: position 24,895 of record NZ_RHHP01000014.1, read on the forward strand.
GACGAAATGACATCTTTAGTAACCGCGCCACACTTTTCTTCTGAGCACTCCGGCATAGGCCCACTCTTCTTCACCGGCATCCGCCAAGGTTTGCCCCAAGGCATTCATTTTGCTGTCAATCTGGTCGAGATAGTGGAACAGTACAGCGGTTGGCGTCTTGCCGGAAACCGCACTGCCCCAGCCGTTTTCCACTTCGCCATGGTGGCTGAGGATGCAATGCTTCAAGTGCAGTACCTCCGCGTCCCCCAGTGGAATATCGAGCTTGCGGCATATCCCGCTCACGATCTCTACCCCCATGACCAAGTGCCCAATCAACTGCCCGGGTGTTGTATAGTCGGGGGCAATCGGATCAGACAGCTCGTACAATTTGCCGATATCATGCATGATGCAGGTCGCATACAGCACATCCCGATCCACCTGAGGATAGAGCGGCAACAGTCTCTCCGCTGCCGTCAGCAGGGAAACAATATGCTCGAGCAAGCCGTGGTAGTAGTTATGATGCATCCGGACGCCTGCTGGGAATTGACGCAGACGGCCGTGAATCTCTTCGTCAGCCAGAGCCTCGCGAATAATCGCTTGCAGTATCTTGCTTTGCAGGCCATCCACTGTCTTTAGCAGCTTTTCCCACAGCTCATCGACAGGGACGGGCGAAATCGGGATCAAGGACTCCATCTCGACTTCGTCCGATGTAGATGCAGGCCGAATCCGCTGAATAACCAACTGCTTCTTTCCCCGGTAGCTTTGCACAGTGGCGTCAATCTTGACGATCCCTTTGACCGCAATCGCTTCCTTGATCTCCGGGCTGACATCCCACAGCTTGGCCATAATCGTGCCGGAACGGTCACCCAGCTCCAGATTGAGATATTCACTCTGGTTGCTGGCTACACCCGCTTCTTTCGATTTGACCAGGCAAAATCCCACTACCCGCTCTCCTTCCAGATACTCCGCCAAATATTTCATCTTTTCTCCCATCCCAGCCTATTTTTTTCGGAACAAGGTCTCTTCCAGCTTTTTCACGATCTTTTTGCCGACCAAATCATCTGCTGACTTGACCACCTTCGTGATCACGCTAAGCACATCCTCTTGGCCGTTCCAATGCTCCCGGACGACGACTTCATCGACATCCACGAGAATTTTCCGCAAGGCGTAAACAGCCAGAATCACATCATCGAGTAGCCCGAAGCCTCCAACCAACACTTCCGGGATAAAATCGATAGGAGTAATAAAGTAAGCGACAGCAACACCCGCGATCGCTTTGGATTGGACGCTCACTCGCTTGTCGAGCATCAGTCTTGCCAGCAGCACGAACAGGTCAGGAGCTAGCAGAATATAGCTGGCAACCGTTTCATTGACGCCTTTATCTTTGATGAAGCCTTCTATCTTTTCCCGCAGTTTATCGTAAAAACGTTGATGCTTTTCCGGCAGCACGACCGGAATCAGCTCTTGTGTCTGTCGCACGGCAGGCAAGTTTGCTGTTGTGTCTTCTTCTACTTTGTGATCTTCTTTGCGGTCTTCTTTGCGGTCTTCTTCATTCATTGTGATTCCTCCCGTTTTGGTTTTCTTGCCACGCTGACTCGATGGCGTACATAGGACCAAATCGCGACGATCGCCAATAGCCCCAAGCATACGATAGCGAGGTTGCGGGAAATCAGGTCAAACATTTCATCCCAGCGCTCCCCGAGCTGCCAGCCTAACGTGACAAACAGAAGACTCCAAAAGAGGCCTCCCAGATACGTGTAAAGCATGAAGGTGGGAAACGGCAATCGGGTGATGCCTGCAAAATACGCTGTAAACTGTCTGACTCCCGGAATGAAGTATCCGACAGGCAGCGCCCATTTTCCAACGCGATTGAACCAATCCTCTGTCCTCTTGTAGACAGTGTACCCCAAGCCAAATCGCTTTCCATAGCGTTCAATAAAGGTGTATCCAAGAGTACGGCCAATCCAGTAAGCAGCCGTCATTGCCGTCACGGAGCCGAGAAAGCACACGAGAAAGGTAGGCCAATAATCTAATTTACCCGTAGAGACGAGAAAACCGGAAAAAACGAGCAGCGTTTCTTCTGGCAGCGGCATTCCCAGAATCCCCAGAAAAAATAGACCAAACAAAGCTCCGTAACCGTATTGCGTAATATATCCGCCAAAAGACGACATCATTTCTTCCATTTTGCCTCACCACTTTTCTGGCTTGTCCGCCCTATTCTCCATTATGCCAAAAGATAGCTGCGTTCTCAAATCAGCCCGGTTGACTTTATTCCTCTGGCGTTGTACGGTTACCTAGATCACTAAATTAAAACAAGCCGTCAAAATTGGGGCTCACCTTCTTGTTGAGTAAAAATAAACTTTTTGTAGAAAAATGGCGAATCTATAGACAGGCGCCGTGGCTTTCCAAATGTCGATTCGGTATAATAAAGCGTAGAGAAAGAGAAACGGGATAAACGAGGGACAGGCCGGATGTGGAAAAAAATCTACCGCAAACTAAAGTTTGAGTACTACAAGCTGATTCGTATGAAGGGTGCTCCTTCATTTGTCGCCCGCGGTTTTTCCGTAGGTATTTTCGTCGAATTCATTACCTTGCCAACTTTTGGTTTGGCGTTTTTACTTCTGTTTCCACTGATTAAAATTTTTCGCGCCAGTTTGCCAGCTGGATTGATTGCGTTTGTTATCGGCAAGTTAGTCCTCCCAGTTTTTATGGTACTCAATTACAATCTTGGGTACGCGATCGTCGGCAAGCCTATGAATGAGCATTTCGCTCACGGTGCGATGCCTCCATGGGAAAAATGGCTGCTCTGGATGAAGGAAAAAGGCCTCGCCTATTTTACAGGGAGCGCCGTGATGGGCTTTGTTGTAGCAATCGCCAGCTATTTTCTCGTTTACGCTGCCCTTCAGTTATATCGCCGCAAAAAAATGCGTCGCTCCGTCTCTCGCAGTACCTCGTAAGAGATGCCGCACGCAACGCACTTGCATAAAAAAAGACCGGTTCTGAGTAGATCAGACCGGCCTTTTTATTTTGTTTACACGCTTATGCAAAGTAGCCTTTATCCCGCAGTTGCTCCATGATTTCGGCAACGGTCATATCTTGCTTCAAGAGCTCCAGCGTTAGTTCCACTTGCTCTGGGGACAGGCCGTTCGCACCCAGGCTTTCACTGATCAACACGAAGTTGGGGCGACGGAAGTACGTTTGCAACGTACGCTTCACTCGTCCTTCCAGACTTGTTCTCAGCATCAATTCTGTCGTCGACATCTGTTCCACCTCTTTCTCGAAAAAGATCTATGCATAACCTCTATTATCGTACAAATTTGCCCAAGAATCAACTGTTGGCTCAGACTGCCATCCATTAAATTTCCGGCATCAAGTTGCGCTTGTGCTCGGAAATGCGATGGAGGTACTCGATGCGCTCTTTTGCTTCCGGTCTTGTCTCGCCAGTAATGAGCAAACGGTCCAAGTCTTCATAGGTAAAGCCCATTTCCTGTTCGTCTGTTTGACCTTCCCACAAGTCAGCGGACGGAGCTTTCGTAATGATCGATGTAGGTACACCCAGCTCTGCTGCCAGGATCCGAACCTCATGCTTCGTCAGGCTGGCAACCGGATTAATATCCGCCAGTCCATCTCCGCCTTTGGTCATATAGCCTACGTAAACTTCGCTGCGGTTGCAGGTATCGACAACGAGGTACCCTTTTTGGTTCGCAATCGCGTAAAGAACCGTCATGCGAAGACGTGCCTTCGTATTTCCTTTTGTCTTTGCATCCAGTGGTAGCACGCCTTCGATCGAAGGAACGATCGCATCAAATGCCGCTCCGACATCTACGGTCACCAGGTTTAGACCGATCGCATCTGCCAGGCGCTGCGCATCTTCCGCATGGACATCCTGGGAGTAAGCTGGCAGCCATACCCCGATTACCCGCTCCTTGCCCAATGCTTGTACGCAGAGCGCAGCTGTCACGGCACTGTCAATCCCGCCGGAAATTCCTACGACTGCGCCACCCAGACCCGGCCCATCAATCTGTTCACGAATGAATTGTACGCGCTTTTCCGCGTCTTCTTTTACATGTATCTGGTAGTTCGCCAGATGTTCCTGAAACTTGTCCATGCTACCTACCCCCCGGTGATTAGTTCTTCCTCATCCTACCACGCAGTTTTCACGGTGGCAATTAGCCTCAAATGGGTCTACACTATATATGTACGCAGTAGTATCAAAAGCGGGGACAAGGAGAGAGTCGATGATTATCCTCAAGACACCAGAAGAAATTGAACTGATGCGCGCCGCAGGGAAAATATTGGCCGCTTGCCATCGGGAAATTGCGAAGATGATTCGTCCTGGCGTTTCTACCTGGGACATTGATCAATTTGTAGAAGAGTTCTTGGCCAAAAACGGAGCTACTCCTGAGCAAAAAGGGTATTCCGGTTATCCGTATGCGACCTGTGGCTCAGTCAACGACGTGATCTGCCACGGTTTCCCTAAAAAGGACCCCCTTCAAAACGGAGACATCGTGACAATCGACATGGTTGTCCGCAAAGACGGCTGGCTGGCTGATTCTGCATGGTCGTATGAAGTCGGTACCGTTTCACCAGAAGCGAAAAAGCTGCTGGAAGTAACGGAAAAGTCGCTGTACTTAGGGATAGAGCAAGCAGTGGTCGGCAATCGGATCGGGGACATTTCCCACGCGATCCAGACTTTTGCCCAAGCAAACGGCTACTCCGTCGTGCGTGACTTTACCGGACATGGTATTGGTAAAGATATGCATGAGGAGCCGTACGTGCCGCATTTCGGACCTCCAGGACGCGGACAACGCCTGAAGGAAGGCATGGTCATCACCATCGAGCCTATGCTCAATATCGGTACGTATCACGCCAAGATCGATGCAGATGGCTGGACAGCTCGCACACAGGACGGACAGCTCTCTGCGCAATATGAGCACACCATCGCCATTACAGCGGATGGACCTGTCATTTTGACTAAACAATAAGGTCATGACTACAGAAAAAAGCCCATTACAGGGCTTTTTTCTTTTGCCTGTGGTTCTCCGATGTGCTGAATCGAACATCGGAAACTTGACAGTTGACTGGCAGGTTCGTATGATGCAAGTACATTTGTTACTAACTAGTAACAAACCTTCAAAGGAGGTTTTTCATACATGTCTTCATCTGCTAATGACAGCCATGCTTCATCCAAGCAGCTTCGCAATATACCCCTGTCGGTTTTGGATTTGTCTCCAATCGTAGAGGGCAGCAACGCTACCGAGTCGTACAAAAAAAGTCTAGATCTGGCTCAGCATGTGGAGAAATGGGGATACCATCGCTTTTGGCTGGCCGAGCATCATTCCATGCCGAGCGTAGCCAGCTCCGCCACGTCTGTTTTGATTGGTCATATCGCGGGAGGTACTACGACACTGCGCGTAGGTTCTGGCGGGATCATGCTCCCGAATCACGCACCTCTGGCCATCGCCGAACAGTTCGGCACTTTAGAATCCCTATATCCTGGGCGCATTGATCTCGGACTGGGAAGAGCACCGGGAGCGGACCAGCGCACAGCGCGTGCTTTGCGACGCGACTTGCGAAATGGCGAGGACTTTCCTGAACTTCTGCAAGAGCTGCGCGCATATTTCAATCCTAGCCTCGGCCATACCCCTGCAGGTGTACGCGCCGTTCCAGGCGAGGGGCTGAGCATCCCGATCTGGCTGCTCGGCTCCAGCGATTTCAGCGCCCGTCTTGCCGGTCTGCTCGGATTGCCGTTCGCTTTTGCCGGACATTTTTCACCCAACTACACCCTGCCTGCACTGCAAACCTATCGTCACAGCTTCCGTCCGTCTGAGGTACTTCAGGAGCCGTATGCGATGGTCGGGGTCAACGTCATGGCTGCCGACACAGATGAAACAGCGGAGCGACTCGCTACCACTCATTTCCAGGCGTTCCTGAATATTATCCGTGGCGATCTCAAGCCCATTCAGCCTCCAGTGGATAGCATGGATGACCTGTGGACGGAGTTTGAAAAGCTGTCCGTTCAGTCCCAGCTTCGTTCCTCCATCATCGGCAGCCCGGACAAAGTCAAAGAGGAGCTGCAGTCCCTCTTGAACGCTACACAAGCTGACGAGCTGATGATCACGACGTCCATGTTTGATCATGCAGACCGCCTGCGCTCCTATGAAATCGTGGCCGATATCTGGAAGTCCTAGCATCATGACCACTGGGAAACGAACGCGAATCCCGCGGGAGCAGGCGCAGGAAATCATCCTGAACGCTGCCGAGGAGCTGTTTGATCAGGAAGGCATACACGCAGTCAGTGTGGACGCCGTGGTCGAGCGGGCTGGGATTAACAAGATGAGTGTGTATCGTCAGTTTTCCTCCAAGACCGACCTGATCTTAGCTTACATCAGCCGCAAGCAGGAGGCTTTTTGGACAGAGTGGAACCTCAGCTTGTCCAAGCATCCTGACCAGCCCCGGGAGCAGTTGATTCAGTTTTTTCGCGACCTGGCCGCCAAAGCCTCCTGCACCGATTATCGAGGCTGCTGCTTTCTCAATGTTGCCGTTGAATTTCCTGATACTGCGCATCCTGTTCGGGAGCTTGTCACCACACACCAGAGGAGGATTCACGATGCGCTTCTGGAAATGGCGGAAGCGCTGGGTGCTGCTCATCCGTCTGAGCTTGCCTATACCCTTCGCCTTTTGATGGAAGGGACCTATGCCGAGAGTCAAACATATGGAACCGATAGTGGCGCCATCCAGATGCTCCCCGCCATTGTGGAGAAGCTGATTGATACATCCATCGCAATCCGATAAGAAATCCTCTATCGTGGCCTGTTCAAGGAGGAGCGACCGCGTTTTAGCGGAAAGTTTTACCGAAGTAATGCCTGAAGCGGACGCTGCGGCACTTCGCCATGCGCTCCGGAATTCATAATCGTAAACGCTTATAAATTTCTATACGTTAAAAAAGTGGCTTGCCGCATTCCCATGCAGCAGCCACTTTCTATTTGTTTCCACCCATCCTCATGGTTTTACCCTTGTACACTTGTTGCGAGCTTCTTATCGCCTGTCATTGCTTCCAGGTCTTGAATGTCTTTTTCCAATTCCTGAATGTCTTCTTCGATCAGCTTTTTCAAGTGCTGCTTTTCCCTCAGGACTTTCCTCGTTTGCTCCAAACGCTGGTTCAAGTCAAATACGCCGAGATACACTGCTTTTCCCTCCCTATGTACATTATCCACCTTACATGTTATGCGGCCGATCCCATATGTTTCCATGTCAAAAAGCAGTAGACGGGCCTTTTTTTCACGACATCCCCGGCAAGAAGCAAAAGAGACCTCCACTTGCGCGCAGAAGTCTCTTTGTCCTTTTAGACGCTTTTGTATTTCCCCAATTCAGTGCGAAGTCTATGGACCTCGTGCACAAGCGCACGCTTCTCCAAGCGATCGATTTCCGAATCCAGATCGTTCATTCGCGATTGGCTCGGATAGGGGCGTTCAAATCCGTCAAACCCATCCCCCACGTAAGACCATCTAGGCTCTTTCGGCATAATCATTGCCAAAAGCAAATAGATCAGGATCGGGATCCCCGTGCAAACGGTTAAAATGACGACCCCCACCCGCACGAGCGTCGAATCCATTCGCAGAAAATGGGCAATCCCCCCACAAACCCCAAACAGTCGTTTGTCTTGCTGCGAACGATATAAACGTCTTTCCATCATCTTAATCCTTCCTCTCTGCCAGCTTCCGCTTTGCTTTGTATCTACAGGATACCCCACGGCCAACTATCGCAAAATGGCCCATAGAGGGATTTGTCCTCCGACCCGGGACGGAGATCAGCTGTGTTCTGCATGAAATGGGCGTATCCCGTTTACGCTACAAGAAGAGGTGATCAGTCATGCCATTTATCTGGCTCGCAGCTTTCTTATTACTGGCCGGGTGCGCTGGGAACACTGCCGAAGAACGCAGCTTCATACAGAGCGATCGACATTTTTACTACCAGCAAAGCGTCGTGCATCCCTTTGGCCTAGAGCCAAACGTCACACCTTACGGCCCTCCCGTAAATGCCAGCACTTCCGGTGAATACGACCGCTGGATCAGGCCGGATGCGGTTTCCCAATATCCGGGTCTCGTTCCGAAATAACCGAGCGCTCCAAGCAAAAGACCGCTCTGACTTGGAGGGCGGTCTTTGCTCTTCCTATTTGATTGCATTCCCTTTCTTTTCGTAGATGGGCCGTGGACGCTCAAACACTTCACCCAATGTCGCGTAGCCTTGCCCTGCCAGCCTGCTCACAGGTGCAAACGCTCTGGCATCAATCCGACCGTTGTGGTACAGCTCGTCGTCTACCTGCACATGCAGGACCTCTCCAATAATGAGATCCGATACCGTAGGACTTCCCAGCTCCACGATTTGATTCAGCTTGCACTCAAAATGAATGCGGGATGCACCTAGACGCGGTACCCTCACAGAAGCAGAAGGCAGCAGTTCAAGACCTAGTGCTGCTGCCTCACTTTCTTCTGGCGGATACTCCGCAGATGTTTGGTTCATGACATCTACATTGTGCACATCCACCATATTCACAACAAACTCGCCGCCCTCCGCAATGTTTCGTGCGGTGTCTTTGCGCATTCCGTCCGGCTTGCGCATGACGGCAACGGATAGCATCATCGGTTCGACACTCGCTACATTAAAGTAGCTGAAAGGCGCTGCGTTCACTAGACCGGCTCTGTCCATGGAGGTCAACCAAGCAATCGGCCTTGGGATTACGCAGCCTGTCAGCAGCTTGTATTTTGCTTGCCTCGCAAGTTCCGCCATCGATAATTCCATTCCGTAGCCTCGCTTTCTCACTCTTTTGGTGGGAGCCAGCTCGCCATATACCCCCCATCCTCTACGGACAATGCCTGGCGCGTCACCTGCAGTGGATGGAAGGTATCGAGCATGACGGCCAGCTCCGTCGTTTCCTTTTTGCCGATGCTTCCTTCGATCTTGCCTGGATGGGGGCCATGCGGAATCCCCATCGGATGAAGCGTAATCGAGCCTTCGAAAACACCCTTTCTGCTCATAAAGTTCCCTTTTACGTAGTATAGCACCTCGTCGCTTTCTACGTTGCTGTGGAAATACGGCGCAGGGATCGACTGGGGATGATAGTCGTAGAGGCGTGGCACAAATGAACAAATCACGAAATTTTGCCCGGCAAACGTCTGATGCACAGGCGGCGGCTGATGAATGCGCCCGGTGATCGGTTCAAAATCGTGAATGCTGAGCGCATACGGATACAAAAACCCATCCCAGCCTACGACGTCAAAGGGATGGAAATCAAAAAAGTAGCTGTATACAGCCGATTGCTTTTTGACGCGCACTTCAAATTCGCCGCTCTCGACATGCGTCTCTAACCTCTCCGGCACACGAATGTCCCGCTCGCAATAGGGGGAGTGCTCCAGCAGCTGCCCGTGCTCATTGCGGTAGCGCTTCGGCGGGACGATTTCATTTTGTGACTCGATGACCAAAAAACGGCTCGGCGCCGATGGAACAAGGCGGTATGTGGTGCCAATGGGGATTACCAGATAATCTCCGGGCCAATAAGGCAGTGTGCCAAAAATCGTCTGCAGTTCTCCTTCGCCCTCGTGAACAAAAAGAACCTCATCACCGTCTGCATTGCGATAAAAGTAATTCATCGGCTCAGTCGGCACACATACCCCCATGAGCACATCGTTATTTCCCAGCAAATAGCAGCGGCCTGTGATCGGATCTCCTCCTGGACGCAAATCAAATGTTTTGAAGTGCTGATGCTTGAGTTCATGCTGTGGAACGAATTCGGGCTTCCAATCCGCAAATTTGCTGGTGGAACGTACCTGGGTAGGAGGGTTGTGATGATACAGGATCGATTGTATACCGGAAAATCCTTTCGTTCCCATGACCTGCTCACGATATAGCTCGCCGTTTGGCTTGTAATACGTCGTATGCCTTTTTTTCGGCACTTCCCCCATGCAATGATAAAAGGCCATCTTCATTTCCCCCTTCGTAGGCTCAAGTGGAACCATCGGAAAACAGGAAAAAGCCCAGCTTACCCCCAAGCCGATTCGGTTGCATGACAAATGTGGGGGCTCCCCGCTGTCAAACGTTCCGAAACATGCATCAGGCGCAAGCTGGGCTCTATCTGCTAAAGAGAAAACGTCTTTTGGACAAATCCCCACAGACAGCCAGCTGTCGTCCGATTGTTTCCACTGTTTGGAAATCAATCATTTGCTTTTATCATATCGAAACCGCTTACACTTTTCTAGAGGAAAATGCCGATGTGCATTCCCTTCACGCTTGTTTTCCGAACAGCTTTCCAGCCAGCTCGCTCATGTCTTGCGGCAACGGCTCCGTCCACACCATCTGGACACCGCTGCGCGGATGAACAAAGGACAGCTGACAGGCATGCAAAGCTTGTCTGCCAATCTGCTCTCGGCTCCCTCCGTACAGGTCGTCTCCTGCCAAAGGATGCCCGAGACTGCTCATATGCACCCGGATCTGGTGCGTTCGCCCCGTATCGAGCTTCAACTCCAGATGGCTCATCCCCTGTCCTCGCGCAAGCACGCGATAGTGGGTGATTGCGGTTTGTCCGTCAGCACGAACCTGCCTCGTGATGAAGGAATCCTCTGCAAGCCCAATCGGCGCATCGATCGTCCCGGAATCGGCCTCAACTACCCCTTCCGCGATCGCCTGATAGATGCGGTGCAGCGAACGCTCTTGCTGCAGTCGGCTGAACTGCTCATGCGCCCACTGATTTTTTGCGACGATCAAAAGGCCTGATGTATCTTTATCCAAACGGTTGACGGCACGAAACCGCCGATACTCTCCCCGCTTTTGCCAGTAGGCCATGACTCCGTTAGCCAATGTGCCGCTCGCATGGTTTCCTGTAGGATGCACCACCAGACCTGCTGGCTTAGCGATGATCATCAAATCCTCATCTTCATACCGAATCGAAAGCGGCATATCTTCAGGAGGCACGGTTTCTTCTGCATCCTCGGTGACCATCACCGCGATCTCGTCACCTGCCTGCAGCTTTTCATTGACGAAAACCAGCTGTCCATTACGTGTGATCAGCCCTTTGAACTTGGCCCGAATCAGCAGGCGGCGGGATACCCCGTAACGCTTTTGCAAAACGTCCCGTACGGTGCGACCAGCATCCTCTTGGTCCGCGATAAATCGTAGTAATTCTTCTTGCATGTTGTCTCTCCTTTAGGTGTTCCCTTTTGACAGTATACCAAAAAAGGAGGGCATCGTCCGCTGAGGAGCGCGCTCGTCAAAGCTGCTGGCTGCGCACTTCAATTACGAAGGCATGTCCAGCATCGCCTTGATCCCATTCTCCTCGAACATCAAACATGTACCAGCCTGGCACTTCAGGAGCTTTCCACTCGTTCCCGTTCTCCAGCGGCTGCTCGATCTGTTCTGTTCCGATCCATTGGGTGACCCGCAGTGTTTCTTCGAGAGGAGCTTGAGGAAATGTGACAGTGAGGGTGGCTCCCGGTTTGACAGAGAGCGGTCGTGGCTTCATTTCTCCGATGATTTCGGGAGGGGCGGCTGTGTCCTTGCAAACTCCTTGACTTTCATAATGCCAGCAAGAGGAAGTGGGAACAGTGACAGCCGTTTTCCCCATCCACGTAATCGAGGGGGCAGGGGGCTGTGGCAGTTGCTTGGGGGCTGACTGATTGGTCTGCCAAAATTGACAACCTGTCAGCAATAAGGTCGCAGCTAGGCAATAACGAATGATCTTTCCATCCATCTTCATGCAATCACCTCACTTAAAAGGACGCAAAAAAAGCCGGGACGTTTCACCCGGCTCGTCAGATCTTCCGCAAAAAGATTTTCTATTGCCATACACTGCCTGGCAGGGAATGCGCCTGAGCAGTCGCCTGCAAATATTCATCCAGATGCTCTGCTGGCCTTTTGACAGGCTTGCCGTGACATACCTCCAAATGCACGGGCTGCAGCTCTCGCAGGATGACACTGCTTTTCAAGGCTTGTGCCATATCTGCCGTAAACATTGGCATCGGTCTGTGAAGCTTCCCAGCCTTTGAAGTAAACAAATCGCCTGCCAGCACCACTTGATCTTCCTCGTGATAATAAATCACATGCCCTGGCGAGTGTCCTGGAGTGAGATAGGGGTTCAGGCCGGCGACAACTTCAAGCTCTCCGCATTCATCTACAGCAAGTGGCTGCACGACTCCTGGCGTCACGGTGACTTCTGGTCTCTTTCGGCGAGGGTACGCCAGCTCGCCCTCCAGATACGGTATTTCGATGGAATGCGCATACACGGGAACTTGGGTGTTTTCCCTTATCCGTTTGACTGCCCCTACGTGATCGGAGTGCCCGTGCGTCAGGAGAATGCGCTTGAGCGGCCCTGCATGCAATCGATCGATAAAAGATAGGATACCTTTTGCCATAAAAGGTATTCCAGCATCAATCAGTGTCACACCATCCTCCTCCACTACCACCCAAACACGCAAGGGAATAACCATCCACGTATGCAGGCTATAAATGTGACGCGAGATTTGTTCGACTTTCATCCTCTACCCTCTCCTCTGCGTAATACTTGTTTACAGCCTTCCAGCAATACCTCTAAAGACAGCTCAAACGTCGGCGTCAAACGTTCCAGCAGCTGCTCAACCGTTTCCTCAGAGTGTGTATACGTCCCGATAATCCCTTGCAGGGTATAGGTATAAATACGAGCAAACGCGAGATTTTCATCCTGCTGATCATGCTCAGGCAAACACGCGATAAGTGCCCTTCTCAGGACTTCAAACAGTCGCGTCCGCTGTATCTGCAGCTCCTCCGTCGGCTCTGCCGCAACATCAACGCGGGATGCCTTTACCATGAAGAACAAGGTATGCATCGTCCGGTGAAGCAAGCAAAACGTAATAAACTGCAAACTGACTTTTTTTAGCCGCCCTTCAGGACTAAGGGATGAATCGGACAATGCCGCTTCCATCTGCTCCTGTAAAGCCTGCAAAGGTCCGATGGAGAGCTGGTGAAGCAGCGCTTTCTTATCGGCGAAGTAAATGTACAGTGTTGTGTGCGAGCAGCCTGCCGCTTTGGCAATTTCCCGGATCGATACCGCCTCAAATCCCTTTTGAGAAAACAGCTCACCTGCTGCTTTCAAAATGGCGTTTTTGGTTTCCTCTGAACGCATTTCCTGTCGGCTACCCATATCTTGAGACACTCCTTGTCGAGTTGTTACTCCACATTATAACCATCGGTTACTAACCATTGGTTATAATATAACCAATGGTTACAAAAACGTCAATACTATTCTCAGAAAATAAAGTATTAGACCGAGACCCCCTTATTCTACAAGGAGTCCCGGTCTTTTGAGCAATCCATGGATCTAAACTGGATAATAAAGGTTTTTATTTCGCTCCCTATCCCGAAGATTCGGTCGTAGCGTATGGTGGTGGAGACTAAAACGGCTTGATGACCATCAGCACGATAACTGCAATCATCAGCAGTTGCACCGCCAGCTCTAGTGGCGCGATCTTTTTCATCGCTCGAGAAAACTCGGCAGGTATCTCATCCCCACTGCTTGCCGCCACGAGCTTCGTGACTTTTTGCAAACGAGGCTCGATGAATCCGCCAATCGCGACCACCAGGAGCAGCGACAACAGAATGGACACAGTCAACCACATTTGGGACAGTCCCATGCCGGTTAAGATCATGAGCCCTATCCCAGTCGCGATCAGAGCAGCTCCGCCTATTTTAGGCAGCCAGGAAAGCTTGGCCGTGATATCGAAGACAAAGCGAAGCTGGCTGGCTGTTTGGGCTGACCTACGAATGATAGGGATGAGGAATGCGGATCCCATGAAAGCAATCGCCGAGAGTATATGCAAAACGAGCAGCATTCCGAACATATAGGCAGTCTCCTTCCGCGCTCAGCTTACAGGCAGCTCGCTTTGGTAAGCGAGGCCGACTCTTTTGCCTTTAAACGGCCCTCCAAGCTCAAGGTGGTTCAGCATACAGTTCGCTACATCTTCGTAAGCAACATCCAGCTCCTTAAACCGGCTGAACAGGTGGCCGGCAATTTCAGCTTCGGAGTAGTCCTTGATGTTCTCCGGAACAGGCACAGGCAAAATGTTTGTGCTTACATGCATACGAACGGACGACGGAAGATCGGCCGTTTCGACCATCGTTCCCGGGCACATGACGGACCAATCGAGCTTCGTCTGACGCAGCCGTTCCAGATTCCGGTTGTGAGTTTGGTACATGGGCGGGAACCCGGGCAAATTATTGCCCATCAAATCGGTAAAAGGAATGTCGAGCAGCCCGGCTCCTCCCATTAACCATACCCGTCCAGAAAACATCGTGTTTTTTTCACACTGGCTGACGATGTTATCGACGATACGAACAAACTCTTCTCCCTGTGCGGCGTTACCAGCAGCAATAATAGCGGCGCCTTGCTGCAAGAGCGCTTCGTAGACGCTTTCCGGATCCATGATGTCCTTCGCGATCACCTTCACTTGCGCCGCAATCTCCACGCCTTGCTGCTCATAAAGCTTCTCGGGATTGCGCACGAAGGCGGTCATTTCATGCCCCCTATTAACGCCTCGTTCCAGTACCTTTCTTCCCGTGTTTCCCGTTGCTCCGAAAACAATAATCTTCATCATTATTCCCTCTTCCTAGCGATTTCCAAATTTTTCATTGCTTGATTGACTTCATGTTAGCACCGCCCTAAAATCTTGATAAGAACCCACTTTCGTGTAGGGTACTTACTTGAAAGTAAGCTTTGAGCAGGGAGGGATTGGATGGAAGCTGGGACAAAGGCAGCACTGGAGAGAAAATGTCCTATTGAAACGGTAATTCACGTGCTCGGCGGGAAGTGGAAGCCTACAATCTTATGGCTTTTGTTAGACTCCACCAAACGGTTCAGCGAGCTGGAGAAGCTGATTCCCGAGGTGACTCAGAAGATGCTAGCCCAGCATTTGCGAGAGCTGGAGAGCGACCAACTGGTGACACGGACGGTTTATCCATCGGTCCCCCCGAAAGTGGAATACTCGTTAAGTGATTATGGAAAGACGTTGGTACCCGTTATGGAAATCATGTGCAAGTGGGGCGAAACCCATCAACGGCCGGGCTTAAGGCAGCCTGTCCTGTAAACTGCAAATCCTAAGTAGATGCGTTATTGTGCGAAATTAAGTAAAGACTCTCCAGTTATAGACTGACCATAATAAACGAAACAGCGGCGAATTAAGACTTGAAAATAAAGTCTTAGACTCGCCGCTGTTTTATTAAACTGTCGTTTAGACCTTGCTTGTGTAGCAATTGCTCTAATCTCAATCGCAAAGGAAGACATAATCCACTAATCTGCATGTTAGATTAATTGGGGATCAGAAAGGCCTCTCGTGTACTCTCGTTATTGTCGGGACCCTCCCCTGGAATTCTTATCTGAATTGCTCCAAATGAAAAGCCCTCCTGCGCCGGATAGACGAAGAGGGCTTGGTTATTCCATCGATGTGCGATGAAATTTATTTCGCAGCTTGTGCAGCAGCGATCGCAGCTTCGTAGTTTGGATGCTCACCAGCAGCCGCAACATACTCAGCATGTACCACTTTGTCGTTTGCGTCGATAACGAAAACAGCGCGGGACAAGAGGCGGAATTCTTTGATTGCTACGCCATAGGCAGTACCAAAGGACAGGTCTTTGTGGTCAGACACGGTTTTCACCTTGTCGATACCAGCAGCACCGCACCAACGGTTTTGCGCGAAAGGCAGGTCAACGGAAACAGTCAGAACAGTTACACCGTCCAATTTCGCTGCTTCTTCGTTGAAACGGCGAGTTTGCGCATCGCAAACACCTGTGTCAATGGAAGGGATCACGGAGATGATGCGAACGGTGCCTTTGGAATCAGCCAAAGTTACTGGGTTCAGATCGCCACCTACTACTGTGAAATCAGGAGCAGTATCGCCCACTTTGATTTCTGGACCCACCAAAGTTACAGGGCCACCTTTGAATACGAATGCGCCTTGGCGCTCAACAGCTGTTGTCATGATTTCTTCCTCCTCACCAATCATTCATATGTACTTACTCATCATACCCTATCATTCACTTTTTTTCACTATGCCAATAGTAGAAATTACAGATTCAGCTGCACTTTTCCAGAGGAATTCGACTCTACCTTTTCTATTCGCTTCACTTCATGTTCGTATTCCCAATCAGTTTTCGCGTTCAGCTCATGGCAGCGCATCAGAGCATGGTAGAGCGCGAAGCCAAAGTGAACGTTCTTCAATTCATAGCGATTGGCATGCGCTTTTGGTAAAGCCGTGTTGATAATGTGGATTTGATAATTGGCCTTCTTCGTTTTTTGCTTGACTGGCACAATGTAACCCATTTGTTTCAGAACAAAGCCATAATCGAATTGTCCCTCGTCATCAAAATCAATCGTTTCATCCGAGGTAGCCAGATACTCCAGCAGTGTTCCCAAATCCAGCAAATCATAGCAGGCTGGCTTGGGCATGGAGAGAACAGAGCCGTCATTGTTGACAAAATAAATATGGTCACGGTAATGAAAGATCAGTTCGTCTTCCGGCACTTCGTCAGGAAACATCCAATGACTCGCCGGAATCAACAAGCGCCAGATTTGGGCAGGAGCCTCATTCAGCAGTTCCATGGCAGGGATCCCTCCTTTTTCCCTACCAGTTTTGGCAAAAGCACCTTCCCCTATTCAGCCAGCACATCCAGCATGTAGCGGCGCCAATCGCCATCTTGGATACGCGTTCCCCATTGCTTCACATATTCCGCATCCAGGTAGCGATATACATAAGCGATCACTTCTTCGCCTGTTTGCACCAGGACCGCCGAAATCTCGATTCGCTCGTACTCATTTCGCGAATCCTCTGGGCCAAAGTAAGTTTCCAGCTCGTCCAGAGCGCTTATTGCCTTTTCAAAGACTTCTGGGGAAAAGAGGAGAATCTCCCCTATTACGTCGTCATTTCCTGCGAGCAAGCCAGGATAGCCCTGTGGCAAGTGATAGACCTCCCCTTTGATTTTCGCTGGCTGGACCTCGCAGTCGTAGGGCTTTGCGTATAAAGCATGGTTCATAAAGCCCTCCAGCAGGGTTCCGTACACAAATACAGGCATCGTTTTGCTCATGATTCACAGCTCCTATCTAGTTGGTCAACAGCATGTATGAAAATAACGCTGTCTTCTCTACAAAGATTTTTGTATATTTAAACTATATATATTTTTCAAGCAATTTTAAGTTGTTTTTGGATTGGCGTAGATAAAAAAGGAGTGAGAGACCATGCAAAAGAGAAACATTAATCGATTACTGGTCGCAAACCGCGGAGAAATCGCGATCCGCATATTCCGTGCGGCGACCGAGCTGGGGATCCGTACTGTAGCGATCTACTCGGAGCAGGACAACGTCTCGATCCATCGTTTCAAAGCGGACGAATCCTACCTGGTAGGCGCAGGTAAAGGTCCCATCGAGGCCTACCTCGACATCGAAAGCATCATCGAAATTGCCAAGCGCAACGACATCGATGCCATTCACCCAGGCTATGGCTTCCTCGCAGAAAACGCTGAGTTTGCCCAGCGCTGCAAGGACGAAGGAATCATCTTCATTGGTCCGTCGCCTGAGCTGATCGAGAAGTTTGGCGACAAAGTCGAAGCGCGAAAAATGGCGATTGAAGCCAATATCCCAGTCATTCCTGGCACACCCGAGCCCATCGAATCTCTGCAGGAAGCGCTGCTCTTTGCCAAAGAATACGGCTACCCGATCATCATCAAAGGCGTATCAGGCGGTGGCGGTCGCGGTATGCGTATCGTTCGCAGCCAAGACGAGCTCCAGGACTCTTTGGATCGCGCTCGTTCGGAAGCCCGCTCCTCTTTTGGCAACGCAAAGGTTTATCTGGAGCGCTACCTCGAGCAGCCTAAACATATCGAAGTACAAATTCTCGGCGACAACCACGGCAACATCGTGCACCTCTTCGAACGTGACTGCTCTGTCCAGCGTCGCCATCAAAAAGTCGTAGAAGTTGCTCCCAGCTTGTCTTTGGATGACGCATTGCGCCAAGAAATCTGCCAGGCTGCCCTGACCTTGATGCAGAAAGCCGGCTATTCCAATGCCGGTACCGTCGAGTTCCTGCTCACGCCTGACAAACGCTTTTACTTTATTGAAGTCAACCCACGCATCCAGGTGGAGCATACCATCACAGAGCTGATTACAGGCATCGACATCGTACAAGCGCAGATCCGTGTCGCCGAGGGCCATGTCCTCTCTGACGCCGAGATCGGCATCGCCTCTCAGGATGCCATCTCCATGAACGGCTACGCCATCCAGTGTCGTGTGACGACAGAGGATGCGGAGAACAACTTCCTGCCTGACGCAGGTCGTCTTCTGGCTTGGCGCTCCGGTGGCGGCTTCGGTGTTCGCCTCGATGGCGGAAACGGGTACCCTGGTGCCATTATCACACCTTTTTACGATTCCCTGCTCGTCAAAATTTCGACGTACGGAACAAGCTTTGATCAGGCTGCTCGCAAAATGCTGCGGACCTTGCGCGAGTTCCGCATTCGCGGAGTAAAAACCAACCTGCCCTTCCTGGAAAATGTTGTGACTCATCCCGATTTCCTGAGCGGCAGCTACAACACTTCCTTTATTGACACCAAACCAGAGCTGTTTGTTTTCCCAGGCCGTCAAGACCGTGGTACCAAGCTGCTCTCCTACATCGGGAACACCATTGTAAACGGACATCCCGGACTCGGCAAGCCGGAGAAAAAACCACACTTCGACTCGCCGCGTATCCCGCGTACACCGTACAGCCAGCCCTATCCAGAAGGCACCAAGCAAATCTTGGACCGCGAAGGAGCAGACGGACTCGTACGTTGGATCAAAGATCAGAAGCAGGTACTAGTAACGGATACGACATTCCGCGACGCTCATCAATCTCTGTTTGCCACTCGCGTTCGTACGTACGATCTCGCCTCCGTTGCTGAAGCTACCGGAAAGCTTGGAGCAGACCTGTTTTCCCTCGAAATGTGGGGTGGCGCTACGTTTGACACAACCATGCGCTTCCTACAGGAGTCTCCATGGGAGCGGCTGCAGATTTTGCGTCAGCGCATCCCGAATATTTTGTTCCAAATGCTGTTGCGCGGGGCAAATGCCGTTGGCTATACGAACTATCCCGACAACGTCATCCAATCGTTCGTAAAAGCTTCTGCTGAAAATGGCATCGACGTCTTCCGTATCTTCGACAGCCTGAACTGGCTGCCAGGTATGCAAACGGCGATCGAAGCCGTGCGCGACACCGGAAAAATCGCCGAAGCTTCCATCTGCTATACAGGGGATATTCTCGATCCTGCGAAAACCAAATATACACTCGCCTACTACGTGAATCTGGCAAAAGAGCTGGAAAAGGCCGGAGCGCACATCCTCGCGATCAAAGACATGGCTGGACTTCTCAAGCCTTATGCAGCCTATGAGCTGGTGAACGCCCTGAAGCAGGAGATCGATATCCCGATACACCTGCATACGCATGACACCTCTGGAAACGGTGCCGCGATGCTGCTCAAAGCGATTGAAGCTGGTGTTGATATCGTCGATGCATGCGTCAGCTCGATGTCCGGTCTGACCTCCCAGCCAAGCTTGAACGGTCTGATCGCGAGCCTCGCCCACACGGAGAGAGACAGCAAGCTCTCGCTGGATGCTTTCAACAAACTCTCCGACTACTGGGAAGATGTTCGCCCGTACTACCAAGGCTTCGAAAGCGGCATGAAAGCAAGCAACACCGAGGTATACGTTCACGAGATGCCAGGCGGGCAGTACACCAACCTCGAGCAGCAGGCCAAAGCGGTTGGCTTGGAAGGTCGTTGGGAAGAGGTCAAGCATATGTATGCGGTGGTCAATCAGATGTGCGGCGATATCGTCAAAGTGACGCCGTCCTCCAAAGTAGTAGGAGACCTCGCCTTGTTTATGGTACAAAACAACCTGACAGAGGAAAACATTTGGGAAAAAGGTGCGCGCCTCGACTTCCCGGATTCCGTCATTCAGTTCTTCCAAGGTTATCTGGGTCAACCACCGGGAGGCTTCCCGAAACAGCTGCAGGAGCTCGTGCTGAAAGGCCGCGATGCATTCACCGCACGTCCAGGTGAACTGCTGGCACCTGTCAATTTCACTCAAGTCGCAGCAGAGCTGGAAGAAAAGATCGGGCGCGAACCGGACGAGCTCGATGTGCTCTCCTACATTATGTATCCGCAGGTGTACCTGCAGTTCGACCAACGGATGAAGGAATATGGCGATCTCTCCGTCCTGAATACCTCCACCTTCTTCTACGGGCTGCGTCCAGGGGAAGAAACAGCCATTACGATCGAGCGCGGAAAAACACTCATCATCAAGCTGGTTGCTGTAGGCGAACTCCATCCCGATGGCCGCCGCATCATTTACTTCGAGCTGAATGGGCAGCCACGCGAAATTTTCGTACGTGACCAATCTGCGGTAGTCAGCGAACAGGTGCGACGCAAGGCAGACGCTCAAAACGCAGCTCACCTGGGTGCATCCATGCCAGGAAAAGTACTGAAAGTCCTCGTTGCTGAAGGTGACAAGGTACGCAAAGGCGAGCATCTTTTGGTCAGCGAGGCCATGAAAATGGAGACAACCATTCAGGCCCCTGCAGATGGCAAAATCAAGTCCGTCTACGTCAAAGCGGGAGAAGCTATCGAAACAGGCGATCTCCTGATTGAAATGGAATAAAGATCCACTATAATGGGTGTAGACCATTGAACGTAGGAGGTGACCGGTATGAGAGTGAACCGGATCAGCCATATCCCGTATAGCCACCGCGTTGGCCGCTACCATTTCCAAATGGTACAAGCAAAACTGACGGCACCTGTCGATCCGATCATCAGCTACAGCCTTCAGCCGTTCTACACCCGTGAACAGCAATGGATGACGGAACTTTCCGACTCTCTCTCGCGCCTGTACCGCTATTCTGCTGATTTGGATAGAGCGGCCCGCCAGTTCGATCCCGAGCGTCCGAGCAGTGCTGTCAGCAAACGATTGGCCATCAGCTCTGACCCTGAAACAGCAACTGCTCAAGCACAGGCACACGCCAAGATCGGAGTGTATCGGCTCGATGTTGCCAGCTTAGCGAATGCCCAAGCCAACAAAGGAAAAATGGCAGAAGCGGCCTCTCCCACCTCTGTAGCAGAAGGTCAACAGCAGTTTTTCGTCGTGACGGAAAATCAGGAGGATTCGTATACCTTTTATTCTGCTGCGACCGATACGCATGGTCAAAGTATCCAGAGGATGGCGGAAGCATTGGGGAGTCAAGGGTCTTTGCTTTCCACGCGAATCAAATCGCAGGGAGACCAGCAAGCGCTCATTCTCGAAAGGAAAGCTACGGGAAAAGAGAACGCCTTTGCCATACAGGATCAAAAAGGAAATAGCGTCCGGGCACTTGGCGTTCAGCAGGTGAGTGTCCCTGCTCGAGATGCGGTATTCTTTTTGGATGGGGCGAAGCGCTCTTCCGCAAATAACCAGATCTTGATCGGGAATGGTGAGGTTCGCGTATCTATGCACCAAAAAGGAGCTGGCCCATTATCGATCACGGTCGTCCCTGATCACGAGGGACTCCTGCAGCATACGCGCATACTGGTAGATCGCTTCAATCGGCTTCACGCCTTCCTACAGGAAAAGAAAAACACCTTGATTCATGAAAGGCTGGAGACATTTGAGCGGATTTCTCGAGCTGCAGACAGCAGCTTGAACCGCTACGGAATCCGCTTGCAGTCGGACGGTCAGATGGAGCTGCGAGAAGAGGTGTTTCAGGAAGAGGTTGCCCAGTACCACGATCAATTTGTCCAGGACATGCGCGGTTTGGCCCAGCAATTTCGGGAAGAAGCCATACGGGTGCAAACCAAGCCCCTTGGAGCGTTTTCCCGTCCCTTTGAAGATGCGGCAAGCCGCCAGCCATATGCTTCGCTTTCGACCTCCAGCTTCCGCTATCTTCATGTGGTGAACACAGGCTTGTTTATCAATCTTCTCTTTTAAAACCAAAACAGGTACACCACTTCTGTGGATGTACCTGTTTTTTTGCTCGCTATCAGCTTCGATCCATGAGATCCTCGAGGTCGCTTTCCTCTACTCGAGCCACCACGGTGGTGGAATGAAGAGAAGTATCATCCTTTTTGCTGAACATCGATTGCAGCTTGTCCACAAACTGCGGCACAGAGTCCAGTATCCGGTCGTACAGATGCGTCGAATTTTCCAGTGGGATGGAGCGGATTCCCTGTTTCCCTACGACAAGAAACGCAACGGGCGTAATGGAAACGCCTCCCCCGCTACCACCGCCAAAGGGATAGCCGATTGCACCTGGGTGATCGCGATCGTACTGAAATTCACTCCCCCCCGCTGCGAAGCCGAACCCCACTTTGGAGATCGGCAGAATCACGCTGCCGTCCGGTGTCTCCACTGGATCCCCAATGATCGTATTGACATCGACCATTTGCTTGATATTTTCCATCGCCGTTCGCATTAAGCCTTGAATGGGGTGGTCTGCCAAGTTCCTTCCTCCTTTCGATCTTCCGCATTCTTTAACATGCCCTAAAAACCTTGGAGCATGTACGTCATCATGCCCTTTACGCCTCAGAGGGTGCCGTCCGCCACTTTCGCGTGCGCCCCTTCCGCAGCTGGATGAACAATCGAAAGACAACCAAAAAGATGTGGCCCAGGATCACGTGGAGCTCGCACTGAAATTGGGTTCGTATAAACGCTTGGTTCCAGACGGGCTGCACACTCAAGCTGGGAATGATGCGCAAGGAAATGGCGTTGGAAATAGCGCCGACGATCATGCTTTTGACCGCCCAGATGATACCCGTGAGTGCACCTGTCTCTGATGCTTGCCCCGCCCCCATCACCGTATGCCATTCCAGGCGTGTGCAGTGGATTCGTCTTAAAAACTTTGCGAATAGCGGCTGCATGTCATGAACTCTTTCCAGCACTTCCCTGTAGTTGTGATACCATTTGTTCACCTGCTTGCGCGTCAGGTCCTGAACCTTGTCTTTGGTCTTCGTTTTATGCTGCACCGTTTCCACTTTTGCTACTACTTCCGGTCCTTCCTCTGTTGCCTTCATAAAAACCATGGGTATCTCGTATTTCCTGCGGATCAATCGATACCACACAGACAGCTCTACAACGATATGATCATTCTCCCCCACGCGTCCGTAGTACAGGTGGATTTGGACAGGAGTAATCAAGAGCATAAGTAAAAGAAAAAGGACGATACCGATCAACCAGCTCACAAAAAATCCCACCCTTTCCCCCATAGTATGAGTGGAAAGGGTGGGTAATATGTCCAGCAATCGTCATTAATCCAGAATGTATACGTTCACACCCTGCTTCATTCCGTAGCTTTGTGCTTGCTGGAGTGTTGGCAAGTAGAGATCTACATGTCGCTGCTTTACGGCACCGCCAATGTCTGCGGCAACAGCATAGCCATAGCCCTCGATGTACAGGTGAGTGCCAAGCGGGATGACATTGGGATCCACTGCTACGACTCCCTTGCGCAGAGGGTACTCCAGATAAGATAACGTGGTTGGGTCACTTGCATATGTGTAGGCAGTAGTCTGAACCGTCAGCCGTTCCCGAAAGGACGTACCGTTTGCCAATTGGTTGGCACTTGCTGTCTTCGCTGCTTTTGGCGTGATCAAATGCAGCGCTGCGTACGTCGCTGCTTCAGCCCTCGTGATCAGCGTCTGTGGCTTGAGTGTCCCGTCTCCATATGGACTTACCAGGTGGTTCTCCAATGCGTAGACGAGCGGCCGTTGGTACGCCTGCCGCACACTGTTTCCGTCCTGATAGGTAGCCAAGGCTTGTACGGTGATGGACCACTTCACCTGGTTTACCGCCCCACTTTGCCCCATAGAACGAACCAGGATGGAAACCATCTCTTCTCGCTGCACAGGCTGGTTCGGATTCAGGAAGACTTGATTGCCCTTCTTTTGTCCATGAACGATTCCCAATTGGTATGCCGTATTTGCATAAGGTGCCAGCCAGCTGTTCGCTGGAACATCAGCGAAAGAAGATTCTGCCGATTTCAAGGGCTCAATTCCCTTTGCTTTTACGAACATCGTGATGAGCTCGCCTAGTGTGACAGGGTCATCTGGTCGGAAATCTTGCATCTGACCAACTGCTCCTGCTATGTAAAGTTTTTCAATATCTTTTTCTGCCCAATGACCTGCAATGTCTACATACGGTGGAGTAGAAGTTTCCGTTTCGTTCGTCTTTGCCTCTACAGCTGGCGCCCCCATGATCATCATGGCTGCCAGTGAGGCCAGGATCCATGCCTTCCTCATCATCGCCCTCCGATATTTTGATATGCACATCTTTCATATCATTTTAGCGGATCTCCCCGCAATTGCAACGCACAATTCTTGCCATTTAGCTGAAAAAAAGAAAAGGCCCTTGAACAAATGACCGTCTCGTCATTTACAAGAGCTCTTTTCCTGTTATTTATCTAGCAAAAATATGCTTTCCGATTTGCTTGATCTGCGGGCGTGACCAAATCCAGTCAGACGTTGCTGTATCTGGATTGAAGTAGTAGAGAGCCCCGTTTGTTGGATCCCATCCTCTTACGGCATCCCAGGCAGCACGATAAGCCGTTTTGTTCGGCGTCATCCAAAATTGTCCATCGTCTACAGCTGTAAAAGCGTATGGTTCGAAAATGACCCCGTTTATCGTGTTGGGGAAGTCGCTTGCGCGAAGTCGGTTCATCGCTACTGCCGCAACTGCTACTTGTCCTTCGTATGTTTCTCCACGAGCTTCTGCATATACGAGCTGAGCCAGAAGCTGCATTTCTTTTTGGTTCACGCTGACTCTTTTCAGTGTTCTCCACGTATTGTTGCCTACTACGCCATCTGCAGGCAGCCCGTAATTACGTTGAAACTGTTTCACCGCATGGATTGTGTCAGACCCATAGACGCCATCCAGTTTTTCATCGTAATAGCCTAACATCTGCAAACGATATTGCAAATCCCACACGTCTCCGTTGACGCTTCCTTGTTTTAGTTGCGTTGCGGCAAACGCTTCGTTGGGCGTCAAAATCGCTATGGCCAATATTGCCAGCAGCAGGGTAGTCAGCTTTTTTTTCATCCACCACATGAACATCCCCTCCTTCGCAAACATTCTACAAGCTGGCGAAAGAAGGTTCAATTCAAGCATTTTACCAGATGCGACAAACCTTACCTTTAGCAGGAAGGGCTATTGACTCCGCTGTCAATGCTTGTATTGAGGCTGAATCTGCTTCAGGATTTCCTCCAGCTTCGCAGCATTATCCTTGTATTTGGCTTGCAGCTTGGAGTTTTGCTCGGCATTGGCTTGCTGCTCCAAATCTTGAAGGCATTGCTTGAGCGTTTCATAGGTTTCCTGAATTTGCGGCTTCTTCTTGCTTCCCCCCGCATCACTGACAAAATCGAGATAGAGGTTCCCCGATTCGTCCACTTGTCCTAAAAAGACATCCTGCAGCGTCTTGTTGCGCTTCTTCAGCTGTGTTTCCAGCCAAATCTGGTCCTTCCCTAACGCCGCTAAAGGAATGGGCATGATTTTCCCATCCATAATAACGGTTTGTGGAGGCTTTGCCGGCGCAACATTCAGCTTTAGCTGACTAGGGGTTACGGGTAGCTGCTCTGTCTTCAGTTGAACAGTAAGCTCACCGCTCGTTTCCATCAAGGCAAATTCCACATCCGCCACCCGAAACACATTTTTGACTCGCAGCTGTCCTAACAGATCTTCTGCCGTAAGCTTTTCTTTGGCGAGATTGTTCTCCAATATCTTGCCATCCTGTATCACAATCGTTGATTTGCCTTCCATCATATCCCGATACCATTTGCTTTTCAACGACAGCCACTCGCTAAGTGCCGGAAATACCGCGAAAATCGTGAGTGAAATCAAACTGTGAAAAATGGGACCATCCATTTCCGTGGCCATGAAAGCAGCGATGGACCCGATGGTAATCCCGACTATATATTCGATATAAGTCAGCTGCCGTATCTGCCTTTTGCCAATCAGCTTGGTTAAGAGAAACAAATAGACGAGTGCTCCAATCGATCGCAACGCTATATTCAGCCAGTCAGGCATGCTTTTTTCCTCCTAACGGTTATGCATGGTACGAAGATTTCCTGTACGTTAAAAAAGAAAGACACCCGCAGGTGCCTTTCCCCATCCAGCTATTCAATTAGCCGCGACCAGCCAATTGTTGTTCAGCGAAGGAGACAAGACGTTTAGTAATCTCTCCACCAACTGAACCGTTTTGACGGGATGTGGTGTCAGGTCCAAGCTGAACTCCGAATTCGGAAGCGATTTCGTACTTCAGTTGGTCCAGAGCTTGGTTCGCTTGTGGAACCACCAGGTTGTTACTGGATCTGTTGTTGTTAGCCATCTGTGTATCACCTCCTCGTCGTTAGTAGCTTTAATATGTGTGAAGGAGCAGATGTTCATTCGTGTCAACCTTAATTTTTTTCAATTCCAATTTATTACTTATAACCCCAGCAGATATTCCGCTGTTTGCCTGGCCGCTTCCGGCCTGCGCACTTGCTCTATTTTCTCAATCTCTTTCTGCCCCTCCAGACGAATTCTCCACCGATTCAAGGTCTCTCGGATTTCCATCGGCGTATTTGCCACTGCAGCTGCTTGATTGTGTCTGAGAAAGGCACTATTTCGCCTCTCCTGACCGGGAAGCGGCTTGTACAAAAGCAGCGGCGTTTTTAAGGCCAGCGCTTCCGCACAAGTAATTCCGCCCGGCTTAGAGATATAGACGTCCGCTGCAGAGATCCATTGCCACATTTGAGACTCGTAGCCCCTGATCAAGAGATGATGCCGGAGATCTGGCGTTTTTTGCTGCCAGTCATCTAGCTGTCTCTTCAGCTTGGCATTTTTTCCGGTCACCACGATAATCTGGAGTGGCTCTTGTACACGTACCAGCTCCTGCAGCACTTCGGCTATCCCCCCGTATCCTCCCTCTCCACCGCTGACGAGAACGGTAAACATCTCGGGAGATAGTCCCAGCGCCGCCCTCCAGGTGGGCTTGTCCCTTTCCCCAGCCACACGAAAAGCAGGTCGCACTGGGATTCCGTGGACCTGAATTTTATCGGCATGCACCTGAAAGTCCCTCTTCAGCACTTCCCCAAGCTGTTCATGCGCTACAACATACGTGTCGATTTGCGGATGTACCCAAAAGTGATTCACATGAAAATCCGTAGGAATACTCACCAAGTGAAAAGGCGCATCCATTTCCCGCTTCGCCCTCGCCAGTGCCGACAAGCAGTATGCATGTGTTGCGATCACTACATCTGGCTGCTCTTTCTTCAGTAACTCGCGGGTCAATTTTCGCGAGAGCCACCAAGCAAGCGGCTTTTGCAAAGAAGTGCTCCATAGCTGCTCGCGTTCATAGATGCGCTGCCAAAGCGGAGGCGCCAAGCGGAGCATCCCCAGATAAAAAAAACGGGACAGCTCCCTCAGTGCGGGACTGGCCGTCTCTAATCCGCCTACAAGTCTTGCTGAATCTACACCCGTACTGGCGCATAGCTCCTCTACCAAAGCCTCTGCTGCCATTCTGTGCCCGCTTCCCGCCCACTCTTCTGTCACTACCAGAAATCGCTTGCCCATCAGTGTAACTCTCCTAGAGGGGAGGGATTTTGCGATCCGTACCTTTCCAGCAGGGACTCCTTCGACATGTACACGCGTTTTAACGGCATGTCTTGCTTCCAGCTTTGCACCCGCTTCTTGCCATCCGGATGAATGAAACGCAGCAGCAGACGTAAATACCAGCGTTTATAGCGGAAATACCCGTTCATCGGCACGTCCGAAATGGAAAACCCCAAGGGCTGAACACCTTTATGCAGCATCGTAGTACCGACGATCCCCTTGATTTTTTCCTTTTCATCCATGCTTTCCAGATAGATCGCCAATTTCGGTAGAGAAAGCATGATGTGACGCCTCAGCAGCAACGCCAGCCTCAGGTCGTCCTTTACCCCTTTGCATAGAGTAGCAAAGTAGTAGTTATGGATATGGATTTTCACGATCCAATCACCGCGGTTGATTACCTGATGATCCGTCGTAACCAATGTCTCGCCTCGATAACGAAGCAGAACAACGCGGAAAATATTGGCTCCTTTTTCTATGTAGCGAAGCCGTGTACAGCGTTGATATACATCGTCCCACAACCCCCAGAGCATCAAGAGGCTCGAATTCATCTGCATCCGGATCCTTTCTGGACATGTTTTTAAGTAGTATGCCCCAGAATGCAGCCCCCTCATTACCAGCTACGCCCTTTTTATGCGTCCCCACACCATCACGAGGAGTGCCACAATGACGGGAAGCCACATATGGTTCAGCATGAGAGGATTCACCCATTTCCATACATAGGGGTCCTCGAGGCACATCTCTACTGCCGTGAATGCCAGAATCCCCCCTCCGACGATCACCAGCCAGTTAAAGCGATTCATCAATCGAGCAATAAACGCACTTCCCCACATCAACAGCGGAATGCTCATCAAGAGCCCCAGAATCACCAGCCACAAATCGCCGTGAGCTGCCCCCCCTACTGCCAGAACATTATCCAGGCTCATCACAAAATCGGCGAGAATGATGGTTCGGACGGCTTGCCCCACGTTCTGATTGCGCGACACCTCTGCCAGCTCTTCGCTTTCCCCTATCATCAGCTTGCATGCGATCCATAGTAACAAGAACCCGCCAATCGCTTTGACTAGCGGAATATCTAGCATCCAGGTTGTCAAGCTTGTCAGTAATACGCGCAGCAGAATGGCTCCGAGTGTTCCATACAGGACGGCTTTCTTTCTATCTTTGTTTGGCAGCCCTCGGCAGGCCATCCCGATCACAACTGCATTATCACTGCTGAGTACGAGATCGATCATAAAAATATGTACCAGTCCCAGCCAAAAATGCTCCTCCATCCCTGCCTCCCCTGGTCCATCAAAGTCTGTCCATTCTACTTTATGCGACTAGAATCGGACTCATGATTAAAGATTTTTCCGAAATAAGGAACTTTTTAGCGGATTTTGTAGATAAAAACTTCCATAAAAAAACATTTTATTGCGAATTTAGGAGAATTATACCTTGTCTTTCCGTGCCCTTATCCCTTACGATTTTAGTGGGGTGGATAAGAGATGGTGGAAACTGTGACGCTAAATTTATTCAACGTTTCTAGGAAAATTTTAGATATGGCACCAAGTATTACCACAGTGTGGATGCAAGAAATTGTTCGCAGTATGGAAATTCCTGTAACAATCCCCCGCGATTTTGCGGAAAAGCGTACAGTTCTCTTAGCTCGTTATCTGGTGGAAAATGTGGATCACGATATGCAAGCTTGGTCACTGGATATGGGAGAGTGGCTGCGTTCGCAGGAATTCCCCTTCTCCTCCATTTTGCGTACGTATCAGATCTATCGAAATGTATTTTGGCGTGTGCTACAGCCAGAACTGCACCAGTGGTCACTGTCTCCAAGCGATATGCTCTATTTGGAGACACAGCTCGGGAAAGCCATGGATGAAAGTGTCTTTTGGGCCGTCTACCATTTTGAGCAAATGATGAATGAAGAGCTGGTTCAAAAAGAAGAAACCATATCCTATCTGCACAACGATAAATTGACGATGCTGGGGAAAATCGCAGCAAACATGGCACATGAACTGCGAAACCCGCTGTGTGCCATCGAAGGGTTCTTAAAGCTGATCGGTGAGTCAACCAAAGAGCAGGCCAAGCTGCAGTCTTACATTCAGGTGGTCATGCACGAATTTGAAAACTTGCACCGACAGTTAACCGGATTTTTGAGTTTCTCGAAAAAACCGATCTTGGATGAAATCTTCAAGACCGTTCAAGTAGAAAATCTTTTTGAAGAAGTGGAATTACTCATCACTCCCCGATTACTAGGAGAAAACATACGCTTTGAAAAACTAATCCACCCCTGTTCACTTGCATGTTATGAAGAAGGTCTGAAGCAAGTCATCGTCAATCTGTTAAACAACGCGATTGACGCTGTACAACATCGGCCAGACAAGTGCATTAGTGTCATCGCCACGTCATCGGATGGATGGCTGTATTTGAGCGTGGAGAATAACGGAGAAATGATCCCAGCCGAGATCGTCGAGAGCCTGTTTCAACCGTTTTTTACTACTAAACAAAACGGGACAGGCATAGGTCTTTCTATATGCAAAAATATTATTGAAAAGCATAATGGAACCATCCACTGTGATTCCAACGAGAAACGGACACGCTTTGTTGTCTCTTTACCCATCACCACTGCCGAGCATACCGAACAGTCTGTGTCCGATGATGGCCAAGCATGAAAAAAGCCCCCTGAAATCAGGAGGCGATGCAAGAGATCCGTTACCTATTGTGTTGGTAAGCGATCTATATTTACTCTACACGAAAACATATGTTTCTACCACTGAAATGATTAGACACACTTCGACACTTTTCTGGATCTGCAGAGCTGTATGTACGTCTACGGCGATGCAGATCCTTTTTTGTGTTAGCTTCCTTTGCTGACTCGTTCGTGGCCCCTGTTCAGGATAGGAAATACAAAAAAACAGGGCGCTGTTCAGCGTCCCTGTTCTCTATTCATATGGAGCGGGTGATGGGAATCGAACCCACGCGACCAGCTTGGAAGGCTGGAGTTCTACCATTGAACTACACCCGCGTGTAATTGTAATGGTGCCGAGGACCGGACTTGAACCGGTACGGGAGAAACTCCCGACAGATTTTAAGTCTGTTGCGTCTGCCCATTCCGCCACCCCGGCAACTCAGAAAGATCTGGGCAAATCATGGTCGGGAAGACAGGATTCGAACCTGCGACCCCTTGGTCCCAAGCCAAGTACTCTACCAAGCTGAGCTACTTCCCGACTATTTAATATAACCAATCTTATCATAATCTTTCTTATACGGAAAGATAGTGGCGTGCCCTGAGAGATTCGAACTCCCGACCTTTTGATTCGTAGTCAAACGCTCTATCCAGCTGAGCTAAGGGCACATATGGAGCGGACGAAGGGTCTCGAACCCTCGACCTTCGCCTTGGCAAGGCGACGCTCTACCAATTGAGCTACGTCCGCATGTCATTTTGGAGTTGTTAGGGTTATTTGGTGCGGTCGAGAGGACTTGAACCTCCACGGTGTTGCCACCACTAGAACCTGAATCTAGCGCGTCTGCCAATTCCGCCACGACCGCATAGTAAGATACCGGGTTCCCCGAAAAGTACTCGGAATGTGCTCCAACGGCACGCTTCACTTTTTTGGGGAATAAATACTGGTGAGCCATGAAGGACTCGAACCTTCGACCCTCTGATTAAAAGTCAGATGCTCTACCAACTGAGCTAATGGCTCTCAAAAATAAAACTGGTGGGGAGAGACGGATTCGAACCGCCGAACCCAGAGGGAGCAGATTTACAGTCTGCCGCGTTTAGCCACTTCGCTATCTCCCCACAAATGGTGCCGGCAATAGGACTTGAACCCACAACCCCCTGATTACAAGTCAGGTGCTCTACCAATTGAGCTATACCGGCGTACTCGTATATTTTACCAAATCACTCATCTACAATCAATAACTTTTTCGTTTTCAGTGAAAAAGATTCATCCAGATGAATGTGTGCCATCTCTTTTTGAAAATGGCGGAGCTGACGGGACTCGAACCCGCGACCTCCGGTGTGACAGACCGGCGTGAACTCCAACTTCACCACAGCTCCATAGCTTGTTGTACACTATGTGTACTTCTTGTCTCCTTATGCTACCAGGAGAAATTTGGTTGCGGGAGCAGGATTTGAACCTGCGACCTTCGGGTTATGAGCCCGACGAGCTACCGAGCTGCTCCATCCCGCGACGATATTATGGTGGAGGCTGACGGGATCGCTTCCTACTTGCGCCTACGTCGAATGTCCTACGCTGGCAAGCAAGATCAGATGTACCCGAGCATAACTCCTTTGGACTTACTTCAAGGGTGAACCGGAATGGTGAGATCCCGAGCCGAAACCGAAACGAAGTAATGGTGGAGGCTGACGGGATCGAACCGCCGACCCTCTGCTTGTAAGGCAGATGCTCTCCCAGCTGAGCTAAGCCTCCACAATTAGGTGACCCGTAGGGGATTCGAACCCCTGTATGACAGCGTGAAAGGCTGCTGTGTTAAACCGCTTCACCAACGGGCCATATGGTGCTCCCGACAGGAATCGAACCTGCGACCTCTTCCTTACCATGGAAACGCTCTACCGACTGAGCTACAGGAGCGAAATGGCTCCTCGGGACGGACTCGAACCGCCGACCGATCGGTTAACAGCCGATTGCTCTACCAACTGAGCTACCGAGGAACGTTTGAAGGATTCGTACCTTCAAAACTGGATCTGCA
>NZ_RHHP01000015.1 GCF_003710815.1 Brevibacillus centrosporus
AACTTTTTGGGGTCACTTCAGCTCCCAAAAGGGCTTGGCGGTTTTTTTGCGTTTCGTGGGCGTTCTGTGAAAAAAGGCGAGCAAGCCTGTGTCAGCTGTCCAAGGAAAGCGGTCAAGTTTCGCATACGATGAGGAAACAGAAATCGCGGAAGGAAGGGATTCCATGGCTACTTTTCGAGAAGCATTGCGAGCCAAGCAGAAATTAGTGAAGGCATGGAAGAAAATGCCGCACGTCATAGGCATTGGCGTTGGTTTTGAGAAGGGGACTAAGAGAAAGGGCGGTCACTGCATCGTCTTGTATACTGCAAATGCGAGTGCGACGGTTGCGAAGCGCTGTCCGAAGCATGTCCATGTGAAGAAGCATCTCGCAAAGGGGCTTGCCAAAGTGCCTGTGCGGACCATCGCTTCGGGGCGCTGCTGCTGCCATCGAAAGTATCGTCGCAGAATCCGTCCTGTCGTCGCCGGCTACAGCGTAGGATACCCTGGCATATCCGGGACAGCCGGTCTCATCGTCTCGCCGGCAGCCCGGCGAACCCGACGGTACCTGCTTAGCAACAACCACGTGCTCAACAGGAACAATACCAGTGGCTATACTGAAACGATTCAACCGGGAGGGGCGGATGGCGGACGATCCGGGATCAGTCGAATCGGAAGGCTGTACAGGTTTGTCCGGCTTCGTAAAAACGCGAACAACTACTTGGATGCAGCCCTGTCCATCCCCACGTCCACTCGCCTGCTCGCTCCCCGTTATGCGACAGTGGGGGCGGTTAGAGGACATGTACCCGGCTATGCAGTAGGAGCCAGGTTCAAAAAAGTGGGCCGTACGACAGGCCGGGTTAGCGGCGTGGTAGAGTCTATTCATACAGACATTGATGTGGATTACGGCTCTGTCGGCGGTCTGGGTGTCATTCGTTTTCGCAACCAGACCGTCATCCGGGGCCAGAGAGCAATTTCATTGCCAGGTGACTCCGGATCGGTATGGCTTACCTCAGGGAACTATGCGGCAGCCGTTAACTTCGCAGGCTCAGAGGATGGCAGACTCTCCATCTCGTTTCCCGTGCATTGGGCGATGCAGGCATTCGGAATCCGCGTCGCAAGGGCGAATGGCAGCATTGGACAGCTTCGTAGGGCAGCTGTAGGGCGCAGGAGGCGTGTGGGGTATACCCGTCCATTGACTGCGGCACAGCTGCGCCAGATCATCATGAAAAAGGCAGCGATTAGGCGAACCGGCTCAAAAAAGAGGGGACGGTAACTGCTGACAAAGCTTCTTGGGTTAGCGAATACAATTTGCCAGGTCATCGAGCTTTTGCAGGACGAGCGCGGAGATGTCCTCCAGTGACAAATAGGCTGCTTCGGCTTCTTGCTGTCTTCCTGCACGAACCAGTTGATAGATCTCACGGACGATATCATGGAACCGGCAATGCGGCTCCTCCAGCTGCTGGAAGGCAGGCAAGGAAGAAATGCTTGGATTCCCTTTGACTTCCCTGTACCACGTGCCCAAACGGCATTGATGATGGTCGGCCAGGTCTTTTTCTTCGATATGGTGATAACCGAGCATGAAGTTGTACAGCCACCATTTCCACAGCAGATGATCCGTCTTGACGATCCGCAGATAGTGCTTGGCTTTGAGCTGAACTGTCTGGCTGACACTCATTTTGTGCAAGCTGCTCCTGCGCGATCGAGGCGATGTGTCCTGTGGAACGGCTGACGTTTTTCAATGTTGCCGACGATTTCCTCGAGCAGCTCGATGGCATCCCGCGTTTGACTGACTTTTTGGGTGACGTGGTCGCTCATCTGATCAGCTACGCTGCGGATGACCTGTACGACCTGCGAGATATTCTCAATGGAAGTCATCAGGTGAGCGATCTTGGTCTTCATTTCATAAAACTCATCGGCCATGGACAGGAACCTGCTCAGGGAAGACTGGATGATTTCTTTGCCAGCCATCGCCTGCTCCATCGTGGTGGTAGCGTTTTCAGCAACATGCTGGGCAGAGTGGGCTATCCTTTGGACGGATTCGGACAGCTGCTCCGAGGCATTTTGCACCGTGCTGGCTTCCTTCGTTGTTGTCTCGACTGTATCGAGGACGTGCTTGATCTTGTCGATTTGCATGACGAGCTCGAGGACGTGAGGAGTAGGCTTGAATGATGGCGGGAATCATATACTCGTATATACGTAAATAGGAGCCTGTGTACCATTCGGGAGCCAGACCGATCCGGCTGTGAACCTCACCGATTTTCTCGCGGCCGGCGACAAATGCATCATCCATTTGACTGGCAGGGAGTGACTGCAGGTGACGGCGGAACGAACTCTTTCAGCATCTCATAATGTCGATCGGTGATGGAATCCAAATGCTCGTGGAGCAGCGGATCCGGCTTCCGGATTCGCTCCATATCCTCCTGGTTGATTCTTACCAAACATTTCGATACCCCGGTCTATTCATAAAACACGACCTATTCGGAATGAATAGGTCGTTGATGGCTTCATTATATCATTTGCCCAAATCACAGAGGGAGGGCGAGGAGGCCAGATCTATTAGGAAATTGTGAAATGTTTGTAAAGAAGAACATAAGTTTCATCCTATCCTATTCAAAAAAAGTCATATGATCCTTTTCCTGCCGATAATATCCAAGCCGATCCTCGAGTGTACCTGTATGCAGTTCGAATTTGTGTCCATCAGGATCGGTAAAGTAAATAGAGCGCTTGTCACGCACGTCGCGTTCCCGGCCAGGCAAGATGGAGACCTCGTTTTTTTGGAGGTGCTCGAGCCAGGAATCAAATGTCTCCTCGGCGATTGAAAAGGCGAGGTGGGTGTAGGACTGATGGATCTCCTGACGAGGAATGTCCACCTCTTCATTCAGAGCCAGCCAATATCCGTTCCAATCGAAATAAGCCAGCTTTCTCCCGCGG
Source organism: Brevibacillus centrosporus (assembly GCF_003710815.1). GTDB lineage: Bacteria > Bacillota > Bacilli > Brevibacillales > Brevibacillaceae > Brevibacillus > Brevibacillus centrosporus. The sequence goes on from NZ_RHHP01000015.1 coordinate 2,911, forward strand.
ACGAGTGGTTTGGCTCCCAATACATCGCGATAAAAGACAAAAGACCGTTCCAGATCGGACACGGAAAAAAGGAAATGATTAATCCCAGACGGTTGAAGCAACATAATCTCCTCCCAATAATCCCCATACGGGTTTATAAGCCCATTTTACGAGAGGGAGAGACATTTGACCAGTAGAGCAGGAAGGCAAATCCAGACAAGGGAAGTCCCCCTCGGATTTGCCCACTGCCGGTAAGGGAAGGTCTTACTTGGATTGTTGTTGCTGTTGTTGCTGCTGCTGCTGCGTTTGGATGGTGGATTGCACCTGGGACACCATGGTTTGCGCCTGGGCGATTTCCTGAGAAGCTTGTTTGAGGGCTTCTTCCGCGAGCTGCGGGTTTGCAGCAGATTGCTGGATGGCTTGGTTGATCATCGTTTTCGCGAGTTCAGTAGAAACTTCCGCTTTTTTCAGGGAGTCCGTATTGATTTGGCTTGGCATGCTTGTTCCTCCTCGAAGTGATGTTGGCAGAGCACCACAATAATTTGTCCGCTCTCCATGTCGAATATGTATGCAAGGCAGAAGCCCAACCGCTTGCGCTTCTGTCTGCATACCCTTGATAGGAGGGAGGAATGCGGGATGAAAAAGAAATGGGTGCAAGCGGTGAGAAATACAGAGCGAGCTTTTTTTACCATCGTGCTCTCCGCCAAAAAACGAGTAGGCAACCGTGGGAGAATACTGCCTCCGCGTTTTTCATCGGTCGCAAAAATTCGCCGGTTTCTGCAAAAGAGCATGACTCCCTGCCTGGCGAGCCGCGTGATCAGAAATCTGGATTTACGCCGGATCAACGGTCGATTGGCAGTGCCGGTAGGGGATACGATCGGAGCTCCACCTATTGTAAAAACACAGCTGCTTTCACGGTGCGGATCGAATGTCACGTTAGCTGTTTGGTTTGCCTTTGATCAGAGCGACCGTTTTTTTCGCGTGTACCAGCTGCGAAAAAGAGCAGATGGAAGGTGGATCGTCGTAGGGCGTCATCCTCTTGACTACCCGTTTAGCTTGCCCGGACGTGAGCGGACGCCGTTGGCAGGATGCTGTGCCCGGTGCATGTGAGGAAAGAAAGAGGGAGTCGAAAGCACGAAAAAGGGCATAGGAACAGCTGCCAGCGCTTTGTGTCGTGGTCTCCCTCTCTTCATTTCTGTAAGAAAAATCCGGTATTGATTTTGGCTCCATTTGCCTGTATAGTAATGAAGTATTGACGGTGCGAAATTTGTCGAAATTTAGGGGATGGCACAGCTTGGTAGAGCTCTTGGCTTGGACAGCCTGTTTTCCTGACCAGATGAAACCGTCGATATCATGATTGGCCGGTATGGCGGAATTGGCAGACGCGCGCGACTCAAAATCGTGAGGGAAACCGTGGGGGTTCAAGTCCCTCTACCGGCACCAGCAATCTATACATAGTGCTTTTCTTACGTAAGGTGGGAAACAGAGTGTAAAACCTGTTTCTCACTTTTTTCATACAGTAAGAATTTATAAGATTCATATCCAGTATAAGTGCAACTAAGACTGCCCCAAAAGGCTTGGCGCAGCCAAGTTTTCTAATATCTTGAGCCAGTAAAAGGGTACCAAAGCTTAAGTCCTGCTACAATGAGAGAAAAAGGAGGCTGATCTTGTGAGACTTTCTGGAAAACGTATCGTCTGCTATGTGGAGCATGAATTTGAAGATCTCGAGCTGTGGTACCCCGTTCTTCGGTTGCGTGAAGAAGGGGCTGTCGTCGATCTCGTAGGGCCACAGGCGAATTATACCTATAAAGGAAAATACGGCGTCCCTTGCGTATCGGATAAGTCCATTCACGAAGTGCGCGCTGTGGATTACGATGGCGTTCTGGTTCCTGGCGGCTGGGCCCCCGACAAGCTGCGCCGCTATCCGGAGATACTCACCTTTCTGCAGGAGATGGACCAGGCGAAGAAGCCGATCGGGCACATTTGCCATGCTGGGTGGGTCCTGGTATCCGCCAAAATCCTCCAAGGTGTGAAGACGACGTCCACTCCCGGAATTAAGGACGACATGGAGAACGCTGGAGCGATTTGGGTAGACGAAGAGGTAGTCGTTGACGGGCACATCATTGGCTCCAGACGCCCACCAGACTTGCCGGCTTATGCGAAGGCATTTGCGGACGTCCTCGCAGGGGAGTATTGAACAGGATTGAACTCGCCATCCAACCATATCGTTGCAAGCAAAAGCTCACCCCATAGGTGAGCTTTTTAAGATTTGGTCGGTCCCTTTTTCTTCCAGGGGGGATCGCCGAGTTCATGAATTTTTGTATTGATTTTCAAAAAGAGATAGGGAATTAGAAACGAGAGGATGACACCCGTAAAAGTCAAGTAAGGGGGCAGCAGACCTAATAAATATTTCAATGAAAATCACCTTCCGAGTTCGGCGCGATTGATCCCGCCAATGTTTCGGATGTACACTTGAGCGACCACTTTAATCTCGGATTTTCCGTACAAACGCTTGCCCTTTTCCCAATCGTTCTTGATATCTTTCCATAGATCCTTGTGGTATTGCTTCAGATGGCTGCCCAATCCGATGACGTCTACAGGAAGCTGCTTGTGCACCTTGGTAATCGTATCCCGGCATAGGCGTTCAATCTCGTTGGCGAATGCCAGCTGAAGCTTTTCCATCACCTGTTTGTTGAGCAGATCAATCTGGTCAAAGGACTCCATAATGGCCCCTTCGCATTCGATCTGATAGGTGAATTTCAAGTGCTCCTTGTTTCGTGTATCCGCGACGATGCTCCTTTTTGCCCCCGTAATGCTCAGGACACCCAAATCCTCTTTAAATTTGGCTTTCAAGAGGCCTCCTTTTATTTGGTTAGTCAGGAAATTAAGTCCCTCCGTTTCTTCCTCGCCCAAGAAACCCACCATGATATGATCGCTATTAAAAAGGGCGGCACCTGCTATCTTTACTTCCTGTTTTTCCGCCGTGATACGAGGCAGGGTAAAGCTGAACTGATTGAGGAGCTGCTCGTGTACATCTCCGATCCGCATGACAGGCAGCATACGTGCCGTTCTATCGTTGTTTTCTCCGATGGAATTGATGTACAGGGAAGGGAGCTTCTCTGTTTTCGGTTTCACTTCGATGACATTTTTGGCATCTCCCTTGGAAATAAAGACCTTGGTGCTGCGGCGTGCATCGGGATCGCGAAGCAGCACATCGATGGCGTTGCCAAAGCCGTTTTTCGAGCGGGCGATTTCCTCGGAAAAGATGATGATCTTTAGATGCTGGTAAAAAGGAGTTCTGCTCGCACGGGTTGCAAATTCGCGCGATACCTCAAACAGGGAGTCACCCTCCGAGACGATGTTGAGATACGCTTCGTTCGTGGTGTTTTGACCGGTGGACTGACCACCAGCTACGAGTCCTCCGGGAATGACCATCTGGTTGGTAACCAGGAAACGCTGCTTTCCCTTTGGCTTTTCGGGCGCTTCTTGTTCCGCTTGCTCCTCTGCATTCTCGTTGCGGGGGGCATCTACGGCTACACCTACCACAAATCCGCGCTCTTCAATCTGTACCTGATCCCAGCACCCACTGACCAAAATCGTGGACAGAAGCATGCTCACATAGAGACGTAATTTTTTACCCATTGCCCTTCACCCCGCGGAAAAAAGCAATGATCAATAAACAGATCGGTATCAGATAGACAATAATGAGACCGAAATAAGTCAGCTTGTCTCCAAACGAAAAGAAGTCGATCAGGTTCTGTGGTAGCATCGCAATAAAGTAAATGATCGGCGAGAGGATCAGGATCCAGACCATCTTGCCTACCTTTTTGAACATGGAAGTCAGATTGAGGACGGTAATATCCAGCCACATCGCGCTGGTATTGAAAATAGTCATGATCCAGATTGTAAAAAAGATAGACTCGACGCGTTCGAAAAAGCCGCCGGGAACCTCGACTTCCTTGGCCAGCTCGATCGTCGGAAACGTTAAGTTTTTCGCCACCTCCGCAGAGAACACAGCGATCACAAACACGTAAATCGTCATGTACAGGACAACGGGAATGAGAAGTCCCAAAAACACAGATTTGCCTGCTTCCTCCGGTCGTTTCATGAGCATCGTATAGAAAAGAATAATCTCAAATCCGGAATAGGAAAGCCCGACATCCTTGGACCCCTGCAAAAGAGCTTTCCAGCTCGAAGAAAAGTACGGACGAACGTTTTCGATTTCGACGAGAGGCTGGGCAAACACCAGTACTACTACGATGACGTACAAAACGACGGGCATAAACAAGAGGTTCAGGCGGAGCAGAGCAACGCGCGAGCCTGCTACGGCATACTGCACCACCAGCAAAAAGCTCAGGGTGATCATCTCTACTGGCGTATTGTAAAACAAATATTGCTTGGCGATGGTGCCAATCGCACGCACCTCAAAAGAGACAAACAGCATCGTGTAGATGCAAATCAGGATGGTTAAGACGTAGCCGACCGGCTTGCTGGCAATCAGAGACGTGTATTCAAAAAAGGATTGCCTGGGAAAGCGAGCGGCAAGCTTGGCAAGCAACCAGCCGATCAGGAAGGCAACGGCACCACTGATCACGATTGAAATCCAGCCATCAAAGGCTCCCGTTGCTTTAGCCAAGGTGCGTGGGAATGTCAAGATGCCCACTCCGATAGTTACGGAGGCGATGTTGATTCCCATGTGGTTTTTGCTAATCAGCTTTTCGGCTAATGTTTGAGCGCTCATGATTGATCCCCTGTTCTCATGCGAGTTTCATCTTGTGTATGCAGTGCTTTTGGTCGTTTTCTCAAGAAGGTGATAGGCGCGCGAAGAATCAGGTCCTTCCAATCCCGTGGCATCTGCGGGGCAAAAGGCGATAAGTACGGATAGCCAATGCTCGTCAGGTTGGACAGATGAATCATGATGACAATGAAGCTGAGAATGACGCCATATACTCCGAAAACAGCGGCAGTGAACATCGCGAAGAAACGAATCATCCGAAAAGCGATCGCCAGCTGATAAGAGGGGATGGCAAACGATGCGATCGCGGTGAGTGCGACGACGATAACCATAACCGGACTGACAATCCCGGCAGACACGGCGGCATCCCCGATGACGAGACCGCCTACGATGCCGACGGTCTGCCCCAGCGGTTTCGGCAGGCGTAGTCCCGCCTCTTGCAGCAGCTCCATCGTGGTAACCATCAGGATGGCTTCGAGAAATGCAGGAAAGGGGACACCGTCACGCGTTGCGGCAATGGAAAAAGCTAAGTCAGACGGAATCAGTCCAGGATGAAAGGTTACGAGTGCTATGTAGAACGATGGTGAAAAGACAGCCAAAAAGGAGGCGATGTAACGAAGCAGTCGTGCCAGCGTGCCGACAATCCATCTTTCGTAGTAATCCTCGGGGGAGTGGAGGAACAATCCGAAGGTGACGGGCAAAATCAACACGACGGGTGTGCCATCCAACAAAATCGCGATCCGTCCCTGAAAGAGAGAAGCAGCTACCTTGTCGGGGCGCTCTGTACTGTGAATTTGCGGAAAAGGGGATAAGAAATCATCCTCAATCCACTGCTCGATGAACCCGGACTCTTCTACTTCATCGATGTCGATCGTGGCGAGTCTGCGCTTGACCTCATCCAGCAGCTCTTTGTCCACGATGTTGTCGATGTAGGCGACGACGAGATCCGTTTTACTTCGTTCCCCCACGATTGATCCATCGAACCGCAAATGATAGTCTTTGACTCTTCTGCGAATTCGTACCGTATTGTCCCGGATGCTCTCTGTAAAGCCATCACGCGGTCCACGAACGAGACCTTCTGCCGCAGGCTCTTCCACAGCCCTCGTAGCCCAGCCTTTGCTGTCGATGACGATGACCTGATTGGTGCCGTCGATCAGTAAAGCGGTATCGCCTGATAGGACACAATCGAGCATCGACTGGAAATCAGATTCTTTTTTTATTTCAATGACGGACAAGACTTCCTCGAATAAAAGGGACAGGATCTCCTCGGGGTCGTCGGGTACCGTTTTTTCCGCTGTAGAAATCATCAACTGGATGTTGGCTAGGATTTGTTCGTGCACCATGGCGCTGTTGGCCAAGCCGTCAATGCAGACGACAGCGCAGGAATGCTGGGTATTTCCGATGAAAAAGGAGCGTGTTAAGAGATCGTGTGAATTGCCCAGCAAGGTTTTGATCGTTTCTAAGTTCTCCTGCAAATTCGAAGACAAGGAGAGAGAAATGGGCTGTGCTGCCTCTTGCCTGGGCAGCTCGGATGAGGAAGCTTTCTGCCTGCGATGCTGTGCTAGTATTCTGCGCAACATGAGTGTTCCCCCCGTCAAAAAAAGCGAATAACATGTTAGAGCGATTTTTTCCAAAAGAAGGGGAAAGTATGCGGATGAAAGTTCCACTCGAAACTTTCGCACAAATAATTGAACAACCGCATCAGGTATGGTACATTCGGCATGGTAGAATAGAGAGGTAGTAGAGAGAATTTGCATCGTAGGAGAGGGTGGTAGGCAAGTGCTTCAGAGTCAAGTATTGATCCGGGAAATGGATTTTACCCGGCTTGCTCATACATGGGAAGAACTAGCGGCGCGGATGAAAGAAAACGGGGATACAACGACCCCAGGGAAAATGCTGCAGCTTGCGGATAAGACAAAGCGCGCGGAGTTGAACATCGCTTTCTGTGGACACTTTTCCGCAGGGAAATCGACGATGATCAACACACTGTTAGGTGTAAATTTGCTGCCTTCCAATCCGATTCCGACCAGTGCCAACGTGGTCAAGATTCGCGGAGGGGAAAAGGCGGCGCGCGTGTACACGTTGAACAGCGGCGTGATCACCTTCGATCCTGATACAGAGATGGAGAAGCTCAAGCAGTTTGCCGTTGACGGAGATACGGTGGAATCTGTAGAAGTTTCCTACCCGGGAACATTCCTCGACGAGCATTCCAGTCTACTGGATACACCGGGGATTGACTCGACGGATGCTGCGCATAAAATCGCAACCGAATCCGCCCTCCATTTGGCGGATGTCGTCATTTACATGATGGACTACAACCACGTACAGGCTGAGGAAAACTTCAACTTCACGAAAACGTTGAAAGACCGTGGAAAGCCGGTCTATCTTGTCGTGAACATGATCGACAAGCACATTGATTTTGAGTTGGACTTTGACAGCTACAAGGAAAGTGTGGAAGAAGCGTTTGCGACCTGGAACATTCATCCAGACGGTATTTTCTACACCTCGCTGGCTGAGCCGGATCATCCGGAAAACCAGTACGAAGAGCTGAGAAGCAAGCTGTCGAGCCTGATTGCAAGTCGGGAAGAGCTGGTCGGCCGCAGTGTGAAAAGTGCTGCTGAGCATCTAATCGAGGAGCATATCCAGGTATGGAAGGCAGCAAATGAAAGCGTACGTCAGGAATGGGAGAGCAAGCTGGATGACGTAAGCGTAGAAGGCTTGGATCAGCGGGATGCTGCGGCTGTTCAGGGGGCGCTGGAGCAGGCAGAAGCAGAGGCGGCTGTTCTGGACAAACGGACAGAAGAAGCGCGCAGCAAAATGGAAAAAGAGCTCACGGTGCTCTTGGACAATGCACGTTTGACCTACTTCAGCACGAATGAAGCGGCGCGGAGCTATTTGGAGAGCAAAAAGCCAGGGTTCAAGATGGGCTTTTTGTTTGCGGGCAAAAAGACCGAGGAAGAGCGGGCACGCAGAGAAGAAGCGCTGCTGGCGGATCTGCGTGAAAAAGTGGCCGGAAATCTGGATTTCCACTTCAAGGAATTGATGAACAAGCTGCCGCAGGCGTACGAAATACGCGATGAGGAGTACAATGCGGCTGTTCATGCGACGACCATCGCGCTTACGCCAGAGCTGCTGGCTGCTCATATCAAGGATGGAGCACAGTCACGTGAGTACGAGCTGAACTACTGCAGCGACCTCGCAGGTGGAATCAAGCTGGAGTACCGTCGCGTAGGCCTTGCTTTTATCGAGCAGGTGGTCTCTCGCTTGGCGCAGCAGGTAAAGGCGCAAAGCGAAGGACTGCAAGCACGACTGAATCAATTACGCGAGCTGGCACAGGTGCACAGCAAGCTGGCTGAGCTGACAGCAGCGGAGCAGGGACAACGAGAGCAGTTGCAGGCGATTTGGCAAAAAGGAGAACAAGTATCATGAACCAATTGAGAGAAAAACTGTTTGCAGCGGCACAAAAGCTTCGGCGCACAAGTGAAGAAATCGTCGCTGTACCAGGTATGCAAGCACAGGCGCAAGCGATGCTGGATCGGGCGGATCGTCTCGAAGCCAACCGTTTTACCGTTGCGTTGTTCGGAGCATTTAGTGCAGGGAAGTCCTCCTTTGCTAATGCGCTGATGGGAGATATGGTCCTGCCGGTTTCCCCGAATCCGACTACGGCCGCGATCAATAAAATCATGCCTCCGACCGACGAATATCCACATGGGACCGTTCGCGTAGTCTTGAAAAGCAGAGACGCGATTGAACAGGACGTTTTGCGCTCGTTGGCTGTGTTTGGTTTGCATGCCTCCGGTTTGGAAGCTGCGCTTGCAGAGCTTGGAAAAATTGACGTCGCGCAAATTCCACCGACTGCCAAGCCGCACTATACGTTTCTGAAGGCCGTTACGAAAGGTCTGCCGGAAATGGGAGCGCACCTCGATGGGGAGCTGCTCGTGGATATGCAAGCGTTTAAGGGATTTGTAGCCAAAGAGGAAAAGGCTTGCTTTGCCGAGTACATTGAGCTGTTTTACTCTTGTCCCCTGACCGATCAAGGAATCGTTCTGGTGGATACTCCTGGTGCGGACTCGATCAATGCCCGTCATACCGGCGTTGCGTTTGAATACATGAAAAACGCGGATGCCGTCTTGTTCGTTACCTACTACAACCACGCATTCTCCCAAGCTGACCGCGAGTTTTTGCTGCAAATGGGACGCGTGAAGGATACGTTTGAGATGGATAAAATGTTCTTCATCGTGAACGCAGCCGATTTGGCGGCTTCCGAAGAAGAGCTGCAAGGCGTTATTACGCACGTGGAGAAAAATCTTTTGACCTGCGGAATCCGTCTGCCGCGCATCTATCCGGTATCGAGCCAGACCGCTCTCTTGGCACGCATGCACGAAAAAGGCAAGCTGGCAGCATCTGCGGAGAAGGTGTACCGCCAACGGACGCAAACGGCAGAAGGCGCAGAGCTGATGCCAGCCGAGGAAGCATTCAAGCTGTCTGGCATGGCGAACTTCGAGGCACAGTTCTTGCGCTTTACCATTGAGGAATTGACGCAAATCGCTGTAAACGCGGCGATCGGTGAAATTCGTCGTGCCCATCATACACTGACTGAGTTCATGAGAATGGCGCAGTCAGGCGAGAGCGAAAGACTGGCTCGCAAGGAAGCGGCGCAAACGGCACAGGCTTCCGCATTGACAGCTGTCGAGTCGCTCGCGACGAATTCCTTTGAACGCGATCTGGCAAAGGAAAGGGAAGAGCTGCTCTACTATGTGAAGCAGCGCCTTTTCTTCCGCTTCAACGAGCTGTTCAACTTCGCTTTCAACTCGTCTGTGCTAAAAGACGATGGCCGCAACATGAAACAGGCTCTTCAGGGAAGCTTGACGGACCTATTGCGCTCCATCAGCTACGATTTGGCTCAGGAGCTGCGTGCGACGACGCTTCGCCTGGAGAAGTTTCTCAACAAGCAGGGTGTTATGCTGGCCCAGCAATGGCAAAACGACGTGCAAGCTTTTGCAAGCGGCTTGACGCTCTCACCGTACCAACCACGTCAGGTTGAGACGCTGCAGTTTGCCGAGGAGCTGCCGGTAGCAGTCTCCGCTTTCCAACCGGCGCTGGCGCTGTTTAAAAATACGAAGGACTTTTTTGAACAGGATGGCAAACTCAAGGTGCGCGATGAGCTGGAAAAACGGATGCAGGAACCGGTTGCAAGTTACGTCGCAGCGGGAAACGAACAGCTGGCTGATCAATTTGCTACAATCTTTACAGAGCTGGTAGGAGTCGAACGTGCTCGCGTCATCGATCAGGTGAATGCGTACTTTACAGGTTTGTACGCTGCACTGGATATGAACGTCGATCTGGATGAGCTCCAAGGCAAGCTGGATCGAGTCGCTGGTGAGCTTCAATAGGACGAAAAACGAACGAAAGACACTCAAGATAGGACTCTTGGGTGTCTTTTTCTATACAGTAAGAATTTATAAGATTCTTATCCAGTATAAGTGCAACTAAGGCTGAGCCAAAAGGCTTGGCGCAGTCAAGTTTTCTAATGCAGAAGTAGGTGTTTAGTCTCAAAAGGAAAAGAAAAGAACAAAGACTGCAACTTCTTCTCGAATTTTCACGTCTGCCATTTCAGATAAAAATTATGATCAGGGATCGAGGAGGAACAACCTATGAAAAGATGGAAGCACAAAATTTTGCCAGCGATCCTGGCAAGTTCTTTGAGCGTCTCCTTTGCTACAGCGGTTAGTGCTCACGGAAATGGAAACGGGAATGGTAATGGCAACGGCAACTGGAATGGCAACTACCAAAACGCCAAGGGCAACAACCAAAAAGGAAACACGCAAAAAATCAGCTTCCCGCAAAATAACTTCAAGCCTGGAAACTCGTATCCAACCCAATATCGTTTCACTGATCTGCAAAAGCACTGGGCAGAGTCTATGGTCAAAAACATGGTGGACCGCTCCATTATCAAAGGCTATCCGGATCATACATTCCGTCCGAACAAGCCTGTTACGCAGCTAGAGGCTTTGACGATGGTCATTAATTTGCTGACACAAAACAAAGAGCTGATGACAAATGGCGATTATAAAGGCTACGAAGTCCCAGACTGGGCGCAGACGACTGTCAAACTTGCCCTGATCAATCACATTGTAGATTCGAAAGACTTTGAGCCGAATAAACCGGCTACCCGACTGTTCGTGATCAAGCTGCTGGTAAACGCGCTCGACGTCGATATCGATGATGTAGATGAGGACAACCTGTTCTTCGGGGATATCGCAAATCTCAGCGATGAAGAAAGGGAATATTTGTCGTACGCATTGCTGCAATCGCTTGTAGCAGGCTATGAGGACAAAACGTTCAAGCCAAACAAACCTGTTACCCGTGCGGAAATGGCGGTATTTGTAAACCGTCTGCTCGGCAAGTTCGGGTCGGTTGAATCCGGCAACCACGTAAAAGGCACAATTGCGGCTATCGATGAAGACGAGGAAGAGCTGAAAATCGGTTCCAAAGCCTATGAAATTGCGGACGATGTAGTGGTGAAGCTCAATGGGAAAGCGTCGAGCATGAGCAAGCTGTCCAAAGGCATGATAATCGATGCGATTGTAAAGGATGACGAGATCACCACGATCTATGCCTATACAACAAGCGATGACGAGGACGATGTAGATTTCAAAGTTGAAAAGGCTTCGGATGGCAACGATGGTGATGACTTCGAGGAAGCAGTGAAAACAGGCTCCCGTGTGAGCGACAGCACACCTGATCTGACAGGCGAAACGCTTTCCATCGCCTTGAATGGAGATCGTGCAAAATGGATCGATCTGGATGACATCGACGGCACGCAAGACGATGGTGATGAGGTTGCCGAAGCGTTGGAAGAGGCAATTGGGGACGCATTGGGAGACGATGATCGTGTGAAGGTTTCCTTTGAGAATAGCCATTTTGTCTTCGAAACCGACAATAGCCCGACAGATGAAGTACCTAGCATCAAGTTTAGCGGAAGCGCTTTGAACGAGCTTGGTCTGAACAGTACGGAAGCGAAAGGCTCCTTGGGCGAATCTGATGAAGAAACGTGGAAAATTACTGTGAAGTCGAATGCAACCTCCGACCAGACGTATGTGATTGCGATTGAAGATGACAACATTGATGAGAAGGTAGAAATCGATGTGGATGACAACGATTCTGCCGAGGAAATCGCAGACAAGATCGCTGACGCTCTCCAAGATAACGACGAAATCGATTCGGCCTATTCGGTTGACGTGGATGGCGATGTCGTGACCCTGACTTCCAAGATCGATGGGGAAGATTTGGACGCAGAGATTGCTATCAGCAAAAAATAAAGCCGGATTAACAAGAAAAAAGCCAACCTCATGTTGGCTTTTTTTGTACAGTAAGAATTTATAAGATTCTTAGCCAGTATAAGTGCAACTATGGCTCCACCGCAAAGCTTGGCGGAGCCAAGTTTTCTAATGTTGTTTTCTGTGATGGCTTACCCTGCGATATCCAGCTTCTCGGCATCCGAGGCTACCTTGTTTCTCACAAGGAAGGAAGATAGAGCAGACCACTTACTTTCTACGAGCTCCGCTATGAGGAGGACAAGCATGACACCAAGCATGACTGCACACACGGATAGCGGTATAAACCAATGATGGCTGGATTGTGAGAAGAACGGTATGAGGGAGACGGCAACGATCGGGGGTGCATTCCACTTAAACCGATTAATCATCCAGATCGTGAGGAGTACGTTTACAAATAACGAGATGGGGCTTGGGTAAACGAAAAAAAACAGAGTCCCGATCACGGACGAAACAGTTGCCCCCAAAGTAATTTTACTCATTTCGGAAATACGGAAGGAACGCGAGACGAATAGAAAACAAAATGCCCCTAATGCAGGGAAAAATAACGTGTCCAAGAAAGAAACTTGCAAGGAAAGCCAGTAAACGAACATGAGATATAGACAAATAAAGACTGTTTTAACATTCATTGGAAAGAGTTCAACCCCAATTATTTCGTGTCTCCGAGGAGCAGCATTTTAACAACTGCTACATTCTAGTCATTTTTTACTTCCCTGTCAATAATCGAAAAGGCCCCGTCCAATCCTTTTTCGGAAAGGCGGGGCGCTATTGTGTTTAGTTATTGGCTTGCTGATACTTGTCAAATTGTGATTCAACTTCCTTGGACGGCATCAGTCCAGCTAACGGCAAGGAACCCGCCAAACAAGGTGTACGCGATAGTAACCAAGCCTACGATCCACAAGCCGCTGGTATAGCTTAAGTGGAAGGTATTTTCAAACAGCACACCGCCTGATACAAGTCCAGAAGAAACGTAGAAGGTAAAAAAGATCATAATAACCAAAGCAGATACGAGACGCAGCATGCGGGAACCGTCGCCAAAGCGGTTTTCCAAAAAGGAAGGAATGGTAATCGAGTTGTTGGCGACCTCCGTGTATGTGCGAAGGCGAGGGGCGACGTAAAGCCAGTTTGCATAAGCACCCAGTGTAAGGCCAATGGCAATCCATGAAGCACTAAGTCCTTGGGCGTACATGGCACCAGGCAACCCCATCATCAGCCAGCCGCTCATGTCTGAAGCGCCAGCACTTAAAGCGGTTACAGCAGGACCCAGCGTTCGTCCTCCCAACATGTAGTCGCTAAGATTGGAGGTACGCTTGTAGGCATAGTACCCGATCAGCAGCATGCCTGCCATGTACACAATGATGGAAACGAGCAGCATGTTCATTGAAGCACCTCATATGTTGTGTTTAATATTTTTTAAAATAATATTAACGTATTAAACAATAACATGCGTATATATAAATATCTATTACAAAATGTGAAAAATAAAAATAGTGACAATAAAATATTTTTTACTTATACGAAAAAAGCCTGCAGCAAGAAGCCGCAAGCTTTTCGTGATTCTTCCAGACTTATTTTATTGCACTTGGATTTGACCAGCGCTGTCCAAGGATACCTTGAATTCCTTTACCACAACAGGCTCAGCACTTGGATTGTTCAAATCGTGCTTGAGTACCTTGAACGTGCCGTCCCCAGTCAGCTGCCCGGAGTATTCCACGCCAAACAAATCCGACTTGTAAAAGCTGAAGTTAGCCAGCTCTGTTTGTTTCAATTCGTCTGCCACAAGCTGCCCGTCCCCGCTGAACATCGCATTTCGCAAAGCCTCAGAAGATTCGTATTTTTGCTGGAGATAGGTCTTTAGCTGTTGGGCAATTTCAGACTCTGCCAGCTGCTTGCCTGCCTCTACAGCTTGCTTTCCCACTTCAATCGCTTGTTTGCCTGTTTCTACGGCCTGCTGGGCGGTTTGTACCCCTTCGGAAATTTCCGAGCACGCTGTGAGAAGCAGCGCACAACCCAAGATCACCGCATTACGCATGGGAGGTTCACTTCCTTCCTGCTGTTTGTTCATCTGCACACTTTATTTATTTTATCGTATCTCACCTTTCCGTGCATCCGCATATGATGGGGTAAGCGTAAGAGCTGCACTGATTACAGGGAGGAAACACAATGATTCAAGGGAAAGTAAAATGGTTCAGCAAGGAAAAAGGATATGGTTTCATTGAGAGAGACGGAGGGCCAGATGTTTTCGTTCATTACTCGGCGATTACGGGCTCTGGCTACCGCAACCTGGAAGAGGGCGAGCAGGTTACATTTGAAATCGTGAATGGACAGCGCGGACTGCAGGCTGCGAACGTAGAACGTCGAGGCGTTTAAAGGGAAATTCGAGGATTTTTATAACGATAATGTGGACGCCGTCAGATTTTCTGGAGAAGATCCGACGGCGTCTTTGTTGCTTTCTTTGGATGTGATCATCGCAGATACAGGAAAATGGATAGGGCGATAATCAGACAAAATGTAATGACGCCATAAATAATCAGCAGGTTTCGCGAGCGATGAGCAAAACTCCGCTGTTTGCTCTCTGCGGGATTGAGCCCAATCCTGAACGTGAGGACCAAGGCGATGCTGACCAGAATGAAAACCGCTATGATAAATGGAAAAATGGGCATAAGTAGGACCTTCCTCTCCGTCTGGCATACGTCGATCATATAATGACCCGCTTAAAATGTGGCCATCCACTTTACTGTTTTTTTACCCATCCACTTGCGGTTAAGGCGTCAGCAAATCGAACGACAGCTTCCGGGATTTGCTCCAGACGGGCACGCCCAAAGGTGAAGCGGACAAATCCGGGGGAAGACCCAAACAAGTGACCAGGTACAAATACCAGTCCACGTTTCACGGCTTCTGACAGGAGGCGCTGCTCACTGAAGTCGCCAAGCAGACGACACCAGAGATGAATGCCCCCCTCTGGCGGACGCATCTCGATAAGATCACCAAATGTGTCGAGCAAATGAAAAGCTAGCTGATCACAGCGAAAGGCAAGCTGCGAGCGTAGCTGCTCGATGTGATGTGCGAAATCGGGGGAGGCGAGAAAGCGTTCCGCTAGCCACTCGGGAAAGATGCTATGGCCGAAATCAAACTGCTGCTTGGCATCCGCCAATCGCTCAATCACGGTCTGGGGCCCGACAATCCAACCGATCCGCAGGCCAGAGGCCACGATTTTGGTCAACGAGCTGATGTATAGAACCGTCCCATGCCGATCCATGGATTTTAACGTACGAACAGGCTCTCCAGAAAAGGAGGTCAGACTGTAAGGATCATCCTCGATGATCGGAATGCCGTTTTCGGCTGAGATGGCGAGCAGTCGTTCCCTGCGTTCATACGAGAGAAACGTTCCTGTTGGATTATGGTAGTTTGGGTTGACGAAGACCATTTTGATGCGATGCGTCCGATGCAGCTCTATCAGCTGTTCGGGATCGATGCCATCCTCATCGACTGGCAGTGAAAACGTACGAAGGCCAGCCGAATGAAAGAGCGGAAGCGAGTTGCAGTACGATGGGGACTCGATGGCCACGGCATCACCCGGCTTGAGCAGGCATTGTACGACGAGGTGAAGGGCTTGTTGCGCTCCTGAGGTAATGAGAATAGAAGAAGGCGTCGTATCAATGCTGCGCCACGTTTTCATATGTACGCGCAGCGTTTCCCGGAGTGGACCGTTGCCGAGTGGATGCTCATAGCCCAGATGGGAAGGGAAGTCTCCCGTGGTGAGTAGCTGCTGCAAGGAATTCGTGGGAACCAGATCGAAAGACAGCTCTCCACTCGCCAAATCAATCAGCTCGTTTTCCTGCGTTGTTTCCCTCCTGATTTTTCGGATGAGAGGGAGATTCGGGCGAAATGAACCGGATTCCGTTAAATGTCGCCAGTTGGGTACACGTGTGCGGGCCAGGCCCCAGATATCTTCGCTCACCATCGTGCCGCTGCCTTGCTTTCGTTCGATGACGCCTGCTGCCTGCAGCTCGTCGTAGGCAGCTACAATCGTGGAGCGGTTGACGTGGAGCTCGTTTGCAAGTGTACGCTCAGAGGGCAGGTAGCTGCCTGGCGGAAATTCGCCGCCAGCGATCCTCTGCTCGATTTGCTCGGCTATTTGCTTGTATCGGGGTATTTCTTTTTGCTTGTGATTGGTTTTGGCGTTGGATTTATCATCCATGCATAATCCCGCTTTCATCTGTGGTTTCTCTGATTATAGCATGCTGGTAAAATGAGGTTGCGTACGAAACGAGGCTTTCCATTTTGGTCCCTTATCGTTACTATAGAACAGAGAAATTAAAGGAGAGGATTACGTTGAAACAATATCTGGACTTGTGCCAGCGCATATTAGATGAAGGTGTCACCAAGGAAGACCGGACAGGGACGGGGACGATCAGCGTATTCGGACATCAGATGCGCTTTGATTTGAGTGAGGGCTTTCCGCTGGTGACCACGAAGAAGCTGCATACCAAATCCATTTTTCATGAGCTAATCTGGTTTTTGTCCGGGGATACGAACATCCGCTACCTGCAAGAAAATGGCGTGCGGATCTGGAACGAGTGGGCTGATGAAAACGGGAATCTGGGACCTGTCTACGGCAAGCAATGGCGCTCGTTTGCAGGTGCAGATGGAAAAACAGTCGACCAAATCCAGTGGGTAATTGATGAAATCAAACGCAATCCGGACTCGCGCCGCTTGATCGTGAGCGCCTGGAATCCCGCAGAGGTGGACAAGATGGCTCTGCCTCCGTGCCATCTTCTCTTCCAATTTTACGTAGCTAATGGCAAGCTGTCATGCCAGCTCTATCAACGCAGTGGCGACACGTTTTTGGGCGTCCCGTTTAACATCGCGAGCTACGCTTTGCTAACCCACATGATCGCTCATGTGACAGGACTTGAGCCAGGCGATTTCGTGCATACACTGGGTGACGCGCATCTGTACCTCAACCATGTAGAGCAGGTCAAGCTGCAGCTGACACGTGAGCCGAAGCCGCTGCCAAAGCTGAAGCTGAATCCAGACGTAACGTCCATCTTTGATTTCAAGTATGAGGATATTGTAGTCATCGAATACGAATCTCATCCGCACATCAAAGGTGAGGTGGCGGTATGATCAGTCTGATCGTGGCGTATGCGCGTGGCCAGGTGATCGGTAAGGACGGCGTCATGCCGTGGCATTTGCCAGCTGACCTGAAGCATGTGAAGGAACTGACGACGGGCAAGACGATCGTGATGGGGCGAAAAACGTTTGAATCGCTGGGCAGACCGCTCCCGAATCGGAGAAATGTCGTGCTGACGCGCAATCAGGAGTTTCATCCGGAAGGCGTAGATGTCGTTCATACGAAAGAAGAAGTGGTGGCCCTAGGCGATGTGATCATTTTTGGCGGCTCCGAGATCTACAAGCAGTTTCTCGATGTGGTGGACAGGCTGTACATCACGGAAATCGACCTGGAGACAGAGGGAGATACGTTTTTTCCGGACTGGGATCAGGAGGCGTACACCTTGGTCGAGAAGCGCGAGGGAGTCGTTGACGAAAAGAATCGCTATCCACATGCGTTCTACGTTTATGACAAAAAACGGTAAAGACAAGCGAATAGCTGTTCGACAAAGCGGGATGAGACGAGCTCTTTTCCCGCTTTTTTGTATGCTCCCCTTCGATAGGAGAGACGATTCCCTAGCTATTTGGGTGCGATGGTAGAAATCGCCCACACACTTGTGCGACTCTTAAACATACACATACAGGTAAATGACTTGCGTAAAAGGAGTGATGGGGGATATGTCCAGCCTAGCCAGCAATCGACAGGAAATCCTTGAGTCTTCTCCCAAACAGCAAGCAAACTACTTCGTACCCAATGTCGGTCAAAGGGAAGAGCACATTCTTTACGAGTGGAGAGGGGCCGAGTTTGCTGCCTATTTTTCCAGGGATGCTGTGATGCTTTTCTTGACTGCAAAAGGGCAGAGCGGCGTGCGTCTGGATTTGCATTTTCTCGGTGCCGAGCGTAGTCAGGAGCCGGAAGGAAAAAAGCTGCTTCCTGGCAGAATCCACTACCTAAAAGGCAGGGATCCCGCCTAGTTTGCCATACAGCCGGGTGCAGACCTCAGTCAAATCCGACAGCTGTCCAGCCGGTTATACCGTGACGTGTATGCTGACGGATCCTTGCGGCGGATTTGCTGAATCCACCTTCAACGTTACGGTAAGGGCATCTGATCCTGCTCCCACTCCGAGAGTGACTCCCAATAACCTGCAAGCAGAATGTGTCCTTGTCCCAAAGGTGTACGACTGGGTGGTTCTCGCCAGCTCCTACCACAGCAAAATCGGGATCCCAAGTGATTGCAGGCTGCTTGTCGATGCGGCCATTCTCGCAGGACAGCAGGTCACCTTCACGTGTCTGGACCAGCCGATACCAGCCCCGTCCTGTCAAATCATCGGCATGCGCAGGGAATCGATCATGGTCGGAGGAGCTTTTGTCCGTGTCGGCGTAGTGCGCTTCCTCTTTTCGGCAGCGCTTCCGATTGGCGTATTTACGGACGGCATACCGCTGTGTCAGTTCTCGCCAGCTGTGCAGTTCGAACAAGAGGTAGTGCTTTGCCTTCCTGAACCGCTGGGCGAAGCCAACATTCTCTGCCGCACGCTTGCTGTCGAGTGTCAGTCGTCTGGGAACGTACTGCTGGGGGGCATGCTGCCTGTTGACGTTCAGCTAACCATCCCGTGCCGTCGCCCACACCGGGACTACTCTGCCCCATGGTTCTGTTTCCGCCACAGTGTCCGGCGATCTATCCGCTTCCGAGCTGCGATTGTCAGGCAACGGCCAACGCCTTGATCCCGAATGTGTCCGTGACGATAGGAATTTTGCAGGTGCTGGCGATTGGCACAGTCCAAATCATCGCAGACATCTGCCCAGCCTGCGAACCAGGAAGCAGTACCTTTACCTTCAACTGCTTTGACAATAACGTGCCGGACTTTCTCCCTGGCGACCAAAGCTTCCATTTTTCTCCTACGTCCATCAGCTCTCCTGCATGCATGACTGCTTTGCCGGGCATTGCCATCATGAGAGGTTTGACGGTCACGGGATCGGGCGTAAGAACGTTTGTGTCGACGGGCTTGCAAGAGACGTTGAACTATTCGCTCACGATTGCCGAAACGGCAATAGGGGTGCCTGATGCCATCTTGTTCACGCTGTCCGCTCCGGGTGGTGCCGTCCTATTCTCTGCAACTGTATCCGTCGTGCCGAATGAGCAGCTGCTGGCTGAGGATTGCTTGAGAATATCAGATATTGCCGTAACGCCTTTTTGAAGGATCAAAGCACGTCTAAGATGCCTCTTTTTTCGTGAGGAAGCCCTGACGATTTCGCGCGTCAGGGTTTTTCGTTTTTCCCCATTTGTGTGAGAATTCTGCTATGATAGGGACAAAAGTAGCGTGAGCAACCGCAGAGGAGAGAAGAAGATGTCTTTACAGGAGCAATTGAAAGAACTGCTGCAGGCCGTTGAGCCCCAGATCATCAGCTGGAGACGTCATCTGCATCAGCATCCGGAGCTGTCGTTTCAAGAAGAAAAAACACCCGCGCTCATTGCGGATATTTTGCGAGAATTACAGTTTGACGAGGTGAAAACGGGAGTAGGTGGACGCGGTGTCGTAGGCGTTTTGCGAGGCAGTCGCCCTGGCGCAGTCGTTGCTCTGCGAGCTGATTTTGATGCCCTTCCCATACAAGACCAAAAAGAAGTGGAATACAAATCGACAGTCCCTGGAGTCATGCATGCTTGTGGTCATGACGCGCATACCTCCCAGCTGCTGGGTCTTGCCACTGTTCTGGCTCCTCGCCGCGATCAGTTCGCAGGGGAAATCCGCTTTTTGTTCCAGCACGCGGAGGAAGAATCTCCAGGCGGAGCTACTCAGATGGCGGAAGATGGCGCGGTAGACGGTGTAGACGCAATCTTCGGCGTTCACCTCTGGTCGATGCTTCCTGTCGGCAAGGTATTCATCAGCGGCGGACCGATCATGGCAAACGTCGACGATTTTGTCATTGAAATTAAAGGCCGCGGCGGGCATGGTGCTGTACCGGAAGAGACGATTGATTCCATCGTGATCGGTTCCCAGTTGGTAGGCAATTTGCAAACGATCGCTAGCCGCAACATCAGTCCACTGGCGAGTGTAGTCGTGACGGTGGGGACTTTCAACGGCGGAGACAACAACAACGTCATTGCCGACAGCTGCCGACTCACCGGAACCGTACGAACATTTTTGCCCGATGTGCGTGATCTTGCCCAGCAGCGCCTGACCGAGATCGCAGAAGGAACAGCTGCCTTGCTGGGTGGCCGTGCAGAAGTCATGTATGAACGCGGCTATCCTGCTGTGATCAACAGCGAAAAGGAAGCGTCCCTCGCATGGGAAGCCGCCCTCGCAGCCTTTGGCGAAGATCGGGTGGAGCAGATGAAGCCTCTGATGGGCGGGGAAGATTTCTCCTATTACTTGGAGAAAGTACCGGGTGCCTATTTGTTTGTAGGTGCAGGCAATCCGGACAAGCTCGCGAAATACCCGCATCACCATCCTCGGTTTGATATCGACGAAGATTCGATGCTGATAGCAGGCGAGCTTTTGGGACGAACGGCATTGCTTTATCTAGAATCGCATCAGGGCTAGTTTTATCGCAGATATGCGCTTTCGCCTAGTAGAGGGGAAGGCGCTTTTTGCTGTCTTTGACCATAAGCTAGGAGAGGGAACAAGGCAGTCGTATACGAAGGAGGGTGATGCCACCCGTGAGAAAACGGATTGGCATACTGACCTACCGAGGAGACACTGGATTTACTGAACCTGGTTTTCTGCGCAGACTGGTAAAGGAAGGACAAGAACTGGGCGCGGAGGTGTTCTTGTTCGGCCCACAGGACGTCCGTTTTTCGGAGAGAAGAATCAGAGGCTACGTACCAAAGGAATCTGGCTGGAAGAGTGGGTGGCATGGCTGGCCAGACATTGTCATTGACCGCTATCGCTACTATCCGATTCCCAAGCACAGCCTCTACCCTCCATTCCGTCAGCAAAACTGGTTTCGCTATGCCAATAGTCGATTTACCAATAAATTTCGGGTCCATCAGGTGCTCGCACAGGACCCCGAGCTTGCACGCTGGCTGCCTCAGACCTTGCCTTATTCGCGTGAAAACCTGACTCTTCTGTTACAGCAGCATCGACTATTGTATCTCAAACCTACGAATGGATCAGGAGGGCGCAGCATTCTGCGAGTGGAGCGGACGGCAGATGGATATCGTCTTCATGGGCGCACCAAGCTGCAAGCGAAGAGCAGCGAGAAGCTATATACAACCAAAGCCTTGAGCAAGCGGATGGAAGACTGGATGGAGCGAGAAAAGAACGGAAACGAGCAATTTTTTCTCCAGCAGGGTCTCGCACTTGAATTAATACCGGAGAGGATCGTAGATGCCCGTTTGCTCGCGCAGAAGGATGGCAGCGGAGCATGGCGCTTGACAGGCATCGGATTGCGCGTAGGTCCACCGCGTTCGTCGACCTCTAACCTCCACGGGGGCGGAACAGCTCTGCCAGCAGGCACTTTTTTGACACAGAGGTTTGGAGAAGAGGAAGCAGCACGGATCATTCTCGAATGCAAGGAGCTTGCCCTCAAGACGGTGAGGCGAATCGAAGAGCATTTCGGGCAGATGATGGAGTTCGGCTTTGATTTAGGGATTGATGTGGCAGGGAGAATATGGATCATTGAGATGAATCCCAAGCCAGGGCGGGACATCTTCCGACAGCTGGGGCAGAGGGAGCGTTTTCGGCTGGCCGTGCGCAGGCCGATTGAATATGCGTTGCATTTGCTGCAGCAAGACGAACAGGAAAAGGCAAAAACGAACTGGTGGAGAAAGGCATGAGCTGGGCCGTAAACAAATGCGGCCGCTCCTGCCTTTCTTGTTTTTTTCGAGGGAATGTGGAATCATAAATGGAAAGATAGCGTCCATTGTTGTGCCTATCTGTTCATAGAAAAAACCTATATCGGCCCAAGTTCTATTAAGAATTGGGCTATGGTATACTTGATAAGGTCTAAAGATTAGAAAGATGAGATTATTCTGAAAAATTTTGGAAATGGGTGGAGACATGGAGAGCAAGGTGTATCTGTACGATACGACCCTGCGAGATGGTACGCAGGGAGAAGGGATCAGCCTGTCGGTGGAAGACAAGATAAAGATCGCACTGCGGCTAGATCAATTTGGCATCGATTTTATTGAGGGCGGCTGGCCGGGTAGCAACCCAAAAGATATGGCTTTCTTCGAGCGAATTCGCGAGATTCCACTTTCGCACGCAAAAGTAACGGCGTTTGGAAGCACCTGTAGACCGAATGTGGCAGCTGCGGAAGACGACAACCTGCTGGCATTGATTGCAAGCGGAGTTAAAGCAGCAGCCATATTCGGAAAATCATGGGACTTGCACGTCACGGATGCGCTCAAAACAACGATGGAAGAAAATCTGCGCATGGTCGCAGATTCGGTTACTTTCTTAAAACAAAACGGGATGACGACTCTGTTCTTGGCTGAGCACTTCTTTGACGGCTATAAAGCCAATCCGCGCTATGCTTTGCGCGTGCTGGAAGCTGCTGAAGAAGCTGGAGCAGACTGGATCGTCCTCTGTGATACAAATGGGGGAAGTCTCCCTACTGAGATTTACGATATCGTCAAGAGCGTGAAGGAGAGCCTTAGTACCCCTTTGGGCATCCACCCGCACAACGACAGTGGCGTAGCCGTTGCGAATGCTTTGGCAGCGATTCAGGCGGGCGCGCAGCAGGTGCAGGGCACGATCAACGGAATCGGCGAGCGCTGTGGGAACGTCAACCTGATTTCTGTGATCCCCAATCTTCAGCTCAAGCTGGGCTACCACTGTGTCAGCAGCGAGCAGCTGCAGGAGCTGACGCAGCTGTCCCGCTATGTTGCTGAAATCGCGAATATGACCTTGCCGAATAACCAGCCGTTTGTTGGTCACAGCGCTTTTGCACATAAAGGCGGGATCCACGTCAGTGCGGTAATGCGCGATCCGAAGACGTACGAGCACATCGAGCCACAGAACATCGGAAACATCCGCCGAGTACTGGTTTCGGAGCTGGCAGGACAAAGCAATCTGTTGGCGAAAATGGAGGAGCTGGAGATCGACCTATCCCTGGAACGGGAGGAAGCTCGCCAGATTATTGCCAGCATTAAAGAACGTGAATTCCAGGGCTACCAATACGAGGGGGCAGAGGCTTCGCTCACCCTCATGCTATTGGAAGCTGCCGGTAAGATGAAGAATCTCTTTACGCTGGATTCCTTTAAAATTTTGATGGAAAAGGCCTCCGTACGCGCCATTACATCTGAGGCTACGGTCAAGCTCAGCATCAATGGCGAAACCGTGCATACCGCGGCGGATGGAAATGGTCCGGTCAATGCGCTGGACAATGCGATGCGAAAAGCGCTGGAAAACTATTTCCCCTGTATTGCGAAAATGCACCTCGCCGACTACAAGGTACGCGTCTTGGACGAGAACGGTGCAACGGCCGCAAAGGTACGCGTCTTAATCGAGTCCTCGTACAACGGCGAGAAGTGGAGTACCGTCGGTGTCTCTACCAACGTCATCGAAGCGAGCTGGGAGGCGCTGGCGGACAGTATTCGCTACCTGCTTTGGAAAGAGGGCTGCGAGACCTCCGACATCCAACCGCCTACAGAAGCGCGAGTCGGGATCGTCAATCACTGATCGCAATCCGCCATTACGTGAAAACAAACAGCCTGTACCGATGCGGTCAGGCTGTTTTTGCTGTTTATTTCTGGGCATTGATCAGCTGGTTCAGCTTGGCTTCTGTCGAGGATTGCGGGTCAGGGGTGTAGATGCTGCAGCGCAGGTCAACATCTCCCTGTACCTGCAAAGAGGTGAGGTGGAACGTCATCTTGCCTGCTTTTGCATGGCGAAACTCGATCAAGACCTCCGGGGCGCTGCTCACCCGGCTTTCCTCCCATAACGATTGGAAGCCGGGATGAAGCTCTCGCATCTCCTGCAAAAAGCGCTCATACCACTCGTCCTCTACAAACTGCCCGTAGTACGCCCGGAAGATCGCGAGAAAGCCGCTGATAAAATGCTCCCAGTTTACCGCTAGCCGTTGGAATTCCTTTCGCGTAAACAAGATTCGGATCATGTTGCGCAGCTCATACGGGATCTGCTCGAAGTCCATAAAGACGTGTGCAGCTGCTTCGTTCCAGCCCACGATGTGCAAGCGACGGTCGGAAATGATGGTCGGGCAGGAGCGCAGCTCTTTCAAGATCCGTTGAAGCGCCGGACTGATTTGTGGCTGCTGCTCTTCGCGCAAAAGCGCACCGGTTCCTGTCTCCAACGCGAGTGCGTACAAGTATTTTCGTTCATCGACAGTCAGCTGGAGTGCTTTGGCTACCGCATCGAGGACAGAGGGGGATACTTTGATGTCCCGGCCCTGCTCCAGCCAGGTATACCAGGTAGAGCTGACCCCCGCCAATTGAGCGACTTCCTCTCTGCGCAGCCCGGGTGTTCGCCTGCGAGTACCAGGGCTTAGACCCACGGACTGGGGGAGAATTTTGGCGCGCTGTGCTTTTAAAAAGGCGGATAATTCCTGCAGTCTCGTTTGATTGTTCACGTCCATGCCTCCGTATCTCTCGTACCGATTCTGTTAAAGTAGTATCTATTATACTAGGATAAACAACAACTTGTAATAGGATAATCGCTGTGCAAAGATGGGATTATCAGGAGAACAAGGAGGATCACCATGGAAAAAGTTGTTATTACAGGACTAGGTGTTATTTCGCCACTGGGCAATTCGGTCGATCCGTTTTGGGATGGTTTGACCAAAGGCAAATCAGGTATTAGGTTGATTGATACATTTGATACAGCGAAACAGAAAGCAAAAATTGCGGGACTGATCCGCGATTTTGATGGGGAAGGGCTTTTTGGACGCAAGGAAGTGAGGCGAATGGATCGCTTTGTGCAATTTGCCATAGCAGCCGCTGATCAGGCATGGGAGGATGCTGGACTGCAAAATGCGCAGGTGGATCGTGAACGTTTCGGGGTCTATGTCGGCTCCGGTATCGGGGGCGTGCAGACGCTGCTGGAGCAACAGGCCGTCCTGGAGCAAAGAGGTCCAGACCGCGTCAGCCCTTTGCTGGCACCGATGATGATTCCCAATATGGCGGCAGCGATGATCAGTATCAAATACGGCGCGCATGGACCGACGATGGCGCCTGTGACCGCGTGCTCCATCGGAAATACGTCGATTGGTGAAGCCTTTCGTCTGATTAAAATGGGCGGAGCAGATGTCATGATCGCGGGCGGAGCAGAGGCTGCGATCACCGAGGTGTCCCTCGCAGGCTTTGGCAATTCCACGGCGCTGTCCACAAGAAATGAGGAGCCGCAAAGGGCGAGTCGTCCTTTTGATGCGAATCGGGATGGCTTTGTCATGGCGGAAGGGGCCGGAGTCGTGATTCTCGAATCGCTCTCCCATGCATTGCGTCGGGGGGCACGTATTTATGCCGAGGTCATCGGGTATGGGGCGAGCTCAGATGCCTATCATATGGTCGCTACGCATCCAGAAGGGTATGGGCCGTATCTCGCGATGAAGTGGGCACTGCAGGAAGCAGGGATTCAGCCTGAACAGGTCGATGTCATCAGTGCACATGCGACGAGTACAGAGATTGGCGATCGTTCTGAGACCGTTGCCATCAAGCGTTTGTTTGGTGAAGCGGCCACTCGGATTCCTGTTACCGCAAACAAGTCGATGATGGGTCATTTGCTGGGTGCTTCTGGTGGGGTGGAAGCGGTAGCCCTCGTAAAAAGCTTGCAGGAAGGGCTCATACCTCCTACGATCAACCAGGAGGAGTCTGATCCGGAGTGCGATCTGGACTATGTGCCAAATGTCGCACGGAAAAAAGCACTGCAGATTGGGATCTCTAATTCCTTTGGCTTTGGTGGACACAATGCCGTCATTGCCGTAAAAAAATATGAACAGGCATAAGGAATGCCTGTTGGAAAACCTTCCGGATGACGGAAGGTTTTTTTCTCCTCGAATGGTAAGAACCGCTGGGTCACATACTAACGAGGCATGACTCGATTCATCCCTATACCGAGTTAGTGAAGGAGTCTAGGCCAATGGTTAACGAAAAACAACCGGAGAAAACAGAGGTGCGTCGAGGAACCATTCTCGGGGTCATTATTGCCGGGGCAATCGCAGCTTTACTGAATCAGACGCTTTTGAATGTGGCGTTGCCCAAACTGATGAACGATTTTCATATAAATACAACGACTGCGCAATGGCTCATCACCATTTACATGCTGGTGAACGGTGTGCTGATTCCAACGACTGCCTTTCTGATGGAGAAATTTACGACTAGGCAGCTGTTTATCGCGTCGATGAGCTTGTTTTCCGTAGGTACGCTTGTCTGTGGGCTGGCACCTGCTTTTTCCGTCATGCTGATCGGACGGGTGATTCAGGCGGCGGGAGCCGGTATCGTCATGCCGCTCATGACAAACGTGATATTCAACATGTTTCCTAGGGAAAAACGAGGGTCAGCCATGGGCATCGTAGGAATCGCGATGGTGTTTGCACCAGCGATTGGTCCTACGCTGTCAGGCTGGGTCGTCGAGCACTACTCGTGGCGTGTGCTGTTTTTCATCGTGCTGCCGATCGCTCTTATCGTACTGATCGCGTCGACGTTTTTACTGAGAAATGTCACGGAAACAGGGAACCCCAAGCTCGATGTCTGGGGCGTCATCTTTTCGACAGTGGGCTTCGGTGGACTGCTCTACGGCTTTAGTACTGCTGGAGCAAAAGGGTGGGGCAGTCTGGAGGTCATCCTCATGCTGCTGATCGGCTGTATCAGCTTGATTGTGTTTGTCCGAAGGCAGCTGAGCATTGATCATGCGATGCTGGAGTTTCGTATTTTCAGGACACCTGCCTATACGCTGGCGATTCTGATCAGCCTGATGGTCAATATGACACTCTATTCGGGGATGATTTTGCTCCCTGTCTACGTGCAGAACATCCTGCATTTTACCCCTGTCCAATCCGGGCTGCTGATGCTCCCCGGCAGTATTCTTATGGGAATTATGTCGCCGATTACGGGCAGGCTCTTTGATAAGTTTGGAGCGCGCTATCTCGCCATTACAGGGCTTGCTATCACGATTGTCACGACGTTTGGTTTCACCAAACTGAGCCTGTACACGAGCTACGGCTATCTGATCACGCTCTATACGGTGCGAATGCTAGGCTTGTCCATGCTCATGATGCCGGTCATGACATCGGGTCTTAACGCCCTGCCGCTGCGTCTGAATCCGCATGGAACGGCGATGTCCAATACGGTGAACGCCATCGGGGGAGCACTGGGAACGTCGCTTTTTGTGACAATCATGACGACCAAAAGTGCTGCCCATACGGCAAATATTATTCGCGGGAGTCAGATCGATCCAGCAGACCAGGCTCAGGTAGGACTGGCCACGATGCAAGGCATGGCGATGGGAACCAACGACGCCTTCATGATTGCGACTCTTTTTGCCATCACAGCATTGATTCTTGCCCTGTTCCTGCGCAACCCGCGTCAGCGAGAGGATGAAGTACGGGAGAAAAAAGGAGCAGCCCAGCCTTCGTAGGAGGGCCGCTCATCCGTGATCGATAG
The DNA here is from genome assembly GCF_003710815.1 of Brevibacillus centrosporus. Lineage (GTDB taxonomy): Bacteria > Bacillota > Bacilli > Brevibacillales > Brevibacillaceae > Brevibacillus > Brevibacillus centrosporus. Next base: position 30,633 of record NZ_RHHP01000015.1, read on the forward strand.
TGCGAAATCAAAGCAAAAAGCGCCGTCCCCTGGAGGAACGACGCTTTTTTTGCACCTTACTTTGCGGGCGGCTGGCAAAAGAGCGTTAGCCTTGCTTGCGCATAGCCCCCAGCTCTTCGACGATCGCCGTCATTTCATTGATGCCGAATGCGGTTTTCTTTTGCACCATGTTGTACAGATACAGCAGATCTTCGTAATGCGCGAGGTCAAAATCTTCCGGGCGCATGACAGCCGTATTGGCCATATTCAGTTTGGATTTGATGCCTTCAATCAAAACAGCAAGATTCTCGACAGTCGGTTGGTTCAAATCAGCCATTGCTTGGATCTCCCCTCGTCAGTTGTTCTTTATTTGGTCAGTTGACCGCGCGTGACGCCCAACTGGTTGGTAGCTTTCAACGTGCGCCAAACTTGGGTGCCGCTTACTTCTCCACGCAAGGCCTTGCGATACAGGCTGATGACTTCCTTCACACGCTCAGGCTCTTCTTCGAGGAATTCGATGCGATAGCTGCCCACGTTCAGGGAGCGGAATTCCTTCAAATATTCGGCACCGGACTGGTCGATTGCATTGTAGACCGTGTTTCTGCAGCCCGTATCGACGCGGACCGGATGGGAGAAGCCAACGCGGTCCTTCAAAGAGACACGAGACGTTTCGCATGGCGTACCGCAGTTCGTATGGTCGGTCCCTTCGCTGAGGAAAGTGCAGTACACGCAGTGCTCGGTATGGAACATCGGCATGTGCTGATGGATGACCAGCTCCATGTCGGATGCTTGGGAGCGGCTGAGCAAGTCAACCATCTGCTGGATGTTCAAATCATAGGACGGGGTCACTCGGGACAGCCCGGCACCGAGGAACAGCTCTACTGCTTTATGGTTGGCTACGTTGAGAGAGAAGTCCCCGATCAACGGAATCTTGATTTCATCACGGCGCGACAGGAAATAGTACAGAGCGCCGGTATTGCGGATCAGGATGGCATCTGGATTGCTTTTGGCGATCAACGCGAGCACGCCATTTTCATCCGGCATATGGATGCGCATGGTGGCGATCCCGATCTTTTTGCCGTACTTGTGTGCCAGCTTGACGCCTTCTGGGTATTGCTTGACGAATTCGAAGTCCGCGTACAGGAAGTCCACATCTGTTTGCGCGGCTGCCTCCAGCTGCGCAAGTGAACGGCACAGAGCCGTCAGCATTGGCTTTTCTACCGCTTGCTTGGCAGGTACATCCGCATAAACGTTGACGTCCTGATGGCGGTACACCGGCGGCTTGGAGCGCAGGAACACGAGCTGCTCCACGGCATCGCGGCGCATTCTGTTCAATTCACTGACGGGTACAATCAGCTCGCCGTCCAGATCGACAGTCAAATCGGCTGCTTCCAGACGGAAAATGCTGCCGCCCAGTCTGCTCAGCTGATCGTGCAGCAGCTCCGCAGTCAGGGGGCGTTTCATTGCTTGCTCCAGATTCATCTCCGAGGTGATATGAACGGCATGGGAGGCAAGCTTGTCGACCCACGTCACACTCAGCTTCTCACCGAGCTTGCCGCTCACATGAACAGCCAGAGGGAAGGTATGGTACGGCTTTTCCGTCTCAAAGGTTTTGCGCAGACGTCTGTCCAGCTCAGGATCGCTGGTCTTCCAGACGCGGTCACCCACGTGCAGACGCTTGAGGTTGACGTCGTTTCGGCCCATCACGATTTCGTAGAGGCCTTTCGATACTTCACCCTCGACCTTTTTGCTGCGGGAGAGGATGTCGTAGATGCGTCCGCCTTCTTCTTTTTGCGTTGGGTCTCCAGCGTCGAATACGATGCCGTCTCCGCGCTTGACAGGTGCCGTAATCTCTACGAGCACGGCGCTAGGCAGCAATTTTTTTACGGTGCCGAGATACACGCCGCGGCTTTTCGGGAAGGAGCCGTCTACCAGCTGCTTGTTGTTCGTACCTTCCAAAAAGCCATGCGTGAAGCCACGCGAGAAGCTCTGCTGAAGCTCGCGGATCTCCGTCTCGGATGGCGATATGTCTCGACCGTCAAAGTAGCGGTCGATCGCTGCGCGGTATTTGCTGACGACGTTTGCTACGTACTCCGGCGATTTCAGACGACCTTCGATTTTAAAGGAAGTAACGCCTGCCTCGATCAGCTCAGGTACTAGCTCGAGCGCCGCCAAATCTTTCGGGGACAGGACGTAGGCGATGTTGCCCATATCCTTTTGAACGCCATCCACCATCAAGTCGTAAGGAAGGCGGCAAGCCTGCGCACATTCTCCGCGGTTTGCTGAGCGTCCGCCCCACATTTCCGAGGTCAGGCATTGGCCCGAATAGGAAACGCAAAGAGCACCGTGGACGAATACCTCCATCGGCAGCTTGGCTTTTTCTCCGATTTTTTTGATCTCCTTCAAAGAGTTTTCCCGGCCGAGCACGACGCGTTCAATATCAAACGGCTTGGTGAACTCAACGGCTTCCGGCGAGGTAATCGTCATTTGGGTAGATCCGTGGATCGGGAAGTCAGGGGAGATTTCTCGAATCAGCTTCACGAGTCCGAGGTCCTGAACGATCACAGCGTCGACCCCGGCGTGGATACAGGCGTCAATCAGCTCACGCGCATCCTCCAGCTCGTTTTCAAATACCAGAATGTTAAAGGTCAAAAACCCTTTTACTCCATACATGTGCAAATACGACATAATCTCTGGCAAATCTGCCATATGGAAGTTCTCCGCTCGAGCACGGGCATTGAACTTTTCGACTCCAAAAAAGATGGCATTGGCTCCATTGGCAACAGCGGCTTTCAAGCAATCCCAGTTGCCGGCAGGAGCCAACAGCTCAATATCTTCACGTTTGATACCATTTCGCATGGGTTTCTCATTACCTCCAAGGTCTTCAAACAAGCTATCTACATCATAGGGAAATGTAGAGGCCATCGCAAGGAAAACATCAGTACTGGCAGATGTTGAAAAAGCGCCTTCCATTCAGAATAAAGGAAATGGTATTCTGTAAGAAAAGTCCAAATATTCTATCCCAAAACCGAGGAACTGACATGCTCATCATCAAAGACATTTTGCTTCAACTGTTATTTATTATCGTCCCTGTCTTGTTGTACAAAAATGTCTGGTTGGATCAGAAAAAGGCAAATAAAGTCGGCATCAAGTCATCACTGGTCATGCTCCTGAGTTCACTGAGCGTTATTTTTTGCATGAGTTTTCCTATTCATATGGATAGCGGAATGCGGTTTGACTTGCGTTCCATCCCACTCATCATCACGATTCTTTACGGTGGAGCGATTCCTGGTATTTTCGCAGCAGCTGTGATGCTCGGGTACCGCCTCTATCTGGGGGGAGACGGCTTCGTAGTGGCCGCGATCTCCTTTTGCTTGTACGTTATACTCCCCTTTCTTTTGATAAAGCGCTGGTACGGCTTTTCTTTTCCGAAGAAGCTGTTGTTGACCTTTGTAATGGGCTTCATCAAAGAGTTTGTAGCGGTCAACATTACAACGATCTGTTTTTTGATGCAGGGGTTGTCGTTCGAGAAGATTTACATCCACTTGGTGCCGATTGTGACGGTTTCCTTCCTCTACCTTTTGACGCTCATGGGGACAGTCTACTTGGTGGAGTTTATCAGGGAGTCATATATGATTCGGCTCCAAATCGAACGATCGGAAAGGCTGAATCTCATCAGCGAGCTGGCCGCGAGTGTGGCGCATGAGGTGCGCAATCCGCTCACGGTAGTCCGTGGCTTTATCCAGCTGCTGCGCGAGGAGACCAATCCGAAAAACAGAGAGTACATCAAGCTGGTTCTAAACGAGCTGGATCGAGCGGAATTCATCATCTCGGATTATTTGAATCTGGCCAAGCCTCAGGCAGATGTCATGGAGCGGATCGAGCTGTCGCAAATCGTCGTAGAGGTGACGGCATTGATGTCTTCCTACGCCCTGATGAGCGGGGTAGAGGTAGTAATGCAATCCAAAGGACAAGCCCATGTTATTAGCAATTCCAGCAAGCTCAAGCAGGCGCTGATGAACGTCATGAAAAACGGCGTTGAAGCCATGCCGCGAGGGGGCAGTCTGTACGTTTCAGTCGGGATGGATGGAAACTTGGCAGTAGTGAGGGTCCATGATCAAGGCGAGGGAATGCTTCCCGAGCAGATCGAGCAGATCGGTCTGCCCTTTTACTCAACAAAAGAGAAAGGGACCGGACTGGGACTGATGGTGACTTGCCGAATTATTGAAGCACTGAATGGCAGGATTTTGTTTGAAAGTGAAAGGGGCAAGGGAACGCAGGTCATTATCCATTTACCTGCAGAGCCTTGATGCCGAAAGGAGGCGAGCATGGAAAAGGATCAGGAAATGTGGGAAAAGCTCTTTCACGAACTGGCTTGCATCAAAAGTGAGATGAAGGCATTCAAGCTGGAAACGCGAGCAGAGCTCTATCAAATCAAGGCTGAGCTGAAAGAATGGCAGCGACAGAACCAGCAGCAAGAGCTCCCTTCGAAAGGGGAATAAGAATGATACATATGCAAAAGAAGTGGTGGAATCGCGCGTGGAAGACCGTCTTGGCAGCAGGCTTGTCCGTTTCGCTGGCAGCATGTGCCCAAAACCAGGAGGCTGCGAAACCGAGTGAATCGAACCAGCCTGCACCGGCAGCCCAACCCGCTCCCTCTACACCGCAGCCGGAGCAAGCAGAGCAGGTGCTGCGCCTGAACAACTTTACAGAGCCGCTGTCTCTGCACCCTGGACTGATCACAGATGTGTGGTCGTCGAACGTCATTTTCCAAACGTTTGAAGGGCTGACCCGCATCGATAAAGACGGTGTGCCGCAGCCGGCCATCGCCGAGACCATTCAAGCTTCCGACGATCTGTTGACCTATACCTTCAAGCTTCGGGACAATGCCAGATGGTCCAATGGCGATCTGGTAACGGCACAGGATTTTGAGTACGCCTGGAAATGGGCGCTGGATGCGAAAAATGGTTCCGAGTACGCGTATCAGTTGTTCTATGTAAAAAATGCAGAAGCAGCGTTCAATGGCAAAGCGAAGCCCGAAGAGATCGGCGTAAAGGCACAGGACGACAAAACGCTGGTCGTCCAGCTGGAAAACCCGACACCCTTCTTTCTCGAGCTGACGGCCTTCTACACCTACTTCCCTTTGAATGCCAAAGTCGTGAAGGAGCATCCGGACTGGGCGAAGGAAGCAGGGCAAGACTACATCTCCAACGGTCCATTCAAGCTGACAGCTTGGGAGCACAAGACCAAGCTCGTGCTGGAAAAGAATGAAAACTACTGGGATGCACAGTCTGTAAAGCTGGCGAAAATCGAGATGAACATGATCAACGACGCCAATACAGAACTGTCGATGCTGGAAAACGGCGACCTGGATTGGGCGGGAGCACCGACAGGCAACCTGCCGCTCGACGCGATGGAGTCACTCAAAGAAAAGGGCCTGCTGGAGATCGCACCAAAAGCAGGGACCTACTGGTACGAATTCAACACGCTGCAAAAGCCGTTCAACAATAAAAAGATTCGCCAGGCCTTCGCCTATGCGATCAACCGCAAAGATTTGATCGACAACGTGACGCAGGGAGGCGAGCTGGTCGCGACTGCGATCGTACCTCCTACGATGTTTGCGGAGAACGAAAAAGGACTGTTTACCGACAATGATGTGGAAGTGGCCAAACAGCTTCTAGCGGAAGGAATGAAGGAGGAGGGCTACGCAAGCGTAGATAAGCTGCCGCCGATCATCCTTTCCTACAATACAGAGGAGGCGCAGGCGAAAATCGCACAGGCCGTGCAGGACATGTGGCAAAAGAATCTCGGTGTACACGTGAAGCTGGAAAATCAAGAGTGGAATGTGTACTACGAAAATGTGAAGAATGGCAAGTATCAGGTCGCACGGATGGGGTGGACGGGTGATTTCAACGACCCGATCAACTTCCTCGAGATTTTCCGGACCAAGGAAGGAAACAACCATACCAATTGGGAGAAAAAAGAATTCGCCGATCTTTTGGCTGCCTCTTCAAAGGAAAAGGACGCACAGAAGCGCAAAGCGATCCTGCAGGACGCGGAAAAGATCCTGGTTGATGAGATGCCGGTCATTCCGTTCTACTTCAAATCCACGGTCTATGCGAAAAATCCAAATTTGAAGGATGTCGTCATCTCCGGTCTGGGGAATGTGCAGTACAAGTGGGCACATTTTGAATAAGCATTTTTGAAACAAAAAAGATGGGCGAATCGTTAGGAGGTTTCCTCGATCAGCCCATCAAATACAATGGATACCTTTTCTTCCATGATTTCTTCCAAGGCCCAGGCACCTTCACTGCGTACCCAGTCATACAGCGCATTGTAATAGATGTTTTCCAGCATGTTGGCAGCCACGAGCGGATTGAATTTGCTCTTGAGCTGCTTTTTTTCTTGTGCTTCCTCGATCAGGTCTGCAAACAGCTGCCGCAGCTCGAAGTACACGTTTTTTTCATTTTCGAGCACTTTGCGATGCTTCATGGAGGATTCCACAACGACCTTTATAAAATCAAAGTTGGTGATCGTCACTTCGTTCATGATTTTGTAAATCCTCAGCACCTTCGCCTTGCAGTTGTCATCGTAGTCCCATTCCTCACGACGCTCCTCGATTTGCTGCAGCCGTTCGTAGCCCCAGTTGGCGAGGATGGCCTCTTTGGAGGTGAAGTGCAGAAAGATCGTTCCGCGAGCGACATCCGCCTCTTCGGAAATCATGTCAATAGTAGTGCCTTCAAAGCCGTGCGTTTTGAACAGCTTGATCGCGGCATTAAAGATTTTCTCGCGGGTTTCCCGCTTTTTTCGTTCGCGTCGAGTCGTCAAAAAGGCGACACCTCCTCATCTGATAAGCTTGATTATAGCATAATCATTACCTGCACAAGAATTTTATCCTTTCGAACAGGTGGAAAGGCATCGAAAAAAGGGATAGACTTCTGATAAAGTGAATTGTATATTTATATATCATAATGAATAATTATTATATCGTACCAAGCCGAAAGAGCATGGGGTGGAGGAGTGTAAAATGAGTGTAGCAAAAGCGTTGACCGTGCGTCAGGCCACTACGAAAGACGTCGATGCCATGTTGGAAATCGTTAATGAATATGCACAACAAGGTCTGATGCTGCCGAGGACAAAACTATCGTTTCTGGAGCATTTGCAGTCCTTTATCGTCGCGCATGACGGAGATACCGTCGTAGGTGTGGCTGGCCTGCATATTCTCTGGGAGGATTTGGCGGAGATTCGTTCGCTGGCCATTTCGGAAAAGGCAAAAGGCATGGGCGTAGGCAAGCACCTGGTGCTCCATCTGGTCGATGAATGCCGCAATCTCGGAATCAAACGTGTGCTTGCTTTGACCTACCAACAAGAATTCTTTGAAAAATGCGGTTTCTGGATCGTCGCAAAAGAGACGTTGCCACAAAAAACGTGGAAGGACTGTATCAACTGCTCCAAATTGCCTATGTGCGACGAAATTGCGATGATTTTTGAAACGTAATCATACTTTGGTATAGCCTTCCTTTTTTCTTTTCTGGTACTATATTCATATGAATAATAGAAATATAGTGAATGTTCTACCAGAGACAGAATGAGATTTGGGGGGCTTGCCATGAAGCTAGGAGCGCGAGTGTTGATTGTGCTGCTGTTGGCGGGAATCGTGCCATTGACGGCAGCGGGCGTGTTTGCTTACAGCGAATCCAAACAGGAGCTGCTGAGCAGTAGTAAGGCTACCTTGGAGGCATTGCGCAACAGCAACAAGGAGCAGGTGGAAAATTACTTTCGCGAACGGTCCCGCAATCTGGATACGTTAGCAGCATCGAGCACGATCATTTCAGCATTATCCGAGTTTCGTGGGGTGTGGGAGCAAGGCAGAGAATCTCCGGCGTATCAGGAGGTCGAGTTTACCCGGACCAAGGAATTGAAAATGGAAGTGGCGCGTTACGGCTTTGCCAACGCTTACCTGGTCAATGACAAGGGTGAGATCGTCTACGAGACCAAACCGCAAAAGGACTTGGGGACCAGCCTTTTGATGGGGCAATACGCGGATTCCGTATTGGGGCAGACCGTTCAGCTGGCACTGAAAGGGCAGACGACGGAAATGTCCGATCTGAGCTACTACGAGCCGTCTGGCAGCAATCCTGGCGTATTTATGGCTACACCGATATTTGAAAATGGCTTTATCATTGGAGAGCTGGCAGTGGAAGTCTCTCTCGACTATGTGTCACGTCAGCTCAATCGACGGGAGGGGCTCGGAGAAACGGGGAAGGTCTATCTGGTTGGAGCGGACAAATTGATGCGCTCCCAGCTGGGGGATGCAGAAGAGACGCGGCTCAAGCAGCAGGTAAACACGCCGATTGTCGATCAGATCCTTCTGACGCAGCAATTTCAAGGAACGACTGTCGGACAAGATTACCGGGGGCAAGAGGTACTCGTCTCCTACGATCAAGTAAAAGTAGGCAAAAGAACGTGGGCAATTCTGGCTGAGATGGATATGACGGAAATCTTGAGCGGGGCCAATCGAATCATGAATGCGATGATCGTTTTCAACGGTGTCGTTCTCTTGATCATAGTGGGGATTTCGTTGTATACAGCGAACTGGCTTCGTCGCTCGTTTCGCGGATTGCTCAAGGCGGCTTCGCAAATTGGTCAAGGCGATTTTTCCAGCCAAATTCCTGCGTGGCTCCTAAGGCGCAAAGACGAGCTGGGAGAGCTGGCGCGGTCGCTTGATTCTATGCGCGTACAACTGCTCAGCATCCTGCAGCAGGTAAGAGACGCCTCTTCCTCTGTTTCCGAGGCGGTTAAAGAGATTCATAGCAATACGAGCGAGATCGCCGCTTCCAGCGGTCAAATCGTGCAGGTCGTAGATGCGGTAGCCGCTTCCGCCGATAATCAAATGGACAAGATGGGACATACCTTGAAGCTCGCGGTAGACTTGACCAATGATGTGGCTGGAGTGACGGAAAATGTGGAGCAGGTTTCACTCTCTTCCCAGGAGATGAAGCGGCACACCGAAGCGGGCAGAAAAGCCGTGACGGCAGTCGTAGACAGTATGGAGGAAATCAACCGCTCTGTCGTTTCTGCTAGAGAAGTCATTTACGCTCTGGAGAAAAAATCGCAGGATATTTCGCGGATTAGTTCCGTTATCTCTGAAATTGCCCGTCAGACGAATTTGCTGGCGCTCAATGCCGCGATCGAGGCAGCACGCGCGGGTGAGCAGGGAAAAGGCTTTGCTGTCGTCGCAGGTGAGGTTCGCAAGCTCTCGGAGGGGACGAATGAAGCTGCTCTGCAAATCGCACAAATGATCGGCGATGTGCAAAAGGATACGGCAGCCGCGGTTGCCCGTATGGCGGAAGGCTCGGAAACAACTGCACATGGACTGGTGACGGCACGGCAATCCGGCGAAATGTTCCAGCTGATCGAGCAAAACATCCTGCGGGTCACACAGGAAATGGAAAGCGTCAGGGAAGCATTCAATCGGATGGCGCCCGATGCACGACAGGTTGTAGCGGTTGCCGAGGAAGTGTCCGATGCCTCCTCCCAGGCAGCAGCAGGAGTGCAGAGCATCTCGGCCGCCGTCGAAGAAGAGAGCGCTGCTATGGAGCTGATTGTTCAATCGGCTGATCAGCTGGCAAAGCTCGCAGAAGACTTGCGTAGGTCACTCGCACGGTTTGTATTAACTGAAAATTGAGACGAGAAGAGACTGGCAGAAAAGCTGGTCTCTCCTTGTCTCTTTTTCCATTTTGGGAGGATAACTCTCATAGAATGTTGAATGATAAGTACGATGGAGAGTTTTTGGCCGGAGGGACGTAAGCGTGCACAAACTAGATTGGGAACTATATCTGCTGCCGTTCGAGCAAGCTGTGGAAGAAATTAAAGTTAAAATTAAAAACATCCGAAATGAGCTGCGCAAGCGCAAAGAGCATTCTCCTATTGAGTTTGCCATGGGCAGGGTCAAATCGATTCCAAGCATTTACAACAAGGCCAACCGCCTTCAATTTCCGATTGATGAAAACATCTGCTGGGAGATTCGGGACATCGCGGGAGTGCGTGTCATCTGCCAGTTTATCGAAGACATTCCCGCTGTCGTGGAGATGATCCGCAAGCGTGGCGATATGCGAGTCTATCTGGAAAAGGATTATGTATCGACACCGAAAGAGAGCGGGTATCGAGGCTACCATTTGGCGGTCGAATATCCGATCATGATGGCGGGCGGACAAGTAACGATTCCCGTTGAAATCCAGATTCGTACGCTGGGGATGAACTTTTGGGCGACGATTGAGCATTCCCTGAATTACAAATACGAAGGGATTATTCCGTCCAATATACGTCAGCGCTTGTTCGAAGCGGCGAAGGCATCGTATAAGCTGGACAGCGAAATGAACAACATCCGGGATGAGATCAAAGAGGCGCAGGCAGAATTCACGAAAAAGGAAGTGCCGATGGATTCCTTGCTTTCGCTGGTTGAGCTGGACCTGGACATCGATGCCGGGTTGGAAAACATGAGCGCAAACGAAGGAGAAGAGCAAAACGATGACAACCATTAATTGGCTGGAAGAAACACGCAAGCGTCAAGAAGCACTGATTGCGACCACGCAGTCCTTCTTGCAGATCAAGAGTGTGCTCGATCCGGCAACCGCAAAAGAAGGAGCACCATTTGGAGAGGGGATTCGCAAGGCGCTGGATTTTGCCCTCGAAGTGTGTTCCGATGCTGGCATGACGACCAAGGATGTGCGTGGATACGCGGCGCATGCTGAGTTCGGGCAGGGAGAAGAACTGATCGGGATTCTTAGCCACGTAGACGTCGTTCCAGAGGGCGATGGCTGGAGCACGCCACCGTATGCAGCTGAGATCGTGGACGGAAAGATCGTGGCGCGTGGGGCGATCGATGACAAAGGCCCGACGATGGCTGCCATTTTTGCCGCCAAGATCGTGATGGAGCTGGGGCTACCACTGTCCAAGCGGGTGCGCTTTATTTTTGGAACCGACGAAGAATCCAGCTGGAAATGTGTGAATACATACTTTGAAACCGAAGAAATGCCGACGATGGGCTTCACGCCGGATGCAGATTTTCCTCTGATTTATGCCGAGAAGGGTCTCACGGACCTGACCCTGTGTCAGACGAAGGAAGCTTTCGAAGCAAAGGCAGAGAAAGGCGCTGTCGATGTACAGGCCCAGCTCGTATCGCTGCAATCTGGCCTGCGAATGAACATGGTGCCGGATAAAGCTGAAGCTGTGCTATCTCCGAAGGCTTTGGATGCCCAGTCGCTCATTGCGAAGTACCGCCAGCATCTGGAAGCAAATGATTTGAAGGGCTCCGTAGAAGAAAAGGGTGGCACCGTCGTGCTGCACATGGAAGGCGTATCTGTACACGGCATGGATCCAGGAAAAGGTGTGAATGCAGGTACTGAGCTGACGCACTTTTTGAGCGGCCTTACGCTGGATGCGCGTGCGGCGGGCTACGTGCGCTTTGCAGATCGTTACTTGCATAAACAGCATCATGGCGAATCGCTGGGGATTGCGCACAACGACGAAGAGATGGGGCCGTTGAGCCTAAATACAGGCGTGCTGGAGTACGAGGCACAGGGAGACGCGATTTTCCGTTTGAATATCCGCTACCCGCATTCGGTCTCTTTTGATCAATGGTCGGCTGTATTGGCGAAGCATGGGGCTGAGGAAGCTTTTGAGCTGGAAGTGGTCGAGCATTTGACTCCACACCGCGTAGATCCCAGCCATCCGCTGGTCACGACTTTGCAGCGAGTCTATACGGAGCAAACAGGCGAGGAGGCGGGAATCATCGCCATCGGCGGAGCCACCTACGGCCGTTCCCTGGATGTAGGCGTCGCTTTTGGCCCCTTGTTCCCTGGCCGCCCAGACAGTGCCCATCAGCGGGATGAGCACATTTTGATCGACGACTTGGTAAAAGCGACAGCCATCTACGCCCAAGCTATCTATGAGCTGGCGAAGTAATAAGAAAGCAAGCGGGATTGTACCGAATGGGTACGCCCGCTTTTTTGATGTTTGAATGAGTACATTGCGGAAGGGCAAGCTGAGAGAAAAAGGATTGCGGTGTTGATTTTGATCGACTTTGAACGACTCTTTCAAAGCTAGGATGCCCACAACAGCTGTCCAGGAAAAAGGGGAAGAAAGCGAAGGCATTAGGGACACAGCCGAGGCGTAATGGAAAAAACGGAACAAGCTTTCCTGAAACGACCACTTTTGGACGCCGTTCCGTTTTTGGAGTGTAGCCGTGCAGGGATGCCCCCATGCAAGTGGCCCTACTAACGGAGCGTCTTCCCCTTTTTCCTCCCCCGATGCAATGGCCCGTGGTTGTAATTTCAGTTCGACTCATTTAGTATAGGTAGGATAGGAATTCAGGCGTCGTGGAACAAACGCCTCTAGGAATATGAGTGAAGCTAGCCGGTTTTATTGCACCCCACTGTCCATGCAGTCTTTGGTGTGGCGAATCGGGTCGCTTGTGAAAGGAAGTGGAAATGATGGCAAAATCGTTTGCGTCTTTTGGCTTTCGACCGGAGCTGATGCAAGGGATTCAAGACCTGTACTATAAAGAACCAACCGCTATTCAGGAAGAAGCGATTCCGCTGATTCTGGAGGGCAAGGATGTGATCGGACAAGCGCAGACGGGAACGGGGAAAACAGCGGCGTTCATGCTGCCCATTCTCAACGGCTTGGAGGAAGGGAAACGGGATATCCAAGCCTTGATCCTGACGCCGACCCGCGAGCTGTCCATCCAGATCGCAAAGGAAGTCGAAAAGCTGGGTAAGCATGTGAATGTCAATGTTTTGTCGCTCCACGGTGGTACGGATATCGACAAACAGCTCAACAAACTCAAAGATACCGTTCATATCGTCGTAGGTACGCCAGGACGTGTATTGGATCATATGAAACGCGGATCGCTGCACTTCGGCCGCATCTCTACGCTCGTATTGGACGAAGCCGATAAAATGATGGAGATGGGCTTTTTGGAGGATGTCGAGCAAGTCATCGTCCATACTCCGAATCAACGTCAGGTACTGCTGTTCTCGGCGACGATGCCGGACACAGTGAAAAAGCTGGCGCATCGCTTTATGAAGCAGCCGCCGCACATCAAGATCGAAGGAAAACAAAAAACAGTAGAACGCATCGAGCAATATTACTACGTCGTGAACCAAAGCGACAAGACAGACGCGCTCGTCGACCTGCTGGAGCAGGAGCAGCCTTTCCTGACCATCGTTTTCGCCAACACGCAGGTACGCGTGCAGCAGCTGACGGCTCGCCTGCAGGAAAATGGTCTGTCGGCACAGGCACTGTACGGTGATTTGTCACAAAACAAACGGGAGCAGCTGATGAAGCAGTTCCGTGATATTCGCTTCCAATACTTGATCGCCACCGATATTGCGGCGCGCGGCTTGGACGTGGAAGGCGTTACGCACGTGATCAACTACGATCTGCCGAACGACGTAGAGAGCTATATTCACCGCGTCGGCCGTACAGGTCGGGCAGGGCAAAAAGGAAAAGCGATCTCGCTGATCTCTCCGCGTCAGAAAAACCTGATGGGACGCTTTGCCAAAACGACAAAAGCAACAATCGAGGAAAGAATTTTGCAAGCAGGACGCCATCTGGATGCTGGCCGTCGTGAACGTGCCGAAGAGCGGGAAGCCCACTTCGTTGAACTGCGCGAGCAGCAGCAGAAGGAACAGAAGAAGGAAAAAGATAAAGAGTTTGCTCCGATTCGCGAGGCGATCAAGAAGAAGACAAAGGTCAAGCCTGGCTACAAGAAAAAACTGGCGCGTGAGCTGGACGAACTCCAAACGAAGTACGAGCAGAATCGGAAACGTGCGGAAGCAATCGCCGCGCGAAAAGCAGGCAAGACCGCTAAACCAGCTAGTGCTGGAAAGCCAGCGAAGGGTGGAGCAAGCAGACCCGGAGACAAGAGCCAGGGAGGAAGGCCGTTCCGTCCATCCGCAGGAAAAGGCAAATCAAGAGGGTAAAAAAAAGATGACAAGCTGTCCGGATCTGGTAAGGGTCCGGGCAGTTTTTTTGTATGGCCATGCTGGATGCAGCCTTTACTTTTTAAGGAGAAGGGGCTCCGGTGTGGGAGATACGAAAATAATGAAGGTAAAAGGAGCGATATCCAGAAAAATTCCTGTTCTTTTCGTGAATGCTCCTAATAATTGAAAGTCTTGGTATAATCGAAAAAAAGGAGGCGGTACGGATGGATCACATAGATCAGGAAATTTTGCAGCTGCTTAAAAACAATGGCAGGATGACGAGCTCGGAGATCAGCAGGCAGGTGCATTTGTCCGTACCTGCCGTATCGGAGCGCATCCGCAAGCTAGAGGAGTCAGCCGTCATTGATCGCTTTACGGTAAAGCTCAATCGCGAGCAGCTCGGCCAGCAGCTCCTTGCCTTCATCATGGTGCAGTTGGAAAAGCCCGAGCATGTGGAGGAATTTCGCAAGGTCATTTTGCAGGCGGACAGTGTATTGGAATGCCACCATATGGCGGGTGCCTACGATTATATGCTCAAGGTAGCGCTTTCAGGCACGAAAGAGTTGGAGCGGCTTATTTCAGACACGATTAAGCAGGTGCCGGGTGTCGTCAAGACGAACACGATGATTGTGCTCTCTTCCATGAAGGAGGAGATGTGAGATGACGGCTGTGTGGAACGGCTTGCTTTTTGGCATGCTGCTGCAGCTGTCGGTGGGGCCGGTTTGTCTGGCTGTTTTGCAACGATCCATCTCCCTCGGCTTTCGGCAAGCGTGGTGGATGATTGTTGGGGTAGCGCTAGTAGATGCCGCATACATGGCAGGAGCGATTGGCGGGCTTGCGCTGCTTTTGCAAATAAACATGGTCAAGCAGTTGGTTGTTATCGGCGGTGCAGTCACCCTTATTTGGTTTGGGATGGGAAGTATGCGGGCAAAAGTCACGGATGCTGGTGTCGTGCAGGCAGCTGCTTCGGGTACTGCTGACAATGCCCCGTTGTCCATGCCTGCGGCGGAGCGAAAAGAGAGGGAAATCGGCAAGGGGAGAAGCTTTCTCTACGGAGTTGGCTTGACGCTGACGAATCCGCTGACCATTCTTTTTTGGGCGGGCGTATTTGGCTCGCTGATGTCGTCTCAAACGACGTTGGCTGGTGGCCAGCTGTTTGGCTTCGCAGTGGGGTGTGTTCTCTCTACGCTGCTGTTTCTTACAGGGATCGCCAGGCTCGGTACCTATGCGGCAAAAATGCTGCACCCTGTATGGCTGAAACGATTTAACCTCCTGGTAGGTCTCTTCCTCATTGGCTTTGCTATTGTTCTTTTCTTTCAAAATCATTGGTCCTTTTGAAATAGTGTTTTCCACCTAACGCAATGGGGTAGAATATAGGTAGATAGGACCCTTTGTGCAGACTGCAACAAAGTACGGGGTGTGAGGAGAGGCACGCGATGAAGGATTTTTGCATGAAATGTGGTAGCGAGATGAGCCCAGGGGAATACACCTGCAAGGTATGTGGGCAGAACGACATGGATGAATATCGGCTGATTCGAAATTACGTCAGGAGCTTCCCGAATTCGAATGCCATTCAGATTGCCAATGCAACCGGCATCTCGGTATCAAAAATCTTGCGCTATATCAGGGATGGCTCACTTACCGTCGTGGACAGCCATACCCGTCGAGGAAGATAAATCGAAAGAAAAACAAGCCCACCGCAAAAGCAAGCGTGCTTTTTAGGCAGTGGGCTTATTTGACGTTGCTAGAGCCAACGCAACCCTTTGGGATAATGGTTTTTCAGCTGACCGTCCACATGTTTTCCCCATCCTAGTGAAAATCCGTTTACGGTAATCAGTGTCCAGCCGTTGCTGCCTTCCCGGCTGAGCGCTTCTCCCTTCAAATAGCGAAGCAGATCGGGATCTTCCGCGGAGAAATCAGCGACGCGTGCAGCCTCCTGCGCAGAGAGGGCAAGTGCCAGCGCATGGCTAGGTTCGAGTCGATTCTTTTTCACCGTTCCGAGATGCAGTCCGACACGCAATACTTTGATGCCGTCCCAATCCAGCTCGGGTGCAGGTGAGTAGAAGAGCTGCTCACCAAACAGCAGGAAGGCGCGATCATCCCCCAGATGACGCGATAGGTGGGGAAGCGCGTCTGCTGCAAAGGAGCGCCAAGCAGCGATGGCTTCCTTGCGTCCTGCAGGAGCTGATTTGGCTCGTTTTTCTTTCCGCTTTTTGGGGACCTCTGCCGGCTGATCGGCATCAGCGCTTTTGTGCAGCTTGGCGAGGTAGTGCCCCTCGCCGCTGAGTAGATGCGGCCAAAGCCTTGCCGTTTGCGCCAGCTCATCGGAGACTGGCGTTGCCCACTCGGGGTGCCCAGAGGAAAAATGCTCGGGATGCGGGAGTGGTATGATCGAGAACTCCGGGTGGCGCTCGAGGAAGATCGCCATCGATTGCTCGTTTTCCAGAGGGGCGAACGTACAAGTCGAGTACACCAGTGTCCCCCCTGGCTTTAGCATGGCAGCAGCCGCATCGAGAATATCGATTTGCATCCGGTGGCATTCGAGCACTTTATTCGGAGACCATTCGTCGATCGCTTCCGGGAGCTTGCGAAACATGCCTTCTCCTGAGCAAGGCGCATCTACGAGAATCCGGTCGAAAAATTGAGGGAAGCGTTCCATGAGCCGCTCTGGAGTTTCGTTGGTGACGACCGCGTTTGGCACGCCGCAGCGCTCCAGATTTTCCGAGAGGATACGTGCGCGCACCGGATGAATTTCGTTTGCGATTAGAAGACCTTCACCCAGTAGAGCAGCAGCGAGCTGCGTCGACTTTCCGCCGGGTGCTGCACACAAATCCAGGATGGTTTCGCCAGGCTGTGCCTCCAGACATTCTGCAGCTGACATGGCGCTCGGCTCCTGCAAATAGTACAAGCCGGCGGAATGATACGGATGCTTGCCCGGTCTCATCCCTTCTTGATAGCGAAAGCCGTTGGCACACCATGCAACCGGCTCCACAGGAAAAGGTGTGAGGGCGAGAAAGCGTTCGCGAGCGATTTTCAGAGGGTTCACGCGCAAACCGTGAAAGAGGGGTTGTTCGTATGAAGCGGCGAATGCATCGTACTCGTCCTGCAGCAGGGCCCGCATCCGTTCTGTAAAAGCAGTAGGTAAAGATTGTGTCATAGAAGCCTCCGTTGTCAGAATTTGGCCGATGGGTAGAGGAAAAGATAGAATCATGGCGAATCTTAGAAAATGAGGTGAGAGCATATGAAAGGATCCCGTGCGGAACGCTACCGCTCCCGGCGGAGGAACGACTCGGAAGTCAGCCGGTTTTGGATCATGGGGTTGCTTTTCTCACTGCTGGTGCTTGCTTTTGAATTTTTGATCGAGATTCCCGCCGACGCAGATTGGCTGCAGGAGATGGAGATGGCGCTGTTTTCCGCCAGCTTTACCTTGCTTGCCTTTTATCTGTTAGGGCTTACGTTTGTATTTTCTCGCGGGCAAAGGGTTGGGAAGATCAATCACCAGGTCATTATCTACGTATGGCTGGGAGCGATTCTGTTTCACTTGTTCCTGCTCATCAGCAACTTGTCCAATCAGCATGTCTACAAAGCAGGGATCATCTTATTTTTAGGCCCATTGTTCTTGACTGTCTACCATTTTATCACGTACTTGTCCGCATTGCGCGAGGAGCGTGCGGAACAGGAAGCGGCTACGGGTGCTTCGATGGAGCGCGTCGCCTATCAGATGATTTTAGAAGGCAGCAGGGTGTACAGTGAAATCAATCGATTGAAGACGGAGTACCCCGAAATCGAACAAATGCTACGTGCCAACGACTTCCACAACAAGCTGGAACGCTATGCTCTGGAAATGCAGCAGTATTTGCAGGTCAAGCAATTCGAGCGCAAGGACGTGGAATTATTGGAGGGCCATTATTATTTTCTGGAAAACCTGCTGACATTGGCAAAGCAGCATCCAGGGATTATCGAATCCCGTCATTTTGCTCGTCGTGAAGACTAATGGTTTGATGGCAAAGGAGAGAGTAGAAACATGTTCTGGAAGAAAGAAAAAGGTCAGGCAGAAGCACAGACAGCAGTAGCGATTGCAACAGAGGAAACGCAAAGTCAAGACGTGTGGAGAAATGAGCTGCAAGCCCTTTATGAACAGATGGGAGAAGCTCTTTCGCAAAATGGGGAAGTAAATGCCGAGCATGGAAAACTCATACAACTGGTTGCCCAAATGAAAGGCGTCATCGAAACGATCAAGGCGATTAACGAAAGTGATGACGAATCAGCGGGTCAGCTGCATGTTCGAGGGGAACGACTGACCGCCATCAGCGAGCAATCCATGCAGCGTGCAGAAGCGGGGAAATCCGCGATGACGGAAGTAGTCGAAGTGATGAGTCTCTTGGAGGCAGAGTCTGTCAATACGGCGCGCTCCATGAGCCGGCTCGAGGACCGTTCATCGGAGATCACCAGCATCGTCAAGGTGATCAGCGACATCGCCAACCAAACCAATTTGCTGGCACTGAATGCAGCGATTGAGGCTGCACGCGCTGGTGAGCAGGGTCGAGGCTTTGCCGTGGTAGCAGATGAAGTGCGCAAGCTGGCTGAAATGACAGCGAATTCGACTAAAACAATCGCCGAGTTGATCGGAAAAATTCAGGAAGAGACAAAAGAAGCGCTGATGAACAGCGAAAAGAACAGCTCAGCGATCAAAAACGGCCTGTCCATCAGCCGAGATGCCTCCGGCAAGATGGAGGGAATCGTACAGGCTTTCCACGAGGTAAGCGTAGAAGTTTCCGGTGTCATGCAAATCATCGAGCATCAAAAACAATTTGCGGATGAAGTAGCCAAGCAGGTGGGGGAAGCCGTTCAGCTGCTGGGTGATTTAAATCAAGACCTGACTTTGCACGTGAGCAGAGCGAAGGAAGTGGAACAGCTCCTGCAAGTGAGTGTAGAGGATGGAAAGCGCGTACTCTCCGAATAGCTTTCTAAAGTATGACTGCCTTACCTATTTTTTATTTGACTATTCAATCGAGAAGTCTATAATCGAAAGTGGACTAACCAAAAAATTCCTGTAACTTGACAATTCGACAAAACATTCGCTATGAATGGGCAAACCCATTGAAAGGTGGGGACGCAAAGCCACGGGCCTACGGATCTTCTCTATGGCAGCCGGGTTGCCAACTAGCAGGTTTTTTCATGCTGTCTAACGGCTCCCTTCTGGCGATGGGGGCCGTTATTTTTTTGGACAAGGGAGAGGAGAAGGGATATGTTGATTCTACAAGCTTTGAACAAGCAATTCATCTATGGGGAGTGGAGGGACGGACTCGCTTCACGGAAGCTGCTGGATCTCAATCCGTACAACGGTGAAGTCATTACAGAATTCCAAATGGCCAGCTTGCAGGATATCGACGAGGCCTATCAAGCCGCTGCTCGTGCAAAAAAGGAATGGGATGAAGTGAATCCCTACGTCAAGTCGCGGATATTGGGGCGTGCGGTGGACTACATCGATGCTCACGAAGAAGAAATCATCGACATCATTATCAAAGAGCTCGGTGGGACACGCCTCAAAGCGTTTTTTGAAATCGGTCTGGTGAAGGACATCATCCGGGAAGCGGCGACATTCCCCGTGCGCATGGAAGGCAAAATTCTCCCATCTCCTGTCGACGGAAAAGAAAACAGGCTGTATCGCATTCCAGCAGGAGTAGTAGGGGTCATCAGCCCCTTCAACTTCCCGTTCTATCTGTCCATGAAATCCGTAGCTCCGGCTCTGGGGGCAGGGAACGGCGTTGTGCTGAAGCCGCATGAGCATACACCGATCATGGGTGGTACGCTCATCGGAAAAATTTTTGAAGAGGCTGGACTTCCCAAAGGCTTGGTCAACGTGATCGTAACGGACATCTCGGAAATCGGAGATGGATTTGTGGAGCATCCGATTCCGCGCATTCTCTCTTTCACAGGCTCCAGCCAGGTAGGCAGCCATATCGCGCAGGTCGCTGCCAAGCATTTTAAAAAGGCGATTCTGGAGCTGGGCGGAAACAGTGCGCTGATCGTACTGGAGGATGCGGATATCGAGTACGCTGTTAACGCAGCAGTGTTTAGCCGTTTTACCCACCAAGGCCAAATTTGCATGTCAGCGAACCGTGTGCTCGTCCATCAAGACGTATACGATCAGTTCCTCGATCAATACGTGAAGAAAGTGTCCTCGCTGAAAGTGGGAGACCCGTACGATCCGGACACCGTCATCGGTCCTTTGATCAATGATCGTCAGGTGAAGAGCCTGATGAGTACCATTGAGGAAGCGATCGGGGAGGGAGCGACTCCGATCTTGAAGGGCGAGGTAACCGGAAACGTCGTAGCTCCCATCATTTTGACGGATGTCACAACCGATATGGCCATCGCCTCCAAGGAGCTGTTTGGACCCGCGGTATGCATTTTCAAATTTGCATCCGAAGAGGAAGCGGTTCAGATGGCAAACGAAACGCCATTTGGACTCTCAGGAGCGATTCACACGCGCGATCTCGAGCGTGGAGCACAGATGGCGAAGCGAATCGAGACCGGGATGATCCATATCAACGACGGTACGATTAACGACGAGCCGATTGTCGCGTTTGGCGGAGAAAAGCATTCCGGTTTGGGACGTTTGAATGGGCAGTGGAGCCTGGAAGAGTTTTCGACGCTCAAGTGGATCTCCGTTCAGCATAAGCCTCGTCAATTTCCTTATTAATCATGTAGAGTTAGGTGGTCAGCGATGAAGACAGTGGGAGAATGGGAACAAACAGATCAGGAACAAACGTGGGAAGCGGCGGACAGCACTCAACCGACAGAACCGTCCGAATCCGCAGAAACGGCAGAATTGCTAGAGGCTTTTATGAAAGTGGCTCCGTATCTGAACGACTTGATTTCCGATGACGTTACGGTGGGCGTCTATGATACAGAAAAGCTGCTGATGAACATTCCGGGGAAGACATTTGCTCTGCAGGTGACACCTGGCGATCCTTTGCAAGAGGGAGATATCATTACGACTGCCATCCGTACGAATACGCATCAATCGATGATCGTACCCAAGGAGCTGTTCGGGTTTCCCCTGATCGCCCGTGCTGTTCCGCTTCATGACAAGCAAGGGCGTGTAGTCGGGGGCGTCGGCATCGGTTCCAGCATGGAGCGGGCAAATGTTCTGTACGAGATTACGGCCAATCTCTCCAGTGTCGTGGAACAGGTAAGTGCGACGACAAATAGCATGGCGTCCGAAATCAGCAAATTAAACGAGCAGATGCGCGGCATCTCCGTTCAAGCCAAAGACGTCAGCGACAGTACCGGGGAGATCGAGCAGATCGCGCTGGCTGTGAAAAAGATTGCGGACCAAAGCAACATTCTGGGGCTTAATGCGAGTATCGAAGCAGCGCGGGTAGGGGAGGCGGGGCGTGGTTTTGCCGTCGTGGCCAACGAAGTGCGCAACATGGCGAGCAACTCCCGCGAGAATGCAGAGAAAATCAAACATACGACCGATTCCATCCGAGAGCTGATCGTGCATCTGCAGACATCCATCGAGCTGATCAATCAGACGATGGAAAGTCAGGCATCGGCTACTCAGCAGATTTCCGCGACGATGATAGAGGTCAGCGACAATACGCAAAAGCTGGCTGACTTGGCCGAAGAAGCATTCCAATCCAAATAAAAAAGCTTGTTTCATGTAACGAAACGTCCTTCCCTTGTGTCATACAGGAGAGGGACGTTTTTTGGTACAGGAAGAATTAATAAGATTCTTAGCCAGTATAAGTGCAACTATGGCTCCGCCACAAAGCATGGTGCCAAGTTTTCTAATTGCATCCGACTTTTCGATTAATGGATGGATAGGGGGATATCATGATCAAGCGCGTAAGTATGCTTCTCGTAATAGCTACGCTCCTAACGTCATTCATGTTCGCTCCAGACGAGACCAGTGCCGACGATGGACCTCGCCCTTGGACAAAGCCGGTAGAAAAGGAAACGAGCGAAGCGATCAAAGGTGGAACACATAAAAAGCAGGAAATCAAATTTGGCGATGGCGGCCTGTACTGGATTCACCAGCTGACCGCTCAGCAAAATCAGCAGCCGTATGTCGTGAAGATCCCGGTTCGCGGTGATCAGGCGACGTTTCGTTACCGTGCGATCGCGGAGAACATGCAGCCTTACTGGGCTATCGCGCCATTGCGTGATCTTCATACACTCCCGCTCGCCACAGGTTTCATCGAAACAGAGGGCAAGTCGATCTGGGTGGGAGCGCCGATCGTGTATGCGCCCATGGGCAACGGGACGATCAACGAAAAAAAGGATATGGCACTTCCCATTACCGTACGGAAATCCGCAGGGGGCTATGTACTAGAGGCCAGCTTGCCGATACGAGCCGGTCACGTGAGCGAAATGTGGGCATTGGAATCTCCCGAGCCGCTCGTCGTATGGGGCCAAGAAAAGCTGGACAGCATCTGGCTCAACCTGGATGTGACAGATAATGCCAAATGGCTGTATGACGGATACTATTACAAGAGTCCTTCGACTTATGTGCCGTATACGGATACTTCCTACTGGCGTATACCTGAAAACTATGTGCTGCACTCCTTCATGTACACAGGCGGAAGCAAGGCAGCGCGAGAGATGGGATACGTGATGCTAAAAGCGAGCCTCAAACAGCAGGATCAGCTAGGCTACTGGAAGTCCCTTCCTCGCTCGGAGTGGCTGCGGGAAGATTACGGCATAACGGAAGGCTTCTACGATACTCGCTTTAATACGGGAGCGGCTAGTTTAATGCTCCAGGGATGCACCCAATATCAAGAAGCAGAATTTTGTGAATCTACACAAAGATACGCGCTCTTTTTCCAACAGCATGCGGTAGGGAATCATTATGTAATCGAAGGCGTTCGCCCAGGCTGGCTGGTAGCCGACTACGCGTTAGTAGGGAAACCGTCTGATACGCACGTTTCACTCAACCATCAGCTGGCGGAGATTAACTTCTTGTACAGAAGCTATTTGCAATTTGGCAATCCTACGGACAAAGATCTGGCCGATATCATGCTTGGCGGCGTGGTCAATCTCGGGTCCAAATGGATTGTCCAAAATGGCGATCTCCATTACGCTTATTATCCGAACGGTTCCTTTGGTCGCGTCGACTACCCGTATCTGACGTACAACGACCTTTTGGAAACGCAGCAGCTTTACAGCCAGCTGCATGGCATGGAGGATGCGACGCTTGCGAAGCTGATCGAAAGCAAACTGGCTTGGATGAAGCAAAATAATGTGGCCTATGTCTCCACGAAGTGATAGAAAGGCAGCCTTATCGTCAGCGTTAGACGGGAAGGCTGCCTTTATTCATGGAAAAATGATTTAGTCGAGAGTCTTTTCGAGAGCAAACAGTGTCAGAAAACTGACGGCTTCACGCAGCTCAACGCTTAAGCGTCCCGCAATATCAGGCGTAATTCCTTCTTTATAGACAGGCTCTTCGTCTTTTCGGACAAAACCATTCTCTGAAGCCAGCTTTTTGGCCTCCCATGGCATCATCGTATTTTGAATAGTGGCTTCTTCATACAACCGGCGATAGCTATGGGCGCGAGGGCCAGCTGTTGGACCTAAGATCCCGAGCACGAGGGTGCCGCCAGGCTTTAAAACACGTCGCAGCTCGAGGAGTGCTTTCAAAGGGGAAGGGGTAAATTCCACGACGTTGATAGACAAGGCGCCAGCGAAGGTATTGTCTGCAAAAGGGAGCTGGCTGATATCACCTGTTTGAAAAGGGAGCGACAATCCTGCTCTTTTTGCCCGGTCATTGGCGAGACGAATCATTTCCCCGGCAATGTCGATACCCTCCACTGCGTAACCAATCGATGCCAGCTTGCAGCTCGCATAGCCGTCTGCACAGCCTGCATCGAGGATAGGACCATCGCTGATCGATACGTATTTTTGCAAGAAAGGCAGGATCGTACGGCGACTGCCGTTTTCCCACATGTTGTCGCTGTTTGCATGCCAGTCTGCAGCAAATTGGTCCCACTTTTCGGCTGCAAGGGTGCTCCATTCGCTCATAAATTTATTTGCCCCTTTCTGCTTGCTACTTTATCTACTTTTGCCCATATTGTATCAAGCAAACGGGTGGCTGCGTATCTTTTTTACGACCGAAGAAATCGGCGAAAACCAGCAAAGGCTGCCAGAAATCTCTGGCAGCCTCGCTTTGAATCATGCAGTTTCACAGGGTGATTCAATAGAAGAAGGATAAGCTTTGGAATGAAATTAGCAGCCGTCGCAGCTACAAGCAACAATTGTTAATAATACGAAAAGAACCAATACCAATGCAAAATTGTCGTCGAAGAAACTCATTGATATCACCCCTAATTGAGATTGAGGAAAAACCCCAAGATCAAGGTATGCAAATCTAGGAACAATGTAAGGGCTTTAAGCGGGGAGATGATAATTTGGGTGTGATACGTTTTTGGCTTCCAGGTGTATCAAGAAAACGACTAATCGCGTACTTTAATCAATAAAAGCGGTTGAGCGTTTTCGCGTTATTTCGCGTTCTTGCATAAGCAAGCGCTTCCCGTGTACGCTCGAGATAACGACTAAATAATCCCAATTATCAAATAACCATAACGAATGAATGAAAATAGTGGAGGGGTAGCGATGGCGAACACCGATTTTTTTCCTATTCAGGACTGGGACTATCTGGAGTTTTATGTAGGAAATGCAAAACAGGCGATGCATTATTTCACGAAATCGTTTGGCTTTGAAACGGTGGCGTACGCAGGGCTGGAGACAGGCTCTAGGGAAAAGGTTTCTTATGTACTCAAGCAAAACCACATGACCTTTGTCATTTCAGGGGCGCTCACACCCGATCACCCTATCGCCGAATTTGTGAAAAAGCACGGCGATGGAGTCAAGGACGTCGCCCTTCGGGTAGAAGACTGTGAGCAGGCGTATCGTGAGGCGGTTTCCCGTGGAGCGATCGCGATCATGGAGCCTACCGAATATACGGACGAACATGGAACGGTGAAGAAAGCGATCATCGGGACGTATGGCGAAAATATTCATACCTTCATCGAGCGGAAAAATTACAAGGGCCCATTTTTGCCAGGCTACAAAGCGTTCCAAGCGCCAGTAAAAGGAGAAGGCTCAGGACTAATTGGCATCGACCACGTCGTCGGAAATGTAGAAGTCATGGACGAATGGGTTTCCTA
This sequence comes from Brevibacillus centrosporus, assembly GCF_003710815.1. Lineage (GTDB taxonomy): Bacteria > Bacillota > Bacilli > Brevibacillales > Brevibacillaceae > Brevibacillus > Brevibacillus centrosporus. Next base: position 55,774 of record NZ_RHHP01000015.1, read on the forward strand.
TTATCAGAAAGTCATGGGCTTCACGGCTGTACAAAATTTCAGTGAAGACGACATATCCACCGAGTATTCTGCGTTGATGTCCAAAGTGATGCAGAGCGGTACCGGACGGATTAAATTCCCGATCAACGAGCCAGCCGAAGGCCGTCGCAAATCGCAGATTCAAGAGTTCCTCGAATTTTACAAAGGACCTGGTGTTCAACACATCGCAATCTTGACGAATGACATTATCAGCACGGTTAGCAAGCTGCAGGCCAATGGCGTCGATTTCCTTTCCGTCCCTGATACGTACTACGAGGATCTGAAGGAGCGCGTGGGAGAAATCGACGAGGATCTGGAGTCGCTGCGAAAGCTGGGGGTTTTGGTGGATCGGGATGACGAAGGGTACCTGCTGCAGCTGTTCAGCAAGCCCATCGTTGACCGTCCGACGCTGTTTATCGAAATCATTCAGCGAAAAGGGGCACGCGGGTTTGGGAACGGCAACTTCAAAGCGCTGTTCGAAGCACTGGAGCGCGAGCAAGAGCTCCGGGGCAACCTGTAAGAAAAAAGTTACGGGACATTGGGGCATCCTCTGGTCAGAGCGAAAGGCAGGGGTGCCCTGTTTTCCGTTTTTCATGGTAAGCATCAGGGAAGGCCGGTTTGCAGACTCGCCGGGCAGTTTTCAGCCTTGTCAGACAATTGTCTTGACCGTACAGCCGTGTGCTATGGATAATGAGTATATCCTTTTTGGCTAGCGCACAGTTGGATAGGAGCTGATCATATGAACCTGGCCTTGATGATGCCATTAGCTGAGCGGACGGCCGTTCTCATCGTTGCTGCTTTGCTGTTTACTCGCGTCCGTGCTTTTCGAAGTATTTTGAATCAGCAGGCGACCTGGAAAGAAAAGGCCGTCATGGTGATGATCTTCTCCGCCATTTCCATACTCGGAACCTATAACGGCATTTGGTATCAGGATGCGATCGCCAATTCCCGCGTCATCGGTACGGTTGTGGCGGGTCTGCTGGCTGGGCCATGGGTAGGGCTTATGACTGGCCTGATTGCTGGCATGCATCGTTACTCTCTTGGGGGCTTCACGGACTTGGCTTGTGCCATTTCTACAATCAGTGAAGGCTTGATCGCGGGCTTGATCTATCAATTCCGCCGCAATCGTCAGCAGGAGATCGGCTGGACAACGGCCTTGATCGTGGGGTTTCTTGCGGAGTGGATGCAGATGGGGATCATCCTGTTAGTGGCTCGTCCCTATGAGGCTGCCTTATCCTTGATCCAGATTATCAGCATACCGATGTCAGTCGTCAACTCACTGGGGATCGCCATTCTCGTAATCATTATTGATCTGGTAAAAAAAGAAGAAGATCGCATCGGCGCCCTGCAGGCGCAGCGGACGATGCAGGTAGCAGACAAGACGCTTTCGTACTTGCGGGAAGGACTGACATTTGAGTCGGCGAGAAAGGTAGCCGAAGAGATTTTGCGTACGACACGGGTAGCTGCGGTGGCGATTACAGACCGGGAGACTGTGCTCGCCCATGTCGGCGCTGGCTCTTCTCACCACGTGGTGGGGGAGGGCATTTCCACAAAGGCAACCCAAGAGGTGCTGGATACAAAGGAAGTCATGATTGCCCATAGCAAACAGGAAATCGGCTGTAAGGAAGCCAATTGTCCACTGCGGTACGCCATTCTCGTACCGTTGATGCGCCGAAGAGAGGTGGCAGGGGTCCTCAAGCTGTACCAGGACCGCTCCCGCAAGCTATCTGCGGTCGATTTGGAGCTTGTGCGAGGCTTGGGCAACCTGATTTCTACACAGCTGGAGCTGGCTGAGCTGGAAAAGCAGTCCCGCTTGCTCGCTGACGCCGAAATCAAAGCGCTGCATGCGCAGATCAATCCGCATTTTTTGTTCAATGCCTTAAATACCATCGTTTCCTTCATTCGCTTCCGCCCGGAGCAGGCGCGCGAGCTGTTGATCCATCTGGGAGAGTACTTTCGCAGAAACCTGCATGACTCCGGAGGATTTGTCAGCTTGGCGGAGGAATTCGAGCACATCGAAGCGTATTTAGCCATTGAACGGGCCAGGTTTGGGGAGAAGCTGCGCGTCGAGTATGACATCGAGGCGGGGGTAGAAGGCTTTATTGTCCCGGGACTCATCCTGCAGCCTTTGGTTGAAAACGCTGTCAAGCACGGCTTGTTGCCTAAGCGAGATGGGGGAACGGTCAAGATCAAAGCGCGCCGGACCGACAGCCATACGCTGGAGCTGACAGTTGCAGACGACGGTGTAGGTATAGGGGCAGACCCTTTTGTCCAGCCGCACATGCAAAAGGATGGAAAACGTCGACTGTCCGGGATCGGGTTGTCCAATGTCAAGGGCAGACTGCAGTCTATTTACGGACAGCCTTATGGAATCGTCATCGAGAGTGCACCCGGCGAAGGAACAGTTTGCGTGATTACTTTACCAGTAGGGGTGAATGCCAGTGCTAAAAGTGTTCATCGTGGATGATGAAGCACCTGCTCGCTTAGAGCTTCGATACCTGCTGGAGCAATTTCCTGAGGTTTCTGTCATCGGAGAAGCGAGCAGTGGGGAAGAGGCGATCGATTCTGTCCTGCAGATGGAGCCCGATGCTGTTTTTTTAGATATTCATCTGCAGGATCGGGATGGCGTGGACGTAGGACAGGAGCTCTTGGAATCGATGGTCAATCCGCCGGTCATCATCTTTGCCAGTGCCTATGAGATCCATGCCGTACGCGCATTTGAAACCGATGCGATCGACTACATCGTGAAGCCCTTTAGCGAGCTTCGGCTGGAGAAGACGATGAATCGAGTGCGAAAGATGCTTCGTGCGAATGAGGCTCCTGTGGCGACTGCTCCCCAACTGGAGGAACAGCTGCAAACGATTCTACAAAATGTGCTGGCTGACCAGCAGCCCCGGCGCGTACCGGTAGAGAAGCAGGGGAAAATCATGCTGATCGATCCGAACGACATCGTGTACGCGACCTTGGAAGGACGCTATGCCAGTATTTATACGGGGAACGAGCAGTACGCGACGTCTTTTTCCTTGCAGGAGCTGGAAAGCCGATTGTCACCCAAGCAGTTTTTTCGCACGCATCGGGCGTATATCGTCAATCTTTCCAAGACGGCTGAGCTCGTGCCCTGGTTCAAAGGGTCCATCCATTTAATCATGCAGGACTGTCGACGCACGGAGATTCCGGTCAGCCGAAACGTGGTAAAAGAGCTGAAAAAGCGGCTCGGTTTTTAAAGCAGGCGACAAGTAGGACGGGTTCCCTTGCTAGCCGTCAGCTCTTGATCAAGGAAAAAGGACTGCTACATGCTGCAGTCCTTTTTTCGTCTATCAATGCTTTTGATTTTTCGTCTGATTCCACTGTTTGATTTGCTCGATGATCTCGCGGATCTGGTTGCGTGCCTCGAAATGATCGGGCTCGCTCGCCCAGTGCTGAATGAGGGGAGGCATCGCCTTGCTCATGTGCGTGTACAGGCACCATATCTTTACCATTTCCACACGCTCAGGTGTCGCTTCTCCTGTCAGCAGCTCCGTAAATTTATACAAAAGATCCTCGAGTTCAGGGACCAATGGTTCTTTTTTCTCTGACACTGCTATTCCCTCCCTTTCCAAAACGTTATGGATGACCACTTCATTCATTGTACGAAAAACAGCTCCCAAGGGAAAGGCGGAGTTGGAAACGCTTGGGCAAGGAGCCAGAGCATGATAAAGTGAATAAAAAAGAACGGTAACGACAAAGGAGAGCCTATGAGAGAAGAGGACATGTACGAGCCGATCAAGGCCTGGATGGGAGAGAGAGGTTTCACGTCGTACCCGGAGGTCGAATGCAAGCATCTCGGTGGGCGAGCGGATATCGTCGTGACGAGCGGGCAGCTGGTAGGCGTCGTGGAAATGAAGCAGTCTCTCAGCTTGGATTTGATCGAGCAGGCGCTGCGGTGGCGCGGCTTTGCCCATTATATCTGGATTGCCATTCCCTATCAGCCAAAGTCATTTAAGAAATTTGTATCGATGGTTTTGCGAGATTACGGGATTGGGGTGCTCACGATCAGCAAGTTCGGGAGTGTCTGGCCCGCTCATATGCCAAAGCTTGCGCGCCGGACGCTGCCTGACCTCAAAGAGGCATTGACAGAGCATCATCGAACGGCAGAAGTAAAGGGAGGGCAAAGCGGAGGCGGGTACATCACTCCCTATCGGATAACGATGAAGCAGGTTCGGCATTACTTGACCAAAGAAAACGAGTGGAGAACACTCAAAGACATACTCGATCATTGTGAGACTCACTACGCCAGTCCGCGGGCATCCTTGGCAAAAGCACTTTGGCAATTCGAGGCGGCATGGTGCGAGCGGAAAAAAGAGGGCGGCAAGCTCTATTTTCGAGCCCGCCTCCTGGAAGGCTCTGAAATGGCGAAGAAGAAAGCTTTGCGAATGCTGCCCGAAAAGCAGGTAAATGTTCTGCTGGCGTTATCGGCAAAGGAATGGAGAACACCAACTGTGATAGCAGGGATGCTGCCAGGTGGGAATGTGGAGAAGGCACGCCGCTTTGACTCCCTGTACGTCAATTCGCCTCTCAAAGCGTTGATCAAAAAGGGGTGGGTCGAAAAGAATCCGGTTGGACGCGGGCAATATCGTTTGACGGAAGCAGGACAGGCGTTGATGAAGGACGGAGCAGGAGGAGAATCATGAGGCGAGAGCCGTTCTGATTGACCTTTTCTATGAAGAATATGTAAAAGCTATCATGTGAGCTTTACATTTCTTTCATCCACGTTCTGTGCGATTGACTCTTGTTTTTCCACAGCAGTTCGAACGGATCATAGCATGCCCCAGATCAAAAACAGAAAATTGGACGTCTTATAGCTCGGCAATGGCCGGGTTTTTTTTCATTTTCGGGACAGAAGGGCTGCAAGAAATGAACGAATCTCTTGAAAATACGCTAGTGACCCATAACCATTTTGGCGATGCTTGTATACCTTGTACGAGTGGGATCATCCACGAGGATAGGACTTAGAGAAGGAGAGTGACAAGCATGTGGCTCAGCGTCAATGAGAAAGAGCTGAAAGCATTTTTTGAGGGCTTAAAAAAGCTCGTGTGGAACAATGAAGGACCGAAACCAGCGGAGGAACATCGACGGTCTTGTCCGGTGGAACCGGAAATTCGTCAGGTTTTGCTCCGTTACTTGAATCAGGACGTTGAAATCGGAACGGAAGCAGGCAGCATCGCAGGCGTTCTTCAAGCGGTTGGTGCCGATTACGTTCAGCTTTTGGAGGCTGGCGGCTCGGTTGTCATCCTATCGTTTACGCAGATCAATTTTGTGCAATCGGTGTAAAGGAGGAATTCAAATGGATTTTCAAGATAAATTGCAATCGCTCTTGGGCGAAACGGTAGAAGTTATTACAGGCATACAAGTGACCACTGGGGTATTGATTCGAGTGACTGACAGCACCGCGACCGTATTGACTTCCGGTGCATCCGGGTACGGAAACGCACAGAACGTGGTCTTTCAACTGGATCGTATCACGTATGTGAGGCTGGTTTAAGTAATGGGGACGCGCAGGCTGACAGGCGAAGAGAAAATACTGTCTGTCATCCTTACCGCTACTTATTCGATCCAGCATGTGCAGCGACAGATGGAGGCCAGTCTGAAACTGGCCCCTCTGGAAATCATTCTGGTCTCGGCTGCGCATTTGCTTGGCGAGTTTCCCGACTCTATTGCGGCATGTTGTAGCGTGCACGGAGCCGATCAGTTAGAGAGTCCTTTTTCGGCAAGAGCCATCGGAGCTGCCCAGGCGAGGGGGGACATCCTGCTGTTTCTTGGTGAAGACCGATTTTACCCCGTATCCAGCTTGCAGCGATTTCTCTTTCCCCTTCACTATCAGCAAGTCGACTTGATGCTTTCCGAGGAAGTCGTCAGAGAGCGTGGCAGGCAACGGGCAGAGCCCGTCCGAGGTATCAGTCAGCTGCTCAATGAAGCGTACGGTCATCCGGAATGGCGGGAAGCGAGCCTGGTAAATACGCCGCATGCCTTTGCCAAAAAAGTCTTGAGCAAGATTCCAGCAGAAGAGCTTGCCCATCCAGCACAGTCCTTTCGCAAGCTGTTTCCGAGCGGGATTCTCATACGAACAATGCCTTTGGAATCTTTACAGGAGTGGGTGCCCTTCCAGCCAGAGCTGCTGGGGGCATGCCTGTCAGAGCTATCCGTCTGGGAGCAGGCTGTCATCGAGGAACAGGTAGCTGCGTTTTCCTGTCTGCCCTTCCGAGGGGGGCTCGAGGATGGTCAAAGAAAAAGAGAAGTAGCTGAGCAGTACGCACAGCAGAGGGGCCAGACACCGCTTCACCAAGTAAGGCAATGGGGAAAATGGCCCTTGCGATCGACGAAGCGCTACGGGGAAGACCGGCTTTCCGTCATTATCCCCGCGTGCAACGAAGAGCGGACGATCGGGAATGTCCTGCGGGAAGTGCTGCAGCTTGCTCCGGCTGAAATCATTGTGGTCGTAAATGGATCCAGTGATCAGACGGCAAGAATCGCACAGGAGCATGGTGTCACGACCGTAGAAATAGCAGAGCCTTTGGGAGTAGATACGGGTCGAGCAGTGGGAGCCAGTCTCGCCCGAGGAGACATTTTGTTGTTCGTGGATGCAGATTTCGTCATCCCGGCCATGGATCTGTATCCGTTTGTACGTGCTTGCCAGCATCGTGTCGAGGTAGCCCTCAATGATCAACGGCGGTTCCTTTCAGGTGTCTCTTCGCGGGATGGAGTGCTGGCAGCCAGGCAAGCGTTGAATGCAGCGATCAATCGCAAAGGGCTGGGGCAAGGCTCCATGCTGGTCGTACCGTTTGCCTTGCGCCGCGAGTCTTTTGCTCCGATCGGTTGGCAGTTGATGGTCTGTCCACCTAAAGCGCAGGCAGCGGCAGCCTTAGCCGGTTTGGACATAAGGCTGGTGCACGAAGTAGACAGCTTTGCCCGCAATCGGATTCGCCCGGACAAAAACCTCGCCACTTCCCGGAGGTCATTGGCATTTCAACAGATTTTGGGTGATCATATCGAGGCTTTTCAACTATTAGCAGAAAGTGGTGCGAAAATATGGAAACAGAGCGTGAAAGCGGGCTGGTGAGCGTAGTCATCACGAATTATAACCGTGGCGACTACGTGCTAGAGTGCCTGAACAGCATTCTTTCGCAGACCTATCAAAAGTGGGAAATGATCTTTATCGACGATGCTTCCACAGATGATTCTGTCGCCATCGTTTACGAGTGGCTGCAGCGGAATGAAGCGTCACTCCGGGATCATCAGGTCGTGATTCAACAACTGCCGCGCAACATCGGTTTTGCAGGTGCAATCAACATGGGGTTCTATTTGGCAAAAGGAGAATACATCGCGGTTCAGGATTCGGATGATTACTCCCACCCTTTGCGCTTGGAGCGGGAGGGCATTGCGTTTGCCATGGAACGATTCTGTTTCGCGGGCGATTGTTTGATCAAATCGGCGGACCTACGCGACGGATCAATGGGGCAGAGGATTACGAATTTATCGCCAAAAGCTTGAATGCCCGAGCGAATATCGAGAATCTTCCGGAGGCGCTCTATTACTATCGGCTTCATGCCCATCAACGTTCGACCAAGTACTATCGGAGAAAGGAGAGCAAAGGATGAGCAGCCGTGTATTGATGGTTCTGGACAGTATGGGAACAGGTGGAACGGAAACGTACGCCCAAAGTCTCGGCAAACCGTTTGTAGAAAAGGGAGTACGCTTGCATTATGCGGGAGCAGACGGTCCGTTCCATCAGGAGTTTATCCGTGCGGGTTACCAAGTTCATCTGGTGGCGTCGGACCTACAGCCGCTGACGGAGAGGAAAAAAGTGCTGAAGCAAGCCTACCAGAAGGTCATGGAGCAGGAGCAAATCTCTATCGTACACGTGCATCAGGCCCCCTCGGGAATCCTCGCCGCAAATGCAGCCAATGAACTGGGAATTCCCGTCGTCTTCACGATGCACGGGACGTATTATCCGCACGAGGAAGCCATCGAGCTTGCTCAACTATGTGACGCCATAATCAGTGTAAGCAAACCGGTCCAACGCTATTGGCTTGCCAAAGGAATTACATCGACGGTCATTTCCAACGGTGTCGATCTGGAAAGGTTTCACCCAGAGGCAAGTGATCGTGCTCGCGGAACCTTTTTGTCAAATGTCCCGGAAGATGCGACCGTCGTGACCTATGTGAGCAGATTGGCCTGGCAAAAAGCTTCGGTGTGCAACATGGTACTGCGTTCGACCAAAACGTGGCCAGCCGAATGGAACAAGGTTCACATCGTGGTTGTAGGGACAGGAGCACAAGTCCATCACGTGAATGAGCTGGCGAGAAATTTGAATAAACTGCGTGGCGAGGTCTACATCCATCTCGTAGGGGAACAAACGGACGTTTTGCCTTATTACGAGAGCAGCGATCTGGTGATTGGCACGGGACGAGTGGCGCTGGAGGCGATGGCCTGCGGCAAGCCAGTGCTCGCCATAGGCAATCACGGCTATGTGGGACTCGTTACACCCAAGCGAACGAGTCAGAAAAGGCGAGAGAGGGTGAGCGGTTCGATGAGAAAAGTGTTGTACGTTGGGTGGATTGGTTTTAACAACCTAGGAGACGAGCTCATGTGGAAAGCGTTTGAGCAGCTGGCACATGAGCTGCTCGATCCACAAAAGGTGCAGATCATCCCTTCTTTGCCCGGTGTTGATCTTCAGGATCTGAGTCCGTATGATACCGTCGTCATCGGTGGCGGATCGCTGCTTGTGCCCGGGTATGTCGATGTGGCGTACCGGGCTGTGCAGCAAAAGAAACAGCTGCTGATCTGGGGCAGTGGCTATGATACGCAAGAGCCTGTTCGCTTGGATGCTGCAGGGAGATTGGACCATGCGCAGATGGGGGAAAGTGATCGCATGCGCGAGATGCTGCGGGAAATCGGGCAGCACGCTTCTTTCTTTGGCGTACGAGGACCGCTGACCTACCAATATTTGCAGGCATCCGGTGTTGGTGGGCACCTCCATATTGGTGGTGATCCTGGGATGCTGCTAATGCCGCCAAGTACACCAAGCCCCGAGCAGGTAGACTCAAAGCAAAATCGACCAGTCATCGGCATCAACTGGGGAACCTCCTACAATCGGATCTACGGAAAAAACGAAGCTGAGGTAGAGGATGCCCTGGCGTACGCAGGCCGCAAATTAATCGAGGAAGGGTACGATTTGTATCTGTACACCATGTGGGGGCCAGATGGGAACGCGAACAAGCGGCTCTACCAAAAGATCGCGTGTCCTGAACGGACGACGCTTGATCTGGTCGTTCACGATCATACAGAGATGATGCGACGTATCCAAGCATGGGAGGCGACCATCAACTTCAAGCTGCACGCCAATGTGCTCAGCGCAGCCTGCGGGATTCCCTTTGTATGCTTGGCGTATCGTTTCAAATGCGTGGACTTTATCCATTCCTTGGACGTGGCGGAACTTGCCGTCACTACAGATGAACAAGATCTGGCGCAACGAATCCTGTCTCGCGCCAAATACGCGATTTCATACAAGGACACGATTCGCAGCAGTATTGCCAGCAAGCAGCAGCAAATGATCGACAATCTGCGCGCTCCATTTGTAAATGATTGGCTCTGAAATTGGTAAGTTAAGGGATCTGTATTCGGCGTAAATATTGCCACCGCCACTAGCGCATAATAAGCCCACAACACCGATTGGAGGGAAATACATCATGTTAAGTGGAAGTGGCAATTCAAATCAAAAGCTGGTCCCGCAAGCATCGCAAGCCCTTGACCAAATGAAGTTTGAAATCGCAGCAGAATTCGGGGTCATTCTCGGCCCAGACACTTCTTCTCGTCAGAATGGCTCAGTTGGTGGAGAAATTACGAAGCGCCTGGTAAGCTTTGCCGAACAACAACTCTCTGGCGGCGGTGCTTTCCGCATCTAGGTACATGCAAGACAAAAGGCCAGCCCTCTCTTACAAAGAGGCTGGCCTTTTTTGTATGGGCAGCTGGTCGAATAGGTATTTGGATATATTTACAAGTATTTTGCTTGATAGGGGACGCGTATTTGGATGATCTCGACTTTGAGCGGGATGCTCGCGGCAGTAACCATCCATCTACGGGGAGCATTCCGGAAGAGTCGATCAGAGGAATCGTCGTGCCAAAGCTTGCCTTCTTTATGCAAGAGAAGCTGGACAACCTCCCGCAGGCAGCGCTGATTGACTACAGCTTTTCGTTTTGGGGAAAGTTTCAAACGGAAAACGGGAAAATCAACGTGCTGATTTTAAAGCAGATCGACCAAGCCAAAAAGGAGCTACTGCTTAAACGTGTACAGGCCTATCTGGAGAGGCTCGAAGCTCAGCCAGCAAGTGCCACTGATCCACTGGAGACGTTTTTCTTGGCAAGGCATCTTTTAGATCGAGACCTGTTTCCAAAGCTAGATACCCGCAAAATCATTTCCACTTTTGAGCAGATTCTGGATCTGAATAAAGGAAATCAGCCGCAGCTCAGAGAGCATCGCCATACGATCGTACATGCTCTGCGGGATTGGGCTGAGCATGACTGGCTCCTGCAGCACTTTGAGAGAAAGGAGCTGCAATGGGGGCAAAAGGTCTACACGAAAAAAGCTGAGCAGCACCTGGGGAGCATCGACCAGGGAGAAATGGAGCTTTTTCTTTATACGGCGGTGGCGATTCTCAAATACGAGCCCTCCTACGCAAGAGATACTGGTAGTGAGTTTTTGGAGAGGGCAAAAGAGCTGGGTAGCGAGCTCGCTGCTCAGATTTTGCTGGAAGGCAGCGGAAGCATCGCTCGTGAAGATAGGCAAATGGCAAACGAGGTTGTCGAGTGCAAGGCAAACGACGTATTTGCAACGGTCACGATAACGGTGAAGCAGGAAGGGGAAGAGTGCTATGCACAGGCGATCCGCTTTTTGTGCCAGCTGCTCCGGGCAGGCTTTCCCAAAAGCTGTCAGATCAAGCTGACATCCAAGGAGAAGCAATTTCTGCCGATCAAAGGTCTGGCGAAGTCGGCAACCCATCGTTTTTTTGCCAACGCACTGGCCTACCCAAGCTGGGGCGGGGTGGCGAAGCTAAAGTCGACGGCAGCCAAAGCAAAAGGTGAGAAGGCAGACATGCTCAAGCATCTCGTAGAGGAAGCGGCTGGAGTGAAGAAAAAGCAAGCAAACGAATCCTAGTAATCGATAGCTGGCAAAGGAGGAAGGCACATGATCAAGCCATTCGTTACCGAAATCATAGAGCTGCTGCGATCTGAATTTCGTGAAGGGGAAGAAGCGTTTCACCCGCCAGCGACTGAGCAGCAGCTTCAAGAAGCAGAGACGGAGCTTGGGTTTGCCCTGCCTGCGGATTTGAGAGAGCTGTATCAGGTTTGGAACGAAACCGCTACTGGCTGCCGATCAGCAAAGATTGGGGAGGAAATCATCTCGGCCTCGATCTGTATCCCGATGAGCAGGGACGCATGGGGCAGGTCATTAATTTTGGCCGTGACGAAGAGGTCAAGTATGTCGTTGCCCTCAGCCTGCGCTTCATCCGATTCGCATGGATCATGGGCTGCAAGATACGTCTGCGTGGTTGAACGGCTTGGAGGAGAGCTGGCAGGAGCGGATCCTGTCGGCCAGCGGCTCACCCGATGTATTTCTGCGAGAAAAGCAGCTCCGTTTTATCGGTGAGGGAATCACGGATATCACACCTTTGGCGCATTGCAGGGAGGTCCGTGAGCTGATCCTGTCGGCAAACGAGTTGGAATCGATTGAAGCCTTGCGCGATTGCCGCCAGCTAAAGCAACTGAATTTGACCAAAAATCCGCTTTCGGATCTGCGGCCTTTGGGTTACGGATATATCCCCGCTGGCTTTCATGCCCAAATTGAGGTCCCTTGATCTTTCAGAAACCGCCATACACGACTTTACACCGCTAAAGCAGGCAAAGAGCTTGAAGGAGCTGGAGGTCAGCGGGCTGGATAGGGAGCAGCTCTGCAGTCTGGCCGAGCTAGCCTCACTCGAGAAGCTGACACTAGTCGGCCTGCTTCTGGAGCTGAAGAGGCGGTGGAAGTGCTAGGGCAGCTCGTGAACTTGCGAACGCTGGAGCTGGAAGAGGTATCGCTATCGAATCTGGAGTTTTTGCGCAATTGCCCAAACCTTCAAAGGGTTAAGCTAAAGGATTCGTCGATCCAAGATGCTTCTGCTTTGGCGATGCTGGAAAGTCTGCATTCCCTGGAGCTGAGTGGCTGCCCCAACCTAGGCAAGCTGGAGGAGCTGGGGAAATCGGCTTCGCTGCGCAAAATCACCGCCTCCTTCGCGCAATTTGCCTTGTTGAAAGACCGCTTTGACCGGAAAATCGATTTTTCGACCATTACGGGCAGTATGACCGATGAGGAAGATGAGATCTGGTACGCATATCTCAAGTCGTAGCGTTTGCTTTCTTGAAGGGACAAAAATGAAAAAGCAGGGGTAGCTTCGGACAAAAGGTCCGAAGACTGCCACTGCTTTTTTTACTTCGTAGGCTGAGCGGATAGTCCGGCGATATCTCTGGAGCCGAAAAATAGCATCGCAAGAAGAATGACAAGTAGGATGGATTCCGAAAAAGCCTCTCCATTAAAAGAATTCATGATACATTCCCCCTTTTAGGTTCCTGATCAGCTATTCATTTTCTTTTTGAGCGCCTGGAAAATTTCATCTACCGTTACATTCCCATTCTCGTTCAAAAAATTCACCATGCTATCTACATTATTGTTGCTATTGTTGTTCAAGTCGTCGAGCGTAATGTACTTTCCTGTTAAGCCGACAATCATCGTAGCTTGTCTAAACAATTGAACAGAGTCTACTCGCAGCTTGCCGGTTAAAAGGAGACTAGCCACGATAAGCTCCAAGCTAGTGCCTGGGAAGCAAGGGAGAGGAGTGGATTGATTATTGGTCTGGTTCTTTTGGGCATCCTTTGACGAAGAATTGGCGGACTTCTTCTTTTTTCCATTGCCCGATGAAGAATTGGTGGCTTGCTTCTTTTCGGCGCGATTTGCAGAAGAGCTCGATGACTGTTTCTTTTGCGGTTGATTGGATGAATTTGGGGATGAATCCATTCCTACTTTCTCCCACCTAACAAGGTTTGTGCTCTTTTAGATCGGTGTGAGGCGAGACTGTTACCCACAATTTCCGACGTGTCACCCGTAGACGTACAAACAAACGTATTCATTCATATTCCCCGGGCAGATTCATGGTGCTTGGTTAATTCGCCCAATAGTCAAGCAAAGAGCTGAGAGCAGCTCCTTTTTGCGAGGCTCGGCATTCCCGTAAACCAAATGTCCTAGTCTAAATTGTTCAGAAATTGTTGAGGCGCCTCTTGTAGAATGATGCCGATTGATGAAAGGGAAAAAGGGTAGATGGGTGATTGCCTTTACTAGGTAGGATGGGAGAACGTTATGTGGGAATGAACAGCATTATGATTGTCGACGTCGCTGCTTTCGCGCGGCTTATGCTGCGGAACATGTTCGAGTCGTTAGGATTTGAAGTCATTGCGGAAGCGGATTCTGGGGAAGAGGCAGTCCGAAACTACCGTCTGTATCGTCCAGACATTGTCTTGCTGGACATCTCCATGCCGGGGATGGACGGGCTTAGGGCCTCACGGAAAATCATTGAATTGGATCGCAATGCCAACATCATCATATGCTCGGCTCTCGTCTATCGCGATACCGTCATCCAGGCGATTCGTGCAGGAGCAAAAGACTTCATAGCCAAGCCATTGCAAAAAGAGCGAGTCGAGCTGTCCATACGAAAAGTATTGGGAGAAGCTTCATGGGTGACGGCAGATCACCAAACAGGCGAGATTCGTTCAGCTTTCAAATAGAGTTGGGGTGTGAGTATGAAAGTATTGGTTACAGGCGGTTATGGATTCATCGGCTCGTTTGTTGCCGAAAGGTTTTACAAAGAAGGCTATCAGGTGTACATCCTCGACAACCTCTCGTCAGGGGATCGGAACAACGTAGATTTTAAGCACAAATCCTTTCTTTTTTCCGTAGAGGATAAAAAATGCGAGGAAGTCTTTCGCAGTAACAAATTTGATGTCGTTGTTCACCTGGCGGCACAAATCAATGTCCAGACATCCATGGAAGACCCTCTGCTAGATTCAACCTCCAACATTCTAGGGCTTGTCAATATGCTTCGTTTGTCGAGCAAGCATCGCGTGGAGAAGTTCATCTTTGCCTCATCAGCAGCGGTTTACGGACGAAACGAGCATATGCCTTTGTCAGAGGCGGACGAGTGCGATCCGATTTCCATTTACGGGATGAACAAGCTGATTGGCGAGCAATACTGCCACAAGTGGAAGGAATTTTACGGTCTAGACACGCTCTGCTTTCGATTTGCCAATGTGTATGGCCCAAGGCAGGGCTCAATCGGGGAGGGAGGGGTGATCTCTACCTTTCTGGAACGCCTGCATACGGACCAGGAGATCGATCTGCATGGAGACGGAAGCCAAACGAGAGATTTCATCTACGTCGAGGACGTAGCGGATGCGATCTATCGGGCAGGGACAACGGATTATAGCGGGGTTCTGAATCTGTCAACAAACAAGCAAAGCAGCATTAACGAGCTGATCGGGCTGCTGGGGGAAGAAAAAGCGCTCAAAGGAATCAATCACTCTCCCAAAAGAAAGGGAGACATTGATGTATCCGTACTGGAAAATACACGGGTAAAACGAAGATTGGATTGGGTACCGATGTATTCCTTGCGAGAGGGCCTGGCGAAAACTTCCCGCTGGTTTGCCGCTGGTGGGCTGCAGCGGGAAAACGAAAAAAGGGCAAGGACAGCAGAACCGGATACAGCCCGGCCTTCCTTCGTTGCAGACATTCGGCCCTATGTAGAAAACCTGCTAGCCTTCCTGGTTGTACTGGCATTATCCGTTTATACGACGCAGAGCGGCATGTTTGACCTGAAGCTGATCTATATTGTGCTGATTAGCGCGATTTATGGCACCAAGCAGTCTATTCTCTCTGTCATTCTCTCCTGCGGTCTGTTTATTGGCGAGAGTCTGCACAACGGACGGGAAATTGTCCCCCTGCTGTACGATGCCAGTGTTCTGTTCCATATCGCGATCTACTTTATCATTGGGATTGCCGTGGGATACTCGATGGACAAAAGGAGCAAGGAAGTTGTATCTACTCAATTTGAGAAGCAAGCCGTGGAAGAGAAGTACGACTTTTTAAAGGAAATGTACAATGACAACCTCCAAGTAAAGGACGAGCTGCAGCAGCAAATCTATGAATATCGGCTTTTTCGTGATGATCGCTCTGTCCTTTCTTCATCTGGAAAGCTATTTTCGCCAAAAGGCAAACAAATACTTCGCTTTCCTGCAGTATGTCAAAAAGTACCCAAGCCTGCTGGCAACTGGGCTGTTTTGCTCGCTCGGCTTTTATATTCACAACTTTATTTACTAGCTGATGAGCCCGCTGCAGGAAAATATCGCGGATACGTACTGGATCGCTTCGTCCTACGACGTGCCTGCGTTCTATGCGTCGCTGAGCTTTTTGCCGACGATGGTCATGTTCGTCGTGTCTGTGGAGACCGCGTTTTACGAGAAGTACCGTCAATACTACGGGACGATTCTGGGTACGGGATCTGTGCAAGACATCAAACGCGCCAAAAAGGATATGATCCAGACCTTGATGCAGGAGCTCGGCTTCATGATGGAAATCCAGCTGTTTTTTACCTTTGTCTCGCTGGCGCTGGGCATCACGCTATTGCCGCACATCGGCTTTTCGACGGAGCAGATCGAGCGTTTCAACATCTTGGTCGTCGCTGGCTTTTTGTACGCCGTGATGTTTGTTCTGATGCTGTTACTGCTTTATTTTGATGACCGGAGAGGGGCAGCTCTGGTGACGGCGTTGTTCGTAACTAGTACGGCGGTCATCACGCTGGCTATGCTTCCGCTTGAGAACTACGGATTTTCCTTTTTTCTGTCTTCGTTTTTGGCGGTAGCAGCAGCCTTGGGGCGTCTCCTCTACTACTTGAAAAACATTGACTACTACACCTACTGTTCACAGCCGCTAATTGCGAGGGAGGAGAGATAAGAGTGACGACTAGCGCATGCAGATGGATGCTCGTGGCGGCCTTGGCAGCTTTGGCTGGCTGCGCCAAAGACACGCCGAATCTGGCGGAGGGAAGCCAGCCGTCCGCGGCCCCCGTAGAACAGGTACAGGCTCCACAAGAAGGCTTGCATGAAAAGAAAGACGTCTATGCACAGGATGAGGATGCAAGTGTCGTGCATCTCTATGTCACCGTGGTGAAAGAAGAGAACGCAGAGCTTCCGACAACGACATTTTCCGAGCTGAACCGCTCGCTAGATGGCACAGATACCAAAGGGAATGATCTTACGGCGAAAATCATCTTTCAGGAAGGTGACGAGAAAGGTCCTACATCCGGCTATTTCGGCTACGGCGAGTCGAGAACGAACGGAACGATCGAGGTGCGCGGGGAATCCAGCCGCAGCTCCCAGCAAAAGTCCTACAAAATCCGCTTGCTGGACACGGCTGGCTATTGGAGGGAGCAGAGAAACCTCAACCTGAACAAGCACCGGCCAGACGTCACCCGGGTCCGGCAAAAGCTCAGCTTCGATTACTTTGAGCAGATGCCAAACATCTCCAGTCTGCGGACGCAATTCGTGCACCTCATGATCAAAGACATGACAGGCCCGAATCCAGACACGCAATTCGTAGACTACGGGCTCTTTACGCAGATCGAACAGCCAAACAAGACCTTTTTGCAAGCCCATGGACTGGATCGGAACGGCAATCTGTACAAGGCGATCAATTTTGAATTTCACCGCGATGCGGACAAAATCAAGCTGGTCAACGATCCGACCTATGACAAAGCCGCATTTGAAAGCCTTCTGGAGGTCAAAGGGAGCGAAAATCACGAGAAGCTGATCGCCATGCTGGACGATCTGAAAAACCACTCGATCCCGATCAAGGAAGTACTGGACAACCATTTCGACCGCGAAAACTACTTCACGTGGCTTGCCGCAAATATTTTGATGGGGAATGCAGATACGGCCGCGCACAATTTTTTGTTGTACAGCTCATCGGACTCGGAAAAATGGTACTTCCTGCCTTGGGATTACGATCTGTCGTGGGGCTTCTTTGAAGAAGAGGCGAAGCGCATGCCGCAGGTCACCCTCGGGAAGTGGGAGTTTGGGATCTCCAACTACTGGGTGTCTGACTTGCACAGTCGTGTGTTCAAAGACCCTGAGAATGTAAAAGCGCTCAATGAAAAGATCGAGGAGCTCAGTAAGTTTATCACGACAGAGAAAACCGAGGCTCTCCTGAAAAGCTATTACCCGATCGCAAGCCAATACGTGAAAAAAAAGCCCGACTTGTACCATCTGCCACAGGAAGTGGACAAGTTTGACTATGAATACAACATCATCGCGGGACAGCCCGCACGCAACAAAGTGAGGTATTACGAGGGTCAGGAAATCCCCATGCCGTTTTACATGGACGAGCCGAAAGAGGAGAAGGGGCAGATTACCTTTACCTGGGATCATTCCTACGATCTGCAGGGTGACGATTTGACCTATGATTTTGCCATCAGCTACGATCCCGGGTTTACCAAGAAGTACGTGGAGGCAAAAGGTGTGACGGGTACGAGCTACGAGCTTCCGAAAATGGCAAAAGGCCGGTACTTCTGGCGCGTCAGTGTAAAGGACAGCAAAGGGCATGAGCAGACATCCTTTGACCGCATCGAAGTGGATAATATTCGTTACCACGGCGTGAAGGAGTTTGTTGTGAAGTAAGGAGGGACTCACATGCAGTTTGGCAACAAGAAGCTGAGAAATGAGTGGAAGTATTACATCCGTTTTTACGATTATCTGGCCCTGAAAAGCAGACTGCGCTTGATCACACAGCTCGATCCAAACTCAACCGATTCGGAAGGCTATCAGATACGCATCTACAATCACTCGGATGACGTGATCAAGCTGGAGCGCAAGAGCAAGTATGATGGCTACATTTGCAAGGAAGCGGCGTCTCTTAGCAGGGCGGAATACGAGAGCATCATGGCGGGGGAGACGGACTTTCTGCTGGCGCGAAAGGAGAGTCTGCTGCATGACTTTTATCTCGACAGCAAAAATCATCTGTTTCAGCCGAGAGTCGTCACTGATTACATCCGGGAAGCCTATTTGATGGAGATCGGCAATGTACGTGTGACTTTTGACAAGCAATTGATGACCAACGTGAATACGCTCGACATCTTTGATCCAAACATGAAAACGGTAAACGTCATTCACGAGCCAAAAATGATCATGAAAGTAAAGTTTGACAACTTCCTGCCGACAAACATTCGTTCTTTGCTCCGGTATTTCAGCAGCCAGCGATCTGCTATCTCCAAATATCTCATTTGCAGAGAGGAGAGCAAAGCGTACTACAAACTTTAGCGTGAGGGGAAATCCGTTTCATGGACCATACAATCAATTTTCAGGACATCATCAAAAAAAGTGTGCTGAAGATGGAGCAATTCGCCAGCATCTCGGTATGGGATACGGTCATCGGGCTCATCCTATCCGGGCTGATCGGACTCTTCATCTATTACATCTATAAACAATCCTTTCGTGGTGTGGTGTACAGCCATTCTTTCAATATCACACTCGTCGTGATGGCGATGCTGACCTACCTGATCATCATGACCATCAGCACCAATATAGTCCTGTCTCTGGGGATGGTAGGTGCACTCTCCATCGTGCGTTTTCGGACCGCGATCAAGGATCCTTTGGACATCGTCTTTATGTTTTGGTCGATTGCAGTTGGTATCGCGACAGGGGCGGGTGCGTTTCCCGTATCCATCATCGGATCGCTTGTAGTGGCAGTGTACGGATTGGACAGGACATCGTCGATCGGCTTTGGTGTGTAGATCATTTCCGTTTTCTCGGTTGCCAGGCAGAGGACAGGGAGAGAAGTGAGCAGCAAAAGTATGGCCAGGGTGTAAAGCAGATGCGATTTCATGAATGCCCCCAGTGTGGTCTGAATGTAAGCGGTTCGCCAGTGCCGTCTATTTCAAGCAAGGATTTATGATACTCCAGACAACTGGACAATTTCTGAACAAGTGCGAAACCCCTGACACGAGGAATGTATCCGCTTTCATTCGTGCGCCTATGGTGCGTTTCGTGTTCCATTTTGTACGACTCAGCCAATTTGCATATGGAGGATGTTTTCCTTGTGATACGTTCTAGGAAGGCGAATTTGCCTGAATGTTTCAAAAGGAAAAAAGGAGGAGACTCAGATGAGAAAATGGCTTCTCTCGCTCCTGATTTGGGGCGGGATCGCTGCGCTTGGTGCTGTCGGTTTTGGAATCATTGCACTGACTCGCGGAGAATCTGTCAACTCGTTCTGGCTGCTGACAGCTGCTTTTTGCACTTATGCCGTTGCTTATCGTTTTTACAGCCGTTTTATTGCCAAGAAAATCATGGGTCTGGATGACAGCCGGGCGACACCTGCCGAAGTGAACAACGACGGCAAAGACTTCGTACCCACGAACAAGTGGATTTTGTTCGGGCATCACTTCGCTGCGATTGCCGGTGCGGGTCCACTCGTAGGTCCGACGCTGGCAGCCCAGATGGGGTATTTGCCAGGAACGCTCTGGATCATCGTCGGCGTCGTGATCGGGGGCGCAGTGCAAGACTTCGTAATCCTGTTCGGGTCGATGCGGCGCAACGGGAAAACGCTGGGCCAGATCGCCAAAGAAGAGATCGGTCCGATTGGCGGAGCACTCGCATTGGTCGGAATTATTGCGATTATGATCATTTTGATTGCTGTTTTGGCAATGGTTGTTGTAAACGCTCTCACGGAGTCTCCGTGGGCGACCTTTACGATCTTTATGACCCTGCCGATTGCCATTCTGATGGGCTTGTACATGCGCTACATCCGTCCGGGCCGCGTGATGGAAGGCTCGATTATCGGGCTCGCCCTGCTGTTCCTGTCCCTATGGCTGGGTCAGGCAGTGGCGGCTTCTCCTACCTGGGGTCCAGCTTTCACCTTTACCAAAGTACAGCTGGCTTGGATGATCATCGTATACGGCTTCGTTGCTTCTGTACTGCCGGTGTGGCTCCTCTTGGCACCACGCGATTACTTGAGCTCCTTCTTGAAGGTAGGGACGATCGGGGTACTGGCGATTGGCATTATCATGACACTGCCGCCTCTGCACATGCCAGCCTTGACCAAGTTTATTGACGGTACTGGCCCTGTTTTTGCCGGTAACCTGTTCCCGTTCCTGTTTATTACGATTGCCTGCGGTGCGGTATCCGGCTTCCACGCCCTCGTGTCCTCGGGTACGACACCGAAAATGATTACGAAAGAATCGCATGCTCCACTGATTGGGTACGGCGGCATGCTGATGGAGTCCGGTGTCGCGATTATGGCGATGATCGCAGCATGCGTACTCACGCCAGGCGTTTACTTTGCGATCAACTCGCCAGCTGCCGTGATCGGGGCAGATGCTGCGGCTGCAGCCACAACGATTTCTAGCTGGGGCTATACCGTTACCCCTGATCAGCTAACGACTCTCGCGGGCGATATTCAGGAAAAAACCGTTCTTTCCCGAACAGGGGGCGCTCCGTCGCTGGCGATCGGGATGGCGACGATCTTCTCCGGAATTCTCGGTGGAAAAGCATTCATGGCATTCTGGTATCATTTTGCGATCCTGTTTGAAGCCGTGTTTATTCTGACGACTATCGACGCCGGTACGCGTGTCGGCCGTTTCATGGTGCAGGATATGCTCGGCAACGTCATTCCGAAAATGAAAGAAACCAACTGGCTGCCGGGCAATCTGATCGGCTCCGGACTCATCTCCATCGGTTGGGGTTACTTCCTCTTGCAAGGGGTTATGGATCCGCTCGGTGGTATCTACACCTTGTGGCCGCTCTTTGGGATTGCGAACCAAATGCTCGCTGCCATCGCGTTTACTGTAGGAACGACGATTATCTTTAAAATGGGCAAAGCGGCCTACTCGTGGGTCACTCTGGTACCGATGGCTTGGCTCAGTGCTGCGACGCTGACGGCTGGCTGGCAAAAGCTGTTCCATCCGGATGCCAAAATCGGCTTCCTCGCTCATGCGGAAGCTTTCCAAAAGGCGCTGGATGCCGGAGCATTGCCAAAAGGGGTAAAAACGATCGAAGCCGCACAGAAGATGATTTTGAACGACCAGATCGATGCTGCGGTATGCGCGATCTTCATGGTCATCACCATCGGCATCATTTTGGACGGCGCGCGTCTGTGGATCAACATTTTGCGCGGCAAGCAATATCCGCTGTATGAGTCCCCCTATATCAAGTCCAAAGGAAACATCATTGACGGAAAAGGACACGTAGCATGAGAAGGCGGCTCAGAGCGCTCCGAAAGTCATTACGCCGTGTGAGCTCTGCCATCAAGACGATTTTCGGAATGCCGGACTATGACCGTTACGTGCAGCACTGGTACGCGACGCATGCCGCACCAGGTATTTTCCCGATGACGGAGCGAGAATACTACATGTACGCTTTGACGGAGCGGTATGAAAAAGGCGGCGTGACACGCTGCTGCTAACGACACGAAGAGAAAGAGGCCGGAGCCGTCCGTGCCTCTTTTCGCTTTACAGATAGGAATTTGTAAGACTCCTATCCAGTACAAGTGCAACTAAGGCTTCGCCGAAAAGCTTGGCGAAGCCAAGTTTTCTAGTCAGGTGCACAAGCTCCGTGCAGGTGTGGTGTAACCGCAGGTAAAGTATGGTACACTAAACAAAAAGTCATGTTTTGGGTGGCGATATGTGTGCAAGAACCATCACTTACGGAGCTTAAGGAGCTGGCTCTGCGCTGCGCCCGATCTGCGGGTGAGCTGAGTCTCAAGCGAATGAAAGAGCCGTTTCAAGTCGAATACAAAACGTCTGCCTCCGATCTTGTCACGGCTGTTGATAAAGAAGTGGAAAAGCATGTAATCAACATGATTCTCGAACGGTTTCCCGATCACGGAATATTGGGCGAAGAAAGTACATTTACAGGGGATTACAAGCAGTTTGATACACTTTGGGTCATTGATCCAATCGATGGGACGACCAATTTTGTGCATCAACAAATCAATTTCTCCGTGTCGATCGCGGTCTATTACAAAGGGGAGGGGTTGGTCGGAGCGGTATACGATCCTTCCCGTGATGAGCTCTTTTACGCCGTAAAAGGCGAAGGAGCCTACCTCAACGATCGTCCTTTGCATCTGGAAAAGGTCGTTACGCTCGAGGAAGCGCTGCTGTGCACGAGCGTTTTTTGGAACAAGCGGGCCGAGCAGATAGGCATTGATCAGATCGTGAAAAAGCTGGCAGGTAAAGTGCGGGGGATGCGCCTTCTGGGCAGTGCCGCCTTGGAGATGTCCTACGTAGCTGCGGGAAGATTGGATGGCTATGTGAGCATGTCTCTGAACGCTTGGGATTTCGGCGCTGCACGGATTATCGTGGAGGAAGCGGGAGGCAAGGTGACATCGATGGTCGGCAACCCGCTGCCGTTTGACGAGAAAAGTAGTGTCATGGCGTGCAACCCAGCTTTCTATGAAGAACTGCAGCACTACCTGAATTTGTCGGACAATACAGAGAAGGGGTCGTAAGTGATCTCGGAATCAGAAAGACCTGCTGACGATTGACTCCAGCAGGTCTTTCTTTTCCTTACGAAATGGAGGATTACACACGTGAGGGTACGGGATGCATATGCTAAGGGAAGCGGTTTCTTTTGCATGTGAGATCCATGGTTTGAACGAGGCTCGTCTCACAGGAGGGAAAAGAGCATGACAACTGCTGAATTCATCGAGCAAAGCATCCGCATCATCACAGAGCATCAGGCGGAGAGCGGAGCCTATATCGCCTCCCCTGCCTTCCGACCGTATCGATACGCATGGCTGCGAGACGGGACATTTACAGCGTATGCCATGAACCGTGCCGGGCAGCATGAGAGCGCGCGCCGGTTTTATCAGTGGTGTGATCGAGTGATTCGACAATACGAACAGAAAGCTCGTGCTGCAATCGCTGCCGTGCAGGCTGGGGTCACTGGCGGAGGAAACGAGCGCTTTTTGCATACACGCTACACCGTAGATGGAGCAGAAGTGATTGGGGAGTGGGGCAGCTTCCAGCTCGATGGCTACGGCACATGGCTGTGGGGGCTAGCGCAGCATGTGCGGTTCAGTGGCGAGACGGCCCTGATCGAGCAGCTGCGTCCTTCCATCGATTTGACATTGGATTATCTGCAAGCCTGCTGGAGGCTGCCCAACTACGACTGCTGGGAAGAATGGGGAGACCGCCAGCACCCGGCTACGATGGCGGCGATCTACGGTGGCGCAGCAGCGATTGCGGAGTACGTGCCTGATCGTGCCGAGGAGCTTTCCCGATTGGGACAGAGCATTCGCCAGTTTGTTCGGGAATATGGAACAACGGATGGAAGATTTGCGAAATCCGTGGGAAATCCAGCTGTTGACGCCAGTTTGTTATGGATAGCGGTCCCTTTTGGATTGGCGGAAGTGGATGATCCCCTTATGGTCGAAACGGTGGAAGCCGTGAAGCGAGAGCTTGTCACAGCTGGGGGAGTCCATCGCTACACGACAGATACGTACTATGGGGGTGGGCAGTGGCCGCTGTTGACTGCCTGGCTTGGGTGGTTTTACGTACGCACGGGGCAGAAAGAGGCTGCGGCGGACCTCTTGCACTGGATGGAATCGAAATGGCAGCCATCCGGATTGCCCGAACAAGTACAGGACCATCTTGTCTCGCCAGAAGCGTATGAGAGCTGGGTAGAGAAAGAAGGAAAACCCGCTGCTCCTCTGGTATGGTCCCATGCGATGTACCTCGTGCTGGCTGCGGAGCTTCAACACTTTGGATAAGGGCGCCTTGCGTAACAGCGAGGTGCTTTTTCCTTTACGGCGTTGTGAACGGCTGCAAGGGAAACGAGGATGAAAAAGACCAACAAAACAAATAGTAAAGGATGATGTTCGGGAAGAATTCAATCCTTTTTCTAGCTGGGAGCGATGACAATTGGCAGCATCTCAACAAGCACAGCACGACAAAGTCCGGCATCCTCCAGGACTGTACCTGTTGTTTTTTACAGAGATGTGGGAGCGCTTCAGCTATTACGGCATGCGTGCCCTTTTGACGCTGTATTTGACGACAGCATTGATCAGTGGTGGGCTTGGGTTTGAAAAGAGCACCGCGATGAGCATTTACGGCTTTTTTACGGGAGCCGTCTATTTTACTCCGCTGCTGGGTGGTTACTTGTCGGACAAGTATATTGGCAGGCGACGTGCCATCACCATTGGCGGTGTGCTGATGGCTCTGGGAAATTTCTGTTTATTTGCCTTGACGAATACGGCTGGACTTTATATGGGACTGGCTTTGCTCATCATCGGCAACGGATTTTTCAAGCCTAATATCTCGACCCTTGTCGGAGAGCTGTATCCAAACGATGAAGGCAGAAAAGATGCGGCCTTTACCATCTTTTACATGGGAATCAACATCGGCGGTTTTTTTGCTCCGTTAGTCTGTGGTTTTCTGGCAGAGGATCTGTTTAAAACGACTATAGATGGGATAGATCATTTCGGCTTCCGCTTCGGTTTTCTAGCTGCTGCGATCGGTATGATCGTCGGACAGGTGATCTACAACGGCTTGGGAAACCGGTATCTGGGTGACATCGGAAAAAATACAGTAGGAGCTGCAGCAAGGGAGAGTGGAGTTGATGTCTCCCGAGAGCCCTTGACCCCGAAAGAAAAGCAGCGCACGGCGGTGATCGTCATCATCACATGCTTCGTCATTTTCTTTTGGGCAGGGTTCGAGCAGGCAGGCAGCTCGCTGACTCTGTACGCAGACAAATTTGTGGACAAGCACATCTTTGGCTGGGAAGTCCCAACATCATGGTTCCAATCGCTCAATCCGTTGTTTATCGTCCTGCTTGCTCCAGTGCTGTCCGCATTTTGGATCAAGCTCGCTGCGACAAAAAAAGGGGACCTCAGTATTCCCGTCAAGATGTCACTGGGTATGATCATGCTCGGCTTGGGATACATGGTATTGATTATGGCCGTGCTGCAGACAGGCAGTGATGCGAACAACGCGGTGGTGCAGTCGAACATCCTGTTTATCATCGTGACGTATTTGCTGCATACGCTCGGCGAGTTGTTCCTGTCACCTGTCGGACTGTCGATGGTGAGCAAGCTCGCTCCGGCCAAGCTGGCTTCCTTGCTCATGGGCGTGTGGCTGGCGAGTACAGGCGTGGCAAACGTATTGGGAGGATATTTGGCTGCAATCACGCAATCCCTTGGCTACTTCGAGGTATTTGGGCTGATCGGGCTGATGGCCATTGTGATGGGACTGATCCTGCTGCTTTTGTCGCGCAAGCTGGTACGGATGATGGAATAGAACAATCGGTGGGTCTTTCGTTGTGTTTTCGAACGGAAAAAGCGATTCTTTTGACCCTCTTTGAGAAGGGGGCGAAATCGCAGCAAGATAAAAAACAGACCGATCTTTCGCCAAAAGCAGGTGGGAGATTGGTCTATTTGCAATGTGCGACACTTCCTTTTTTTAGGAGAAATTTCGCTTGATTTTTTCGGATATGCAGTGGAAAATATACCTGATATTGATAATTATTATCAATTAATTCCATAATCCATGAGGTGATAGGCAGCATGTCGATAACGAAAGTGCGATTGACGATTGATTCGAATCTTAAGGATGAACAGGAGCGAGCCAAGCTGGCGGAGCTGCACCAATTCGTTGTCAGTCATATCATGAGTTTGGAATTTCAAGAGGGTGTCAAAGTAACCATGGAGTACGGATCTCAAGCCGAATCCGGGCAGGAAGACTTGGACGAAGCGGATGGACAGGAGTGGGGGAGCCTGAGTGACAGACAGCGGCAAATCGCCAGAATGCTTTGCCAGCATTACTCCATTAAACGGATTGCAGAAGAACTATACGTCAGCGTAAATACCGTGAAAAAGCACATTCAAAACGTGAAGAAAACGTTAAACATCGAAGCATCTGGGGCCGATTTTACTTACGCCCTGGAGCAAATGCTTCAGCGGGGAAAAACGGAGGGGAAGGAGCATACTCAAATCGAATAACGCACATTATCCAGTTGGAGAATTTACTCCCTAGAGGCTTGTTGATATTCTAAGAACAGATATAAATTTATTGATATTGATTATCGATATCAAATGTCGAATTTCAAAAACAAGCTTCTAAGGAGTGGTTCGAGTGGGGAATTCCAACAATGAGCGTTATCTGGAGAGCCAGGCGGCAAGGGAATCCAATGCGAGATCGTATCCTAGGAGACTTCCCATCGCGATTCTGGAGGCGGAAGGCATCCATGTAAAAGATATGGATGGCAAAGTCTATTACGATTGCTTGGCGGGAGCAGGAACGCTGGCGCTAGGTCACAATCATCCAGTGGTCGTGGATGCGATCAGGCAGATGCTGGAGCATAAGCGTCCCCTGCACACCTTGGACTTGACGACTCCCTTGAAGGAGCAGTTTGTGGACGAGGTTTTCGCGAGTCTGCCCGAAGCGTTCGCCAAAGATGCGCGCATCCAATTTTGCGGGCCGACAGGGGGCGATGCCATCGAAGCTGCGATCAAATTGGTAAAGACAGCGACAGGCAATCGAAGCATCCTGGCTTTCCAGGGTGGCTATCACGGTTCGACGCACGCGACGATGAGCTTGAGCGGCACACTCGGTCAAAAAGAGAAGATCAACGCCTTGATCCCGGACGTGCATCACTTGCCGTATCCCTATGCCTACCGTTGCCCGTTTGGGGTTGGCGGCGAGGAGACGCACCGAATCAGCAGTAAGTACATAGAGAATTTGCTCCGTGATCCGGAAAGCGGCATTGTGTCCCCGTGCGGAATGATCCTCGAGGTCGTTCAGGGAGAAGGGGGCTCCATCCCTGCCCCGATTGAATAGCTCAAGGAGATTCGCCGGATTACAAAAGAACGGAATATTCCGCTTATTATCGATGAAGTGCAGACCGGAATCGGCAGAACCGGCAAGATGTTCGCCTTTGAGCATGCGGGCATTATTCCAGACGTGCTCGTGCTCTCCAAGGCCATCGGCGGCAGCTTGCCACTCTCGGTCGTGATTTACCATAAAAAGTACGATGTCTGGAAGCCAGGCGCACACATTGGTACGTTCCGCGGGAATCAATTAGCGATGGCGGCGGGTCTGGCTACCTTGACATACATCAAGGAAAATAACCTTCCGGAAAAGGTGGCTCAGCTTGGCGATCGTTTATCCAATCACTTGCTAGAGCTGAAAAGGAACGTCGCGTTTATCGGAGACGTGCGTGGACGCGGACTGATGATCGGTGTGGAAGTGGTGAATGCGGATGAGCAACAGGATTCGTTGGGGCATTATCCCGCTCATCCAAAGCTGGCTAGCCGTATTCAGCAAGAATGCCTCAAGCGCGGACTGATTTTGGAGGTTGGCGGCAGACATTCCGCCGTGATGCGTTTCTTGCCTCCGCTCATCGTAACCGAAGAACAAGTGGACGATATTGCCCGTATTTTCAGTGAAGCGGTTCACGTGGCATGGGAAGCTTACCACACGGCCAAGATTTTGTGATGGAGTCTCAGGAGAGAGGAGGGACCGAGGAAGAATGCTAGGACAAAAAACGAATGTATCTGTTTCCAAAAGCAGTGCAGAGCTGGCAGAGCAAGCGACGATTCGTGCCGTGTTGAACAGTTATTTGCGGGAAACGAAAGCCCCCTTGGAGACAGAGCGAGACGTATTTATCCTAAAGCTCCCGTCTATCGGGAAATCCATAACGGGAGAGCTGCTGTATTCCTCTGCCATCGGGCAGCATGCCTATGGGCCTGTCTTCCACGAGATCATGCCGGACGGAGCGCATCGGCAACTGGAGATGTCCTCGTTGGCGAGACTTTTGCTGGATGAGCTGGGTGCAAAAGAAACATCTGGCCCTCGCAGCGCCTACGTGAGTCAGCTGATGGCGCACATCGAAAACAGCTACCGCAAGATGAGCATGCATCTCGATTATTACCAGAGCCACCGACAATCCCTAGTGAAGGGAAAATTAGACTGCATCAAATCGGAGCAATCGCTCTATTACGGACACCCGTTTCATCCGTATCCCAAAAGCACGGAAGGATTTCAGGATGAGGAGCTGGCGATGTACAGTCCAGAAATGGGCGCTGCTTTTCAGCTGCATTACTTCGCGATTCACGATGAGCTGGTTTACGAAGAATGGCTCGAAGGTCACGGCCCGAAGCTTCCTGACGAGGTGGAAGTACACGCCAAACAACAAGTGGCCGACGGGGCAGGCACATACAAGATCGTGCCCATGCATCCTTGGCAAGCCGTCTTTGTGTTTCAGCTGCCACAGGTTCAGGCGCGGCTCCAACGGGGCGAAATCATAAGCCTGGGCTTGCTTGGTCCCGTGTTCTATCCGACTTCATCGGTACGAACGGTCTGGAACCCGGCAGGAGGATACGGATACAAGCTGCCTCTGCATGTCCGGATTACCAATTTGGTACGGGAAAACTCTTGGGAGCAAGCCAGAAGGACGATGGATGCGGCAAAAGTGATTCATCACTTGCAAGACGATATCCAATCGGATTCTTTCCAAATCTTGTCGGAGACAGGCTTCAGCCATATCCGAATCAATTCGTCCGAGGATGCTTCGCCGTATTTTACGGTGATTCATCGACCGATTGTCTTGGAGAACGACTCCACGTATGTGGTAGCGTCCCTCTTAGAAAGCTTTCCGGGTGAGACAGAGCCCAAATTGATCCAGGCCATCAGACAAAGTGGCAAGGAGCCGCTGCCAAACCTGGACCTTTGGCTGGAGCGCTACCTGCACATATCGCTGCTTCCTTTGATGCGGCTTTTAGCACGCAGAGGGATCAGCTTTGAGGCCCATTTGCAAAACTCCCTAGTCTCCCTCAAAAACGGATGGCCGGACTGCTACTATGTGCGGGATCTGGAAGGGGTCAGTATCGACCGCCAATTAGCGGCACAGTCGGGCTGGATTGGCACTCTCGTAGACGCAGACAGTCCTGTCCTCTACGAAGAAGCTCAGGCGTGGATGAGGACCAAATACTATTTCATCGTCAATCACCTGGGCTCACTCATCCACACGATTGCAGCTTTTCGGCAGGTAGGCGAGGAGCATTACTGGCGCATCGTCCAAAAGCTCCTGCAGCAGGAAAAGGCGACGGCTGACAAACGGCTGCTTGCCTATATAAACGACCTGCTCCAAAGTGATTCTTTGCCTGCGAAAGCAAATTTGCGCAGTTGTTTTCTAATAAGGGGAGAGACACCTTTGTTTGTCGACATCCCGAATCCGATGAAGGAATAATTTCCGCGCTGCCACATCCGACTTGTTCCAATCGTGACGAAAGCAGGAAGAAAGGAATGTGTCGTTCGCGTGGAAAAGTGGAGACGAAATCTATACATCTTGTACGTGGGTCAATTTCTGGCGATGGCTTCGATGAGCTGTGTCACACCGTTTCTCCCCCTTTATTTACAGGAGATGGGGCTGACGGATCACGATGAGGTCTTGCTGTGGTCAAGTCTCATTTATGGAGCCAACCTGCTGACGGCTTTTCTATTTGCTCCGATCTGGGGCAAGGTCGCAGATCAACACGGTCGGAAACTCATGCTGATACGTTCCGGACTGGGCATGGCCATTACCATCTCGCTGATGGGAGTGGCCAGCGGTCCGATTCATCTGCTGCTTTTGCGTCTGCTAAATGGTGTCTTGTCTGGATTCAGTCCCGCCGCCATCGCATTGACGGCAACGAGCACGCCGAAAGAAAAGAGTGGCTATGCACTAGGCATCCTGCACTCCGGATCGGTGGCAGGAACCATTTGCGGACCGCTGCTAGGCGGCTTACTCGCTGACCAGTTCGGCTTTCGTGCCGTTTTTTTCGCCACCGGCTGCTGCATTTTGGCAGCCACACTGATCGTCATTTTCTGGGTTACCGAGAATTTTGAAAAGAAGGGCGAGAAACCGGAAAAGACCGGCTTTGTAGACGATTTCAAACAGATCGTTGCGAGGAAACCGATTGCTTCCCTGATCCTATCGGCTGCCATCGTCAGAACGGCGATGATCGGTACGCTGCCTCTTATTCCCTTGTACGTGCAGCTTTTGGCCCCTAGTCAGGACAACGTGGTCTTGTTCGCGGGAATGGCCACAGCTGCGATGGGAATCGCCAATATGATCGCTGCCCCGCAGTTGGGGAAGCTCGGGGACAAATGCTGAACCTTGTCTGGATGAAAGTGGCTGTCTATCCGCAAATTCATCGCGAGCAGGAAGAGGCTTCGCTTTTGCGTGATCAGCAAATAGCAAAATGAGGTGGAACGATGTATACATTTGCCAAGATGCGAACCGACCATTCTGATTTATATACAAAAGTAGAAGAACGTGTTTTGTGCCAGCTGATGGAGGCCGTTATCTACGAGGAAATCGTCCTGCCGCGAAAAGAGCTCTTTGCAAACCGCTCTGCGGAGGGGAAGTATGTGCTGCCAGGTACGGCCAAATCAGGAGAGTCGGTAGCCTATGTGTTTTCTTGCAAGCAGTACTTCACTTTTGAACGTGTCCGTATCGAGCGGGGAAGCGTGCGGCGCATAGACGCGAGAGGGGAGCAAGCAAAGGTGGCGTTGCCTCTGTTTGTGCAGGAGGTGCTCGGTCAAGTCCAAAGCGACGAGCGCTTGGCGATCCTGCTTGAAGAGCTGGAGCAGACTTTGCTCAAAGATCTGCAGGCGCAAATCCACAGGTCTGAAACGAATGAAGACCAAATGCCAGCTGCCTATGATGATTGGGAAAGTCTTTTGGACGGACATCCCTACCATCCCTGCTATAAATCGCGGATCGGCTTTCACTTGAAGGAAAATGAGCAGTACGGACCTGAATTTCAAGCCAATCTGCAGCCGGTTTGGTTGGCCGTTGCCAAATCGGAAAGCCTCCTAGCGGTAAAAGAGGACATCGACTATCCTGCCTTCATCGAGGAAGAGCTGGGGCATCAAATCTATCAGGATTATGTCGCTCGCATGCAAGAAAAAGGGCTGGATGTCAAAGATTACTGGATCATGCCCGTTCATCCGTGGCAGTGGGAAAATATCATTCTCCCGACGTTTCATAGTCAGCTGGCTGAACAAAAAATCGTTGAGCTCGGCTTCGGAAAAGACTACTACCGTGCTCAGCAATCGATCCGCAGCTGGGCGAACGCTGTGCACGTAGAGAAATCCTACATGAAGCTGGCGCTGAACATCACGAATACCTCTACGAGAAGGATGCTGGCGAAGCATACGGTCATGAACGCACCGCTCGTGACCAACTGGCTGCTTTCGCTGACGGCACAAGATGAAGTAGCGAGAAAGCTGGACTTTCCATTTTTAGGTGAGTTTGCGGGGGTCTCTTACGATTACGAGAAGCTTCCCGCTGCTGTCCAGCTGCAAGCGTACGGGAGTCTCGGTGTTGTCTGGAGGCAAAGCGTCCACCGCTTCTTAAAGGAGGATGAGCAAGCGTTTCCGTTTCACGCGCTGAGTCTCATCTACCAAGAAAAGCCTGTGATTGACAAATGGGTGCGCCAGTATGGCCTGGAAGCCTGGACACGTCAGCTGCTTGAAGTGACCGTCACGCCTCTGATTCATATGCTGTATGCACACGGACTGGCCTTGGAATCCCACGCCCAAAATATCGTGTTGATCCATAAAAACGGGTGGCCGTCTCGAGTGGCTCTGAAAGATTTTCACGACGGGGTGCGTTTCTCCAAAGCGCATTTGCCCAGGCCAGATCTATGCCCGGACCTGAACCGGGAGCCAGCTCACCATCGCGCTCTCAACCGTCACTCTTACATGCAAACGGACGATTTGGCTGCCGTGAAAGACTTTTTGCACAGTGCCTTTTTCTTTGTGTGCCTAAGCGAGCTGGGTATCTTTTTGCACGAGCATTACGCACTTTCGGAACAGAAGTTTTGGGGAATGGTAGCCGAGGTTATCTACTCCTACCAAGAAGACTATCCAGAGCATCAGCAAAATTTCAAATGGTACGATTTGTTTTCGCCAACCATTCTGATTGAACAGCTGGCGCGACGCCGCATGTGGAAAGACAAAGAAGTCGAACCAAAGCCAGTGCCGAATCCTCTCTATTATTATCGATCCCTGCGAGGAGGCGAAGCATGAGGATGAAAGAGGTAGGGTATGAGGTAGAACAACTCGTCATGGAGGATTTGGTCAATGCACTGCTCGCGGAACGTTTCTTCGAAGAACACCACAATGTCGAGCTTTTATCCCGAGTCGAATGGGAAGCGATCGTTCGAAGCGATGCCGTGATGCAGGCGATACATAGCCAATTCGATTTTGCTCACGAGCAAGTGCATGTTTACCGCTGGAGCTTGGGTTCGGAGCAGAAAGGTACGGTCGTCTTTCCTGTGCAGCCTGCCATCGTTCAATCCTATCGCATTCTAGCATCTGCTGGCATGTATGAAGCCCGGCAGATCAAAGACCAGGTAACTGTGACAAAGCTGGGGCCAGTGGAGCTCATGCGGCATCTGCAAAATCTGTACGCCCATGATCCCATCACGATCCATCCCGATAGTGCCGAGCAATTTAAGCGGATGCTAGGCGAAACATTGCTGCAAACATCCTGGGCGCTGGAAAACGCACAGCCAAAAAAGGTGCTGGCTCTTCCCGCAAAGGCAGCATTCCTGGAAGCAGAGAGAAAGGCGGCTTTTCGGGATCGTCCCTTTCATCCAGTTTCCAAAGCAAAGCTGGGATGGGGCAGTGAAGAGTGCCGCCGCTATACGATTGAGCATGGTCAGGCAATCCAGCTGAACTGGATGGCGGTAAAGCGTGAGCGCTTGGTATCGGGTCAGCCGAACGGTCCATCGCCCATGACGGGATTGCTCTCGGACGAGGAGCGTCATCTGCTCGAGACGGAAATGAGCGAGCGTGGACTGTCCACAGACGAATATGTGCCGATACCCGTCCATCCCTGGCAGATGGCGGAAATCTTGCCGAATCTGCTGCATGTGGAGCTTGCGCAAGGGAAATGCGTGCCCTTACAGTCTCAAGTTGGCACCTATTCAGCTACCTCCTCTGTTCGTTCTTTACTTCCGGTCGGTAAAGGAACCCATCACGTGAAGCTGCCCATTGGCATTCGTTCTCTTGGGGGACTCCGCTACCTTTCAGCAGTCAAGCTGATGAACGGCCAGTGCGCAGAGAGGCTGCTCCGGCAGGGTGTAGAACGAGACACGGAATTGAGGAATCGCCTGTTCTTGTGCGATGAAACACAGTGGTGGGCCTATTTGCCAGAAAGCCGTGACTTGTTTGCCGACTACCCGCGGCATTTGTCTGCCATGGTCAGACAATACCCGGCTGACTTGCTTGCGGATGAAGAGGTTCGTCTTGTACCCATGTCTGTTCTGGCTGTCTTTGAGCGTGGCGGAGCGGGTCATCTATTCGACGAGTGGTTGTCCATCCTCGGCCAGGAGCAAAGCGAGGCAGCGATTCTTCAGCTGTGCAAAGAGGTCTTCCTGCCGTTTTTAGAGATTAGCTTCCGGCTGTTCCAGCTCGGGATGATGCCTGAAATCCATGGGCAAAACGTTGTCCTCGTCTGGAGGAAAGGTGAAATCACGGGGCTTTTGCTTCGCGATCATGACTCGCTGCGGGTCCATGTGCCTTGGCTTTGCGCGAACGGCCTGGAGGATCCAAGGTATACCTTGCGCCCCGGCGTACCGGAGTCTCTCTACCATCAAACACCGGAAAACCTGCTGTCCTTTTTCCAAATGCTCGGGATTCACGTGAACAGCTACGGCATGATCGATGCTGTATCCAAGTATTACGGCGTGGAAGAAGAAAAGCTGTGGAGGGTACTGCTGGAGAGCATCGAGCAGGCGATGAAGCGAGCGGATCTGCCGGATGAAGTGACAGTGGTCCTGCGAGCGTGCCTGCTGGAAAAGGCGGAGTGGCCCTGGAAAGAAGTCATACGCCCACTGGTCAAGCAGCATGCCAAGGTACCTAGCAGCATGCCCTATTCAAAAGGAGAAGCGCAGAATCCGTTTCATGCCATGTCTCGCGTTTTGACTTCCTAAATAAGTCTGGATAGAAGGGAGGAACTGTATGTTTCGCATCGAGCCGAGAGTACAGGGGGTAACACCAGAGCTTTTGGAGCTATATTGCGAAATCAGTCCTTCGACGATTGGTCATATGACGGATTTCGGTTTCCTGAATGGCCTCAGGCCGCAGTTTCGCCCGATTTCCCTCTTAGGAAATGCAGTGACCGTTCGAATCCCTCATATGGACGCTACGGCGATTCGTCATGCACTCGATCTGGCAGAGCCCGGAGACGTTTTGGTGATTGATATGTCAGGTGATGACCAACGCGCGTGCTGGGGGGAATTTCGCACCTATGCAGCCATGGCCAAAAAGCTGGCGGGTGTCATTGTCGCAGGCTGCGTGGCCGATGTGCGAGTAATCACGAGTCTCGGGTTTCCCGTATACTCCAAAGGCATCAGTGCGCTCAATACCCGGTCGCTGCAGCTGGAGGGAGAAGTCAATACGCCTATCAGTGTTTGCGGTGTTAGCGTCCTGCCTGGCGATCTGATCGTGGGCGATGACGACGGCGTTTTCGTGATTAGCCCGAAGCATGCGACAGAGATCGGACTTCGCGCATTGGAAAAGCAGCGCAGGGAGGCAAAGAAACGGCAAGAGTACGGCTACGATCAACTTCTCGAGGGGGCTCTCAAAGGGAAGAGCGTATAGATCGTGAAGAAAAGAGCGAGGTGATTTCCATGATCCAAACAAAACGACAGCTTCATCTCAACTTGTTTATCATGAGTACCGGGCATCACGAAGCATCCTGGCGTCATCCGGATGCCTCTCCGCATATGGCGACCAGCATTGAATATTATCAAAAGCTCGCACAAACAGCGGAGCGAGGAAAAATGGATTCGATCTTCCTCGCCGAAAAATACCGATTGCCGAAATCGATCCAGCATCGCGTGATCCCGCAGATGGAAGCTTTTACGCTGTTGTCCGCGATTGCAGCGGTAACCAAGCGGATCGGACTAACAGCTACTGCATCGACGACCTACAATGAGCCATACCATATCGCGAGAAAGTTTGCGTCCTTGGACCACATCAGCGGGGGACGGGCAGGCTGGAACATTGTCACTTCCACCGGGGATGCAACGGCGAGAAACTTCAGTCGCGAGGAGCATATGGATCATCAAGCACGCTATGACAGAGGCAGAGAATTTGTGGAAGTGGTCAAACGTCTGTGGGACAGCTGGCAAGAGGATTCACTCGTGATTGATAAAGAGTCGGGAATTTACGCAGACCTCGGAAAAATTCAAGCGGCGGATTTTAAGGGGGAGCATTTTTCCGTTCGCGGCGCGCTCAATATTCCTCGCTC
Organism: Brevibacillus centrosporus; assembly: GCF_003710815.1. Taxonomy (GTDB): domain Bacteria; phylum Bacillota; class Bacilli; order Brevibacillales; family Brevibacillaceae; genus Brevibacillus; species Brevibacillus centrosporus. The sequence goes on from NZ_RHHP01000015.1 coordinate 91,204, forward strand.
GCCGCAAACGTACCCGGTATTGGTGCAGGCTGGCTCCTCCGATGACGGGAAGGAATTTGCGGCAGAGCTGGCAGAAGTCGTGTTCACCGTGCAGCACACACTGGAGGACGCGATTGCCTTTTACGCGGATGTGAAGAATCGGGCGAGAAAATACGGTCGCAGCGCAGAGCAAATAAAGATTTTGCCAGGCTTTATTCCGTATGTCGGTGATACGGAGGCAGAGGCGAGGGACAAGGAACGGGAGCTGAACGAGCTGAGCGTATCGGCTTATGGAATCCAATGCCTGTCCGACACGCTGCAAAAGGATATGTCCAAATACCCGCTGGATGGACCTGTTCCTTTGGACGAACTGCCATCCGTTCATGAAATCAAGGGACAGCAGGCGCGCTTTCAGCTGTACGTAGATTTGGCGCGGCGGGAGAACCTGACGATCCGCGAGCTCATTATCCGTACAGCAGGAGGCAGGGGGCATTTTACCTTTGCGGGCACCCCTGTACAAATAGCAGACGTGCTGGAAAAATGGTTCCGCAGCGGGGCCGCAGATGGCTTCAATCTGATGCCGCCTTTGCTGCCTGTCGGTTTGGATGATTTCGTTGCGAAAGTCATACCCGAATTGCAAAACCGGGGCATTTATCGCACGGAGTACGAGGGCCGCACACTACGGGAGCATCTGGGCGTTGATGTGGAAAGCCTCCATCAAAAGGTCTAAGCATAAAAGGAAGGAAGCCAGGCTGCTACGTGCCGAGCTTCCTTCTTTTTTCTGTGAGAGCGGGTGTATGCTCCGGCCTTAGTGTCGCGAATAATACCCCGCCCAAGGTAACGATCCCCCCTGCGAGCGACAGCCAGGTCGGGACTTCGCCAAGCCAGACCCACGCGATGGCAAAAGCGAGAGCAGGCGTCAAGTAGAGAGAGCTCGTCGCTTCGGAGGTGCCGATCCTTGAAATGACGTAGGCGAGAGCGAGATAAGCCAGTACAGTCGGGAAGATGCCCAGGTACAGGGCACTGAGTGTCACTTCGGCAGGCGCTTGGGCCATCGCTGTACCCAATCCTGGCAATGCATAGAGCATGAAAAATGTGCCACCCCAGATGGTGTAGGCGGTAAAAGCGAGGAAGCCGTATTTCTCGATATAGGCCTTCTGGAAAGTAAAGTAGATGCTCTCCGAAAAGGAAGCCAGCAAAATGAGGAAGATCCCGCTGTTCCACTGAAACGGCTCTCCCGTACCGATCGAGCTGATCATGACACCGAGAAACCCTAGGAAAGAGCCCACCCAGCCTCTCCATCCGAATCGCTCGCGATAAAACAGCAGGGCGAGCATCGAAGCAAACAGGGGCGTCGTAGAAACGAAAAGGCTGGCTACCCCGGCGCTGATGGTCTGTTCTCCGTAATTCAGCGCAACATGGTAGACGGTAAAGCCCAGTCCGCCAAACAGCAGCAAGGCGGGAATGTCCCTGCGATCAGGCAGGGGAATCCGAAAGAGAAGGGCTAACAGCAGCAATAGGGCAGACCCGATGAGAAAGCGCAGCAGCGATAGCTGATCAGGTGAGTAAGCGACTAGACCCATGCGAATTCCGGGAAAGGCAGAGGCCCATATCAGGATGCTAAAACACTGCGCCAGAACTAGGCCGAGCTGAGATTGTTTCATGGGATCGACTGGTCCTCTCTGCAAGAAAATTCAATCAAAGAGAAAGAAACGGAAGTGAGCAGCTGTTTTCATCTTAAATTCGAACTGATAAAATAGCTTCAACCAGTTGCGTCAAACAAAACCCAACCACTTTGCCCGTGAAAGGTAAACGAGAGGGGCGGATGATCGTGAGCAAAACAGCAGTGGGTACAAGCAAAAAACAACCCAAATACAAACAAATTATCAACCACATAAAAGAGAAGATTTCCACAGGAGAATGGCCGATTGGAAGTGTCATCCCCAGCCAGCGCGAATTGGCTGTGCATTTTGGGGTGAACCGCAGCACCGTCATTACCGCACTGGAAGAGCTGATGGCGGATGGATTGCTGGAAGGAAAAATCGGGATGGGAACAGTCGTCATCAACAACACATGGACCCTGCTGGCGACTAATCCACCGCCTGATTGGAACGAGTATGTACAATCCGGGCTGCACAAGCCGAGTCAGGCTGCGGTGCAGGAGATCAATCGGGATGAGTCCAACAAGAGCTTAATTCAGCTCAGCAAAGGGGAGTTGGCACCCGACATCTTCCCGTTAGCGACCATGAAAGCCGTCATGCAGCGCGTGACAGATCGTCTGGAAACGTTTGGCTACGAGGAGCCGCGGGGATATTTGCCGTTGCGTCAGGCTCTGAGCGACTATGTCAAAGGGCTTGGTATCGATGCATCTCCTTCCTCGATCCTGATCGTGTCGGGAGGCTTGCAGGCTCTCCAGCTCATTGCGGTCGGGCTGCTGCATCGGGGCTCGACCGTTTTTTTGGAGCGGCCTTCTTACGTGTATTCCTTGCACGTCTTTCAGTCAGCGGGGATGAAGCTGTCTGGACTGCCGATGGATCAGCAGGGGCTGATGCCCGGGGCCATTTCGGAGCAAAAGAAACTGAGGAGTGGGGATATTCTCTATACCATCCCCTGTTATCACAATCCGACCGGTGTGCTCATGTCAGAAAAAAGACGCCAGGAGCTTCTCGGCGTCTGTGAAGAAGTGCGCTTGCCTGTCATGGAGGACGACATCTACCGCGAGCTGTGGCTGGATGAACCGGCACCACCTCCGCTCAAAGCAATGGACAAGCACGGGCATGTCTTGTATCTGGGGAGTCTTTCGAAGTCGCTGACACCGGGCCTGCGCATCGGCTGGATCATTGGCCCGGAGCCTGTCATCGAGCGCTTGGCGGATATCAAAATGCAAACGGATTACGGGGCAAGCTCGCTGTCGCAAAGAGTAGCAGCAGAATGGCTGTCAAGCGGTCTGTACAGCCAGCATACGCAAATGGTGAGAGAGGAGCTGAAAATACGCAGGGCAGCGATGCTAGGAGCTTTGGAGCTGCATATGAAAGAGTTAGTGGACTGGCATACTCCAGCGGGAGGCTTTTTTATCTGGCTAAAAATCAGAGCGAAGGTATCTATGCTTGAGCTGTTCAGCAAAGCATCCCGTCAAGGCGTGCTCCTGAATCCGGGGAACATTTACGCCCAGGAAACGGATGGGTACTTGCGGCTTTCGTACGCTTATGCTGCGCTGCCACAGCTGGAGCAAGGGGTACGAAAGCTGAGTGAAATCGTCGCCAGCCTGAGCAGATGACGCTTAGGCTGTCCTTTTTTCTGTCCGTGCAGTCGATTTCTACGAAGTGCTACTTGATTTTACGAGAAGGGAACGTTAACATATGGTAATGAGAACCATTATCAAAAGAAAAACATTCTTTTTAAAGGGTGAATCGATACCATGTCCATCTCCAAAGTGATTCGCGAGCGTCGCTCGATAAAAAAAGACTATAAAGCCGATGCCGTTCCCGAAGAGCTCGTTCTCGAGCTGCTCAACGACGCTGTTTACGCACCGAACCATGGTCTTCGTGAGCCTTGGCGCTTTTTGTTCATCTCGACGGAAAGCAAAGAGACCTTCATCGAGCGGATGCTCCCGGTATACGCCCCAGAGCAAAGAGAGACGCGCCGACAGCTGTTCAGCGAGCCTGCTGCATTTTTGATCGTGATTATGAAAGAGGATCCGCGGCAAAAGCAGTGGGAAGAAGATTTCAGCGCGACTTGTGCCATGATCCAAAACTTTCAGCTGTTAGCTTGGGAGCGTGGCCTCGGAGTCGTTTGGAAGACCAATCCGCATAACTGGGATCCAAAAGCACATCAAGTGATGGGGGTTCAGCCGGGGGAGAAAATCGTCGGCTTCCTGCATCTCGGGTTTTTCGAGCCAGAAACTACACCAAAGGCAGGACCACGTACGCCAGCCGAGAACAAGTTTACGAGGTTTGCCTAATAGAAAAGAAACAAGCGAGCTCTCTTTGAAGAGGGCTCGCTTTCTTTTTGGGCATGAAAAAAGCCCGCCCGAGCTAGAAGGGGGCTATTCGGGCGGCAAATGGAGGACGATATGTCCATCGTAGGGTCTGACAACCTCTATGATAGCGGAGGGATGTTAAGGAACCGTAGAGACAACATAAAGCGTTTGTTAATTTTTAGGCAGGCAAGCACCCTTTTTCTTTCAAATGGGGTTTTTGGCTAGACAGGCATCCATACGGACGTGAGAGGTTTGTCATATGGTGGAAGTAAGTTCGCTGTGCATGCGCAAAACGCAGTGACTTTACCTTTTCGGGAGAGGGGAGAGAGGACGTTGGGATTCGGTTTTGGCTTTGGCAACGGCGGTTTTCTGTGGATCATTCTCATCATTCTTCTGATTGCGTGTTTCTGTGATGACTAATTAGGTCTAGTAAAAAAAACTCTGTGCCTTTCATTTAGGCGCAGAGTTTTTTGATGTAAAGTGGTACGAGCCTTACTTTAAATGTTGTAGGAATTGACGGGTTCTCTCTTCACGAGGCTGGGTAAATAGCTGCTGAGGAGTGCCATGCTCCACGATGATGCCTTGGTCCATGAAGATAACTTCATCGGCAACCTCTCGTGCGAATCCCATCTCATGGGTGACGACGACCATCGTCATTCCTTCCTGTGCTAGCTCTTTCATGACTTTCAGAACTTCGCCTACTAGCTCAGGGTCGAGTGCGGATGTCGGTTCGTCGAACAGCATGACCTGCGGATCCATAGCAAGAGCGCGGGCGATTCCCACCCGTTGCTGCTGCCCGCCGGATAGCTGGGCTGGATAGTGGTCGAGCTTGTCGCCAAGACCTACTTTCACGAGAAGGGAAGAAGCCTTCTCCTTCGCTTTTTCCTTACTTATCTTTTTCACCGTAACAGGTCCCTCCATGACATTTTCCAAGGCGGTCATGTGGGGGAACAGATTGTAGCTTTGAAAGACCATACCGGTTTGCTTGCGCAGGCTTGGAAGAGAAGAGCGCTCTACTTTTTTCGAGAAATCCAGACGGACGTCACCGATTTGAACACTGCCGCTCGTCGGGACCTCCAAGGCATTCAGGCAGCGCAGCAGCGTGGTTTTTCCAGATCCGGATGGTCCGATGATAACGACTACCTTGCCTTTGGCTACGTCCAGGGAGATGCCTCGCAACACCTTCAATTGAGCGAACTGCTTGTGCAAATCCGTAATAGAAATCATTTGAATTCACCTACTTTATATCGGGCTGCTTATACGTAACGGTCCAGCTTGTTTTCGAGTCGGTCCTGGATGATCGACAGGATGAAGCAGATGATCCAGTAAATGAGAGCGGCCTCCGAGTATAGGAGGAGCGGCTCATAGGTAGAGGCGACGATCTCCTGTGCTTTTCGGAACATTTCCGGCACGAGGATCGCTGCCGCGAGCGAGGTGTCCTTGACCAAGCTGATAAACGAGTTGGACAACGGCGGGACCGAGACCCGAGCAGCCTGCGGCAGGATTACTCTTTGCAGGGCTTGCCAGTAGGTCATTCCGATCGAATACGCAGCTTCCCATTGACCTTTGGGGATCGACAGGATCGCAGCACGCACCACCTCCGAAGAATAGGCACCTACACTGAGCGAGAAGCCGATGATGGCGGAGGGTATCGGATCAATCATGATGCCAATACTGGGCAAACCGAAAAAGATGATAAACAACTGAACAAGCAAAGGCGTTCCACGGATGATCGAGACGTAGACTCGCGCGATGGCAACCAGCGGCTTGATGCCGGAGATACGTGCTAGCGCCGTCAAGATCGCAAGGATGAGACCGAAGAAAAACGCCACAATCGCAAGGGTCAAAGAATAGAGCAAGGCTCCTTTCACCAAAGGGAGAAAGGAGCTTTGCGCGATTGTGATCCAACGGTCCAGACGTTCTGGATTGTCAAAAAAGTTACTGAGAGACATCTGCACCAAACCATTTCTCGGAGATTTTTTTCAGCGTGCCGTCTTTTCTCATTTCTTCAAGCGCGCTGTTGAATGCATCCACCAGCTCCGTGCTGCCTTTGCGGAACATAAATCCGTTTTCCGCGACATTCGGATCTTTGGCGATGATTTTGATCGGCGTATCTGGCTTCTGCTTCAGGAAGTCCAAAAGGGACAAACCATCGTTGATTGTAATATCCACACGTTTAGAGACGAGCAGGTCGATCGCTTGGTTAAAGCCTTCCACCCCAACGATCTCTGCACCGTTTTTCTTCGCGATATCGGTCAGGTTACTGGTGAGCGTTTGTGCTGCCTTCAAGCCCTTGATGTCTTCGAAGCCTTTTACGGTCGTGTTGTCTTTATGTGTCACGAGCACTGCTGTAGAAACTGTATAGGCCTTGGAGAAATCGTATTTTTCCTGACGGTCCGGACGGATGCCTACCTGGTTGGCGATCACATCAAAGCGCTTGGAATCGAGACCGGCGAACATCGCATCCCATTGTGTTTCTTGGAAAACAGGCTCCACGCCCATGCGCTTGGCAACCTCGGTTACGACTTCTACGTCATAGCCAGTCAGCTTTCCGGACGTATCGTGGAACGTAAATGGTGCGTAGGTGCCTTCCGTTCCGATCAGGAGTTTGCCGTCAGCTTTTACTTTATCCAACAAGCTTTGCTCCTTAGGTGCTTCGGCAGGAGAAGAGCTCGAAGCTTCATGATTTTGATGCGTTTGACTCGTTGTTGCTGACCCGCAACCCGCCAAGGCGAACACCAGGGTAGAGACGATGGCAGTGAATAAACTTTTTTTCATAACATAACCCCCACTAAACCGATGTGAATTAAATAAAGAAAATACTATAAGGGTTGGGTGGTTTTGTCAATGAAATGTTTATTTGGAAATGTCCTCGCCAAACCACTTCTCAGAGATCTTTTTCAGCGTGCCGTCCTGCTGCATCTCATCCAGTGCTTTGCTCATCGCATCTGCCAGATCGGTGCTGCCTTTGCGGAACATGAAAGCAGTTGGCTGACCCTCTTCACTTTTCGCGACAATTTTAATCGGAGCATCCGGTTTTTGTTTCAAATAATCGAGCACGGTCAGGTTATCGTTGAGGGAAACGTCCACGCGGTTGGAGGCAATCAGATCAATCGCTTGGTTGAAGCCTTCTACGGCAACGATTTCGGCACCATTGGAACGCGCGATGTCTGCGTAGTTGCTGGTCATGGATTGGCCAGCCTTCAGTCCTTTGATATCTTTAAAATCTTTTACAGTGGTGTTGCTCTTATTGGTGACCAGCACGGAGTACGAAAATGAATACGGCTTGGAGAAATCGTATTTTTCCTGACGATCAGGACGAACCCCTACCTGATTGGCGACTACATCGAAGCGTTTGGAATCCAGACCCGCAAACATGGCATCCCATTGCGTTTCCTGGAAAACAGGCTCTACGCCCAGGCGCTTCGCTACCTCGGAGGCGACATCTACATCATAGCCTGTCAAAGCTCCCGATTGATCGTGGAAGGTGAAGGGAGAGTACGTACCCTCTGTACCGATGACAAGCTTTTTATCTGCTTTGACTTTTTCCAGCAGGCTCTGCGCAGCGGCTTGATCTGCCGGAGGAGTCGTATTGTTTGGCTGAGATCCGGACGTACCACATCCTGCAATTCCAAGTAGAACAGTAGATATTAAGGCAGAGAAAATGAGCTTTTTCATGATGATGATCCCCTTTGATTATTTGGATTTTACTGATTTATAGTAATGTCGTAAATAATCTTTGTCAATTGATAAAGTGTTAAATCCGACTTTCGTATTCGGGTTTTTGGCGTGGCCTGCTCTTTCCTTATCTAGGATGTACCACTTGAAGGAAGGTTATGTCAGGATGTTTTGTGGTTGAGCTTCCCTGGCAAGAAGCGTTACAATTAGGTACGAATTGCATGGATGAGCAGATGAGAAAAGGAGTCTTAACCCTATGTTGAACGACTGGCGTCTTTATACAGATGAGAGTGGAATCGAGCAAAAGCATGTCGCATGGCATGAAGTATTAAAGGAAATTGCACAGCTGAATGGCAGCTCTCGTACACTGGTTCATGCCGCATACGGAGATCACGTCGATCTGGTCGTCGCGGGTGGCAACAACGGAAAGGTCCTCGTTCAATGGAAGGAGCATGAGCCTGCCGAGCAGCACTATGTTCTGGTGACGGACAAGCCCTCTGGTGTGATGTCGTCCCTCGTCATTGAAGGTAGTGAAGTCACTTTTCCCGTGACGTGGTGCGTACCGCTGGAGCAAGTCGTTCCGCTGTGTGGCGATATTTTGCGTACGTGTGATAAAGGGGAGCCTGCCCAGCTGCAATGGCTGCCTGTTCAGATGTAGGCGGGAGGATATATGGAATTCCAGACGTTGACCCAATCCATTTTGATCATGGCCGTCATCATTGGCATCGGTAGCCTCATTGGTTATCGACAGCCGTTGACGGCCGATTCCCGTCAGCTTGTCATTACCATCATCGTCAATGTGGCGATGCCTTGCATTATTTTGGACGGGATTTTCCAGACACCGATTGACAGCAATACTTTGACGCAAATTTTTTCAATATTCATCATTTCCATTCTCTTGAACTGTTTGGGGATCCTGATCGGATGGATGGGAGCGCGGACATTGCCGCTGCCCTCCAAAAAACGGCGGGAGATTGCGATTTTGTCCGCTTTGGGGAACACTGGATTTATCGGTTTGCCGCTTTGTGCCGCTTTGTTTGGGCCAAAAGGGGCGCTGCTTGCCGCCATCTTTGATGCGGGGGTGGACGTAGTACTGTGGACTGTCGCCGTGATGATGCTGCAGGAAAAAGGAGCATTTTCTCTGAAAGGCCTGAAGACGATCATCAACATTCCGATGATCGCCATTATCCTCGGTCTCGGCTCGGCCCTGATCGGATTCGCACCGCCTGAGCCAGTCAAGCAGCTGTTCGGCACGTTGTCCAAGCTGGCTTCTCCCTTGGCGATGATGTATATTGGCATGCTGCTCCCGATGTTTTTGCGGAACAAGCCGCAGGTTTCTTTTCCGCTCCTTAGCATGCCGATTGCGATGAAGCTTTTCGTCTTTCCCTTGCTGACCGCATTTTTGCTGTCTGCTTTTGCGATTGATAAGGACATTTCCAGTGTGACGCTGATCCAGGTGGCGATGCCGACACTGACCTTGGCCTCGATTCTCTTTGGCCGCTACAAAGCAGATGAGGAAATGGGAGCGATGACTACCGTGTTCTCGACGCTTCTCGCTCTGTTGACGATCCCTGCCGTAGTATTCATGGGCAGCTGGTTCTTGCATTAAGCTGAAACGAAGGAGCGTACAAACGAGTCAAATAGGGTAAGAAAAGAAAAACAAATGCGCAGGCGAAGAAAGGAGCAGTCAATGAAAGGAAAAGTGTGGATCGCGGCTGTATTAGGGATACAATTGCTCGTTTCACAGCCTTTGGGAACGGCTACTGCCGCAGAGGCACCAGCAGCTCCGAGCATCTACGTAAACAAAGCGCAGCTCCCTTTGCAGAAGGAGCCTCTTCTCGTAGATCAGCGCACGTATATTACGGCAGAGGATGCGGCGCGGATCGTGCAGGCGGATTGGAAGCTATCTGCAGGTACGGGTGTGCTGAAGCGATCGGAGAAGCTCTCGTTTACGTTTGATGTAAACGCTGGCAAGGTAGCCGTCAATGGAAAATGGATCGAGAACGGCCAAGGAGCGCTCGTACGCAATAATCAGGTGTACCTGCCACTGCGCTGGATCGTGGAGCAAGCAGGTGGCTCGGTCGTCTGGAATCCCGAGAAAAAGGCGGTAGAGATCGTGTCTTCCACCCATGACGAAGATCTGGTTTTCCCGAAAGAGGATCAACTGACGTCAGACGAGAAAGCGTATATCGAGAAAGTCCACAAGACGCAAGGAATTCACCAGCAAGGCAATCTCTACGTCATCGCCAGAGGAGAGTCGCCGAATCCCGGCTATAGCCTCAAGGTGACGGGTACCGAATGGAGCTGGGAACAGCTGCGGGTTTTCGTAAAGCTGACCAAGCCAGAGCCCGGTATGATGTACCCGCAAGTCATTTCGTATCCGTACCTGGTGGTAATAGCGGATCTCTCTCCGTACTCGACAGTAGTCTTTCTGGATGCCGACACGAAAAAGCCACTGTTTGCTTCCTAGGCGGCAGAGTAGGAGACCGTCTGTTCCTGTGCAAGACCCGTTGTGAATTGCGGCAGTCTGTAGTATAGTAGTGGTTAGGTAAAATTTTTCCTTGGAATGGGAGGTGTAGGTACGTGTTTGGAACCGTTCACGCATGGTTTGTGGTAGAGATTACCAGTATGACACATGATGTAGCATACAACGGGATCAGTCTGCCCATTTTTCACCATACAACTGAACGGGAACACCATAGGCGTACCATGCATCGATAAGGAACGGTTGTTTTGTTCGAGAGAAACGAGGATTTGGGTGAGGCAGCAAAGCTGTTGTCACATGCTTCCTCTATCGATGCCGCGGGCGTAGGCCTGCGGCTTTTTGCGTTTTCACCGTTACCACCAACCCTAGGAGGAATTCTATCATGATCGTAGTTGCCACACAGCATATTCAAAAATCGTACGGGGCAGATCCCGTTTTGCAAGACATTACACTTGAAATCAAAGCCGGGGAACGAGTCGGAATCGTCGGACCGAATGGAGCTGGGAAAACGACGCTGTTCAAGCTCTTGGCAGGAATCGAGTCGCCTGATTCGGGAGAGCTTTATCGTGCGAAGGGAACGGTATGGGCGTACTTGCCTCAGACGCCGAAGTACCCGGACCAATGGCGGACACAGGACGTAATTGCCAGCGCATTTGAGGAAGTGATCAGGCTGCAGGAGGAATTGCGGAGTCTCGAGCAGCAGATGAGCGAGGTCTATGAATCCGCTGCGGAGCTGGAGAAGCTGATGCAGCGCTATCAGAAGCTGCAGGAGGCTTTTGAACAATTGGGCGGCTATGAGTACGAGACGACGATGGCACAAGTCATAGAAGGGCTGCGCATTACTCCTGAGCATTTGGCGACGCCCTTTCAGCTGCTCAGTGGCGGGGAAAAAACAAAAGCGGGGCTTGCCAAGCTTCTTTGCCAGCGAAGTGACGTGCTCCTGCTCGATGAGCCGACGAATCATCTGGACGTAGAATCGATGGAATGGCTCGAAGATTTCTTGAAGGACTATCAAGGGACTGTCTTGATCATCTCCCACGATCGCTACTTTCTCGATGCTGTCGTGACCTCTGTCTACCATGTCGACGGGGGAGAAGCAGAGTATTACATTGGCAATTACAGTGCCTTTGTCAAAGAGCGAGAAGAGCGGCTGCTGCGGCAGTTTGCGGCCTATCAGGAGCAGCAAAAGCAAATCAAAAAGATGAAAGAGACGATCAAGCGCCTCAAGGAGTGGGGCAATCGCTCCAATCCACCGAACGAAGCCTTCCACCGCCGCGCGAAAAGCATGGAAAAGGCATTGGCACGGATCGAGCGAATCGACAGACCGAAAATGGAAGCAGACCGGATGGGGCTCGCCTTTCAAAAGACGGAGCGCAGCGGGCAGGATGTACTGGTGGCATCTGGCGTCTACAAAGCATTTGTGGGCAAAGAGCTGTTTGCGGACGCGGGATTCCTGCTGCGTTACGGAGAGCGAAAAGCCTTGCTTGGACCAAACGGCTGCGGAAAATCGACGCTTATCCGAATGCTGCTTGGTGAAATGGAGCCCGATGCCGGGATGCTCAAAGTGGGCAGCAACGTAAAAGTCGGCTATCTGTCCCAGCAGGCATGGGAAGGCGACCAAAATCTGCGGGTCATCGATATGTTCCGGCAGGTCGCTTTGGTCACCGAGCCGGAAGCGCGTCATTTGCTGGCTCGCTTCCTCTTCTACGGCGAGCATGTATTCAAACGTGTCGGTCAGCTGAGCGGGGGAGAACGCATGCGTCTGCGGCTGGCGCAGATGATGCATCAGGAAATCAATCTGCTCGTACTGGATGAACCGACGAACCATTTGGACATCGAAGCGCGGGAGACGTTGGAGGAGGCGCTGGCTGATTTCAAAGGCTCGTTGTTCATCGTCTCCCATGACCGCTACTTTTTGCAGAAGATGGCTGACGGCGTGTTCTGGGTCGAGGACAGACAGCTCGTCCATGATGTAGGGACGTACGAAGAGGCGCGGGAAAAGCGGAGAAATCGTCAGGCTGCCAGAGACAAAATCATAGCTGTCGAAAAGCCAGTGGTGCAAAAGGCACCGGAATCCCCGCGCCAGGCAGAGTCTCCTAAGCGCCCGAACCTGTATAAATTGGCCGATCTGGAACAAAAAATTGCTTGTCTGGAGAGAGAACGAGACGAAATGATCGCTCGCCTATCTGCCGGGGATGAGAGCTACCAGCAGCTGCTAGAATGGCAGCAGCAGAGTGAGCGGCTTCAGCAGCAGATCGATGTGTATTATGGGTCTTGGCTGGAATTGCAGGAGACGTAAAATGACAAGAGTTAAGCGGAAGGAGGAGGAAGTGTGGGATTCTTGTTAGAGATACTTAGAATCGGGCTGCTCATGATGATTATAGGAGGGGCGATGTCTGCTGTTTTGAAACAGGTCTACCTCCTTCTGGGCTTTACTGGGGTTAATGGCTATCTTATTGGAATAGCCATTTTCCTGTGGCTTTTCGTCATGTATCGGAATAAGTGGCAGTTTACAGGCTGGTATAAAGGGAAGGGTAGGGAGAAACTGCCGAGGCAGATTTCTCTTGCTCTTTTGGTGTTTTCGCTGGTATTGGTCATTCTTGCCCCTTTTTTGGACGCATTTTCATAGCGAATTTCCGACTTACCTCGCGACCTTCTGATAGGGTTCTGGGAACGATGAGACTTCTATCAGAAGGAGGTGGGGAGGTGTGTGTGGTTTCGTGCTAGCTTTATGATTTTTTATTGTTTTGAATAAAAATAACAATCTGATAAATCAAAATAAAATCTTTCCACTTTGTATTCCGCCCCCTATGCTGATGCGATATAGTATGGGCAGCTGGAAAATAAAGGGGGATTTTTCATGGGGAAGTGGATACGCGCTTGTTTCATTACCTGTCTGCTTTTCGCAGTCGCATTGACTGGTTGCTCTCCTTCTGCAAAGCAGTCGCCGACAGCGGGGACCGACAAAAGCAACACCCCAGCACAAGAGGCAGGAAGCGCCGGGGCGAACAGTCCTAAGGTTTTTCGTTTCAACATCGGATCAGAGCCGTCAACCGCAGATCCAGGGCTCGCAGATGACAACATCTCAAGCATGGTCGTGTCCTCGACATTTGACGGTTTGACGAGAAAGGCACCGGATGGAAAGTTTCACGAAGCTGCCGCCGAGAAGATAGAGACTTCGGAAGACGGTTTGACGTATACGTTTCATTTGCGAGACGCCAAGTGGAGCAACGGTGATCCCGTAGTTGCCCAAGACTTTGAATATGCCTGGAAACGCGCTTTGGATCCGCAGACCGCTTCTGACTACGCATACCAGCTGTTCTACCTCAAAAAGGGAGCCGATTACAACGCAGGGAAAGCTACCAAAGACGACGTGGGGGTAAAAGCGCTCGATGACAAGACACTACAGGTTCAGCTAGAAAATCCGACTCCCTTTTTCCTGGAGCTGACCGCCTTCGCTACGTATTACCCGGTGAACAAAAAAGTCGCAGAGTCCAATCCGAAATGGGCGATGGAAGCGAGTACGCATGTAGGGAACGGACCCTACAAGCTGGAGACCTGGGCGCACAAAAATAAGATGGTCTTTGTGAAAAACGACAGTTACTGGGACAAAGAAAATGTGAAGGTCGATAAAGTCGAAGTGACAATGATCGAGGACCAAAACACCGAGCTGGCCATGTTTGATAACGACGAGCTGGATTGGGCAGGGGGGCCGTTTAGCACGCTACCGACAGATGCGATTCCGGCTCTGAAAGAATCTGGTCGATTCACGGTGATCCCAGTCGCTAATACGTACTGGTACCAGTTCAACATCGAAAAGCCACCATTCAACAACGTGAAGATCCGAAAAGCGTTTGGTTATGCAATCAATCGCCAAGCGATCATCGACAATATTTTGCAGGCGGGTCAAATTCCTGCGACAGGATTGCTCCCTCCGACGATGGCATCCAACCCGAATGGCTATTTCCGTGATCATGATACTGAGCTTGCCAAACAGCTGCTCGCAGAAGGGATGCAGGAGCTGGGAATCACCAAGCTTCCGCCCATCACGCTGATATTCAATACGAGCGAGGCGCACAAAAAAATAGCAGAAGCCGTGCAGGATCAGTGGAAGCAGACATTGGGCGTGGATGTGAAGGTGGCCAATATGGAATTCAAGGTATATCTGGAGACGCTGGATGCAGGCAACTATCAGATTGCCCGCAGAGGCTGGGTAGCGGATTTCAATGATCCGGTGAACTTCATCGAAATCTTCCGTGAAAAGCATGGCAACAACAATACCAATTGGACCAATGCTACCTATAATGATCTGTTGCAGCAAGCTGCCAAAGAACGCGATCCGGAGAAGAGAAAAGAGCTGTTTGGTCAGGCTGAGCAAATTCTCATGGAGGAGATGCCTTTGTCACCCATCTATTTTTACACGGTCAGTTGGCTTCAAGGTGACAAGGTGGCAAAAGGGATTTACACCGATCCGCTAGGGAATGGGGATCTGAAATACGTAGAAATGAAGTGACAAAAGGAAAGGAAACGCGTCCAATCATTCGGAAGAGGGGCTGTCCCAACGTCATGGAAATGACAGGGGGATGGCCCCTTTTTCTGTGCAAAGGAGTGGCGGAACAGGAATTAAATGTTCCAGCCCTTCTCCTTGTTGTAATAATCAAGGATTTTATGATACTTTTCTCCGTACTTCTCAACGAGTACCTGGGCGAAATCTCTTTCGATATGCTGCATGATGATATCGTGATAAAAGGCTGTCTTCAGCATCTCGATAATGGCAGGCTGGGATGTTTCCAACGCTGTAAGCTTGGCATCGCCGCCAAATCCACCTAGCAAGGCCGTTTCGGAATCACAGAGAATAGAGAATTTTCGAGCCATAGAAATTGTCCAATCGTCACTGCGTACATGGACAAAGACATTTTTGAGGGAGGTCTGACACTCTCCAATGACGACAAGAACGACGATTACGCCCCTTTTTTCCGCCTCAAGCAGCTCCTCTTCTACCCAGTGTAGATCGTCTGACCACAAATCCGCGACAATGATCGATTTGGCATTTGCGATAACCCGGTGTATGGCTGTTTTGATCTGATGGTCACCCTGCCAGTTGTAAAACGAGTTTTCGTTTTTGCGCGGTGTTTTCAGCTGGTCGATTAAGGATTTTGTCGTTTGCTCGAACTCGATTTGCAAATGGCGGACCAGCTGCACGATCGGGACAGCATCATATCGGACAGGCTCTCCGTCAATGTAGCGGCATGCGCCTTTCTCGGTTAGCGAGCGTAGGGCAGAGTAGACGTTGGAGCGAGACACAGTGACTCGCTTGGCCACCTCGTAGCCGGACAGATTCGGTTCTTCATGCAAAGTGAGATAGCATCGTGCTTCCAAATCCGTTAATCCAATTTTATTCAGCAAATCTATCATTTGTAGCCTCCTTAAACAATGAAACAGTTACGACTCATACAAGCAAGTGTTTAATCTAAGGTGCTACGGATTTTTGTGCTCAGTTTCCATACTATCGGAATCAAAAAAATAATCAAGTTCGTAATACCGTGAAAATCAAATAAGCGGTACTGAATAAAACTACTATTTAAAGATTTAACATTGACAATTTACTGAAAACTAATTTATGATCAGAATCAATATAGTGGTACTGTTAAGAACAACTAAAATGCACATGTCGTGGAGGCGATGAAATGGAAGCAAACGGCAATGACAAGCAGCTACCAGCAGATGTCGTTCGTCTGGCATACGGGGAGAACGAATTTCAGTTCGGCGACCTGCGACTGCCGGAAGGGACAGGGCCGCATCCGGTAGTGATCGTGGTTCATGGAGGGTTCTGGAAATCGACTTTTTCACTCGATCTGATGGAACCAATTTCAGAGGATCTTACCAGCAGAGGATTAGCGACCTGGAATATCGAGTACAGGCGGGTAGGGAATGCTGGAGGTGGGTATCCCGGAACGTTTCAGGATGTGGCAGTCGCTGTGGACTTTTTGCGTGAAATCGCACCAACCTTCCAACTGGATTTGACAAAGACTGTCGTTCTCGGACATTCTGCGGGGGGACATCTTGCGGTCTGGCTCACTGCGCGCCATCGTGTGCAGGCTGACAGCATATTAAGAACATCCAGCGAACCATTGGCTATAAAAGGAGTAGTAAGCTTGGCTGGCATTATCGATATGGAGCTGATGTGGAAGCTGATCCATTACAAACAGCGCATCATAACCGATGTAGAGATAGATAACCCGGTTGCAGATTTCGTAGGCGGAACTCCAGCACAGGTTCCTGACCGCTACAAGGAGGCTTCCCCCGTTGGATTGCTGCCGTTCCATTCCCCTCAGATCCTGATTCACGGGGATTTAGACATAAATGTTCCTGTGAAACTGTCCAGTCTCTACAAAGAGATTGTTGAACGAGCAGGCGGCCAAGTGAAGATGATCTCCCTTCCGAATGTCGAGCACTTTGAAATCATTGATCCCTGTTCGGAGGTATGGCCTGTGTGTTCGTCGAATGGAAAAGGGAGGTCGCGTAGTGACGGTCTCGTCGAGAGGAGCACTAGGAGGGAAAGGCTTTCCTGACTACGTAGCATCCAAGGCAGGTGTAATCGGTCTGACTCGTGCCATGGCTATGGAGCTGCGCACCAGGCAAATAGCGGTTAACTCTGTGGCCCCAGGATTTACGGACACACCCATGACACATACTATGCCAGAGGATCAATACGCGGCGGCTGCAGCATTAGAGCCGAGCGGTGCGGCGGCTTCCCCTGCGGACATTGCAAACGCTATTGCCTTTTTGGCAGCCCCAACGACCCATTTTATTACAGGGCAAACGCTCTTCGTAGACGGGGGAAAATCTCTGGGGGGACTCGGTATCTAATAGCGGTGCTAGCTATAAAAGAAAAGGATAGGGAATCAGTGTCATGACTGAGACCCTATCCTTTTTTTGAAGATACCTACGCCTGGGCACTCGGCTCAGGCAAACGCTTGTAGCTGGTGCGGAACCACAGCAGAATCAATACCATCAGCACACCGCCCAAGAGGAACGGACCACTGCTGGTGAACTGATAAACGGCGCCTCCTGCCAAAGGTCCGAGGATGCGGCCCAGGCTGTCCATGGAGCTGATTGCCCCTGTGGTGACGCCTTGTCCTTGTGTCGTGCGATGCGTAATCATCGCGGTGGCAGTGGCACGGATCATCCCTTGTCCGGCTCCGAACAGGGAGAGGATGAGTGCCAGCACCCAGAAGTTGCCGGAGAGTGGTATCGCAAAAAAGCCGATTCCGTACAGGAGCATCCCCAGTGTCAGAACAGCGGGTTCGCCCAGCTTCTTCACCAATTTGCCGATCAGACCACCTTGTACAAAGGCGGCGATAATCCCCATCACGAGGAACATGTAGCCCAGATCTTTGGAAGTAAAGCCGTAAAGGTCGTTGATATACAGGGCAAAAGTCGTTTCTAGGCCCGAAAAAGCGAAGGATACGATGAACAGAATCGCGTAAAGCAAGGAAAGGGACCCAAATAGAGAAACCATCGGGTTGCCGGCAGGTCGTGTGGCTTGTCCCGTGCGTTTTTCCTTTGGCAAGCTTTCCGGCAGCGCGAACAGGATCACAAAGAATGTGAGCAGTGCGACGAGTCCTGAAGCGAAGAACGGTACCGCAAAGCCATATCCGCTCAAAAGCCCGCCGATGACGGGACCAAACACAAAGCTGAGCCCGATACCTGCGCCGATGATGCCCATACCTTTGGCACGCTCTTGCGGTGGAAACAGGTCAGCGACCATAGCTGTAACTGTCGGCATGGCGGCAGCTGACACGATGCCTCCGAGTATTCGGTAGAACAGCATGGCGGAATAACTCTCGGCTAAACCAAACAGGATAAAGGTGATGGAAAAGCCCAGCAGGCCAAATGCAACCAACGGCTTTCGACCGATGCGATCCGAGAGAGCTCCCCAGATAGGAGCAAATATCAACTGCATGATGTTGTAGCTGGCGAACAGAACGCCGATTTGAAAGGATGTCGCGCCCAGCTTTTCCGCAAAGTACGGCAAGATCGGGATGATGATACCAAAGCCCAGCATGGTGAGAAAAGCAATCAAGAACAAGAGGGCAAGGTGCTTCTTATTCACGGAAAATACCTCTTTTCACACGAAATCAGTTTACATGAAAATCTGCTTACTTTTTCCACCTTACGTGAAGGGTCACGCGAAGTCAAGCGAGTGGCATGGGCATGCTCGCCACATCCATGCTATAATAGAAAAGAAAGAAGAATCGTTCAGAAAGTTGTCAAGTATATATCCATGAGGTGTTAATCTACATGTCTACTGCAATGCTGTACTACCTGGCCTGGCAAGAAGACGATTGGCTGGATGAGGTTCTCGACCGTTTTCCTGAGGTGAACGCGCTGGTGCCGACTGTAAAGACGTTTGAAATGCTGGCTGAACAAAGGGAGTCAGGCGAAGTCAAGCACGCTGTACTCGTGCTGAATGCAGCGCAGGAACAGGAGCGTTGCCGCGAATTTTTGCAGCTCTGCAAGACACATGCTCAGATGTCTCGCGATCCTTTGTACATTGTCGGACTGAAACCGGAAGAAGAGGAGGCGTGGCAAGAAGCGTATCCGAACGCGAAGATCATCGTTATTACCGGCTTTGCTGTCGAGTTTGACTACGATGCCGTCCTCGCGAGGATGGAAATCGATCTGGAGGGAGCCCATTGAATTCTCGCCCGAGTGATTTCGACTTAAAAGCGTTTCTGCACCGCTTCGGTCTGTTTATTTATACAGGTGATCCCCAAGGAGACCTGCTCCTCATTGAAGACGAGATCCGCGAGCTGTATGAAATGAATCTGATCGACAAGGAAGAGTTTTTTGAAGCGATGTCTGCGGTACGCAGCAAGCTCAAGTCAATGGAAGATCGTTGAAAAAGCGTGCTCACGAACGAGCACGTTTTTTTTTGAAAGAAATTCTTCAGAAATCCTTTAGAAATTCTTAAACGTTTCTCTCCCTTTTTGAAAGGTTTCCCCTGTAGGATGAACAGAGGAAGCGAAGGGAGGGAGATTATGTGGTAGCAGGCGGCTTTATTTCGTCATTTGTATCCGTCGTAAAAGAAATGGCTAGCAAGCTGATCCCCGACGAGATCATCGTGATAACAGCAGGTGCGCAGGTCACTCATTCCGAGCAATCCGTCGGTCAAGCTTTTCTCAGCGTCTACCTGGCTGCTGCCTTTGTACTGACGTTTTGCTACATACTCGGGGCCATCCTGGGAACGCCTGTTGCTGGATGGCTGCGCCACCGCAGACAGTCCCCTTGCATCAGCACTCCAAGAGGGCATCAAGCGATGAACTGGATTCTCTTCCTTAGCATCTTTTTTCCGGTAGTTCGTCATGTGGTCCCGTTTCTTGCAGGGATGTTTCGTTTTCGTCTGCGCCATTTTCTCCTGGTATTTTTGCCGAGCAGCTTTCTATGGACGCTTCATTACTTTTTGGCGGGCTACTGGATGAGTGACAAAATCGATTTGCTCGTGGCAGGCATCTACCGCTACAGCAAGATTTCCTTGGTTGGTCTCTTGATTGTGGTCGTCCTGTATGCCTTGGTACGGCATATGATCCGCTGGGGAAGCACAGGGGCAGGAGAAAAGAATCGAAGAGGGTATAGCTAAAACCCCTTCACGTCACGCCGGTACGATAGTGAAGGGGTTTTGTGTGTCAACAATTATTATTTTCCAAAGCCGAAGCTATCGAACCATTGCCCGCTGCGGTAGTTTGCAATCGCGCGGCGAATGTAAGGGATCACGTTTTCAGGGAGGCAATCGATGTCCATCCAGGCGAGCTCGTCACATTTGTCAGGCTCGGCGTTGATGATTTCTCCCTCCCATTGATTTGCCACCAGGTAGAAGTCGATGCGATCCTCGTTGGATTGTCGGTGCATAACGCCTACTAAGCGCATGTTCTCGGGCGTGATTTCCACCCCGCATTCCTCCCGACACTCGCGAATGGCTGCAGCCACCACTTCCTCATTTCTCTCTACATGGCCTGCAGGTACGCTGTAGTTGCCGTCTTCATAGCCAGTGTTGTATCTGCGCAGCAGCAAAATTTCTGTCCCTTTCAAGAAAAAAACATGCACGGCAACCGGCATGGTGTACCATCTTGAGCTCATACGCTTCCTCCGTTTTCCTCAGCCTTCCTCAGGGCGGTGATTTTCGGCTGCCTTCTTGCGGCGCTCCATCCGATTTTTTTTCAAAATGGGCGAGCTCGCCATCGCGGCAAACAGCATCCCGAAACCTGCCAGCGCCAGGACAATCCCGATAATCAGATACATAGTCGATGACATAATAGGGCCTCCTAAATTCAAGAGCAAATATGATTGCAGAGAGGAACTTGTGCTATAATTGGTCAGTATGTTTTATCCGTTCTCACGTACTCACAAAAACGTTTTCCAAAAAAGCAAGGAGGATTTTGCGAGATGACTCAGCATACGTCTGTTGATCAGGTAGCGATCAATACAATTCGCACACTGGCAATTGATGCAATCGAAAAGGCCAACTCTGGCCACCCAGGAATGCCGATGGGGGCAGCTCCTATGGCACATGTTCTGTGGAGCCGTTTTATGAAGGTAAATCCGAGCAATCCGCAATGGATCGATCGCGACCGTTTCGTGCTCTCGGCAGGACATGGCTCTATGCTATTATACTCGATGTTGCATCTGATGAAATACGATGTTTCTCTGGAAGACTTACATAATTTCCGTCAATGGGGCAGTAAAACACCTGGGCATCCGGAATTCGGACATACCGCTGGTGTTGACGCAACCACGGGTCCTTTGGGTCAAGGGATCGCGATGGCAGTCGGGATGGCGATGGCGGAAAAACATATGGCGGCCGTCTACAACCGCGACAGCTTTGACATTGTCAACCACTATACCTATGTCATTTGCGGTGACGGGGATTTGATGGAGGGCGTATCCAGCGAGGCTTCCTCTCTGGCAGCTCACCTGAAGCTGGGTAAAATGATCGTGCTCTACGATTCAAATGACATTTCTCTCGATGGCGAGCTGTCCCGTTCCTTCTCGGAAAACGTTGCACAGCGCTACCAAGCGTACGGCTGGCAATACCTGCGTGTAGAAGACGGCAATGATCTGGCAGCGATTGAGCAAGCGATCGCAGAAGCGAAGCAAGATCTGGATCGCCCTACGCTCATCGAAGTCAAAACGGTCATCGGCTACGGAAGCCCGAACAAAGGCGGCTCCAGTGCTTCTCACGGCGCTCCTTTGGGCAAAGAGGAAGTGAAGCTGACCAAGCAAAACTACGCGTGGGCGCATGAAAATGAATTCCACGTTCCAGAAGAAGTAACGGAGTTCTTCGCTGGTCTGGCTGACCAGGGAGCCAAAGCGGAAGCAGCGTGGAAGGACCAGTTTGCTGCTTATGCGAAGGCATACCCTGAGCTGGCACAGCAGTTCCAGACAGCAGCAGAAGGAAATCTGCCAAGCGGTTGGGACGCAAACCTGCCAGCGTACGAAGCAGGAGCGAAGCTAGCTACGCGCGTCGCATCTGGAAACGCGATCAACGCGCTGGCAAACAGCGTCCCGTTCTTCCTCGGAGGTTCTGCTGACCTGGCTCACTCCAACAACACCGTGATCAAAGAAGCGGGCAACTTCCTGCCTGGCAGCTACGACGGCCGCAACATCTGGTTCGGTGTGCGTGAGTTTGCGATGGGCGCTGCGCTGAACGGCATGGCGCTCCACGGCGGCGTAAAAGTATACGGGGGAACCTTCTTCGTGTTCTCCGACTACGTGCGTCCTGCGATCCGCCTGTCTGCCTTGATGAAGCAGCCGGTTGTGTACGTCTTCACCCATGACTCCATCGCAGTTGGCGAGGATGGACCTACGCATGAGCCGATCGAACAGCTGGCTTCCCTGCGTGCGATGCCAGGCTTGACGATCCTGCGCCCAGCAGATGCAGTAGAAACGAACGAAGCGTGGAAATACGCGGTATCCCGCACTGATGAGCCAGTGGTGCTCGTGCTGACTCGTCAAAACCTGCCTGTTCTGCCGGAGACGCTGGAAAAGGCATCGGAAGGCGTAACCAAAGGAGCTTACGTATTGGCGGATGCTCCAAGCGGCAAGCCACAGCTGATCCTGATCGCGACCGGTTCCGAAGTATCGCTGGTGATGCAAGCTCGTGAACAGCTGCAAGCCCGTGGCATCGAAACTCGCGTCGTGTCCATGCCAAGCTGGAACCTGTTTGAACGTCAAACGGCGGAATACCGTGAGTCTGTTCTTCCAAAAGAGGTGAAAGCGCGCGTTGCCGTGGAAATGGGATCGCCAATGGGTTGGGAGCGTTACGCGGGAGATGGCGGAAAAGTCATCGCCATCAACCAGTTCGGCGCATCCGCACCTGGGGACCGCATCATGAAAGAGTACGGCTTTACTGTAGAAAATGTAGTTGCCCAAGCAGAAGAACTGCTGAAGTAAAACGTCTTATATAGAAGAAACGGCCTATCTTCCTCTCCAGGGAGATAGGCTTTTTCCAGTACTATGAAGCCACAGCGCAAGCAAACAGTGGTACTATAGGTACCATTGGCGGCCGGGGGAGGCATGTCCTATTCAAGTTTTCGAAATGCTGATGACAAACAAGAACGATTGTGGAATGATAGACACGTGCCAAAAGCCAGAAACTTTTTCGAAATGTATCCGTCTATAACAAGTGGGGGAGAGAGAAAATCAGGAGGTAAGAAATGGCAACAAAAGCCAAGAAGAAAGTCAGGAAGAAAAAGAACAGCTTGCTGATGATTGCCGTATCGTTCGCAATCTTCCTGATTCTCAGCGTCATCGGGGGATATTTTGCCCTGTTGTACGCGGGAGATCGAATGATTGCGGAAAATGAACAGAAACTGAAGGACTTGAAAGCAGAACCAACTGTCATATACGACAAGAACGGCGAAGAGATGACGAGTCTCATTCGTGAAAAGAACCGTCATTACAAGCCGATCAATGAAATGCCAAAAGTGTTGATCGACGCCTTCCTTACTGTCGAAGACCAACGCTTTTACGAGCACAAAGGAATAGATATGATCCGGATTGGCGGCGCCATCGTCAATGACATCAAAAAAGGATCATTGGCAGAAGGCGGAAGTACCATCACTCAGCAGTTGGCCAGAACCGTATTCCTCACGATGGATCAAACCTTTTGGAGAAAAACGAAAGAGATGAGCATTGCCATCGGCCTTGAGCGTAGATACTCCAAAGATCAGATTCTCGAGATGTACTTGAATCGTGTGTACCTGGGTGAAGGGGAATTCGGTGTCGAGGACGCAGCCAACTTTTACCTTGGCAAGTCCGTTAGCGATCCAAAGTTTAATGCAGCGGATGCGGCGACACTGGCAGCAATTCCAAAGTCACCGACCTATTATAGCCCGTTCAACTATCCTGATAGGGCAAAAGAGCGGCGAGACACCATCCTTCGACTGATGATGGAGGAAGGGATCCTCACGCAGGATCAAAAGGAACAAGCACAAGCGCAGCCGCTGCCGACAGAACCAACGGAAACGGCGGGTGCAAGCCTGAAAAAAGGCTATCGCGCTTTCTTCGATCAGATGGTTGACGAAGCAGAAGCTCGCTACGGTGTGACAGAAGAAGAATTGTACCGTGGCGGCTGGGAAGTCTATACGACCTTCGACCCCAAAATACAGGACGCGATGGTAGATCAGTACGCCAACGCGAAAAACTTCCCCAAAGACGGAGCGAAGCGTGGCGTAGAATCTGCGATGATCGTCGTCGACGCCAAAAACGGCGGGATCGCCGGAATGGTCGGCGGCCGGAATTACGCGGCAAAGGGCTTTAACTATGCAACGGATATGCAGCGACAGCCGGGTTCGTCTTTTAAACCGCTCGCGGTATATGCACCAGCGATTGATTATGACAGCCGCTGGGAATCGAACTCGTCGCTGAGCAACAAAAAGCAGAGCTTCAATGGCTATGAGCCGCGCAACTACAACAATAAATACAGTGAAACAGTCAGCATGAACCGCGCTCTGATCGACTCTCTCAACGTGCCAGCAGTCTGGCTGTTGAACGAGATCGGGGTCAGCACGGGGATCGACTACTTGAAGAAATTCGGAATCGAGCTCGCTCCGGAAGACCGCAACCTGGCAATCGCACTGGGTGGTTTGAGCAAAGGGACATCCCCATTGAAAATGGCGCAAGCCTACACTGCGTTTGTCAACGGCGGTGTGATGTCGGAAGCGCACTCGATTAGCAAGATTACAAATAAAAGCGTAGGCGTGGAGCGCGTCTACGAGGTCAAACAGACAGAAGTTCTAAAGCCGCAGTCTGCATGGGAAGTGCACTCCATGCTGGAGCGTGCTGTTCAGGAAGGGACAGGGAAAGCTGCTCGTATTTCCGGTCGTCACGTGGCAGGGAAAACAGGGACGACGCAATCGATCGTAGGCGGCAGTGATGTCAACAAGGACGCCTGGTTCGTCGGCTACACCCCAGAATATGTTGGGGCTGTCTGGATGGGTTTTGACCCTGAGGACAAACAGCATTTGATGCGTCAGGGCAGCAGCTTGACTGCGCAGATGTTCTCCAAAGTACTGGCGGAGGGACTGAAAGGCGTCAAATCCACCGACTTTGTGAAACCAGGCGGCGTACAAGAGGAACAGAAGCAGGAAGAGACCCAGCCGCCGCTTCAGCTGGCAGCTGACATGACGCTCGACAACGGCAAGCTCAAAGCCGTATTGAGCTGGATTGGCGGAGCACCGGAATACACGTATGACGTTTATCGCGTCTTGCCAAACGGAGAGCGTCAACTGATCGCGTCTGGCATGAAAGAAACGGTTTTCGTGGACGTCTTGGACACAACAACGCCGTACAAGTACGTCGTTGTTCCTCGAAACGCGGACGGAGAAGAAGAGGCACCTTCCAATGTGGCTGAGATCAGCACGACTCAGCTGGAGAACCTGCTGAATGCTGGGGAGGACGCCGGGAATTATGAAGGAGACAACAGCGTGCCTTCCGAAGAAGGTAATGGCAACTCCGAAGAGGATCAGCCAAGCGACAATGGGAACGGGAACGGCGAAAATAGCGGCCAAGGAGGTAACCCCTCCAATGGTCAAGGTCAAGGGAATCCGGGAAATCAAGGAAACCCATCGAATCCGGTAGATCCATCCTTACCACCGCCAGATATCGCAAATCCAGGTGCTGGACAATCAACTACACCGTCCCAAGGGATTGAGCTTCCACCGCCACCACCGGATCAGGATAGTCAAAACCCAGGTGTGAATGGCACCAACGGTTAATATTTGGAATAGGATGAACAACTCGAACAGTTTCACCTATTTGCACATTTTCTTTTGCGTGGTACAATACCTATAAATCGGGAGACAGGGGGGACAGTCCATGTCTGACTACGCACAAAAGGATTTACCCACATTTTTTATGGATCAATTGCGCCAAACCAAAGTGAATTTTGAGCGAGCTCTCGACTGTAAACACACCGATTTTGATGATCTCTACCCATACATGAACGAACAGCCACAGTTTTTCTGGTACAAACGATACGTCGCTTGGTCCGAACTGTTGACCGTCGTAAGGCTGGCTGAGGAATTGGAAATCGAGTGGACCACTGATTTTACCGAGCAGCAAGTCGCATTCATTAAAGGCAAGGTGCTACAGGGAAAAGTGCTCGATCACTGGAATCCGGAAGAACAGGAAGAAAAGATAAGCCAATTGGAAGAAAAATAAATCCAATGTAAAAAGCGCGTTCCCTTTTGGGAGCGCGCTTTGCTGTTTGTGTATCGCCATGGGGGAGGCTTCTTCATTTTGGAAAGTAACGGATCGGCAGCTTATTCGTCTTTTCTAATAAGCCCGGAATTGAAATTAGTGGAGCCAGCGATAGACGATTTGCGGCGTCTCTTCCTGTGGCATTGCCTCCAGTACAAAGGGGGCGGGGTTGCTCCAGGGCAAAGCGGGTGCAGGAGCGTCTGAGGCGATGACCTCTGTACCGAGGGAAACAAAGGAGTACAGCTCTTCGACAGCCGCATTGTACATGCGGATGCAGCCAAGAGAGACCGAGCTGCCGATGCTCTCTGGATGGTTGGTCCCGTGGATCGCATAGCCGCTGCTTTGAAATACCATGCCCCTCGTGCCATAGATGTTGTCATGACCGCGTGGGTGGTTAATCTTTTGCAGAATGGTATAGTAGCCTTCAGGAGTCGAACCGTCTTTTCCGATGCCGACTGGATAGCTGCGAACGATCTGCGAGCCGCTCATGAGGCGCATCGTATGCGTCGATTCCGATAGCCAGATTTGCAAAGGCTCCATCGGGACGAGGGGCTCGGGATAGCCCACCATCGGCACGACTTCACGAATGCTAGCCCAGGCCGCTTCCGGTCGAAATAGATCAGGTCGGTACAAGTAGCTCTTCATGCCCAAAGCTGCAGGTGGTGCGGGAATCTGAGACAAGTAGTTGCCTGGATAGGCACCTGCCAGGTGACTGAGATTTACAGGCAGCTGTCCTTTTTGTTGATAATAACGGTACAAGGCGTTTCGCAGTGTCAGGATGTGCTCGGTCACCAGCTGCTCCTGTGCCAAAGCGATTCGTGCCGGTTGGAGCAAGGGATCCTGCTCATACGTTCCCGGACGAGGAAACCATTTTTGGCTTAGAATCGTACGATTGACTGGATGATAACGAATGATGCCGAGAACACTGCGAGGCTGGTAGTAAAGCAAAGGCGTAAAGAGCGGCGCGCCAGCCACTTCGGGTACGACAATAACCGAGTACGGCTGTGTGAGAGAAGGACGACGATTTTCTACATACTGGCGCACCTGCTTCTCCAGTTGAGCTGAATCTAAATTGGCAGGAACTGCGATGACCTCGACATGCGGTCTGCTGGCCGCGACAGGCGGTGAAACCTGTGCCGCTGTACTCGCTGTGCTCTTGGCGGGTTCAGTCAGTGGTCCGGGAGATATGACGAACAGAGAGTAGAGAAAGAGGAGGGAAGCAAGCACGCGCCGTATCCGTTTGCGTGAATCCTCTTCTCGTCTTTTCCGAATCAAAGCCTGATAAGCTTCTCTTGCTTCGTTGTAGTACGCGCCAGGCTTTGCGTGCAGAGCTTGTCTCAGGGCAGCCAGAGCAGCCTCAGGCTCGCCCCGCGCTTCTCTTTCTCGCCCGAGGTGATACCAGCCAATGGCTTCGTCAGGGTGCTGCTCGGTATACCAGCGATAAAAAGACAGATCGCTCTGATCTGGATATTTCATATGAAACGTGCTTTTTTCTTGCAGAAAGGAAACTTTGTCCACAGAACTCCCCCCTCTTAGGAGTATCGGACAGTGAGACGAAAATGGTGAGCATGGAGGAAAAGATGATTTACTTACGAACAATCCGCCTGTTGCGTGAACAATTTCCCCAAACGGAGCGCTATCCGTTTGCACTGCCTTCTATCCGTCAGCTGGACGCGCTAGAGCTCACTAGCAGTGTCACGTTCTTTGTGGGGGAGAACGGCTCGGGTAAGTCTACCCTTCTGGAAGCTGTGGCGTACCAATGCGGTTTCCATACGGCAGGAGGCTCCCGCAGCAACACGTATGAAGTAGACCGAGCAGAAGCAAGTCTGGGTGACTACATCCGGCTATCCTGGATGCCCAAGCAGACCAATGGCTTTTTCCTGCGTGCCGAGAGCTTTTATCAGTTTGCCAGCCATATTGATCAGCTGGAGCGGGAGCGTCCTACCGGATATGCCGCTTATGGGGGACGTTCGCTTCACGATCAGTCGCACGGAGAATCATTCTTGTCCTTGTTTATCCATCGCTTTTCTGGCAAAGGCATCTATCTGCTCGATGAGCCCGAGGCTGCCTTGTCGCCGATGCGTCAGCTGGCGTTTCTGTACGTCATGAAAGACTTGGTGGCAGAGGGCGCACAGTTTTTGATCGCGACTCACTCACCGATCCTGATGGGATACCCAGGCGCTGCTATCCTGAATTTTGATACCTCTCCCGTAGAGGAGATTCGGTATGAAGATACGGAGCACTATCAGCTGACCCGGCGTTTTCTGGAGAATCGGGATCGTTACTGGATAGAATAAAAAATAATTTTTCTCTCCTGTCACAAAACTCGTTTCGGCGGTTTCTATTAGATGAACGAACCGAGAGGACCCGGGAGCACCCGGATGCAGCTCTTACTGAAATGAGTGGAAGCTGCGAGGATGGAGGGGAAACAGTGGAGGTGCAAGCAAAACTGGCGATGAATTCCATACTTGTCCAGGATGACACGGATTCCTTTCGCGACTTGTTTACAACGTACTACCCCTTCGTGGTGAGACAAATCATGCGGATCGTCAAAGAACAGCAGACGGCTGAGGATATCGCACAGGACGTGTTTCTATCCTTTTACCATACGGATCGTACCGCAATCGAAAATATTCCGGCATGGCTATCTCGTGCCTCGATTTACGCCGCATACAATCATTTGCGTTCGGAAAAACGCAGGCAAAATCGTCATGAGAAGGAAGCAGCCGACAAGGAAATGGTCATCCGCTCCTCGGAGGATGCATGGCTGGAAAAGGAAGCGATTGAGGGCGTTCGGGAAGTACTCGCCAAGCTGGATGAACGTGAGCGTACGTTGCTCGTTATGAAGTATTCCGGCTTTCCGTATGTAGAGCTGGCAAAAGCGACAGGGACTGAGGTAGGATCTGTCGGAACACTGCTATCACGTGCGAAGAGCAAGTTTCGCAAATTGTACGATTCGCTAAGGGGGGATGAAGGGTGAAATGTGCCGACGAAGGCTTGATACAAGCCTATCTGGACGGGGAGTGCAGCGATGAGAACAGCGAGTGGTTCAGCATGCACGTCCAGCATTGCGAGGAATGCAGCCGGATGATGGATGAACTGTCAGCGCTGGATACCTGGACCGGGCAGACAATCGAGCAGGAGCTCTTTCGTCCGATTGACAAGATCAAGGTAGACACCGAGACTGCATGGCAACGCTTTTCCACCAAGCTGGATCATCTGGATAGCAAGGCTCCACCGCAACTGGCTTCGCAAAAGCAGGTAGGAAAAAGGAGATGGAAAGAGATGAATAAAAACACGAAAAAATGGGTGACGGGAGCTTCGGCGGCAGCGGTACTGGCTGTGTCGCTCTCCTTCCCGCAGGTGCAGGCAGCCGCAAGCGATTTCCTTTCGATTTTCCGGATGGATAAAGTAGAATTCGTTAAAGTCACCCCAAATGACATGCAGGAAATCGAGGCATGGTTGTCCAGTGGGCAAGCAGGCGAGAAGGAATTAAAAGGGATCGGAAAGCTTTCCATTAAAGAATCGAATCAAAAAGACTCCAAAGACCGTTATTACAACAGCCGGGAAGCAGCAGAAAAAGCTGGCGTGAAGCTGCCAAGCCTCCCTAAGGAACTGGACGTGGAAAGCGTAGATATCAATCCAGCCTTTACCCTCCAGCTCGAGATCAATGCCGAAAAAGCAAACAAACTGCTAGCACAGCTGCAGGTGGATGCAAGCTTTGATGAAAAGCTGAGCGGGAAACAGTTTGAGCTCTCTGTGCCTCAGTCGCAATCGATCTGGCTGCGCCAAGGCGAGCAATCGTTGAACTATACCGTCGTGGATGCTCCCAAGCTGAAAGCACCAGAGGGAGTTGATCTCGAGCAGCTGCGCGATACGATGCTCTCGCTGCCGTTCATCCCGGACAATGTGAAGAAGCAAATGCTCAGCATCAAGGATTGGCAGCACACCTTGCCGATGCCGTACTTGGCGGATAAAGACAGCAAGATGAAAGAAGTGAAAGTGCATGGCGCTGATGCCATTCTCATGACGTCCGACAACCGCAGCCAGTTGATCTGGCAGCAGGATGGACACATTCACATACTTGAAGGTCATGGGCTTACCGGTGATGCAATGATGAAAATCGCAAAGAATATGTAAAAATAAATAGTAGCAAGCAGGCAGAGCTCCCTTTTTGGGGTGGCTCTGCTTTATACCGTTTTTGGGAGAGGAAAGGAGGCCTGTCGGGCGATGACTGATTACGTTATTGAGACTTGGGATTTGACCAAGCAATACAACGGCAAGGCAGGTTGTAAAAACATTACGCTGCAAGTGCCGCGTGGGTCGGTATTTGGATTCTTGGGACAGAACGGTGCGGGCAAAAGTACGTTTGTCCGTACGATGCTCGGATTGCTGCACCCAACAGGCGGAAAGGCGCAAATGCTCGGGTATCCGATCGGAAGCGTGGAAGCGCGGAAAAAGGTCGGGTATTTGCCAGAGCTGTTTCGCTATCCAGACTGGCTGACGGGAACGCAGCTGCTGGAGCATCATGCAGAGCTGGGCGGTTTGCCGCGGAGTGAACGCAAAAGCGTGATTTCAAATGTCGTGGCACGGGTAGGAATGGCGGGAAGAGAAAAGGAAAGAATTCGCGGGTTCTCCAAAGGCATGCAGCAGCGCATCGGGCTGGCATGCGCGCTGCTGTCAGACCCTGAGCTCATTTTTCTGGACGAGCCGACTTCCGCTCTGGACCCGATCGGTCGAAAAGAAGTGCGGGAATTGATCGCAGAGCTGAGGGATCAGGGAAAAACGATCTTTCTCAACAGTCACTTATTGAGCGAGATGGAATCCGTTTGTGATTATGTAGGGATCATTCACCGAAGCGAACTGGTCGTACACGGGGAATGGCGCAAGCTGCGCGAGGTAGCCGAGCAGGTCGAGCTAACGGTTGATGCAAAGAACCAAAAGCTTTTGGAGCAGCTTCCGCCGTACGTGCATGGCAAGGAATTCATGCGTAATGATGGTGAGCAGCAGCGATGGCTGATCACGCTGGATCAGAACAAAAGAGTGCCGGAGCTGCTGGGAGCCTTGATCACAGAGGGCGCTGCGGTGCACGAGGTCGTACGGAAGCAGCAGTCACTGGAGGAAGTATTCTTGTACTGGGTACAGAAAAAGGAGGGGGAAGCACATGTGGCCCATCATGAAAATCACGTATAGGGAGATGATCTCCAAGCGTATTTTTACGATTACCCTTCTGATGTCTCTCGCCTTCCTGGTGATGTATGGGGTGGCGACCTGGTACGCATCAAAAGAAATAGCAGAGGAAATGGGCAATGCCGCAGACTTGCTTATGGAGACAGGGTTTTTCTCCACGCAGCTGCTGGGGATGGGCCTGTACTTCGGCTCTATTATCACGGCACTGCTTGCGATTCTCAGCAGCGTCGGAAGCATCGCTTCTGAGGTGGAGAGCCATCAGATTGATACGTGGCTTGCAAGAGCACTGCCGCGACGCAAGTACTTGCTTGGGAAGTTTGGCGGACTTGCGAGCATGCTCGCTTTGTACGCGCTACTGATGTTTTTGGGGTTGCTCTCCATCAATCAGTTCGTTGGCGGTGGCGTGCTGGCTGTGCATGTGAGTATGGGGCAAGTCCTGACAGCACTCGGTTTTTTCATCCTGATGCCGATTATTCTGGTCTGTGTTTCCCTTCTGCTCAGCAGTATCACGACCACGGTAACAGGTGGGATCATTTTGATCATCCTGTATGGAATCAGCTTTATTGGCGGGTTTATTGAGCAGCTGGGCTCGATGATCCAGCAGAGTTCCCTCATTAATATAGGAATTGTTTCGAGCCTGCTGTTTCCCACCGACTCGCTGTTTCGCAAGTCGACGATTGCCCTGTTTGACACGGCAGATGATCCGATCTCCTTTGCTTCCCAAGGCTTGTTCGGGACTGCTTCAGCCCCAAGTGATGCGATGCTGATCTATACCATTCTCTATGGGGCGGCTGCGCTGTGGCTTGCCGTTCGGCTGTTTGGAAAAAGGGATGTATAAAAAGAAAACCGAGAACAGCGTCATGACTGCCGTTCTCGTTCCTTGAGAAGCTGGATCAACTGGTCCAGCTTTTCGTTTTTTTGTTGGTCCACGAGCCCATGATTTTTATGAAGTTAATAGCGAAAATACGGCTAATGTCGTTTATCGCCGTTTTCTATTCCGATTGACTGAACATTGTTATAATGACAGCACATTGATACTTGGCTTTTTGATGATTGCCGTTTTTATGTACCTGATTATGTCTAAACGAATATCCGCACTCATTGGCGTCATGATGGATGCTGGTTTGTTTGAACCGCTGATTGCCAAAATATTAAAAATCGTCAAGGGTGATCCGCTGAAGGTGATCGATAGAAGATGATTTGCGAATTGCTGAGGTGAACCGGCGCTTTGTAGAAAAGGTGAGCGGCTTTGAGGTTGTGGGAATCGCGGCCGATCGAGGGGAGGCAGTCGATCAGCTCGAGCTGCTGCAGCCTGAGCTGGTTCTGTTGGATGTGTATTTTCCCGATATGAACGGACTCGAATTTCTCTCTTTTATCAAAGAGCAGCATCCGGACAGCGATGTCATCATGCTGACTGCTGCCAAGGAAGTGGATGCCGTCGTGGATGCGATCCGCTACGGCGTCTTTGATTTCATCACGAAGCCGCTGATCATCTCCGGACTTCAGCAAACGCTGCGCAGCTATCAGGAATTCCGTAAAAAAATCCGTACGTTGAAAAAAGAAGGTGCCGCGATCAATCAGCAGGAAATTGACCACCTGATTCACGGTTCGGGGATGAAGGCGTCCAAAGAGAGCAAACCTGTGAAAGGCATCGACAGAATTACGCTGGAGAAGATCACCACGTACTTGATGCAGACCGAAGGAGCGACAACCGATCAGGTCAGCAAGGAAACGGGCATCAGCCGCTCGACTGCGCGGCGCTATTTGGAGTATCTGGTGGCCATGGGAGAGGCAAGTGCGGATTTGTCCTATGGCGTCGTCGGAAGACCGGAACGAGTATACCGGCGGGGAACCAAAGAAAAAGGGTAACGTCACGAAAAAGAAAGGAAGTCCAGCGTTTTTGGCCGGACTTCCTTTTTGGCGTGGTTAGGAAAAGCT
Source organism: Brevibacillus centrosporus (assembly GCF_003710815.1). Lineage (GTDB taxonomy): Bacteria > Bacillota > Bacilli > Brevibacillales > Brevibacillaceae > Brevibacillus > Brevibacillus centrosporus. The sequence continues at coordinate 124,215 of NZ_RHHP01000015.1, forward strand.
GCAATGCGCCTCTACCCGATAAATTCGCTGACCGCGAGAGGAAAAGCGTTGCTCGTATTCAGTCATGACATTGTCCTCGGCGAGCTTGGATTGATGCAGATCAAACGTGATGTTGTGCATCTGGAAGCGCTCGAGGGCAAATTGATTGAGGGAAAACTCGAAAAGCTTTTCATTGTCAGTCTTCATATGAATCTCGCCATCACTCTTCAGTACCTGACGATAGGTTTGCAGGAAGCTCGCGTAGGTGAGACGGCGTTTGGCGTGGCGAGTTTTCGGCCAAGGGTCGCTGAAATTCAGGTACAGGCGGGAAAGCTCCTGATCGGCAAACAGATCTGTCAATACGGCAGCGTTGAATTGGACGAATGCCAGATTGGGGATTTCACGGTATTCCGTGCGCTGTACAGCCCGCAGAACCACTTCGGCTTTGAGCTCAACCGCAATGAAATTCACGTCAGGGTGGCGTTCTGCCAGTGTATTAATGAAGCGTCCCTTTCCACAGCCGATTTCGACATGGATAGGATTGTTGTTTCCGAAGCGTTCATTCCAGCGCCCTTTGAAGGATACAGGGTTGTCCACGAACGTCGGATATTCACGCAGGGCCGATTCGGCACCTGGTATGTTGCGCAGTCGCATATGTGCCTCCTTAAGAAAGAACTCCTATCTACTTTACGATGAGACTTCCCAGGTTGCAAGCATGAGAGCTAAGGAGATCGTCGAGATTCCAGATAGGAGGCAGCCTTTTTTCGTACCCATAGGGATTTTTTAGAAGGGGGACTAGGACATAAGTCACATGTAATGCGGATGTGTCTACAAAACAGAAGGATAAAATTGGGGGATTTGTGAGGAACATCTTGGTAATAAAATTAACTGAAAATTTGAGGAATGCCTGTTAAATCGGGCTTTAAGCCGTCAAGTAGCAATGATAACCAGAAGTGGTTAGAAGAATTGGTAATAATTTGGGAATTTAATAGAGTCAGAACCAATGGTAAAGTAGAGAACAAGTGAGAGGTCAGCCAAACTTTGCATAAAAAAAGCTTCTTGTCGACGTCATTTGGTAGAAGCAAAGGATTCGTTTAGAAGTTTTTATGCGTAACGGAACGGAATGGGAAAGAGCCGTTTCTGCATTCCTACACGATCAAAAGGGAGGATGAACAACATGAGAAAATTACATAAAGGGATCATCGGAGTGGTGATGGGTCTGACTTTGGGCCTCACCGCTATCGTAGCTCCTCTTCCTGGCGAACAAAATGTGGCTCATGCGGCTTGGACACAAGCGAAAGCTGATAAAGTCATCAACACTGGGAAAAAATACTTAGGAAGACCTTATAAATTTGGAGCCAAGAGCAGCACCACTGCCGTATTTGACTGCTCTTCCTTTACGCAGCGTGTATTCAAGGTTGCTGTAGGCAAGTCGCTGCCGCGTACATCCCGCGACCAAGCGAAAAAAGGGACAAGCGTATCCAAAAGCAACCTGAAAAAGGGCGATCTTGTCTTTTTCAAAGCGAGCACGACTACTGCGAACAAGCGTATTACACACGTGGCGATCTATGCGGGCAACAACAAGCTGCTTCACACGTATGGAAAACCAGGGGTGACGTTCACGAACTTCAAAGGAACGTCTTGGGAAAAACGCTTTGTATCTGCACGCCGTGTGCTGTAACTAACTCATCTGGCTCTCTACTTACTAATACGTCTCAGTATTGCAAGAGTTGCGAAAGAATCTTATGTAAATCCTGACAGTCCTTTTGCTGACAGGATGGACTGGGCGAGAGCTCCATTGTCTGCTATAGACAGGGAGCTCTTTTTTCGTTGCACGAAAAATCGGATGGATGACTTGACCAATATACTACCTAGGTAGAATATTATTTTCGAGGTGGAAATTTCGAAAATTCAACCAATGATTGACGGATTAAAGGAGCTCATATTTACCTGCGAAGCTGCGAGTGGATTATATCTTCGGCTATACGATCCTCAATGACTGGTCGGCTTGCTATCTGCAAAGGAAGGAATTCAAGATCGGTCTCGGTCCGGCCAAGGGGAAGGATTTTGCCACGTCGTTAGGTCCTTATCTGGTGACAAAAGACGAGCTGGCACCCTGCCGGATCGGTGACCGCTACGATATGGAGATGGTCGCCAGAGTAAACGGCAGAGAGCTCTCCCGCGGCAATTTCAAAGATATCTACTATACGTTCGGACAGATGATTGAACGGGCTTCAGATGGAGTGACCCTGTATCTGGGAGATGTGATTGGCTCAGGAACGGTGGGAACGGGCTGCCTGCTCGAGCTAGGACCAGAATTGCATCGCTGGTTGGAGCCGGGAGACCACGTTCAGCTCGAGGTCACTGGGCTCGGGATCTTGGAGAATGCGATCGAATAACGATAAAACACCCCTAGTCTGAAGCAATGGACTAGGGGTGTTGTCTGCGTGGCAGCAAGCAATCGGCTTTTAGATGTTCAACCCGCGAATTTGCTGCTCGATTTTCTCAAATCCGCTTGATACTTTGACTACCTCGTCTTTTTGCTCGGAGACGAGATGGAGCACTTCTTCCAGGTAGTCCTTGTTTTGATCTGTAATGTCTGCGTTGATCTCGACTTTTGCTCCGACTTCCTGCATCATGCTGTTTACGTGAACGATAAACTCTTGAAGAAACTTGGTTTTCGTAGCGAAGTCTTGCATGTAACGGTCGACGTTGGCGAACATTTCTTGCACTTCAAGAATGCCCTCGCTATTTTTTTCAAAGGAAGTTTGGGAACCAGAGATCATATCGGAGACGAGCTTCATTTTTGCACGAATGTTCATCAAGAGTGTTGCGATAGATTCCGAAGATACTTTGGAGGATTCAGCCAGCTTGCGTACTTCATCCGCTACCACGGCAAAGCCGCGGCCGTGTTCACCTGCACGGGATGCCTCGATCGTGGCATTCAGTGCGAGCAGGTTGGTTTGAGCCGATATTTCGGAGATGGTCTGAATGATCTTCTCGATGTTCTCAGTCTCTTTGTAGAGCTCTTGAATCAGGCTGTTGGTACCTTGGATATCTTTAATAAAGCGTTCAAAGTCAGTACCGATATTGCCAATGCGCTTTCCGCTTTCCTGGTTAGCTTCCTTCGTGGATTCTACATAATCGTAAATCTCCGTAATGGAGCGAGTCATATCCTCTACTTGAACGTTGGTAGTCGCCATTTCGTTTCGCAGTTCATTGGTGTTTTCTGTCTGCACGTTGAACGATTGAAGAATGCTCTGCAGGGACGATACCGTTTCTACTGCTCGCAGATTGACGCCATCGGTCACTTTATTGAGATTTTCTTGGTATTCCTGTACGGACGTCAGGGATTGATTGATCTGATCGAGTACCCGCTGCAAGGATTCCTTGGATTCGATGGCTTCTCGTTTTTGTGTTTCGCTCTCATGCTGCAGCTTGTTATTGAAAAAGGCGTGCATCATGCTGGTAACCGAAATGAAGCAGAAGGTAAACAAGAAATACATCAAATCAATAGGGGAGGTGGAATGAAAGATTACCTCACCCTGGGTAAAGAAATAGTAGGACACGATGCCGAGTGTAGCTGCGATCGTCAGGATATTGATCCATTTATCTTGATAGATCCCCATGACTGCGACAAAGAACATGATCGTCATGATATTGATCATATGAGGATCCAGTTGGACAATGACAAACATGAATGCCCCGATCACGACGAAGTTAAAAAACTTCATAAATGGCGCCATTTTCTCGCGCAGGCTCGGACGGTTGGAGACGTATGTAAAAGGTGCCAGTACGACATACAAGATTCCGAGAACCGTCAGCACGAAAGAAAGCGGAACACCTAAAATGAGATTGACGATCTGAACGAACGTAATAATACTTGCAAAGACGATGACGACCCAGTTATTCCTTCTTCGTAAAAGATTCATATCAGCGCATGACCTCGACTTTTCTTTGTGTGAAAACCGGTGAGTACCACGAGTATTGTGGATTTTTTTTATCCGTATAGACTTCTTTCAGGTGAAACAGCGTCGGAATAGCCTCGGCGCCCTTGTAGAGGATGTTTTCCTTGATTTGTGTAGCCTGGATTTTGTATTTCTGGTTCATGGATCGAAAAAAAGACGGATCGGCAATGCCGACAGCGTGTGTATATCCATGTTTTTCAGCATAGTCGATCATCAGGCAGATTCCTTTTCGGCCGAGCTGCCCGCGATAACGGGGGAGAACAGCCAGACTGTCGACCTCCATCGCTCTCATATCGTTCGTCAGGATCTCGTCAAACAACGAATGGATGAACGAATTTGATTTCGAATAGGGGGTAAATTCAAAAGTTCCTCCAGCTTCTCCATCTTCTGCCAGCAGCAGGTAAAGATCAGAGCCCTGTTTGGCGTACTCCATTTCGAAACCCATGGAACTCCAAACGGTTTCTTTGATTTGATGGAACAATGCCAAGGTCTCCGTAGAATCAACATGTTTGTACATTTCCCACTCCACCATTTTTTCTCTCTATTTTTTGTAACGGTTTCTCCCGTTTATTTTGTTGCTCTCTTTGCTCTCTCTCCCTTACATGACGTCCTCCTATCAGATGAATGAAAAAAAGAGTTATCCCAAGTACTGGAACAACCCAAGTCACCAACATCAAGACATTTTGTTACGGATGTTTGGCAACCCGGCTATCGTAGTCAGCGACTTTAGACCCGTGGCTTTGCGTCACCACCTTTAGATGGTTTTGCCTTTTGTCATCACACTTCGAAAAATGTAAATATATGTCGGATTCTGCAAAATTTTATATCAAATCACTTTCTCTGTCAAGTTTTGGTAGGTAAAATTAACTATTTTTTAGTTTTCTTATCAATTATTATCGGCAAAACCTTCTGGTAGCTTTACATGCATGGACGCATTCATTCTCTGTGCAATATTTACAGATAATTTCATGTTTTATAAGATGGACGTTAGAGAGCGTAAGGCCATATCTTGGGAGGTTTGACATGAACGCTTTGACCCAATACTTGTCTGAGCTGGACGCCATTCATGGGGTGTCTGGAGATGAAGAGCGCGTGGCCAATTACATGAAGGAGCAGATTCAGCCTTTCGTGGACGAGTCGTTCGAAGATGCACTGGGCAACCAATTCTTTGTGAAGAAGGGGACACACCCGACGTTTCGCATCATGCTTGCAGCACACATGGATGAAATCGGTTTTGTCGTAAGTCATATCGATGAGAAGGGATTCGTCTATTTCCTTCCAGTCGGCTATCACGACAGTCGGATGGTCATCAACCAGATACTGACGATTCAGACAGAAACAGGCCCTGTGCACGGAATTACAGGAGGCAAGCCCGCACATGTCGTGACAGAAGAGGAAGCGCAAAGGGCAATTCCTATGGACCGATTGCATCTCGACCTGGGAACGGCCAGCCGGGCAGAAACACTGGCTCTGGGGGTGCAGGTGGGGGATTACATCACGTTTGACCGTGAAGGGCGGCTGCTGAACGGGACGAAGGTATACAGTGGGAAATCCGTCGATAATCGCTCGGGCTGTGCGGTCCTGATCGAAGTCATGAAAAGGCTTGCGGATAAAGAGATTGCCCCCACAGTCTATGGCGTTGCCACTGTGCAGGAGGAAGTCGGACTGCGGGGAGCAGGGCCTGCTGCTTTTTCGATTCAACCGGATATAAGTCTGGCTATTGACGTCATTTTCGCTGGCGGTACACCTGGGATGGATGAGCGGATCTCACCGATCGAGCTGGGCGCAGGACCAGCCATTATGATGTATGATTGGACGCCGAGCAACGGGCACGGTAACAATGTACCTAAGAAGCTGACGCGTACATTGATTAAGGCCGCAGAAAAGAACGGGATTCCCTACCAGCGTGAAGTGGTTGTCAATGGCGGTACGGATGCTTGGGCGATGAGCCTGGCTGGAAAAGGATCGTTGGCTGGCGGGATCTCATTACCCTCTCGTTACATTCACTCGGCGACGGGCATCGTACATATGGATGATTTGGAGCATGCTGTACAGCTGATTCTAGCTTTCGTAGAGGAAGCCCTTACAGATCCACAAAAATAACAATTGCGCTATAAATCAACAAAAGTCCCATGACGATAGGAAAGGCTCGGTCGTATTTGGCGAGGAACTGTTGAAAAACCGCCCCAAAGAATGTCCAGCTGGAAGTGCTGAGGTAACCGATAAAGCCGAGAAACAAGGAAAACAGCAACAAGCATCTACTATCCCGCCTAAGGCAAAAAAAGAAGCCGATTCTCTGTTGATTTGCAGAGGTCGGCTTTTTTGAACGTATAGGAATTTATAAGCGTAATGCTTATGAATTCCGGAGCGCATGGCGAAGTGCCTCAGCGTCCGCTTCTGGCATTCCTTCGGTAAAACTTTCCGCTAAAACGCGGTCGCTCCTCCTCGAACAGGCCTCGATAGAGGTTTTCTTACGGCAGGTTCTTTTTACAGGCAGGTCAAGAGCTCCATCAGCTCGTGAATTTCGTAGGTCGGTTTGATACCGAGTTTGTTTTCTTTGCGATGTGGATTAAACCAGCAGGTATCGATTCCATAGTTGATACCGCCTTGTATATCGGAAGTCAGGGAGTCACCGACAATCAGCACTTTGGATTTATCGGTTATTTCCAGCTGCTTGAATACATAATCAAAAATTCCTTTGTCCGGCTTTTGGCATCCGGCTGCTTCTGACGTGACCAGACACTCAAAGGCATTGCACAAGGGAGAGCCGCCGATCCGGGCTTTTTGTACCGCGTCAAAGCCGTTGGTGATAATGACCAGGCGATAATCGGACAGCTGACTACACAGCTCGATTGCGCCGTTTGTCAGGTGAACCTCTTTTCCTAAGTTTACGAGGTAGTCTTGGTTAAAGGCAGAACCGTCGATGGGAAGGCCAATAGCTGCAAACAATCGCTTGAACCTCTCGCCGCCGAGCTCGGCAAGCGTCGTATGGCCTTGTTCCAGCTCTCGCCAGAGTAAGCTGCTGATTTCTTTGTAGGCGGGTAAGTATTCAGCCAAGCTGTGAGTGAGATTGTAGGCTTGAAATGTCTTTTGCAGGGCTTCTCTTTCGGTCATACCAAAATCGAATAAGGTGTCGTCTACGTCGAACAAAATGACTTCGTATTTCATTTCTGCCTCCGTTATTCTTCGCTAGTAATTCCGTATCTCGCAAGCGCCTTCGCAGACGTTTCCCACATCCTCTGCTGCAGTACCTTGCCTTCTACCACTCCCGAGAAAACGGATTTTGGACAAGATGTATTCGCGGTCGTCCATGAGGAAGCTTAGCGTGATCCGGTATGCATCTCTCTCCTCATTATACGTCACTTCTTTATTGAAACAGGAAAAAGCGTACAGGATCCTGGATAGCTCTCCGTTGTAAAGGGGGATGGTTCCCGATTCTTCCAGACGTGAAATGACCTGATCGTTAAAGATTTTCTCGAAAGGATTCATAGTAGGATCGAATCTCCTTCCATTCGGCAATTAGCTCCCTCCGCAGGTAAGCAGGCGACAATACCTCGCAGCTCGAACCAAAGCTTCTCAGCCACGGCTTAATTTCGGTGGTTCCATTCACTTTGATTTCATAGAGGAACGAGTTAGCGTCTTCTTCTATAATCGATCCCCATTGCCCCTGCAGCAGGACCCGTTCCTTGATGAAGTTGGATCTGGAATCGGTCGGATTGTAAAACCGAGCCTTACAAGCACCGGAGCGCCAGTATTCACCAGCCAGCTGTTGCGTATTTTTCCCTCGAGCTGCTGCAGCTTGCTGGCAAAGTCTCGTTTGGACACGGATTCTGCCTCTTTTCTATAGCAGCGAACGTGGATCACCCTGCAATAATGTACTATATGTCAGTTTCATTTCGATGTAAATTTCATGAGAATACGGGAAAGGAGTTTTCCTCATGAATCTTACATCTTTGCTGATATACTGTTTTATCGTTACTTTTACACCAGGACCTACGAACATTGTTATACTATCCACAGTGAATAACTTTGGGACGAAAAAGGCAATGGAATACACGTATGGAGCCACTGTTGCTTTTGGTCTGTTGCTTGCTGTTTCCGCTATGCTAAATACGATGCTTTTGACATTCCTGCCAAAAATTTTACTCGTCATGCAGATAATCGGAACTATTTACATGTTCTATCTTGCCTATCAAATTTACAAAATGGATACATCAGCATCACCCACTGTAAACCAGGCAGGTACCTTTGCTTCAGGCTTCTTCATGCAGTTTGTGAATCCGAAAGTGATCTTGTTTACAATGACTGTTATTCCCAGCTATGTTTTGCCCTTCGATACCTCTATGCCTGCGGTAGCATTGAGTGCTTTTGCTATTACGCTCATTGGATTTTTCGCATTTGTGACATGGGTTCTCTTCGGTACGATCTTTAAGCAGTTTTTACAAGCGCATAAAAAGATCGTAAATGTCATCATGGCATTGTTTTTAGGTTTTGCTGCAATTGTGATGTGGATGTAAGAAAGCTCGTGAGGAGGTGAACGAGATGGACAAATTTATCTACAAAAAGTCGGCTGGTATCACGGCGCTGTCAGCCAGTATGACCGATTTTATGTATAAAAGGCACGCGCACGAGGAGTATGCAATCGGCGTTACCTTGCGAGGGATTCAACATTATAACATGGATGGCTGCTTGCAGTTATCCTATCAAAATGGCGTCATGCTTTTTAATCCAGAGCAGGCGCACGACGGCATGGCACATGATGAGACAGGTCTTGATTATGTCATGCTGTATATTGATCCCAAATTGCTGTTAGAGATGGTCGAGAAAAAAGAGATTGTACGTTTTTCCAGCCCTATTGTGTATGATTCCAGACTGAGACAAAAAATCCTCAATCTTTCTCATGGCATATTTAGCGGAAAAGACGAGGCGCTGTGCAATGAATTACTTCTATCGCTCGCAGATGGTCTGGTTCAAGCGAATCTTTCTCCAGAGCCCAAGAAAGATCTCCCTCTGATTAGAAAAGCAAAGGATATGCTTCAAAGCAACCTGGAAAAGGTCCTTTCGCTTGACGAAATAGGCAAGGAGCTTCAACTATCAAAGTTTCAGTTTATCCGATTCTTCAAGGCTCACACGGGGATTTCACCCTACCAATACTTCCTGAATTGCAAGATCGAACGTGCAAAACAGTTGATTGAAAAAAACAGGGACGTATATTCAGCGGTAGCTGCATGTGGCTTTGTCGATCTCACCCATTTAAATAAGCACTTTAAGAGCGTGTATGGAACAACTGCCTTTGAATATTTGTCGCATGTAAATGGGAGTGGAGGCAGGGGGGCCACTCTCAGGGGGGACTAACTGCTGCAGTGCCTACAAAAGTAAGAGAGTCATTACTGAAAAAACACAGACCATTAAGCATTGGTCTGTGTTTGAAGGACATTGTCCCAATGGCGTATTGATTTTTGGATTTGGTTAATTTCATTCCGGATAGCTCTATGAATTTCACCTTAACATTTGCTCGCATTGTGGACTATGACAGCAAGATAGCAAGCGAAAAGAAATTAAAGCATCTTCTTTCAGCTATGATTGCAGTAAAGGAGATGATCAAAGATGACGGTAAAACTTACCCCCTACCTCAACATGGAAGGGAACGCTAGGGAAGCGATTCAGTTTTATAAACATGCAATTGGTGCCGAAGTCCTCTCAATCATTACATACGGTGATATGCCGGAAATGCCGAAAACTTTCTCTGATGATTTCATGAATCTCGTCGCACACGCAAAGTTGCGAGTTGGCGAAACAGAGCTCATGCTTTCGGATGCTCCAAGCGGTTCGTCAATTCCGCAGGGCAAGCAGGTAACCATTTGCATTTCAAGTAATAACGTGGAACAATCCAAACGCTTTTTTGAAGCCTTACGACAAGACGGTCAAGTAAATATGCCGTTTGAAGTGACCCCGTTTAGTCCGGGTTTTGGCGATGTAACTGACAAGTTCGGCGTGACCTTTCAAATCTATACGGAAATCTAAAGCGAATATGGAAAACGTACATGCGTGAAATCCTGCTTTTATTCTGAGGGAGCGGCAACCTGTGTCAAGGGCTGCCGTTTTTTCACGTACCCTTGCGATCTCGTCAGAAATCATCACCGCTGATTGCGGGTAAAAGGGACCACTGGGAGATAGGGGTTAACCTTACTGCACATTCAAACAACACTGCTGCAAATAGGTAGTGAAGCTGTCAATATTCATCTGCATGTGCCGATTGCTGCCTTCCAGCTTGCTCAACATGAATGTTAATTGCAAACGAGTTTACGAACAAGAAGGGTGGGGTGGTTGGCAATTTACTGCTGTTTCATCAAGCCGGCGGCATATTGGGTGCGTTGATCGGGGGGATCGCCTTTGATGTTTTTCATGATTATCAATTCTTGATCGTCCTCGATGCCGTGCTCTGTGGGATTGCGGTGGTAGGGTATCGCAAGCTTATGGTCCATAAATACTTTCAAAAAGGAGAGTTGCACCATATCAGTTCATAAACAATTGGAACGGGTATTAGCGGGCATAACGCGAATGTGCAGGAAGAGATGAATGCGGATATTTTTGAAGGAATACAAATGCTACTCAGGAAAACGACTAAACGCATGTTCTGGAGGAGATGCAGATGGATTTCGCAACCAGAATGCTTTGTGTGGTTCATAACAGCCGTAGATGAAAGGGACCTCGATCAACTGTGCAGACGCCATTCAATCTTACGGAATCGCCTTAGAAATAGCCTAACCAGCTTTTTCTACGCCACAGTTGCCATGTTAAGCCGGTTTTTCGATTTGCTGTTGATTTTTCAGCCAAATGGATATACTATCTTAGAAATACAAGAAATTCCATGACTGGGATAGTAACCGTTGACAGAAGTTCAAGCGAGCCGGGAGGGTGGGAGCCGGTACGGAGTCAATGCGTGAAGCGCCCCCACGAGAATGGCTTCTGAAAGGATCCTGTAGGAAGTCACGGCCCAAGACCGTTATCTGATCGAGTGGTTGAACGTCAGTTTGACAACAAGAGTGGTACCGCGAAAGCATGAGCCTTCGTCTCTTTGATGAGATGAGGGCTTTTCTATTTTTGAAAAGGAGGAGCTGTCATGATTAGCCAAACGATTGTCAGAAAGATTGAGGAAGCTGTGAAGCGCTTGTTTGAAGACGAAGGCTGCGAGTATTCAAGCGCCATGAACATGTACGTCGAGCAGCCCGCTCATTTGGTGCATGGCGATTACTCCACGAATATTGCCATGCAAGTAGCGAAAGTACTGCGCAAGCCCCCGATTCAGATCGCAGAGATGCTGAAAAGCAGGCTGGAGGAAGCTGGGAGCGTCGATCAGCTGGTCAAGAAAATCGAAGTGGCTCCGCCAGGCTTTATCAATATGCACATAAACTGGGCACTTTGGGCTCAGCAGCAATTCGCACTGCCGGCAAACAACGGGGAAAAGGTCGTCATCGAGCATACTTCCATCAATCCAAACAAGTCAGCGCATATCGGACATTTACGGAATTCGTGTATTGGAGATGTTCTGGCAAGGCTCGTCAAACGTCTCGGCTATCAGGTAGAAGTGCATAACTACATCGACGATCTGGGGAACCAGCTGGCGGATACCGTGGTCGGGATCTTGAATGTCCCCGAGAAGAAACAGCACGCACGTTTTGGCGATTTCTGCTGGGACATCTATTCACAGGTGAACAAGGAATACGAACAGAATCCTCCGCTCAAGGACGAGAGAATCCGCGTGCTGCATTCACTGGAAGAGGGGGATGGGAACCTTTCCTGGGTCGGACTGCTAGTAGCGGAGAGAATCGTACGTGAGCATCTGGAGGAGATGCAGGTGTTCGGGATCGACTATGATCTGTTAGTCTGGGAAAGTAATATTGTGCGGGAAGGCTTTTGGCATTCGGCCTTCCACCTGCTGAAGCAAACCTCTCATTTTTACCAAGAGACTACAGGAAAGCTGGCGGGGTGCTGGGTGCTGGGGCAAGGCGCCTCCAAGCTTGAGGAAAGCGAATCAGAGCATAGCAGCGATAAGGTTCTCGTCCGTTCAAACGGGATATTGACCTATACCGCAAAAGATATTGCCTATCATCTATGGAAATTTGGATTGCTCGAGAAAGACTTCCGGTATAAGCGCTTCTCGTACGATCTGTGGACGACACACAGCACGGGAGTAGATGCCTCCTTCGGAAAAGCGGACACGGTCATCAACGTCATCGATTATCGGCAGCAATACCCACAAGCGATGGTGAAGCAAGCGCTGGATATTCTGGGCTTTACGCCCCAAGCGGAAAAGCTCCGTCACGTCAGCTATGGCGTGGTCTCCCTCAGTCCCGCGGCAGCAAAGGAATTGGGTATCGACACGTCCGCTGGCAAAGCTTCCTATGCGATGTCTGGGAGACAAGGCATCGGGATCAAAATATCCGAATTACTCGACTTGATGGAAGGAGTCATTGAAAGCAAGCGTTCAGATAAAGAAGGATTATCGAGCAGAAGCATAGCGGCAGCTGCGATTCGGTACTACCTTTTGCGCTTTGGCCTATCAACAGAGGTCGTTTTCGATATCCAGCAGGCGACGGAAACCACCGGGAATTCCGGGGTGTATCTGATGTATGCCCATGCACGTGCCGTCAGCATTTTAGGAAAAGCGGGCGAGGAGTGCAGCAGCAAACAAGTGGAGCCTGACGTAGGACAGCAGCTCGAAAAAGCAGAGCATGCCCTGCTCAGGCACTTGGCAGGCTGGCAGGATACATTGGTCGCCGCCCACAGCGAATTGGCTCCAAACATGCTGTGCAATTACGCTTACGAGCTGGCAGTCTCGTTCAATAACTTCTACGCATCTTGCCCGATTCTAAAAGCCAGTGAAGAGAAAAAAGCGTTCCGGCTTTGGCTGACCGTCAAGTTTCAGGAAACGATGTACGATGCTCTGAATGTACTGGGAATCCCTGCTCCAAACCGGATGTAGGGGAAAAAGGGCCAGCAAGACATCCTCTCCAGTGTGTTGCAGCGAATAGAGTAATCAGGGATGCCCTAACCAGCAAAAACCCCCTTACAAAGCTTAAGGGGGTTTTGCCTGTCCACTTGTATCCGTGGCCACGATGAAACTAGAATTTCAGCACAGCACCGTTACTTGCGTTGGTTACCATTTTGGAGTAGCGAGCCAGGTAACCGGTTTTCACTTTTGGTTCAAACTCCTTCCAGCCTTCTGCACGGCGAGCCAGTTCAGCTTCGTCTACATGCAGCTGGATGGAGCGGTCTTCCAGATCGATGGAGATGATGTCGCCGTCTTGTACGAAAGCGATAGGGCCGCCTTCAGCAGCTTCTGGGGACACGTGACCGATACTGATTCCGCGGGAAGCGCCGGAGAAACGTCCGTCCGTGACGAGTGCCACTTCTTTCCCCAGTCCCATACCCACGATTTGTGAGGTAGGTGCCAGCATTTCCGGCATACCTGGACCGCCTTTTGGTCCTTCGTAGCGGATGACCACGACATGGCCGGATTTGATTTTGCCGGAAGCGATACCTTCCAGGGCTTCTTCCTGCGAGTCGAAGCAGATCGCTGGACCTTCATGGCGTTTGATGGAAGGATCGACGCCACCGGTTTTGATGATGGAGCCTTTCTCCGCCAGGTTACCGAACAGAACAGACAGACCGCCGGATTCGCTGTACGGGTTTTCCAGACGACGGATGACTTTGTCGTCTTTGATGTCTGCCTCAGCGATATTTTCTGCCAAGGTTTTACCCGTTACGGTGATGCGGTCAGGGTGGATCGCACCTGCTTTGCGGGAGATTTCCTTCAGTACGGCAGAAACGCCGCCTGCTTCATGGCAATCCTCGATGTGGTAGTCAGAGGATGGAGCCAGCTTGCAAATATGGGGAACGCGTTTTGCTACTTCGTTGATGCGTTCGATTGGGTATTCAAAGCCAGCTTCTTGCGCGATGGCCAAGGTATGGAGAACGGTATTGGTAGAACCGCCCATAGCCATGTCCAGAGCAAAAGCGTCGTCAATCGCTTCGAGAGTCACGATGTCACGAGGCTTGATGTCTTGTTCGATCAGATGCTTCAATTTTTCAGCAGAGGATTTCACCAGCTCTTTGCGCTCTGGAGAAACGGCGAGTACGGTACCGTTGCCTGGGAGAGCGAGACCGATTGCTTCCAAGAGGCAGTTCATCGAGTTGGCAGTGAACATACCGGAACAGGAACCGCAAGTAGGGCAGCCGTATTGCTCCAGCTCTTCCAGCTGTTTGTCGTCGATCAGACCGGCTTGGTGGGCACCTACGCCTTCAAATACGGAGGATAGGGAGATCGAGCGTCCATCGCTGGTTTTCCCTGCTTTCATCGGGCCGCCAGTTACGAATACGGTCGGGATGTTGACGCGCAGGGCACCCATGATCATACCAGGGGTGATTTTGTCACAGTTCGGGATACAGATCATACCGTCGAACCAGTGAGCAGCTACTACGGTTTCCAAGCTGTCCGCGATGATCTCGCGGCTAGGCAGCGAGTAGCGCATACCGATGTGACCCATGGCGATTCCGTCGTCTACACCGATGGTATTGAATTCAAAAGGAACCATTCCAGCAGCACGAACCGCTTCTTTTACGATTTTTCCGAATTCTTGGAGATGCACGTGACCTGGAATGATGTCGATGTAAGAGTTGCAGATGGCGATAAACGGTTTGTCGAAATCCTCTTCCTTTACACCTGCTGCGCGCAGCAAGCTGCGGTGAGGAGCGCGGTCGAAACCTTTTTTGATCATATCACTACGTTGTCGTGCCAATTGAAAAACTCCCTTCCATATAGATGAAACCTGTCTTTTTGTTTTGCACTATCTTAACACTTTTCTATTAATAGAAACAACCGTAAAAGTCTGAACATTTGCTCAGAGTTGCACTTGTACAACATCGTCAAACCCCGTGATAATCTTACGCGTAATAGAATTCTAGGCTGGATTGGGCTACAATAAAGAAATCGATTATTTTTTTCTTGGAGTGAACAAAATGATAGAAGAATTAAAAAATGTCTGGGAGGAAGGCAGCGAGGAAGAGCAGGAAATACTGAGACTCGCCCTCCAAGCCATTCGCCAAAAGCGAGAGCGCAACAGCTCTTTTATATCGGGCTTCCTCGGCTTGAAAGGGGAGCTTGTGGATGAACGTACGTATCGTTTTCACATACCGATCACCGTGTTCATGCACAACTCGACTGGAGCCGTTCATGGCGGTCTGTTGGCGACTCTCGTTGATTCGGTGATGGGCTCGCTCGTCAATCGGTCACTGTCGCCGGAAGAATACGCTGTGACCACCGAGCTGAAGATGAACTACCTGCGCCCGGGAAAGGGAGAAACGCTGCGAGCCGAAGCGACTTTCCTGCATCGTGGACAGACATTGGTCGTAATGGAAGCCAGCGTATATGATGACCGAAACAAAAGAGTCGCGCACGGAACGGGAACATTCATGGTATTGAAGCGTTAGTCAGCACAAAAAACAGGAAAAAACCTCTGCGCACAAAAGCGTGTGAGAGGCTTTCCGGTTGGTCTTGCAAGCAAATCACCGGATAGTGACAAGCCCGCTGTATTGCGAAATATACGCGAGCAGCTTGGATGAGAGTGGCACGATAAACTCCATGTTTTCCCTCTCGACGATCCCCGAGCGAGAGATGACGCGGGCCCATTTGACGACAAGCTTGTAGTAGTCGGAGCCAAAGGTGGAGTGAATCGTTTCGCTTTGATAGCGAAAGGAAACGGGAGCCGTGTCCAGCTTGACCGGGACCATGCTCACGATGTCATGCAAGAATAAATGGTATGTCGTGTGTGGTTTGAAGAATACCAGTTCCTTGCTTGTGACGGAGCAACCGAGGCTGGTGTTCATTTGTGAGAATTTGAGCTCGCCTTCCATATTCTTTAGGCGGATAAAGTCGTTGTTCATGGTTGTTCCCCTCCAGTCAGTAAGTCGGAAATGGGTGTCTCTCTATCATAGTAAGGTGCAAGACCACAGTGCAAGTGAAAACAATGGAATGGAAGAGAAAAGAAGGAGATGGAGTCCATGCTGGAAATTGCCAAGCAGGCAGCAAAAGTAGCGGGGGAGTACCTTCAGGGACGTTTTTTGGAGCAGCTCGTGCCAGATGAAGAGCTGCACAACGATGTCAAATTGCCCGAGGACAAAGAAAGCGAGCGGCGGATCATTGAGGTGATTCACGGTCATTTTCCTACCCATACCATCTTCTCGGAAGAAGTGGGCATGGTATCCCGCGAAGAAGAGTATTTATGGATCGTAGACCCGCTGGATGGGACGAATAATTATTTTATTGGCTTTCCATATTTCTCTGTGTCGATTGCTTTGCAGCACAAAGGGGAGCTCGTACTGGGCGTTGTCTACAACCCAGTGGCAGGTCAGATGTTTTGGGCGGAGAAAGGAAAAGGCGCGTATTTAAATGGTAAGCGGCTGTCCGTCAATGACCGGACCGATTTGACCCGGGCCGTTGGAACCTATATTCGTGGAAGAAACACGGTGACAAAAGAACAGGAGCTCGATTTTACCAAGCCGTTTATGATAAACACGAAGCGCCTGCTGCGCAACGTAGCTCCGGCGCTGGATTGGTGCCTGCTGGCGAACGGCTGGCTGGACTACGTCGTCATGCAGCGTTCGGGGATCATGGATGTCGCTGCCGGAATCGTCATTGCACAGGAAGCTGGAGCCACCATCACGGACTGGAAAGGCAGCGCGTATCAGCACGAGCCGTTTACCCAAGAGGGCTTTCGCTCCTTGCTGGCGAGCAATGGACACTTGCATGAAACCATTCGCGGCTTGATCGAGGAATAGACGATAGCCCATCGCTCTTGGTAAGATCCGGCAGCAGCAATTCGATGATTGCTGCTGCCGGTTTTTTCATTCAGGAAAATTGGGAAACCATTATTTCCCTAATCCGTATTACTGGATTGTCTGTAAGATGGAAAGCTGAGGTGAAAAAGATGGCACGCTTGGAATACCGATTGCTGGATGAAGCAAATGGTTATCCGGTACTGTTCTATTATGAGCGAATTGACAAGGATGAGGTCTCTCTGCGATTTGCTTGCGATTATCTGGTCAAAGGGCACGTTGTGTATGAGAAGACCTCTTGCGCAGTCGAGCCCAGCTGCTATGTTGTGTATGTCAAGCGTTCGACGGAGGAACAGGCAGTCGATTATGCGCACACAGCGTCAGCTCGCTGGGGAAGCATACAAATCGAGCTCAGGCATTTTCGGGAAGGGACAACGACATATCCACTGGTTCATACCTTCTATTGCAAGGATGATGACGATGCCTTACTCTACCTGCAGAGCAATTATTTGATGCACGACGGTCAGGAGTGGGAAAAGACTTCGGCCGAAGTGGATGAAGACCGGCGCGTATACGTGTATTATGCGCAGCCAACGTTGTAGGAGGAAGAAAAGATGGCTCATACCAAGACAGCCAAGATGGTCGGCTTGTTCGTGGCTGCTGCATTGACCGTCACGGGATGCTCCTCGTCGTCAGATTATGATGATGATTGCTATGATGACGATAACGATGGATATTGTGACGACGGCGGCCGTTCCGGCGGAAGCTCGTCTACGTACTATCGCTCGGGCACAAGCAAGTACAAAAGCAGCTCAACCGGGGTAAGCAGTGGCTCCTCCGGGTTCAGCTCCAGCAGTTCCAAGGGTGGAATTGGCAGCTCTGGCACAAGCTCCGGGTAATGAGGGATGACGATGGGAAAATGGACGCAATCAGAGCGGGAACAGTTATACGGACCGATGCGAGAGGAAGGCATTTTTACCTGGGACAGGATGTACGGAGAAGAGTATGCGCTGGCGGATATTCATCTTATTTCGAGAACGCTTCGTGACGAGCTGGCTCGGGCGACGAGTGGATTAGGCGCTGTCTTTACAAAGGTTGTCCCGGTGCTGCAGCAGGCAGAGGATGCTCTCCTGCTTGATTTGGGGGTACCGGAGCAGGCGCTGCAGGCTGTTCGCAAAGCAGTATTGCCTGACATGCCAACAGTGATTGGACGCTTCGACTTTGCGCAGACGTCTGAAGGCTTGAAAATGCTGGAGTGCAACAGCGATACGCCGACGGGTATTGTAGAAGCGTTTTACGTAAACGGGCAAGCCTGTCGCTTTTATCAGCATGAGGACCCCAACGCTGGCATGGATTCGCATTTCGCGTCTGCCTTTGAAAAGCTTCTCTGGGCGTATCGCAAGCACGGATATTCCACTGAGCAGATCTGGTTCAGCTCACTGGATTGGCACGAGGAGGACAAAGGGACTACCCAGTATCTTCTCAGTCAATCGGGCCTTTCTGCCAGGTTCGCCGCCCTTGAGCAGCTGCGTGTCTGGAACGATCGATTGTATGCGCAGGATGGTGATCATTTGCGTCCTGTCGATCTTCTTTATCGGCTGCATGCGCTGGAAAAGCTGGCAGAGGAGCGCGATGAAGACGGCTATCCGACAGGTGCACATGTCCTCTCGCTGATCGCGGATCAAAAGCTCGCTATTATCAACCCGCCAAGTGCCTTTTTAATCCAGACCAAAGCGTTACAGGCACTCATCTGGAGTCTGCACGAGGAAGGGGAGTTTTTCGATCGCGACGAGCAGGACTTGATCGCCACCTACATGCTTCCTACCTATTTTGAAAACCGTTTTCTAGGAGAATCCGACTACGTCACCAAGCCTGTTTTTGGACGGGAGGGCGGGGGAGTCACTCTCTTTGATGCAGCGGGAGAAATCGTGGACAAAGACCAGGAGGACAGCTATTGGGATCAGCCCATGATTTATCAGAAGCGGGTAGAGCTTCCCAGGATCACGGTGAAGACCGAGGGTGGCCCCTACGATGGGCGGCTCCTGTGGGGCTCGTTCTGGATTGGCGGGCACGCTTCTGCTATCGTCGCTCGTGTCGGTGGACCTATTACGAATAACATGTCCTACTATTTGCCGGTAGGGCTAGAAGGATAGCGAGGGGGAGATAAACGTCATGGATTCGCAGTTCGGTTATTTATTGAATTTCTTTACGTATTTGGTTGTGACACTTCCGATTTTGGCCCTGGGCATTTTCGTATTTACCTGGACGACTCCCTATAAGGAGTTCGAGCTGATCAAAAACGGCTCCCAGACGGATGACCCGAAAAAAGTGGCGGCGGCAAAAGCGGCCGCGCACGATTTGGGCGGAAAGATCATCGGCCTTGCGATCGTGCTTGCTTCGGCGGTCTATCATTCCGTGAGCTTGTGGGATCTCGTCATCTGGGGAATCGTCGGCATGATATTTCAAGTGCTGGTCTTTTACCTCTTTGAATGGATTACACCTTTTAAGGTAGTTTCGGAGATTCCGAATGGCAACGTATCTGTTGGCATCTTTGCATCTCGGTTGAGCATCGCAGCCGGTCTTTTGATGGCTGCCCTCATCAGCTACTAGCGAATGTAAGTCATACGATGCTTGGCCGGGGGAGGAGTCTGTTTGTTCTGGCGTGTGATTTACGAAATCTTTGTGATCATGCTTGTCATTACCTATGCAATCCTGTTGTCTGCAGACTTTTCCGTTCACCCGCTGCTGACAGATGAGCTGATGAATCAGGTGGATGTGGGACTCATCACGTTTTTGATCGTGGAGTACCTGGTCCGCTTGTGGAGGGCAAAGGACAAGCGCACATTTATCATCAGCAACTGGTTCGATCTTGTAGCTATGATACCTTTCGATCATTATTTTTATTTGGCCAGATTCATGCGGATCATGAGGCTGATTCGCATTTTGAAAGCTTCTCCCTTTTTGTGGAGCGTCGTGCAGTCCGGTTCTATGCGCCGCGTCTTCGGCATCGTCTCGATGATCATGCTGTGGAGCTCTCTGGCGATCTACCTGCTTGAATACGGCGTGAACGACAAAATCACGAGCTTTGGGGATGCACTCTGGTGGTCTGTTGTCACGACGACGACAGTGGGGTACGGCGACATTTCGCCTGTTACGCCAGGGGGACGCATCATGGCGACCATCCTGATGCTGACAGGGATTGGGATGCTGGGCGCCCTCACCGCCAATTTTGCTACCCATTGGACACAACTGCATGATCACAGAGCGGGAGCGAAGCAGGATCGAGTCACCGACGAAATGAAAAAGCAAGTGATCGGACATATTCAAACGATGGAAGAGCTGACGGAGGAAGAATACGAGTCATTGAAAGAGACCGTAGATTTGTTATACCGTCGCTGCAGGAAAAAAGAGAATCAGAACAAAGATAGCCGCTGAGTGTTTGCTTGGCGGTTTTTCTTTTCCCAGGGTACGTAAAATACAAGGAAGAGGAAGTTATATTAGGCAGAAATATCAATTTTTGATTGACGTAGGAAGGGAAAGGCAATTATAATTCCGAGTAACCGCATATGATTTATCTAATAAAGGTGAATAGGGGAGAATTCAATGGGGGAAACCGCGGTTCTGTTACTTGCACACGGTTCACCTGATCCAGATTGGCTGGAATTGGTTGAATCAGCAGTTCGTCAGTGCCGTCTCGACTTGCCCGTTCGAGTAGCCTTTCTCGGTGGCGTAGAAGGTCGCAGCATCCCGGAAGAGCGAGAGCGTCTGGAGCGAACTGGAGCGAAACGAATTATCGCGGTGCCGCTCTTTGTCACAGCAGGCAGCTCGCATGTGAATGAAATTCGAGAGCTACTGGGAATGGACAACGAGCATCCGGAGGCAGCGTCAATCCCTTGTCGCCAGGGTAGCTCGAGAATCGTGTGGTGCTCTCCGTTGGAGGATCATCCGGTGGTGGAAAAGATTGTCGCATCGCGTATTCAGACGTTAGCCAGAAATCCGCGCGCCGAATCCCTGCTGTTGGTAGGTCACGGAAACGAATCTGCCGTGGGCGGGGTCAAATGGGACAGGATGCTGCAAAGACTGACGCTGCGTCTGCAAAACAGGTTTCTGTTTGCGGGGGCCGGTTACGGTACGCTGCGCCCGGATACGTTGCGCGAACAAGCCCGCTTGCTGGCTGACAAAGGGGAGCTCATCGTCGTACCGCTTTTTGTTAGTCAGGGTTACTTCACTCGCAAAGCGATCCCGCAAAAACTGGATGGACTCTGTTACCGCTATGACGGAAGTGCGTATCTTCCGCATCCTTTGGTGGCGGAGTGGATCAGTCAATCGGTTCGCGCAGCAGTAGGAAATGACTTTTTCACACAAAGGGGAGTGTATGAGAATGGCAGAGAGAAAACAGTGGAAATGGGCAGATGATCCATCGTTGAACAAGATGGAATTCACCAAGCTTGAGAAAGACGGATTGGACGTCATTGAAACGATCGTCAACACGTATTCCAAAGAAGGCTTCCAATCGATTGAATCTTCTGACATGGACCGCTTTAAATGGGCGGGCGTCTACCAGCAGCGTCCCAAAGACGGGCATTTCATGATGCGTGTGCGCATTCCCGGTGGGATCCTGAACAGCGAGCAGGCACGTGCCCTGGCGAAAATCGCAGTAGATTACGGGCGTGACCTGGTCGATGTAACCACGCGGCAAGCCGTGCAGTTTCACTGGCTCACCGTCGAGTCACTGGCTGATATATTTGAGCGTCTCGCATCTGTAGGTCTTTCCTCCTTCGAGGCTTGTGGAGACTGCCCGCGTCAGATTATGGGCAACCCGCTTGCTGGGATCGATCCCCATGAAGTTCTAGACACACGCCCCCTGGTGGCTGAGCTCGAAAAATTTTTCCTGTTGAATCGGGAGTTTTCCAACCTCCCTCGCAAATATAAAATTTCCATTTCCGCCAATATACACAACGCCGCCCATGCGCAAATCAACGATCTGGCTTTCACACCAGCGAAGAAGACGATCGCCGGGGAGGAAGTCATCGGTTTCCATGTTTGGGTAGGAGGCGGGCTGTCGGCCAAGCCGCATTTGGCAAAAAAGCTTGATGTCTTTTGCCGACCGGAAGAGGTCGTGAAAGTAGCGGAAGGCGTCACGACTTTGTTCCGCGATTTCGGTTATCGTCAAAAGCGCACCCATGCCCGTCTGAAATTTCTCGTCGCAGATTGGGGAGCAGAGAAATTTAAAGAAGAGCTGATCAACCTCGTCGGTGAACTGGAAACCGAAGGCGAAGATCTGCTGAAGGGCTGGAATGGGGGCTATTTCTACGGCATTCACGAACAGCAGCAGGAAGGGCTGTACTATGCAGGTCTCTCCGTTCCGGTTGGACGGATGAATGCAGCAGAGCTGATCGAGCTGGCGCGTCTGGCAGATGAGTACGGGGATGGTACGATTGGTACCTGCAACACACAAAACGTGCTGATCCGCAACATTCCACAAGAGAAGGTGGCGGCTTTTCAGGCAGAGCCTCTCATCGTCAATCGCTTCAAGCTGACTCCGAACACATTTGTCGGCTATGCGGTATCTTGTACGGGTACGGAGTATTGCAACCTGGCAATCGTCGAGACAAAAGAGCGGATGCGTTCCCTGGCGCTCTACTTGGATGACGCCGTGACGCTGGATACGCCTTTGCGCATTCATATGATTGGCTGCCCGAACTCTTGTGGCCAGCGTCAAATTGCGGATATCGGCTTGCAGGGTGCATTGGTCAAAACGCCTGCTGGCATGGTCGAGGCGTTTGACATCCACGTAGGCGGTACCTTGGAAGAGGCACAGTTCAACCGCAAGCTGAATGCACGTATCACGGTAGATAAGCTGGGTCCTTTCCTGGCTCAACTGATCACGCTCTACAAAGAGGATCGCCAAGAGGGTGAGCAGTACTGGCGCTATGTAGAACGGGTAGGCTTGGAACGCATTCAGGAGCAGGTGGATTCCATTTTGCAGACGGCGTAAATACAAGAATGGCAGCAGAAATGAGGGACCGGCATGACAGAAGAGCAAACAGAGAGCTATCTATACAAACTAGAAGCGGAGCTGGAGGAAGGGCGACTGCTGACGGTGGTCGTCCTTGCCAAATCAGACGAGCGAGCATTCAGCACTGCTGAGAACAATATTTTGCGGCATACGATTTCACCGCCGCACATCAAACAGCTGAGTCTCGTCGAGAAGAAGCCGATCGGCAGACAAGGCGTAGGGTACGTCATCGAGACTTCCCATTTCGGATAAACAAAAGACCAACGAGGGAGGGAGCACGATGACGAGAGGCAGCGTATGGTTTGTCGGGGCAGGACCAGGTGACCCGAAGCTGTTGACAATCAAAGGAATGGAAGCACTTAGTCGGGCCGACGTGGTGGTTTACGACCGTCTGGCAAATCCGCTGCTCCTGACGCACGTCAAGCCGCATGCACGACTGGTGTACTGCGGAAAGGAAGCAGATCGGCACACCTTGCCGCAGGAAGAGATCAACCGGCTGCTGGTCCAGGAAGCGCAAAGCGGTCATACCGTGGTCCGGTTAAAAGGGGGTGACCCCAGCATGTTCGGGCGTGTGGGAGAAGAGGCGCAGATGTGCCTCGAACACGGAGTCCCGTTTGAGATCGTGCCGGGGATTACCTCGGGCATGGCTGTGCCGCTCTATGCAGGTATTCCCCTTACGCATCGGGAGTACAATTCGTCTGTTGCATTCGTCACCGGTCATCTTTGCGAGAAAAAAGCAGGCAAAGAGCCGGACTGGCGGGCGCTCGCCTCGATGGAAACGCTTGTGATCTACATGGGGGTCAAAAATTTGCCGTACATCAAAGAGCAGCTGCTTCTGCACGGCAAGCATGCGGATACCCCTGTTGCGCTCGTGCGCTGGGGCACCCTTGGAAAACAGGAAACAGTATCGGGAAGGCTGCAAACCATTGATCGGACGGTGTTGGAGGCGGGCTTTAAGGCACCTGCCATCATCGTCATCGGAGAGGTCGTTCACCTGCGTGAAAGTTTGAACTGGTACGAGAAAAAGCCGTTATTTGGTCAGCGAATGGCGGTCGCTTCTTGCCGGAAGGACGGGAGAGGACTGATCCAGGAGCTGGAGCTTCTAGGTGCAGAAGTCTGGCCGATTCCGCTTCGGGAACAGCCTGCGTCATCACAAGGGCTGAGCGGGGATGCTGCTGCGTATGAATGGCTGGTTTTTGATGGCGTTCAGCATGTTCGGGCTTTTTTTCGGGACCTGTCGAGTCGGCGTTTCGATATTCGTCAGCTGACAGGCAAGATTGCGGTGGTCGGTAAAGAAACAGCGGCTTTATTAGAGGAAAAGGGCTTATACCCACAGCTTGTGTTCGAGGGTACAGTCCGGACTTCTGATCTGCATCAAGCGTTGTCCGCGAGAAGTGGCGAGCGAATCCTGCATATCACGAACGATTTAGGAGCAGGCATTTTCCAGGTGGAAGAAAGCACCGTACACCGTGTATCGGCCGCCGCGCTAGAGTGGGATTCGCAGCATCCAGCATCAGGCTGGTTCGCCTCGGAATCGTTCGACTGGTTGGCAACCGACGATCCAGCTGCGCTGTTCGCACTGGCTCAGTTCGCAGGTGAAGGCTGGCAGAAAAGGCGCCTTTTGTGCCTCGGTGAGGATGCGATGGCGCAAGCGAAAAAAATGGGCTGGGACGCAGTTATCGAATGCGAGGCAGGAACAGAACAGCTCACGAGCGTACTCGTTTCGTTGAAAACAGGAAAAGAAGCAGCACACCTCTATACGTAATCGTTAGACGGGCGTGTGATTGGAGGTGTTCGATCCCGTGGGATGGAGTTATGCTGCGATTGCGATTGCCTTGTTTTTTGCCATGAATATTGGAGCGAGCGGAACGGCGGCCTCTATGGGGGCAGCTTATGGGAGCGGGGCTGTTCGAAATAAGCGGTTGGCCATGGGTTTAGTAGCCATTGCTGCACTGCTAGGAGCCGTGCTAGGTGGCGGAGAGGTCGTCAAAACCATCAGTGGAGGCATTATTCCATCCAATCTGATGATCGTCGAGACAGTTGTCATCGTTCTGGCATCTGCTACCCTGACCTTGTTCGGAGCCAATCTGCTGGGAGTCCCGCTTTCGACCAGCGAAGTGACGGTAGGCTCCATCGTGGGGGTCGGTCTTGCCTATCAGTCGCTCTACCTGCAGAGCCTGCTTGTGATTGTTACCTTTTGGCTGATCATTCCGGTTGTCGCTTTTTTCGGCGCGTATGCCATCGGCAAGCTCATCCACCGAATCAACGTACGGTACCCTGATCTGCAAAAGAAAGGGACGAATACGGAGCGCTGGCTTCGCTGGCTGTTGGTAGGCTGTGGTGTGTACGAAGCTTTTTCAGCAGGGATGAACAATGTGGCAAATGCAGTAGGTCCATTGGTAGGGGCAGGCTTGATGAACACGGATTCCGGCATTTGGATCGGGGGAGCGGCAGTCGCTGTCGGCTGCCTGGCATTGGGCGGAAAGGTGCTGGAGACCAACGGGAAGAAAATCACGTCGCTCTCGCTCTTGCAGGGAAGTGCCGTGTCGGCGACAGGAGGAACATTAGTGATCGTCGCCTCGCTTTTCGGGATTCCGGTGCCGCTGACTCAGGCGACGACCTGTGCCATTTTGGGAGTAGGGACAGCGGAGAACGGCTTCAAGCTTTGGCAGAAAGGGATTATCAAGCAAATTATCATGGTTTGGATCGTCTCTCCCGTCTCTTCCCTTGCCGTTTCCTTTGCTTTTGTGCATGTGTTCCTTCGCTCCGATCTCTATATGCTGGCAGCGCTTATCAGCGTTTTCGTAGCGACACTGGGGTTTATCGGATTGATACGCCTCATTCGCAGGGAAAATAGTTCGATCAATGATCAAGGAGGCGGCATATGAGCCAATGGAGTTATGCTACGGCAACCGACGAACGACTCGCAGTCCTAAACAAGGAGCTGGGAGGCGGCGACACGCTGGATGTCATCAAATGGGCGTATCAGACGTTTTCTGATGATTTGATTTACTCTTGCAGCTTTGGGGCAGAAGCGATGGTGCTCATCGATATGATCAGCGATGTGAAAAAGGATGCGAAAATCGTTTTTCTGGACACCCATCTTCACTTCCAGGAAACGTATGACCTGATCGAAAAAATACGTGCGCGCTACCCCAAATTGCAAATTACCGTCAAACAGCCACAGCTGTCCCTGGAACAGCAGGCTGCTAAGTACGGGGATGAGCTGTGGCTGCGTCAGCCGGATCAATGCTGTCAGATTCGCAAGGTCGAGCCGATGGATCAGGCACTCCGAGGCGCTGTTGCTTGGTTGTCCGGTCTGCGTCGTGAACAGTCTGCGACTCGGGCGAATGTGCAGTTTGTCAATCGCGACGAGAAGTTTGAATCGTTGAAAATTTGTCCGCTCATCCACTGGAAATCCGAAGAAGTATGGCAGTACATACGGATTTTTGAGCTGCCCTACAATGCTTTGCACGACCAGAGCTACCCGAGCATCGGGTGTGCGCCTTGCACGCGAGCAGTTGCACCTGGGGAAGACGAGCGCGCAGGCAGATGGGCGGCGCATTCAGGAAAGACGGAGTGCGGTCTTCACTTGGCGAAGTAAAAACAACCTGAGGACAAGAGAAATATAGAAATAAGGAGTGGGAATGGATGAGTGGAAGTACACCACACGGAGGCGTGTTGGTCAACCGGTTTCATCCGGAAGCAGATCTTGCGCAAGCGAAAAAAGAGGTAGAGCTGGATGGCTTTTCCTTATCTGATCTGGAGCTGATTGCCATCGGTGCATTTAGCCCCATCACCGGTTTTTTGGATCGTAGGGACTATGAGTCTGTCGTCGAACGGATGAGGCTGGCCGATGGAACCGTTTGGAGCATTCCCATCACACTGCCTGTGTCAGAAGGCGTGGCAGGAGGATTGCAAATCGGCGAGCAGGTTCGGTTGGTTCATCAGGGAATCGTGTACGGTTTGCTCGAGGTCACGGACATTTTCCAGCCAGATAAAAGGGCAGAAGCTTGGCTGGTATACGGAACAGACGATACAAACCATCCAGGCGTGAAAAAGCTGCTGGAGCGCCCTGACGTTTATCTCGCCGGTCCGATCACGCTCGTAAAAAGGACGGATAAAGGGAAGTTCGCCAGCCATTACTTTGATCCAGCGGAAACCAGGGCGCTCTTTGCGGAGAAAGGCTGGAGGACGGTCGTCGGGTTTCAAACGCGAAACCCCGTACACCGTGCCCATGAGTACATTCAGAAGTCTGCACTGGAAATCGTCGATGGTCTTTTCTTGAATCCGCTAGTCGGGGAGACAAAGGCAGACGATATTCCAGCCGACGTGCGGATGAAAAGCTATCAGGTGCTGCTGGCGAAATACTATCCGGCATCCCGTGTGCAGCTGGCTGTCTTCCCTGCCGCCATGCGCTATGCAGGGCCGCGTGAAGCCATTTTCCATGCCATGGTCCGCAAAAACTACGGCTGCACCCACTTTATTGTAGGGCGTGATCATGCGGGTGTGGGAAATTACTATGGCACCTACGACGCTCAGCATATTTTTCGCAACTTCACAGCGGAGGAGCTGGGGATCACGCCATTCTTCTTTGAAAACAGCTTTTATTGCCGCACGTGCGGGAACATGGCGTCGAACAAAACCTGCCCGCATGACGCAGATCATCACGTAGCACTGTCTGGTACCAAAGTGAGAGAGATGCTGTCGCGCGGAGAAGCTCCGCCGCCAGAAATCAGTCGTGCGGAAGTGGCTCGCGTCCTAATCGAGGGATTGCAGGCGCCAGTTAGTGCCAGAGACTAGGAGGTGCGCGAGAAATGAGCAGAGAGGGAACAGCCAATATCGTGTGGCATCCGACGACGGTGACCAAGGAAGATCGCCAAAAGAGAGCGGGACATAAAAGCTGCGTCATCTGGTTCACTGGTCTGTCAGGGGCGGGCAAGTCGACGCTCGCCAATGCCGTGGAGCACGAGCTGCATCAGCGGAGGCTGGCAAGCTATGTGCTGGATGGAGACAACATTCGCCATGGCTTAAACCGCGGACTGGGATTTTCAGCGGAGGACCGGAAAGAGAACATCCGGCGAATCGGTGAAGTTGCGAAACTGTTTGTGGACGCTGGTGTGATTACGCTGACTGCCTTTATCTCCCCTTACTTGGAAGACCGTGCACTGGCACGCAGCTTGGTGGCAGAAGGAGAGTTCGTCGAGGTCTACGTCAAATGCTCACTGGAGGAGTGCGAGCGTCGGGACGTGAAAGGCTTGTACGAAAAGGCGAGGAAGGGAGAGATCGGCCAGTTCACAGGTATCTCTTCCCCGTACGAGGAGCCGATAGCCCCTGAGCTGGTGATCGAGAGCGGGACGCTGTCGGTTGAGCAATCTGTGGCGACAGTCATCGATTACCTGCACCAAAGAGGGATCATCTGATCGCAAAAGAAAAAGCACGGCGCCCAATGAGCGTCGTGCTTTCTTTTGCGAGGGGGAAGTCTTAAGGAGCAGGAGTAGCTGGTACTTCTACTGCATCTGCTTCTTCCGCTTCCAGCTCAGCTTCCCATTCTTTTTGCCATTTGTGCTGCTCCAGCAAGCTTTCCGCTACGGGGCGCATGAAGCCTTTGTCGCTGAAGTTGTTGATTGCTTTTTCATCTGTGTAGAGCTGCTCTACAGTCAAGCCCGCATCTTTTGCAGGTACTTCGTATTTCGTCGCTTTTCCGAAGTTGTACGCGTATTGGTCAACTTCCAGGCCAACTGTCAAAGCTTGCTTCATCTCAGGAGTTTGGATGGTTACGTCCAGCGAGCTCTTTTGATGAACAGCCATTTTCGCATCGTCGATGTAGAAGTCGAGGTTCCATGCGAGACCTTGGAAGCCTTCTTTCTTCATTTCCTCTACGATTTTTTCTGGTGTGTAAACTTTGGTAGTTTCGTCCAGCCATTTTTTAGCAGACTGGATTCCTTCCGTTACGGCTGCTTCTGCCTGCGTGCGTTTTTCTGCTTCGGTCGTTTTGCCCAGCTCAGGATTCAGCTCTTCTTGCAGGGAGTTTGCGAGTACCATCATGTCGATCGCAAAGTCCTTCACGTCTTTGCTAGCAACGGCATCGTTCGCTGTGAAGAAGAACATTTTCACCAGTTCTTTGGCATCGATCTTGATGTTAATGTGGGTCGCCTGCACTTTTTCACCGTTTGGCAGGTTGACCGTTTCTACACCCAGATTTTTGGCGCTGGAGAAGGTGTATCCGTATTTGGCGATGTATTTTTTCACGAAATTAATCGTGAGGTCGTTCATTTTATCCTGATATTCTTTCAGCTTGACCGGATCTGCCTCAGAGTCGCTGTAAACACCGAGAGCATTGGTAGTATCCGCGCTAATTTTCAGGTACTTGCTATCGAGTGGCGATTTTGCGTAGAAATCGTCGTTGTTCACGATCAGCTCTACGGAAGCCTTTTTGTCGCCATCCCACAGCTTGTTGTCACGAAGCAATTTATCGTCATTGACTTCGAACTGCACCTTTGTGTTTTTCAAATCCAGCTGGGAGCCTTTGACGTTCACACCAGCTTTGAGTGCAGCGAGCAGAGCTGTTTCATCATTGCCTACAGATGTTTCTCCGAAAGCTGCTGGCAATTTATCGACGTCGCCTGTCAGCTTCAAAGTCCCTTGATAATCATAGTTCGGCTTTTCAATAGACGCCACGATCGAATCACGGACCAAAGAAGCTTCACCTGAGCAGCCCGTTAGAACCAGCATCCCCGCAACCAGCAGGGCGCTACTTTTTTTCCACATATTGTTGTTCCTCCCCTATGTATCCTTTTGCAGTCCCACTTTTATCTACGTTTAAAATGGGAAAAGGTTTCGCAAATACGGAAAAAAATCACAATCTCGCAAAATTCCAATCTGTTTCATGGTAAGATGAAAGGGAAAAGATGGTTAGCGAAAGAAAGGGCGTTGCAACATGTGGTCGTGGCTTCAAAGGCTTTTGAGCTATTTTCAGAGCGATGATGAAGAAGAACAACAACAGCGGATAGATAACGACTCTCGTCCCTCCGTTCCATCAGCTCCCCGACAGCTCCAAGCGAAAACGAAAAGCATTTATCCGAAAGAGCGTGCGAACACCCGGAGTGGGAGCGAGCTCGCTCGGGAAAGAGAACGGTATTTTCGTTTTCCGGTGGTTCCAGACGAATATCCAGAGAAAAAGCGAAAGGACAAGCAGGTAGATGGCCAAGAGGTGATGCGCGAGCGCGAGCAAAAGCTGCCTACACGTGAGCGGCAGCAAGGGCTGTCTTTGCGCGATAACCCTCCTGTTCAAAGTCCAAGCAGGAATATAAACACGGTTCGTAATCAGGAAAAGCCAAAATCCGTTCCAGCAAAACAAGCAGAACGTGCAGTCCGACATGCCGAACCGCGTCCGGAGCAGCCGCCTCGCGTTCGCCAGCCTGATGAGCCGAAGAAAGCGTACAAGCCCTCCGAGATTGTTTCCCCGGTCTATGGCAAGATCACACCTGCTACGCGTGAGGAAGAGCATCGGATCCACACGACAGCGGGGATCGTTTACCCGCGCCTCGAGCAGGAAGAGCATTTAAACCAGCTGAAGCTGTGGGATCAGCTGCAATCGGGAGCCAAGGGAACGATCGAGGAAGAGTACGCGTCCGAGCATCCTGCAGAGATGGCTGAATCGGATGTGGAGATCGAGCTGGATGAGACGGATGTTCAGGAGCTGACTGCAACCGATGAGCTGCCAAAAGCTCCGATCGAAGAAGCAGCTTCAGCAGTCGAGTGGGAAACTGCGCGTGAGGAAGTAGCAGCCAGTGTTGCAATAGAGTTAGTAGAGCAAGTGGAATCAGTGGAATCAGTAGAATCAGTAGAATCAGTAGAAACTGTAAAAGTAGAAACAGTAGAGTGGATCGAAGACGAAAAAACAGCCGCGCGACCAGAGCACGAAGAGGACACTTTCCCCGCTTTGGAAAGAGTGGACGAGGAGCACGCGGCAATCGCAGAGATGGCGACGGAGCCAGAAGATCGGATCGAGGTTGAAAAAGAAGCGGTAGCGGTGCTTGAAACGGTGGAAGTAGCAGAGCAGGGAGACGACCTGCATTCCCCGCTGGATGCGAGTGCTCTGCTGGAATACGTCCCGGACCAGGGCTTGAAGATCGAATGGGAACCAGAGCAATCGCCTGACACGGATGCAGAAATCCCGAGTGTAGCTCTCTCCGTTGAGGAAAACTCAATTGGGCCAGAGAATGAAGAGACGCATGAGCTTGCTGAATCTGATCGTTACACGGATACCGATGAGGTTGACTCTGCACCTGCAGCAGCCGAAACCGAAACCGAAATTGAAACGCATATGGTTGCAAGCAGGCAGACCGATTACGCATCGGATGTGGCACGGCTGCTGGAACGAGCAGGCATGGACGCGCCAGGGGTAGTTCAGGAGATCGCTATCTCGCAGCCATTGAGTAGCCCACCGATGCCAAGGCCTGTGGAGACAGCTGGATCTGTCCCTGCAGCCCAGAAGGTCGCAGATGTCTCCGAGCGTGCAGGGCAGGAAGAGCAGGTGCCGTCCTATGAATTGCCTCAGCTGGATCTGCTTAATCCGGGCCAGGTACCGAGTGACGATGATGACGAGCACACACAGCTGCAAAAGCTTTTGCTGGAAGAAACGCTATCCAACTTCAACGTCAGCGCACAGGTAGTCGGTATCGTCAAAGGTCCTTCGGTGACCCGTTTTGAGCTGCAGCCCGCTCCTGGCGTCAAAGTGAATAAAATTACCGGTCTGATCGACGATATCAAGCTCAATCTAGCGGCAAAGGATATTCGTATCGAAGCACCGATCCCCGGACGCAACGCAATCGGGATTGAGGTGCCGAATCTATCGAGCCGCCCGGTCATGATCAGCACGATCATCGGCTCCGACAAGTTCCTCGAGCACAGCTCTCCGTTGGCTGTTGCATTGGGGATGGACATCGGGGGAGAGCCGATTATTGCGGATATTAAAAAAATGCCGCATGGCTTGATCGCAGGCTCTACAGGTTCAGGTAAGAGTGTGTGCATCAACTCGATCATCGTCAGCCTGCTGTACAAGGCGACGCCAGAACAGGTACGCCTGCTGCTCATCGACCCGAAAATGGTGGAGCTGGCACCGTACAACCATCTGCCGCATCTGGTAACGCCGGTCGTTACGGAGGCGAAGCAAGCGACGGCTGCTCTCAAATGGGCCGTAGAAGAGATGGAGAAGCGCTACGCTCTGTTCGTGGATGCAGGCGTCAGGGATATCGACCGTTACAATCAAACGACGGATGATCAGCTTCCTTATATTGTCATCGTCATTGATGAACTGGCCGACCTGATGATGGTCTCTCCGCAGGACGTGGAGGATTGCATCATTCGGATCGCACAAAAGGCGCGCGCCTGCGGCATCCATCTCTTGCTGGCGACACAGCGGCCATCTGTAGATGTCATTACCGGAAACATCAAGGCGAATGTGCCGACGCGTTTGGCGTTTGCCGTATTTTCACAGGTCGACTCCCGGACGATTCTGGATCAGTCTGGTGCAGAACGCTTGTTGGGACGCGGAGATATGCTGTTTTTGGAGAGCGGTACGACGCCGATTCGTCTGCAAGGGAATTTCGTCTCCGATGACGAGATTGAGCGCATCACCCAAGTGATCAAAAAACAACGCAAACCTTCCTATATTTTCAGCAAGGAAGATTTGGAGCAGCAGGTTCAGTCCTTCGATGCGGGAGATGATCCGTTGTACCTGGAAGCCTTGGTGTTTGTGGCAGAGCAGGGCCAGGCGTCTGCATCCGGCTTGCAGCGCAGATTCCGAGTAGGATACAACCGGGCTGCCCGTCTGATCGAAATGATGGAAGCGGATGGATATGTAGCTGGACAAAGCGGAGGAAAGGCTCGCGCGGTACTGATTACCCGTGAAGATGCCCAAGCGGTCGTGGAAGGCTCCACTTTGTTGTAGGACAGACAAAAGGAGAGCGGCAAAAGCTGCCTCTCCTTCTGTATAGAACGAGTTGCCTAAATATTCGAAAATATAGTATGCTACAAGATATGACATCCACTTCAGTACTTCAGGGAGGCATTATGGATCTGGTAACGAAAAAGTATCAACCGATTGATTCCGAGATGATTCTGTTCAACGAGGAGTATTATCTAAGTGTAGTCCGTGTAGACATTTCCACGCTGGCTGCATCGGATCGAGAGGCACTGTTTACCCATTTGTACGAATTCGAGAGCAACGATATCGAGCTGGAGATAGATGTTTCTGCAGAACACCAAGGAACATGGTATTTTCAACTCCTGGTTCCCCATGTTTTGACACTCCCGGATGTTGCCCGCAAACGCCTTGAGCGCGGCCGCGAGCAGCTGGAGGCGCACAGTGCGAAGCAGCCTCACAAGCCAGCGGAAGTGAAGCTGGTTGGTGATGATATTTATGAGTACGTAAAACGATATAACCCCAATCTGCAAATCGTCGGGTAAGGTAGACAGCGAGAACAGCGATCCATCACGATCGCTGTTTTTTGTACTCCCGCGTCAAAACGAGAAATGCTGACTGCGTGTAAAGGTTTGTGAAGCTTTGCCATACGCTAGTAGTAGAGGTTTTGTCCAAAGTCGGGAGTGGGAGAGACTGGCTGATGAAAAAAATCATGCGGATCGTGCTTGTTGTACTGGGAATAGGAGTAATCGGGACTTCTGTCTATTTTTATCAGCTTTACAAAAATGTTGAGCAAACCGCGCACGCGATCTTTGAACCATTGCCCCCTGCCCCGGATGCTGGGCAGGACCAGACGAAACAGCCGCCATCAGCACCGCAGTCATCTCCTGCAGCAGGAACCGCGCAAACCATCCCCAACGCACAAAAGACACAGGAAGCAGAGGAAAACAAAGCGGTTTCCATTTTGGTGTTCGGTGTAGACAAGCGCGGGACGGACGCAGGACGCTCTGATACGATCATTTACCTGGCGAGTAATCCCACGCTTAAGCAGACGCTGATGTTCAGCATTCCGCGTGATACGCGTACGCAGATGGCCGACAGCGGAAAACAGGACAAAATCAATCATGCTTACGCCTTCGGGGGGATGTCTGCGACAGTTCGGACGGTCGAAGCCTTCCTGAATACCCCAATCGATTACTATGTCAAGGTAGATATGGAGGGCTTCCTCAACATCATCGACTCTCTCGGGGGAGTGGTCGTGGACAATGCGCACGCCTTCAGCTACGAAGGATATCGTTTTGAAAAAGGCAAAATCGCACTGGATGGAAAAAAGGCGTTGGCGTACGCCCGCATGCGCCACGATGATCCCGAGGGAGACTTTGGCCGCAACAAGCGTCAGCAGTTGATTCTGCAGCAATTGATGGGGAAAGCAAAGGAAATCAGCACGGTCAACAAGCTGGATAAAGTACTGGCCGACATCGGCGCAAGCGTCAAGACGAATCTTACCTTCGATGACATGAAAAACCTGATGTTTCATTATAAAAGTGGATTGGATCAGATCAATGTGCTGCGCATCAATGGGCAGGGAGAAATGATCAATGGCATTTACTATTACGCTGTATCAAATGAGGAGCGCTCCCACATCAAAAGCCAGATCGACCAAGTTCTGCACGGGGCAGCTGAGGCAAAAACGTCACAAAACTCGTAGCCATTCACAAAACCTTTGAAAACAGGCTGTAGCCCAAAACGACGGGCAAACAGCTTATTTTTTTATGCTTGTACGCAGGGATTAGGGTATTGTGGAAATTTGGAATAGCCGTGGCTAAAAATCGTCTTTTGCATATCGTATAGCAGGTCCAATCTATATAGAGAAGGGAAGGTATGCGGATGAGTATATTAACTCCACAGCCATATGTAGTCTCGATTACAGATTACAAACAGTATGCGCTGAATGTCGGCACAGCTACGGAAGACTGGTCCGATGCGATCCAGAGAGCTGTTAACGATGTGTCGCAAAAAGCAAAAAACAGCGCGAACAACTTTGAGTCCAATATTCAAGGGGTCGTGACGTTCCCCATTCAGCGGTTTAAAATCCGAAAGCCGATTCTGCTGCCGCCACAGGGAATCGTCCTCGAAGGAACGTCCATTTCCTCGGTTGTTCTCGACGATATTTATACAGGTAAATTCACGTTTGTCCCCTGTACGATCATCGAAAAAACAACAAACACGACGATCGGTGCCAGAACCCGAAAAGCGCGGGGAGGTGCAGTCACAGACGATTACAACGTCGATGCCTTCTTTCTCATTGACCACAGTGACAACTCCACGAACTACAATACCTCCATTCAATTCCTAACGCTTTATTCCACTGCCCCCAAGCAAGTACGCTACGGTATTTACGGACCTCGCACTACCCACGCCACCTTCAGCAACATCCAAACCTACTATTGTGACTACGGCTTTTTCACCTTTGATTCCTGGATGACGAGCATCAACAAGTTTTTTGTTAGGGACTGTGTCTCCGCCCTGTGCTGGCAGGACGATGGTACAAACAACGGAACGGGTACAAGCTTGAACGCAACCAATGTCTGGGCAAATACGGCGCAAGTAGGCTTTGATATCACCCTACTCAACTACTCCACCTTTACCAGCTGCGGTGTCGACCACGTCAAGACAGGGACAGCTCGCGCCTATTCCTTTAAAAAATGCAACGGAATTACCATGAACGGATGTGGGGCAGAGGATATCAAAGGAGACGTGTTCTATTTTGAAAACACGAGCGCGGTCGTAAATGGATTCTCTGGCTATCTGATTTATGGCGCTGCCACCACACGTGGGACGTCATCGATGATTTACGTGAACACCAATTCCAACGTGGTGATGAATAGCTGCCGCTTCCCCAACTATCAAACCACCGATTTGTCGACAACGAACAACTTTAATCACATTGTGCAAAATGGATCGGAAGCCATGTTCAATTTATGCCAGCTTCCGACAAACGGCAACAGCTACGTGTCCTATAGCAACAACAGCACAGGCATATACGTGAACGAGGCAGGGACGACGACCTGCATCAACGTAAATGGCGTGATTTACAAAGGGACGATGGCAAACGGCTTGCGGCGGATGCAGGGTACGGCTATGCCGACTACTGGCAAATGGACAGCGGGCGATATAATCGAAAACACAGCTCCCGTCGTCAGAGGAAATGCCGGTAGCAGGTACATTGTCACAGGATGGTGTAGACTGACTACGGGAGCCAGTAACGTGCTGAACACGGACTGGGTGCAGATGATCAGCTATACAGGCTCATAAGTCTGTTCAAAGAGTGGCACCTCGATGTAACATTCGGGGTGCTTTTCTGTCCGTAACGACTGCGGAAAGGGGGAGGAATATAGCAAAAAAAGACTATTGACAAATCGACACTTTGCTCAGAATTCGCTATTTCTTTTGTTCATACGACAAATTAAGTCTATTGTCATTCAAATAGGCGTATTGTAGTATAAGCCTATCCGCCGAACCTCCCAGTGTAGATCGTGCGCAGGATGAGGAGTCGGGACGAACTGATTACTA
The DNA here is from genome assembly GCF_003710815.1 of Brevibacillus centrosporus. Taxonomy (GTDB): domain Bacteria; phylum Bacillota; class Bacilli; order Brevibacillales; family Brevibacillaceae; genus Brevibacillus; species Brevibacillus centrosporus. The sequence continues at coordinate 160,519 of NZ_RHHP01000015.1, forward strand.
GGGGTGACTTTCATGCTAGATCCCAACAAGGCATCAAATCCTAGTCCTAGTGCCATGGAAGTGTTCACTCGCTGGCTTTCACACAGGGAGATGCCGACAGATCTTTATGAGGAACTGCAACAGATCGGTACAAATAAGGAAGAGATTGAGGAACGTTTCTATAAACAGCTGGAATTTGGAACGGGAGGCATGAGAGGGATCATCGGTGCCGGCACCAACCGTCTTAATGTCTATACGGTCCGAAGAGCAGCACAAGGAATTGCCACCTACCTTCAACAGAAGGGGGAAGCTGCAGCGAAGCAAGGTATTGCGATCGCTTATGACTCCCGGAAATATTCAGAAGAGTTTGCTGGACAGATGGCATCTCTTTTTGCACATTCAGGAATCAAGGTGTATCTGTTTCATGAGTTGGTCCCTACTCCACTGCTCTCCTTTGCGATTCGCCATCTCCATGCCTCCGCAGGTATCGTCATTACAGCCAGCCACAATCCACCCGAATACAATGGAATCAAAGTCTATAACCAACTGGGCGGGCAAATCACCGAACAGGATGCCCAAGATATTTACGATGAAATCCAAGCAAGCGGGGATCCCCTGGAGATTCCGCAGCCACCAGTCACGCCAGGGGATCAGCAGATCGTCATGATCGGCAGCGAAGTCGTAGAGGCATACAACCGGCAAGTCGAACAGCTGCTGTGCCAGCGTCCGTTGATACAGGAGAAGGGCAGCAGCCTGAGCATCGTATATACCCCGCTTCACGGAACAGGAAGAAAGCTGATCCCTGAGCTGCTGAAACGAGTAGGCTTCACTCGCGTCCATGTCGTCGAAGAGCAAGCGACGGCCGACTCTCGTTTTCCTACTGTAAAAGCACCGAATCCTGAAGAGCGGGAAGCGTTTGATCTAGCCTTGATGCTGGCGGCAAACACACAGGCCGATTTGATTATGGCGACAGACCCTGACGCAGATCGGTTAGGGGTGCTGGTAAAAACCGACTCGGCATATGAGATGGTGAACGGCAATCAGCTAGGTGCACTGCTGCTGCATTATTTGCTCCAACAGGCAGGGCCCTATACAGACGGACTGATGCTGAAAACCATCGTCACCTCGGACTTGGGAGAGAGAATTGCAGAGAGACACGGGGTAAAGACCATCAATACCCTGACAGGCTTCAAGTACATAGGCGAAAAAATCGAAGAATGCTGCACAGAAGGATCGCATACCTTTGTCTTTGGATATGAAGAGAGCTACGGCTATTTGGCGGGAGACTTCGTTCGCGATAAAGACGCGGTACAAATCGTTGTACTCGTAGCAGAAATGGCCCTTTACTACCAACAGCAAGGGAAAAACCTGTTTCAAATCTTGGAGGATATGTATCAAACGTATGGCTACTACCGTGAAGAGCTGGTGTCGCTCACTCTTTCAGGAAGAGAAGGGCGCGAGCAGATGGAGGAATGCTTGTCCAGCCTGCGATCGAACCCTCCGAAGCAGCTGGCAGGGTATGTGGTCGAAACGGTGGAGGATTACGAGCGTCAAATAAAAACGAGAGTAGAGACAGGGCAGGGGGAATCGCTGGATTTGCCAAAATCCAACGTAATCAAATTCATTCTAGCAGACAAATCGTGGGTGGCGGTACGGCCGTCGGGTACGGAACCGAAAATGAAGGTTTACCTCAGCACGAATGCCCCGACCAGCGATGAGGACGCGAGAGAGAAGATGGCAGCACTTCGAGGAGCTTTATCCGAGTTGATCCGGTTACCCTAGGAGGTAGGAGTGAGCGTGGCACAAGTGAAAATCAAAAAGGCCATTATCCCGGCTGCTGGTTTGGGCACTCGATTTTTGCCTGCAACCAAAGCGATGCCAAAGGAAATGCTGCCAATCGTAGATAAGCCGACCATACAGTACATTGTAGAAGAAGCGGTAGAAGCCGGGATCGAGGATATCATCATCGTGACAGGAAAAGGGAAACGGGCCATCGAGGATCACTTCGACTCCGCCTTCGAGCTGGAATGGAATCTGCTGGAAAAGCAGAAGCTGGATTTGCTGGATCGGGTGCGTCACTCAGCTAAAATGGCGAATATCCATTATATTCGCCAGAGAGAACAACTCGGGCTGGGACATGCCATTTGGTGCGCCAGGAAGTTTATCGGGCAGGAGCCGTTTGCTGTTTTGCTGGGGGATGATATCGTTCGCTCGGATATCCCCTGCATCAAGCAGTTGACGGATCTATACGAGCATACACAGTGCTCAGTGATTGGCGTGCAAGAGGTGCCGGAGGACCAGATTTCCAGGTACGGAGTAATTGATCCTCTCACAGCAGAGGGAGGTATGTACCAGGTTCGGGCATTTGTCGAAAAACCGCAAAGAGGAACAGCGCCATCGAACCTGGCGATCATGGGACGGTATGTCTTGAGGCCGGAAATATTCGATATTTTGGAACGCCAGGAAACCGGAGCGGGTGGAGAAATCCAGCTGACGGACGCCATTCAACGCCTCAACGAAGTGCAGACTGTCTTTGCTTATCGGTTTGAGGGAGTTCGGTATGATGTTGGTGATAAGCTGGGCTTTATCACGACGACGATTGAGTTTGCGCTGAGAAACGATGAGTTGCGAACACCGTTGTTGCACTATTTGGAAAATTGGGCGCAAGGAGTGTCGGTTACACAAAAAAGCTAAACCACGTTACTCCTTGTTTTGTGACAGCTTCCACTTTTGAAATTCCAAAAAGCCGCGGAACTCTTCTTTGCTGACCCCAGACTTCATCGCTTCTAACACCAATTGGTTCCACTCTTGATCTAAATCTTGTTCGGCAGCAGGATCTTTCTCGATTAGCGTATTCATAGGAACATCGAGCACTTGGGCAATCTTTTCAATGAATTGCAGTGAAGGATTGGATTGAATGTCTCGCTCAATGGAGCTGAGATAAGATTTTGCAACTCCCGCACGTTCAGCCAGTTGCGATAGGGAAATCCCCTTTTCTTTTCGCAGGTTCTTGATACGTGTTCCAATCATCGAAAGAATCATCCTTTTTTCTTTGCTGATTCACTCATTATAGCAGGAAACAAGCCTTTTGCCTAATAGTGAAAAACCGTTGGCTGCCGATGAAAGTAAGGCTGGAGAGGGGGAAGTACCATGTACGCACAAGAGATTGGCACCAAGGAGAGGGATCGTGAGTGGGAGGAATTGATTTTGGAAGCCAAGAACATGGGGATCACGCTGGATGAAGTCCGCGAATTTTTGCTGATGGCGTCGCGTGGAACTCTCCGTTCCATGTAAGCAGTTTGGAGCAAAAGCGTTATAAAGAACAGTTATAATCAATTTGTTCTTTTTTAAGAACAACGGTGATAAATCGAGATAAATAGATGAAAACGGCAAATTTGGTTGAAATCGGCTAATTTGGCCGTTTTTGTTTTGCTTATAGGCAGAATATACTAGGACATATCGTTCCTTATAAAGAACGAAAACCGATCAGGAAGGATGAACGTGGAGACAGAATGGGAGCTGCAAAGAAGGTATGCATCTATGCACCCGTGCACATTCACACGGATGTCAGGGTGTATCAAAAGGAAGCAAAAGCCCTCGCCGCTGCTGGGTATGAGGTCGTACTCCTGGCAAGAAAAGGTGCGGATGAGACGAGGGAGCGGGTACAAGGTCACCTCCGTGTAGAAGGGGTCCCGCGTTACAAGAATCGATTGCAGCGATTTCTGATGCAGCCGCTGATGCTGGCAAAAATCTTGCGAACGCGAGCAGCGATCATCCACCTGCACAATCCGGATACACTGCTTCTGGGATTTTTCCTGAAGCTGATGGGGAAAACGGTCATCTACGATACGCATGAAGATTTCACGCAGCGAATTCTGATGCGCGAATGGATTCCAGGGCGATTGCGCCAATTCATGGCCAAGACTGTTGGACAGCTGGAAGCGTGGGCAGCGAGATGTTTCGATGGGGCCATCGCGACTCAGCCGGATGTTGCTGCTCGGTTGGGGAAAAAGGGCGTCGTGATCGAAAACGCTCCGATCGCAAGTGGTGAGCTGATCGACTGTGCCTACGCACATAGCCGTTTGATCGCAAAGCCAGCAGAGTATCAAGTGATCTACGTGGGGACGATCGGACGTACACGCGGGTTGCTGCAAATGGTCGATGCGCTGGAATATGTGAATCAGCTGTTTCCTGTGCGGATGTGGCTGATTGGTCCGGTGCATGATCAGGCAGGCTGGAAGGAAGCGTTGGCAAAGCCAGGCTGGAAGCATGTCGACTATCGGGGAGTACTGCCCCAGGTAGAGGCTTTTGCCTATATGATCCAAGCGGATGCAGGATTGATCACGATTCAAAACATAGGCGACCACGCCAAAACAAGTCCGAACAAAATTTATGAATATCAAAGGTTTGGAATCCCGTTCATCGCCAGCGATTTTGCCGTGTGGAGAGAAAAAGTGGGACATGTTGGCTCCGGCGTATTCGTGAGAGAAACGGATGCTTTGGAAATCGCACAGGCGATCGTGTTTCTGCACGACTTGCCCGCGCTGGCCCAGGAGATGGGACAAAAAGGGATGGCTTACACGATAAACGAGTACAACTGGGAGCGGGAATCGGAAAAGCTGATCAGGCTGTACCAGACGCTATCGAAGACGGATCAATCGTTGGTGAGAGGAGTAGCAAAATGATGAGTTCTTCTGTCAGAGCGAGTCAGGATATACAGACGCAGCCGTTGGTATCCGTCATTACGCCTACTTACAACGCAGCCAAATTCATTAAAGCGACCATCGATTCCGTGAAAGGGCAGACGTACCCCCACTGGGAGATGATTCTCATCGACGACGCCTCCAGTGACAATACGATAGCTGTCATCCAAGACGCGCTGAACGACCCGCGCATTCGCCTGATTGCCCTCGAGCAGAACGGAGGAGCGGCGGTTGCCCGAAATACAGGGATATCTTCCGCCAATGGGAAGTATCTGGCTTTTCTGGACAGCGATGATTTGTGGCTGCCGGAAAAGCTGGCGACGCAGGTAGCTTTTATGCAGGAGCGCGACATCGCCTTCTCGTTTACCCAGTATCGCATCATTGCGGAAAATGGCACGGAGACGGGAGTAGCTGTACCAATACCGAAGCAAATCGATTATCAGGGACTCTTGAAGAACACCATCATCGGGTGCCTGACGGTCATGCTCGATCGTGAAAAGCTGGGGACGGTCCAGATGCCGAACATTCGGACTCGTCAGGATACAGCGATGTGGCTGCAAATCCTCAAGCAAGGGCAGATCGCGTACGGTATTTCAGAGGAGCTGTCCTTGTATCGCAAGGTAGGCGGCTCGATCTCCAGCAACAAATGGAAAGCCGCCCGGCATACATGGAGGCTGTACCGGGATATCGAAAAGCTGGGTCTGGTGCACGCAGCGTGGTGCTTCCTGCACTACGGCTGGAATGCATGGAAAAAAAGCGTGGGATGGACATAACGGGAGAGGGTAGGAAGCCATGAGGATTGCCATCGTCGGAACAGGATATGTAGGACTCGTTACAGGTGTTTGCTTGGCAAAGATCGGCCACCAGGTGACATGTGTGGATGTGGACGAGGATAAAATCGCACAGCTATCATCGGGGGAGGTTCCCTTTTACGAGCCTGGTCTGGGAGAGATGCTGGATCAGCAGAGAAAGGAAAAAAGGATTGCGTTTACAGTCAATCCAGGGGCAGCGTTTGCGAATGCGGAGGCAATTTTCATAGCAGTGGGCACGCCGCAGGGGATCGATGGCATGCCAGATCTGCAGGCGTTGATTACCGTAGCCCAAACGATCGGACGCAATGTGCAGCATGATGTGATTGTCGTCATTAAAAGCACGGTACCGATTGGGACGAACACATTTCTGTCCCAAATCATCGCAGAGCACCTCGCACATCCTGTATCTGTACGGGTAGCCTCCAATCCGGAGTTTTTGCGGGAAGGGTCAGCGGTCTACGACACCTTCCACGGAGACAGGATTGTGATCGGCACCGACGATGCAGAAGTGGCAGAAATGCTTGCCGCGATGTATGAGCCTTTGCACATCCCCATTTTGCACACGGACATTCGCAGCGCAGAGATGATCAAGTATGCGTCCAACGCCTTTCTGGCAACGAAGATCAGCTTTATTAACGAGATCGCCAACCTATGCGAGAGCCTGGGAGCGACGATCGAGGATGTGGCGCGGGGAATGGGCATGGATCAACGAATCGGGGAAAAGTTCCTGCGCGCTGGGATCGGCTATGGGGGTTCCTGCTTTCCCAAGGATGTCAAAGCGCTTTTGGGCATGGCAGAGCTGTCAGGAGATCAGCTCCAAATCCTGCAGGCTGTGGAGCGCGTGAACCGCAAGCAGCAGATGAGGCTGGTCGAGAAGGCAGTCAGTCGATTCGGGGATTTGCGCGGAAAGAGAATGGCGCTGCTGGGGCTCTCATTTAAGCCGGACACCGATGACATGAGAGAGGCGCCGTCTTTAGGGATTGCAGCCGCTTTGCTGGAGCACGGAGCGCAGGTCGTCGGGTACGATCCCGTCAGCATGAACAATGCTCGAACCTACCTTCCTGCTCAAGTGGAGCTGTTCGAAAGTGCCGAACAGGTACTGGCAGGCGCAGACGCTGCTTTTGTCTTGACGGAATGGCAAGAGTTTACCCTTCCCGCTTTTGTTCCCAAGCTGCGAGCGATGCGAGAAGCCATTGTTTTCGATGGAAGGAATTGCTTGCACGATTCTGTTTTGGAAGACGACGCAGTGGAATATCATCCGATCGGCAGACAGCTAGGCAAAAAGCTGGTAACGACAAGTTTCCATGAAAAAGGGAGAGAGCGATGAAAGTACTCGTGACGGGCGGAGCCGGTTTTATTGGATCACACATTGTGGATCAACTCATCGCGAATCAATATCAGGTTGTCATTGTAGACAATCTATCGACGGGCAAAAGCGAGCAGGTTCACCCGTTGGCGAAGTTCTATCGGTGCGATATTACCAGTCACGAGCTGCAGTCCGTGTTTGCCACGGAAAAGCCGGATATCGTCATCCACCAGGCTGCCCAAATCGACGTCCGACATTCGATGGTGGCACCGCTTCACGATGCTAGCGTCAATATTTTCGGTACCCTCCGACTATTGGAGTGCGCCGTTTTACATCAAGTGAAAAAGTTCATTTACGCATCCTCAGCAGCCGTTTATGGCATCCCACACACTCCCCTCATTGAAGAAACACACCAGACCCGACCACTTTCCTGCTACGGCATATCCAAATACACACCTGAGCAATACATCCGAGTAACCTCCGATCAATATGGACTGGATTATACGATCCTGCGCTACGCCAACGTCTACGGGGAGCGGCAGGAATTGACAGGAGAAGGCGGAGTCATTCCGAGCTTTATCCAGAACATGCTGCAAAGCTTGCCGCCAAAGGTATTCGGTGACGGGTGGCAGACGCGAGATTTTATCCATGTGGAGGACGTAGCAGCTGCCAATGTGGCCGCCCTGCAATACGGAGCCAGAGAAGTACTCAATGTCTCCACGAGTCACGCACTGAGCATCAATGATCTGGTTACGCTTTTAAACGAAATGCTGTCGCTCGCAATCGAGCCCATCTACCTGCCAGCGAGAGAAGGGGACATTCGGCACAGTTGTCTGAGCAACGAAAAGACCCGTGAACTGCTGAAATGGGAACCGCAAGTGACCTTGCACCGAGGACTGCACCAAACGATTCAATACGTTCGAAACAGAATGTCCATCGCATATGGCTGATGATCCTTTTGAAAATGGCAGGAGGAACCTATGAGGGGCAACACCTTGAAGCTTCGTCTGTTTCTGTTGGCAATGCTCGATGCTGGACTCTTGAACGCGTGCTATGTGATTGCGTTTTTATCCCGTTTTTCGTTTGATGTGCCGCTGCGCAATGTCAAACCGTATCTAGCCCTGTTTCCGTGGATTTCGCTGTTTTGTCTGATCGCGTTTTACATGTTCGACCTGTACTCCGACTGGAAGCGTAAAAGCTTGCATCATCTGCTGTACACCATCTTTTTGTCTGTCATGCTCGTGATGGTCCTGACCATGTCCATGACGTATATGGGCAAAGGCTTTTCGTTCCCGCGCAGCGTGATTTTGTTTGCGACGTTTTTGCAATTTTTCGTTCTCGGATTCAGCCGTTATTTGATCTGGCAGCTAGCGCGGAAGAAGCACGGGAGCAAGAAAGTATTGATCGTAGGTGACAGCCTCGATAGCGGTGTGTCTTTGGCAGAAAAGTGCATGAACCATTCCAAAGGCTGGTTCATCATTCACGGCTTCCTTCCTGCCCACAGCAGAAGGCTCTTACATAAGAAAATGGCGGAAGTGGACGTCGTCTTGCTCGGTCCTGACTTGAACCGGGAGGACAAGGCAGAAATCATCAGCTTATGTATCAAGCACGAAAAAGAGGTGCTGGCTGTACCGGAAATGGTCGAGCTGCTCGCTATCGAGTCCGAGCTGCAGCAAATTGATGATCTCCTGGTGCTGTCCATCCAGCCTCCACGCTTCGTCCCGAGAAAGCTATTGGTCAAGCGATGCTTTGATTTACTGGTGTCCGGCTTCCTGATTCTGCTTCTGGCGCCAGTCATGCTGCTCTTGTACGTATTGATCAAGCTCAGCTCACCAGGTCCGGCGATTTTCAAGCAGGAGCGGCTGGGAGAGGGCGGGCGGTCCTACCTCATCTACAAATTCCGCAGCATGGTGGTGGATGCGGAGAAATCGACGGGACCGGTTCTGGCAGCTGCAAAGGATCCACGTATCACACCGATCGGAAGGTTTATGCGCTCCACTCGTTTGGACGAAATCCCCCAGCTGTTCAATGTGTTAAAAGGCGAAATGAGTCTGGTAGGGCCAAGACCGGAGCGCCCCTTTTTCATCCAGCAGTTTCAGGAGAGCATCCCGGACTACGCGTATCGCTTGTCAGTCAAACCGGGAATCACCGGGCTGGCACAAATATTGGCCAATTACAGCACAAAGGTGGAAGACAAACTTCGCTTCGATATTTTGTACGTCAAAACGTATTCGTTCGTTCTCGATATCAAGATTTTGCTCCAGACCATCCGGGTTGTTCTACAGCGGGAGCAAGCGGCTGGCGTTGCCTATGAAAACGATGAGAACAAGAAAAAGCTGCTGCGGCTATTCGGCTATTACGACATGGCGAATACCGCCAATAACGAGTAATAACAGATGAACGGGGGAAATGTCAGTGAAGCTGATTTTGCTGTCAGGCGGTTCGGGAAAAAGATTGTGGCCACTGTCCAATGATGCCAGATCCAAGCAGTTTCTTCGCTTGCTCCAAAACGAACAGGGGGACATGGAATCGATGATCCAGCGCATCTGGAAGCAGCTGGGAGCCGTTCATCTGCAGGAGGATTCCATCATTTCGACCAGCAGCACACAGGTCGATATCATCCAAAATCAGATCGGCTGCGATGTAGAGCTGCTGGTGGAGCCGCATCGTCGGGACACCTTTCCAGCGATTGCGCTGGCGGCTGTCTACCTGTATTCGATGAAGGAAATCAGCATGAACGAAGTATGTGTCGTCATGCCCGTAGATGCCTATGTCGACGATGCTTTCTTCGAGAAGCTGAAACAGCTGGAGCACGTCCTTGGCGACTCCGAGGCACAGCTCGCCCTGGTAGGGGTAAAACCGACATATCCTTCTGAAAAGTACGGCTATATCGTGCCTCACCCTCGCCATGACAGCATGCCGTACTATCAGGTAAACCACTTTACCGAGAAGCCTTCCAAAGACGTGGCCGAAAAGCTGATCGAGCAGCAAGCGCTTTGGAACTGCGGTGTATTTGCCTTCCGCCTGGAGACGATGATCACCAGCCTGATTGACAAAGGGATTCCGATTCATTTTGAGGAGCTGCTGAGGCAGTATCACGGACTCTCATCGATCAGCTTTGACTACGAGGTAGTAGAAAAAACAAGCCGTATTGCCGTTTTGCCATACGAAGGAAGCTGGAGCGATCTCGGCACGTGGAATACGCTGACCGATCAGATGAAGGAGCGTCAGGTAGGAAAAGGTCTCGTGGATGAAACCTGCCGATCTACCCACCTCGTCAATGAGCTGGATATCCCCGTGGTCGTGATGGGCTTGTCCAACGCGATCGTAGCGGCTAGTCCGGACGGCATCCTGATCGCCGAGAAAACGGTCAGCCATCATGTGAAGGAAATCGTCAAGGACATCGCTACCCGTCCGATGTTTGAGGAGCGCCGCTGGGGCTGGTACAGGGTGCTCGACCACGACAAGTCGGTGGACGGACGGGAAGTATTGACCAAACGGATTGGCGTTTCAGCAGGAAAAAACTTGAGCTATCAGCTTCATTACATGCGCAGCGAGGTGTGGACGATCATCCGGGGCGAAGGGGTTTTTTGCCTGGACGATAAAATATTCCACGTTCAGGCGGGCGATGTCCTGACGATTCCGGTTGAGACGAAGCATGCGATCAAAGCGATTACGGATCTCGAATTTATCGAGGTGCAAACCGGAGTGTCCCTGGTAGAGGAGGATATCATCCGCATTTATATGACCTGGGAAGAGATTGAAAAAAACTGTGCGTGGGTATGAAGGGAGCGCTAGTCATTGCTTGGGAAATGTATACAGGAGCTGCGAATACAAAAAGGGCTGTCCATGTCTGAGCTGGCAGAGCGATCGGGAGTCACCAAGTCGTATTTGAACTCTTTGGAGAGAGGGATCAAGACAAATCCCTCCATTCAAATCCTGGAGAAAATTGCGCTGGTGCTGGAAATGGAATTGGGCAGTCTCGTTCTCTATGTGCATGATCGCCAAAAAGGAAACGTTCCTTGTGATCCGGAATGGGCAGCACTGATCGGAGAACTGCAAAGCTCGGGAATCAGCAAAGAGCTGGTGAAATCGTGGAAGGACGCGTGGACGAAAAAGCAAGGGAATCAGACAAAAAAGTATTCTTCATAAAGAACGACAATATGGGAAACGAACAGAGCGAAAATGATGTCGGAAAAAGGGGTGATACTCCGATTTTTGCTTGATTTTTGCATGGATATGATTGTTTCTTTTTTATGGACTATAAGTTACACTAAAAGAAATCGTTCTATAAAAAGAACGTTCATATTGGGAGTCCAGGAGGGCATATGAAAGTACGCGAGCTGTTTGACATGATCTGGCGACGACTCTGGATTGTCATTGTTTTCACCACGGTTGTCACGTCAGCCGTCGGTATTTACAGCTACTATTACATCACTCCGGTATACGGAGCATCCGTAGAGTTGCTGGTGATGCCGAATTCTGCCGAGGAAGCCGAGCTGGCAAGGGAAATCGATTTCAACGATATTCAAACGAGCATCAAGCTGATGGACACCTATCAAGTCATGATTAAAAGTCCGAGGGTGCTCGAGAAGGCGATGATCGCTATGAAGCTGCGACTGTCTACAACCGAGCTCGATAGCAAAATAGAGGTTAAGCCCGTGAAATCTTCTCAGGTGATTGAAATTACGGTTCGAGACCCGTCGCCAGTAACCGCAGTGGAAGTCGCCAATACCTTGTCCCGAATTTCAGTCGAAGAGATTAAAGAAATCATGAAGATCGACAACATTCAGGTGATTTCCGAAGCAAAGGTTTCGGATAATCCCTATCCCGTTTACCCCAGACCGATTTTGAACATCGCCATGGCGTTTGTCGTCGGATTCTTCCTGTCGATCGCTTTGGTACTCGTATACGACTCTTATGCTATTTACCGAAAATCAAGGGTTTTGCAAAAGCAGCGGATGATGAGTAAGTCCGCTCTCGGATAAAGGAGAGGTCCAAGCAGATGAAAAAAGTAGCGCTCATTACAGGGGTCACAGGTCAAGACGGAGCCTATCTGGCAGAGTTTCTGCTGGAACAAGGATACGAGGTGCACGGTGTCAAACGCAGAGCGTCCTCGTTCAACACAGATCGGATTGATCACCTTTATCAAGACAGGCATGACGCCAGCAGCCGATTCTTTCTCCATTACGGCGACCTGACCGACTCGACGAATCTCATCCGCATCATCCAGGAAGTGCAGCCCGACGAGATCTACAACCTGGCAGCGCAAAGCCATGTCAAGGTGTCGTTTGAAACACCGGAATATACGGCAAACGCAGATGGAATCGGGACACTTCGCCTGCTGGAGGCCATCCGGATATTGGGTCTCGCAGGAAAAACCAAATTTTATCAAGCTTCTACGAGTGAGCTCTACGGACTGGTTCAGGAAGTTCCTCAGCGCGAGACTACGCCTTTTTATCCACGAAGCCCTTATGCGGCTGCGAAGCTCTACGCTTACTGGATCACAGTAAACTACCGGGAGGCCTACCAGATGTTTGCCTGCAACGGCATTCTGTTCAATCACGAATCCCCGCTGCGTGGAGAAACATTTGTCACCCGCAAGATCACACGTGCGGCGGCGAGGATCCGTCTTGGCTTGCAGGAGCGGCTGTACCTCGGCAATCTCGATGCCAAACGGGATTGGGGCTACGCGAAAGATTACGTCAAGGCGATGTGGCTGATGCTTCAGCAAGAAGCTCCGGACGATTTCGTTATCGCCACAGGAGAAACGCACTCTGTACGGGAGTTTGTCGAGCTTGCCTTTCGGGAATGCGGCATTGAGCTGGTGTGGCAGGGGCACGGCGTGGAGGAAGTGGGAATACATGCACAGACCGGTAACGTCATCGTCCAAGTAGACCCGCAGTATTTCCGACCTACGGAAGTGGATCTTCTCCTGGGTGATCCACGAAAGGCAAAGGCAGTCCTGGGCTGGCAGCCGGAATGCACATTTGATGAGCTGGTTCAAAGCATGGTGCGAGCGGATCTGGCAGAAGCAAACAAAGAGATCCTCTTAACTCTATGATACAGAAATGCCGTGTTTTGGCCCTTTCTCTAGTAAGCCTGGTAAACGGGAGCCAGGTGTTGAAAAAAATTGTGATCAGCTCGAGCTGGCTGGCTGTAGAGCGGATATTTCGGTTGATTATCTCCTTTTTTGTGGGGATCGCCATCGCTCGCTATCTGGGGCCCAATCAGTTCGGGCAGCTGAACTACGCCCAATCCTTTGTGGCGTTGTTCTCGACGGTAGCAGCTTTGGGGCTGGAAGGCATCGTCGTTCGCAATATCGTCAGGCAGCCAGAGCGAAGAGACGAGATATTGGGCAGTGCGTTTGTCCTGAAGCTGTTTGGTTCCCTGTCGACAATCGCTTTCACCATCGCTCTGATCATCTTTCTGCGTCCAGACGATCCCCACATGCAGTGGATGGTGGCTCTGGTTGCGATGGGGATGATCCTCCAAGCGTTCGATACGATTGACTACTGGTTCCAGTCTCAGGTGAACGCTAAGGTAAAGGTATATACGTATGCGACTTCCTTCTTCCTCATATCGATGCTTAAGGTCGTGCTGATCGTCATCAAGGCGCCGCTCATCGCATTTGCCTATGCGGGAATGGCTGAAGCTGTGATCATCATGATCGGACTTTTGATCGGCTATCGGGTACATGGGAACTACCTGCGCAAATGGCGCGCATCACTGACATGCTCCCTTGAGATGCTGAAGGACAGCTGGCCGTTGATTCTATCCAGTCTCGCCATTCTGATCTACATGCGCATTGATCAGATCATGATTGGAGATATGGTTGGGAATCACGAGCTGGGGATCTATTCGGTAGTTGTACGCCTTGGGGAAATGTGGTATTTCGTACCGCTGGCCATCGTTTCCTCGACGTATCCCAGTATTGTTGCGTCCAAGCAAATCAGTGAAGAAATCTTTTATGAACGACTGCAGCATTTGTTTGATGTCATGGCTCTGATCGGCTACATCGTGGCGATTGCGACGACTTTCCTCGCACCCTTTCTCGTTTCGTTTTTCGGGCAGGAGTATTCGGCTGCCTCCTCACTCTTGATATGCTACATATGGGTTGGACTGTTCGTCAACCTTGGCTTGGCCCGTTCCTCATTCCTCAACACGATGAACTACACCAAATGGCAGTTCGTCACTTCGGTGATGGGCTGCATCCTGAACGTCCTACTCAATCTGCTGCTGATTCCTAGATACGGTGCGATGGGGGCGACTATTGCATCCCTATTCTCGTACTGGTTCCAAACACATGCCTCCTGCTTCTTTTTCAAACCGCTGCATCAGGTGGGGGCGATGCAAACCAAGGCGATACTCGTGCCGTTTCGGTTGAAGAAAATCATAGCTCAATTGCCTATTCGCTCGAAAGGGGAGTACCTGTAAGTGGACTTACAAGCGCGCATATTTGTGGCTGGCCACCGTGGACTAGTGGGATCAGCAATAAAAAGAACGTTGGAAGCGCAAGGGTTCGAGCGTATTCTTGTGCGGGATCGCGGCGAGCTCGATCTACTGAATCAGGAAGCTGTTGCGAGATTCTTTGCCCAAGAGCAGCCAGAATACGTGTTTATGGCAGCAGCGAAGGTAGGGGGCATTCTAGCAAATTCGCAATATCCGGCTGACTTTCTCTATCAAAACCTGGTGATTCAGACGAACGTGATTCATGCCGCCCACTTGTTCGGCGTGAAAAAGCTGCTGTTTCTTGGCAGCTCATGCATTTATCCCAAATTCGCACCACAGCCGATTCGGGAGCAGTACTTGCTAAGCGGAGAACTAGAGCCGACCAACGAACCGTATGCGCTGGCAAAAATCGCGGGAATCAAGATGTGCGAGGCCTACAATCGTCAATACGGCTCCAACTTCCTAGCGGTCATGCCCACCAACCTGTATGGGCCAAACGACAATTTTGATCTGGAGAGCTCGCATGTTCTGCCAGCTCTGCTGCGTAAATTTCACGAGGCTGCCATCCATAAAGCGCCGAGTGTTGAGGTGTGGGGCACAGGGAAGCCCAAAAGAGAGTTTTTGTATGTCGATGATCTTGCAGATGCCTGCGTCTATCTGATGAAGTTCTTTGATCAGAGGGATACGGCGCCGTTTGTAAATATAGGTACGGGAGAAGATGTCGAGATCAGGGAGCTCGCGAGCCTCATCAAACGCATTGTCGGTTATCAGGGGGAAATCGTCTTTCGTTCGGATAAACCGGACGGCACCCCGCGCAAGTGGCTCGACGTCTCCAGAATGGCTCGCTTGGGCTGGAATGCCAGCACGACTTTGGAGGCGGGAATTCAGCAGACGTACGACTGGTATCGCAAGCAGCACTTGATTGTCCGACCGTAGACGATGAGAGTTTCTTGGGGGGATCCATGTGAGGGACACGTTTATCATCATTTCCAGAAGTCATCCTGAAGATCTGTCCTCCGGGCGGGAGGCGACGACCTACAAGCTCGCCACGCTGCTTTTGCTCACCAGTGTGTTCCTCTACGGCGCGAGTGTCCCCAATTTGTCTCTCATCTGTCTGTTCCCTTGCTTGGTGCTCATCTTTTTCCTGAAGAACAAGAATGTGACTGTCTCCTTTTTGTTGGATGCCTCTCTCGTTTTCCTCTTTGCCTTCCTCTATTACACCATGTGCGTTCTCTTTGAAATTACGACGGAAGATGACTGGCTTAAGAGCAAGATGATGTTTCTCATCGCCAATATGACAATTGCCTATATCATCGGCTATTTTCTGGCTCAGAACTATACGAATATCAGTGTCATCCTCGGCGTAACAGTAGGAGGACTGTTCACCTACGCCTTGCTGTCAACGGCGAGCTATGCCATGAATCACTTGGGGGAAGTGGCGAGCAACAACTACTTGATTGCAGAGCGGGCAGTCCCGTCGTTTTGGAACGGGGGGACGATCAACGGACCGATCATCGGGATTTATTTTTCCTTGAGCATTTGCCTGATCTCGATGATTTACAGCCGCATCAATCTGTTGCTCAAGGGCTGTTTTCTGGCACTGGCTGCGACGAGTATCTTTTTTAATCTGATGCTGCAAAATCGCAGTCCGATCTATGCCGGCGCGCTGGCATTTTCACTGGCAACGCTCATGTACATCACGCAGATGAAGCTGACGCACAAAAAGCTCGTGCTGCTCATCATTTTGTTCTGCCTCATGCCGCTGAACTTGTTTTTTATCGATTTCTCCGAGACCAAAAGCTTGCTCGAAAATCCTTTTATGGATCGCTTGCTCAGTGAAGGGCTGGACACACCAAGGTACGCACTCTGGTACAAAGGGCTGATCGGCTTGCTCGAGTATCCGATGGGAGGAGCGAAAACGGACTTCTCTCCGTTCGACTACGCCCATAATCTGTGGCTGGACGTAGGCTGGTATGTTGGTGTCATCCCTATGCTGCTGCTGCTGGTCATACAGCTCAAGCATGTGCCCTACCTGTTGTCTTTCCTGAAGAAGAAACCAGATCAGTCGTATGGGGTCATTGGATTATCTGTATCGTTTTTCGTGGCGATGATGGTAGAGCCGACGCTGATCGCTTCGTACACCTATGTGACTTTGTTTTTCTTCTTTATCGGCTATTTAAAAGGGTTCCACCTGCACGCGGATCTGGCAGGGAAAGGGGAGCGGAGATGATGGCAACGGGGCATTTGCCGAAAATCAGCATCATTACAGTGACCTATCAAGCAGGGGAGAGGCTTGCGACCACGATCAAAAGCGTCATGAGCCAGACGTATCGCAACAAGGAGTATGTCATCGTCGATGGAGGCTCTACAGACGAGACACTGGCAATTATCGGGCGCTATCGACGCATGATCGACGAAGTGATTTCCGAGCCGGACAAAGGCATTTATGACGCGATGAACAAAGGGCTATCCTTGGTTTCCCCGGACAGTGATTACGTGATTTTCATGAACGCCGGCGACGTTTTTTACAATCATGTCGTGCTGGATGCGATCCTGCCAGGACGTACGGGAGACAAACATTTGTACGGGAATATTTATCGTGATGGCCAAATCGTGTCGCAGCCGGTCCAGCTGAGCGATTTTTATTTGAGTACACAGATGATTTGCCATCAATCAATCCTGTTTGCAACTCGGCTGCATCAGCGCGTCCTATACGACTGCCGGTACTCGATTTCAGCTGATTTCAAGGCAGTTCTGGAGATGAGGAAAAACGGAGACATCTTTGAAAAAGTGGACCAGGCGATCTGCAAATACGAAGGCGGCGGGGTCAGCGATCTTCAAAGACAGGAGCTGTTCGGGCAAAGACTCGAGATTCTGCAGCAATACCCCTCGCTTTTGCGGATGTATCGGGGCAAGACTTTTCTCAAGCGATGTTTGCCATTTCACAACCAGTTGAGGATGAGATAACGATGGGAAAACAAGTATTGTACATTTCGGGAAAGCTGTTTCCAGTCAACTCCGGTGATGCGATCTACTCTCTCGGCATCCTGGAGAGAATCGCAAGTCCCGACAGCACGTTCGATGTCCTTTCCTATGAATACACGGAGACGGATGTGGAAACCGAGGAGTATCGCTACTACTCGAAGCTCTTTCGGCAGATGCGACTGGTTCCCTATCAGCCGACAAAATGGGAGAACTACAAGAAAGTCCTCTTCTATGGGGACAGTACGCAAAAATATTTGCCGCGCATGATGGAAGAAGCGGATCGACTCCTGTCCGAGACGCAATACGACGTCATCATTCTCGATCACTTGCGCATGTTCTTTTTGTACGAAACAATTCAAAAGCACATCGATCGAAAACGGACCAAGCTCGTGCTTATCCAGCACAATATTGAGCATATGAACGCTCGCGAAGAAATCCGGTATCAGTCCCGTGCAAAGGATAAGTGGAAGCTTCGGCTGCTCAATCGCGGAATCAAGCGGCTGGAGCATCAAGCTATACAGGCGGTCGACGATATCTGGGTGATTTCCGAGGAGGATAAAAAGCTCATTTCTGCAATGGGAAAAGCCGCTGACCACATTCACGTCATCCCCCCCTATTACAACTATCCGACGATTAAAGAGAGAGAGCATGTGGAGCATCCGAGCTACAATTTACTGCTCCTGGGCAGCATGGAATGGTACCCCAATGTGCTGGGAGCACTCTGGTTCATCGAAAATGTTTTCCAGGAGCTCGTCAAGCAGGATGAGCGTTACCGGCTGTTCGTGGTCGGACGCGATCCTAGCCCGTTGATTCAAAAATACCACTCCGAGCAAATCATCGTGACGGGAGCCGTCAAATCCGTGGATGAGTACATTCGCAGCTGTGATTTTCTCATCGTCCCCAACACGCTGGGGGGCGGAGCAAAAATCAAGATACTCGAGGGGATCATGAAAGGCATCCCGGTGCTTGCAACCAAAGAAAGCACTGTCGGGTATTCCGAGGACATATTTGATGAGGACTTTTGCGTCAATCATCCACAGACATTCGTTCAAAAAATTATTCAGCTCAACAAGGATGCGGCAAAGAAAATTACCTTTGTAAACAAGGCGAGGAGCATCATTTCGGACAATCAGAAGCTGCGTGGAATCCTGGGTCAATAATCGGAATCGAGGACCAAGTGAAGGGGGAAGCTGGTGTTGCTGTTAACAGCGAAAGGACTGAGGAGTTTAGCGGGTGACCTGCAAGCGTGGGAAAATCCGGAATATCTCTTCCGGTGGAGAGGTTTTCTCTACTTGCTGGGAATCCCGCCCGGTGCGGCATCGGTACGGGAGTTTGCCCGCTTGATCGCCTTAAAGGGAATGGATCGTGCACTGATGGAGCTGCGAGGGCATTTCTTTATGGTCGTAAAGGAAAAACAGACGCACAAGTACACCTGCTTTACCGATAATAATGGCGGATTCACTGCCTTTCAATCCAAAACAGCTGCGGCCACTTCTTTCTTGGAGATGGTCTCCTATCACGGTTTGACCTCTTCTAGTCTGGACCGAGAGTCCGTCCTGGAGTTCGTCAACTTTGGAAACGTATTTGCCAACAAAACGCTAGTCGAGGGCATTTCCCGGATTGATCGTAACCAGATCATCCGTTTTGGACCGAACGGAAAGAGTGTTCACTCCAAAAATTTGGCTCCGATCGATGCGGGAAACGGTGATTTTCACTACCTTCCCTTTTTTGAAAAGATGGCAGCGTCTATCAAAGATTACCGGCTGAGCGTGGACCTCACGGGTGGGGTAGATTCTCGGCTGATCGCGGTCCTTCTGGATTACTTTGGCGTGCCTTTCGAGACAACGGTTTCCGGGATGGACGGGATGGAGGATGTCGAGATTGCTAAAGAAGTGGCCGCCGCCATGGGCACCACGCTGCATGTGACACGTCCCACCATCGATAACCTGGAGGACTGCATACCAGAGGTTTTCCGTGTCAGCGACGGCTTGAGTGATGTCTTCAAGCATTACCGCTCGTACCAGCATAATCAAAATCGGGTGAAAAGAGGCATCGAGCTCGCCTTGAGCGGGATTGGCGGGGAATTTTTGAAAGACGAATTATGGCTGCAGGACTTCCCGTTTTATACGAGTAAAACGGCCAGGCTCGATCGGATGTTTCACATGTTTATGCTGCCGATTCCTTGCAAAAACGACTACTTTACCGGTGAGTATGTATCCGCAAACCAAACGCTGCAAAATGGGACGCTTCATACGTTGACCCGCTTTGAACTGGACACCAACACGAAGACGTACGACAACATCTACTACCACTACGAATTCCCCGTCATAGGCGGCGGCTTTATCACCGCAGCCAACCGGGTGCTGCCCAGCTACGCGCCCATGGTCGAGCCTGATTTTGTACAGTTTGGCTTCCATCTGAAGCGAAGGGAGCGTTTTTTTAATACCTTCCATCGCAAAACGATTTCAAAGGTCAACCCGCACATTGCAAAGATTCGAACCTCAGAGGGCGGAATTTCTGTATCTTCGGACAAGTGGGAGGTCGGCAAAGACATCCAAAAATACGTGTGGGACAAAGGCACACGACTGATGAAAGTCATCGAAAGACGGCTCTTTCACGGTTCGTATACTAGGCAGCCAGCGGATCATCCCGAGTTCTCCACGCGAATCCGGGAATCACGGTTAGCCAGAGAGGCGGTAGAGCTGTTAAAAGAGGAAAAAATCTTGCAAGCAAAGGTTCAACTGCAAGACATTCACGACGCCCATCTCAGTCATTTCTTATCCTTATCTCTTTTCATGAAGTTCCTTTATTCTACCAAAGAACAGCGTCACGGCACGTAGAGAGAAGAAACGGAAAAAGCAATTGGAGGAGTGGCACTTGTTACTTACACGTGAAGGGATATCGACAGATGTTTGTGGTTTTCACCGTTGGGAGAACGACAAGGCCGTCATTTACTGGAAGGGCTTTGTATATGTACAAGGGATGTTGGCGGGGCTGCCATCCGTCCGGCACTTTGCGACGTTCTTCACCGAGGCCACCTTGGATCAGGACGTCCTGCATCTAAAAGGCAGCTATATGATGATCGTGAAGCTGAAGCCTCTCCAACATTTTTACTGCTTCGTCGATTCGAGCGGCTGTCATGATGCCTTTTATACAGAGGATGCCATATCTAGTTCCTTTCTCACGCTAGCTGCCCATAAAAACCTGAACATTGCTTCGATGAACAGGCAGGCGATCATTGAGTTTCTTCATTTTGGTCACTTGTTTGAAAATAAGACGTTTTTTGATTCGATCCGCAAGATTGACAGCGGCGAGCTACTCCTGTTTGATCGGCGCCATGTGAAAGTAAAACGAAAAAAGCTCGCCCCCATCTATGATGTGTCACAACCGGTTATGGATTTTCATGATTTTTTTCAGCAATTATCACGGTCACTTCGCAATCAGAAGGTGAGCGTGGATCTGTCAGGCGGGATCGACTCCAGGCTGATCAGCGTTCTGCTTCATTATTATGGAGTCGAATTCGAGGCGACCATCTCCGGCAGGGAGGGCATTTCGGACGTGGATATCCCCAAAGAAGTGGCCGATTTGTTTGGGGTCTCGCTCCATGTGACGACTCCTCTGGTAAACAATCTGGAGGAGGACATCGATGAGCTGTTTCGGATCAGTGATGGCTTGCATGATTGTCTGCGCCATTATCGAACGCTGCAGCATAACCGCAATCGCCTCCAGCGTGGAATGAGCATGGCGATTACGGGGGTCGGAGGGGAATTGTTCAAGGACTTTTTCTGGCTGCAGGATTTCCCCTTTTACAGTATGAAAAAGGCAAACTTGAGCCGCCTTTTCCACTCGCGATTCCTTCCGATCTCATGTGGTCTGCACTATTTTCATGACGCATACGTGCCGCTTGCGCTATCCCTCAGCGAGCGAATGTTGGTTGAGCTCGCTCCCTATGTACTGGAGACCAACGCCAAGACCTATGACAACATTTATTACCACTACCGGATGAAGTCCATCGCGGGCAAGTATTTGACGGCGGCCAATCACGTGCTGCCGACCTATGCGCCGCTGCTCGACGAGGATCTCGTTCGTTATGGATTTCAACTGGAGAGAAGGGAGCGGATATTCAACCGGTTTCACCGAAAAATCATCACGACGCTGAATCCCGCGGTGTCAAAAATTCGGACATCCGAAGGCGGTATTTCAGTCTCTACCCAACGGCTGGAGGTGGCAAAGGACGTACGAAAATACGCGGTGAGCTATTCCAAACGGCTGATGAAGCTGCTGGCAAGAAAGGTGCTCAAGAAAAGCTACTCGTCAGATAGTCCGGAGCATCCCGAGCTGTTCACGACGATAAGGCAGCTGGGGCATACCCAGGAATCATTGAAGCTGCTCAAGGAACTTCTGATCCTGCATCCTGATTTGACGATCGATCGGATACACAATCAGCATTTGGGCAATTTGATTTCGCTGGCAACGCTAATTTTTTACCTAGATAACAAGAAAGCAGAATCGAATGGGCATCAAATGAGCACCTCCGGGAGTTAGCCAGATGTCGATTCTTTTCCACTCGTTATGAATTCTTCGATAGGACAGGGTGATGGTGCATGCTGATCACGAGTGAGGGTATTACAGAATTCCAGTCCAAGGAACAGGTTTGGGAGGATGCCAACTATAAGGTGGGCTGGAAGGGCTTTGTCTTTATTTTGGGAGTGGCGGCGGGTGTCGAGTCCGTCATGGCATTTCTGGAAGAGCTTCGCATGAGTGGGATGGTCGCTGCTGTCAAGCTGTTAAAAGGCCACTTCTTTATGACGGTGTACGACAAGCAGGCAGATATGTACTACGCATTCATTGACAACAGTGGCGCATTCGAAGCGTTTCACATGGAAGCGATCGTTTCCACGTCCTTTCTCGCATTAGCGAAAAAGAGTGGGTATGGCAAGGAACGCGTATCAAAGGAATCCATTATCGAATTCCTGAACTTTGGAAACATTTATCACAACCGCACGCTCGTCGATGGCATTTTCAAGATCGACTGTAATGAGATTATTGTCCTTTGCAATCATAAAAAAACAATCCTATCCAAGGAATTGGAAAAACTGGACGATGCGTGCCCGAAAGTGGATGTGATGGAATTTTTCCGGTTGTTCAGCAAATCGGTCCACCATTTGAAAGTGAGTGCGGATTTAACAGGAGGTGTGGACTCCAGGCTTGTGTGTGTGCTGCTTGATCATCATGGCGTACCCTTCGAGGCAGCGATCACAGGCAGGAATGGAATCCAGGATGTCGAGGTGCCCAAGCAAGTCGCCAGCGCGCTAAAGCACGAGCTCTATGTTTCGGAGCCGTGTGTTGATCGCCTGGAACAGAGGGTGCCCGAGCTGTTTGCCTGGTGTGATGGGATGAACGATCTTTTCAAGCACTACCGCACCCTGCCTCACCACCAGAGCCGAGAACAGCGGGGGATCGATCTCGTTATTTCGGGGATTGGGGGGGAGTTTTTCAAAGAGAACATGTGGGTGCAGGACTTTCCCTTCTATGCCCGCAAGAAATCGAACATTCGCCGCTTTTTGCGGATGAGAATGCTGCAGATCAAGTGCAAGAGCACGTATTTTGCCGGGGAATACAAGGCGTTAAACGACGGCTTCGAGGATCTAGTGGTTCAGAAGCTCGAGCCCTATCTTTTGGATATGAACACGAAAACCTATGACAGCATCTACTATCATTTCCGGATGAAAACGGTGGCGAGTACGTTCATCTCCGCAGCGAGTCATCTGTTTGGCTGTTACTCTCCGTTTTTGGAGTACGATCTGGTGCGATACGGCTTTCATTTGAAACGTCGGGAGCGCTTTTTCAACCAGTACCACCGCAAAATGATTACGCAGCTGAATGCGCCAGTTGCCAAAATCCGCACGGCAGAGGGCGGGATATCGGTTTCGTTTGAAAAGACGGAGATTCTGAAGGATATGGTCAAATACATCCGCAACCGGACGAGACGGGCGACGAAAGTGCTGGGCCGCAAGCTTTTCCATAAAACGTACCTGCAGGAAAGTCCGGAGCATCCCGAGCTGTTCAAGACGATTCGCAGCATGCGGGTGACGCAGGAAGCGATAGCTCTACTGAAACAGGAAGGGATCTTGGACGACAAGCTGCATATGAGTGAGATTCTGGACACGCATCTCGGGAACATGGTGACGATTGCCTTGTTCATGCGGCTGCTGGAAGGCAAAGACGTGAGAGAGTTGCAGGGGAAACAGCAGGAAAACAGTCTGGCGGTAGCAAGCGTATAGAAGGAACAAGGGGCGAGGATCACTAGGATCTCGCCCCTTCTTTCTCGTTCTCGGCTAACCGGCTAGCTTCGTTTGGCCGTAGGTTGTCAGTTCCATTTCAGGGATCAATGCGGCGAGCTCCTGAAACTGCTGGGTGATCGAGGCGCCACATAGATCGTTGATTTGGCCGTTTTTTGTATCGATCGGGTGGCACATGATTTCAACTGAACCCAGCTTGGGTCCACCGTTGCGGTAGATCGCAATCATATCCTCGAATTCTCCAAAATAGTTGACTCCACGCAGACCCTTTGAGGAGAGGAGGCTGTTGTACAGGTACTTGTATACTTTCTTGGCAGTAGACATATCCGAACCAATATTGCGAGTCAAGCGCAGGAAGGGAATGCTTTCTTCTTTGAGGACATCCATGATCAAAGTGCCAACGATGATTTCTGTGTGGACGTGGTTGTGGGAGTCGGCGTGTGAAAGTGGCAAGCCATGTTGACGACAGCGGTGAATTTGTGCGCGAATCTCGGTGGCGAGCGCTTTTTTATCATCTGCGGACAAAGGAAGAAACAGGCGAGGGAGGGAGTGCGTTCGCGGTCTGAAAAAGCCGTGTTCATCGCAAAAACGCGGGCTTTTGCGGATTGCATCGGTCAAAGGCAGCCCGTCATTCAAATTGATATGCAGCCCCACTTGATTCTGCAGCCGTTCCTCGTGTGCACGCTGGCAGGCCGCTTCAAAAGTGGAGCCGTTTGCGACGATGGTAGTAGAAGTCAGTGCACCGATTGAAAAAGTCTGGAGGATTGCATCGTCCGTTGTAGAGGACATGCCGAAATCATCCGCATTTATGATGATCTTCATTCAGTCAACAGCTCCTAATAGAAGAAGATATTCTTGTTGTTCTATATAAAGAACATTTTAAGGCTATTATAGGACTACCAGAACTTCCAGTCAACTTTTTGCTTTTGATAGACGCGCACATAATCAATGTCATGGAATTGAGGAAAGACAGTCGTTTCATCGGGTGATCCGGGCCAGTTGCCTCCTACGGCTGTATTCACATATAAATAGGCTGGGGTTTCTTGTACGTGTGAGGTAGAGGAGAAGCGTTCGACCCCATCGATGTACCAAGTAATTTTCCCAGGCTCCCACTCGACGGTAAAGGTATGAAAAGCCTTCGAGTAATCCGGACCTACGTATGTACCTGTGTACTGCTGGGGAATCCAGCCCAGCCAGTGATGGGTCAAATAGATTTTGTTCGGCTCGTGTCCGAGCATTTCCATGATGTCGATCTCATAGGGGGAGGCGTGGTCGCTGGGGGGCATCCAGTGCGCGGGCCAGATTCCTTGC
Organism: Brevibacillus centrosporus; assembly: GCF_003710815.1. Lineage (GTDB taxonomy): Bacteria > Bacillota > Bacilli > Brevibacillales > Brevibacillaceae > Brevibacillus > Brevibacillus centrosporus. The sequence goes on from NZ_RHHP01000015.1 coordinate 185,369, forward strand.
CCTTTCGGCAAACGTGCATGGATCTCTACTTTTCCATACAGAAAATCGTACTTGAATCTTGTTTGAAGCGCACCGGACGTATAATCCATCCCTTTATAGCTCCGTTTATCTGTGCGAATGCGCAGATATCCATCTTTTACCGACACGGCTTCCGGGGTGTAGTATTCAAGCTCGTTGTTGCGGGGAGCAGCTGTGTCGAGAACATTCCATTTGGAGTGGTCGACTGTCGTTCCATCGAACTCGTCGCTCCAAGCTAGTACCCATTGGCTTTCATAGTGATTCAGCCGTTCTTTCACAATTTCGTACAGGAGCGCGAGCAAGCAAATAAACAGAAACCACAGGACAAGCCGTTGCCGAGCAAACATGGATGACCCCCTTGGATAGAAGTGATTCTTTCTATTATTCATTATAACGAACAATCACCCTGTTTTAAAAGGAGATTTGCACATTCTTACGATAAAAACAAGAGGTAGACAGTCATAATCCCCGTATCTGCGAGCATATGACTGATGATCGAGCCAATAAGGGAGCCTTGTCTGGTCCGTAAATACCCCCAAATGAGTCCGGCGGCGAAAACGGGGATGATCATCATGACGTTGTATGGCGCGCTGAACAGAGGAATGACGGATAGCAGATGATACAGGCTGTAAAAAAGGGAAGTCCAAAAGATAGCGCAGCTGGTCTTCCTGCCACTCGACAGCTTATGCAGCAAATAGCCTCGCCAGTATACTTCCTCCAGAATAGGGTTGATCAAGATCAGAATGGCGATGAGCCAGCCCGTGAGATCGCCAGTGAACTGCCATCTGGTAAGCAAGGAAGCGAGAGCGGTTGGGTCGAACAAAGTGGATGAAAAGACGTAGCCGCTCAAGAGGATCAGAAGGAAAGAAAGAATACCTGTAGCCGTCCCGACGACGACGTTCTTTCGGTTGAAAGCAAAGCCAAGCTGCTGCAAAGATTCCTGCAGCTTCTCTTCCCGGCGCAGGAACAAATGATACAACGGAATGAAAGCCAGCCACCCGTAAAAGAGAAGAAAAGCGAGAGGGACACTGCTGCCGATTTGCAATCCGAGAAACAGCATGCATGTCGGTCCGAACAACAAGAACAAGAGCTTCATAGAAAATCCCACCATGTCATGTACTAGGTGTTAGACACCTAAAAGGATGGTATATGGTACGAACAAACAGGAATAGTACCAAATTCGCTAGGTACCTCGAATCACCTTCGTCTCAAAGTGAGATGTGTGTATCATTTTGAGACGAAGATAGTCTCGAATTGAGATGAAAAGGTGCGCGACAGCTGCTTTCCTCGCGAGGCAGGTTATGGCATGATCCTTGCTACAAAAGAATGAATCAGCAATTACGAGGAGGAGATTCATCCCATGCAAAAGGAACGTTCCATTCTCGCTGTAGTTCCAGGAAGGCAGGCGGCAGGAAGCACAAAAAGTCTGCCTACCTTCCTCTCGTCGGCTGCTTGCCAGCGTGCACACGCGTTTCATCAATCGTTTGCCCAGTATCAGGAGACACCTTTGGTCAGTCTGCCGACGCTGGCACGTGAGCTCGGCGTCGGGCACTTGCTGGTGAAAGACGAGTCCTATCGCTTCGGTCTGAATGCCTTTAAAGTGCTCGGGGCTGCGTATGCGATGGGCAGCTATTTATGCGAGAGGCTGGGGCGGTCCATGGAGGAAGTGGACTTTGACATGCTGCGCTCCGAGGAAGTGAGACGCCAGATCGGGGCCGTGACGTTCGTGACCGCGACAGACGGCAATCACGGTCGGGCAGTTGCGTGGGCTGCTGCACAGCTAGGTCAGCAAGCTGTGGTCTATTTGCCAAAGGGCTCCTCACCACAGCGGGTCGCAGCCATTCGAGAAACGGGGGCGGATGCCCATGTCATCAACGGGAACTATGACGAAGCGGTTCGGCTTTCGGAAAAGGTGGCACGGGAAAGAGGCTGGCAAGTCATTCAGGATACGGCATGGGATGGGTATACGACGATCCCGTCCCGGATCATGCAAGGCTATACGACGATGGCCGCGGAAGCGATTCGGCAGCTTTCAGATTCACTGCCTGGGAAAAGACCAACGCATGTGTTTTTGCAGGCAGGAGTAGGTTCGATGGCGGCAGCGGTTTTGGGGTATTTGGCTGATCAGCTGGCACCTGAATATCCCGTCACGATCATCGTGGAACCGCACAACGCCAACTGTATGTACCTGTCAGCCAAAAGCGGAGAGCGGGAGGCACAGGCAGCTACGGGTGACTTGCAGACGATCATGGCGGGTCTAGCATGCGGAGAGCCCAATCCGCTGGCGTGGGAAATCCTGCGTGATTACGCGGATGCCTTCGTGAGCTGTCCCGATCACGTAGCAGCTACGGGAATGCGCATGCTGGCGGCTCCTGCCGGCTCAGATCCAAAGATCGTGAGTGGCGAAAGTGGAGCTGTTGGGGTCGGACTACTCTCGACGATCATGCAAAAGGAAGAAGGGAGATGGCTGCAAAAACAGCTTGGGATCAACGAGGATTCCGTCATTCTCTGCTTTAGCACGGAGGGAGACACCGATCAGGAGCAGTATCGGCGTATCGTCTGGGAAGGGGCTTGGCCAAGTGTTTAGCATCCGTTACATATAGGGGAGGAGAAAAAGATGAAGCTGCACATTGAGCGAGATGAGTTAATTGCATTGGTACAGGATCTCATTCGGATAGATTCCGTCAATCCATACTTGGATGCGGATGGGCCGGGAGAACGGGAGATGGCAGCCTATTTGCAGGCGAAGCTGGTGGAGATGGGGCTGGAGGTCAGACTGGTTCCTATTAACGAAACAGCCTGCAATGTGATTGGGATGCTGCGCGGAACCGGCGGGGGCAAGTCCCTTCTGCTAAATGGTCATATGGATACGGTGAGTGCGAAACGAATGGATATTCCTCCCTTTGAGCCCGTACATGAGGATGGGAAAATTTTCGGTCGTGGCAGCCAAGATATGAAGGGGAGCCTGGGTGCGATGATCGCTGCAGTCGAGGCGATCCAAAAAGCAGGTGTGCGATTGGCCGGCGATGTCATCCTCACGTTTGTGGCCGATGAGGAATACAAGAGCATCGGCACAGAAGAGCTGGTCAAAGAGTACCGCGCAGACGCCGCCATCGTATGTGAGCCATCGGATCTGGATATTGGTGTCGTACATAAAGGGTTCGCCTGGATCAGCTGTGAGGTTCGAGGGAAATCCGCGCACGGCAGCCGTCCGAAAGAAGGAGTAGACGCGATCGTGCACGCCGGGAGAGTCCTGCAGGAAATCGATAAGCTCTCGAAGCAGCTGATGAATAAACACCATCCGATTCTAGGCTCTCCATCCGTGCATGCTTCGCTCATCAACGGGGGGACGGAATTGTCTACCTATCCGGACTATTGCCGCCTGGATTGGGAACGCCGGACGATCCCGGGTGAATCCAAGCAGGACGTGGAAAAAGAGGTTGCTGCCATTTTGCAGAAGCTGCATGACGAAGACGAGAGCTTTCGGGCGAGTGCGGAGCTGTTTTTCTGGCGTGATCCGTATGAGGTATCTATCGAAGAGCCGATCTTTCTTACACTGGAAGTCGCGTGCCGCAACCGTCTGGGACGCGTTCCGCGGATATCCGGCTTTTCTGGCTGGACCGATGCAGCACTGATACAGGAGGCAGGCATTCCTACCGTATTGTTCGGTCCGACCGGGGCAGGTCTGCACGGAGCGATCGAATACGTAGAGACGGAAAGCCTCGTAGACATGGCAGCTATTTTGGCCGAAACGATTTGTGAATTTTGCCGTTAAAACACTGGGTTCCCCCGGCGATCTCGATATAATGGAGGAAGAAGCATGAGGGAGAGGGGAATCCGGATGCCCTTGCATGAAATCCAGGAAAGTGTGCAGCAGATCGCTTTGGCGGTAGCTTCGGTATTGCGGGTGGAAGTGGAGATAGCAGATCACCGCTTGCTGCGGATTGCGGGAACGGGACGTACGGAAGCTGGAATCCTGCACACGATGGCAGGAGAGGATCATGTGTATCGGTCATCCCTGTTCGATGGACAGCCTGTCATTATTATGAATCCGGGGGCAGATGAAAAATGTCGTCCGTGCGCCCATTACGGCAATTGTGTAGAGACCGGTGAAATCTGTTGTCCGATTACGCTCGAAGGCAAGCATGTCGGTGTGATCGGGCTGCTCGCATTTGATGAGGATCAGCGAGCGCGTCTGTTTGCCGATGTCGACTCCATTCTGCGCTTTTTGCAAAAGATGGCAGAGCTGATTGCCACCAAGCTCAAGGAGCATCTGATGTACGTGGAGCAGCAGCTGATGCTGGAAAAGCTGCGAGTGGTCATGGATGACCTGGACAAGGCGATGCTGACCGTGGATCAGGCCAATCGCATCGTCGAGATGAATCAGCGAGCGCGTCAATTTCTGGAAATGCCAGACCCTGCCTTGCCGCCTGCGATGAGAAATCTCGAGCAGGAAGAGCGATGGATTGCGGCCATTCGGGAGGCTTCGGAGTCAGGGAAAACGCCCCAGAAGGTTGTCCTGCAAGTTGGCGGAGCCGATAAGGCGTTTCTGTTTTCCATCAAGCCGATACAGCTTGCAGGAACGACACGAGAATGGGTGATCATCCTTGATGATGTAGAAGAAGTAGTAGCCATTGCCAGACAAATTGAGGGCTTAAGCCAGGAAAAAGCCTTCCGTGGCATTGTTGGGACAAGCCCATTAATGACGCAGGCAAAAGAAGTAGCGATGCGTGTAGCAACGGGCGATTCGACGGTTTTGCTCCAGGGAGAGAGCGGGACGGGAAAAGAGCTGTTCGCCAAGGCGATTCATCAAGCGGGAAAACGCAGCACTCGTCCGTTCGTCTCCATCAACTGTGCGGCCATACCCGAGCAGCTCCTGGAGAGCGAGCTGTTTGGCTATGAGGATGGTGCGTTTACAGGAGCGCGAAAAGGTGGAAAGCGCGGTTTGTTTGAGATCGCTGACAAAGGCACGCTGTTTCTGGACGAAATCGGGGACATGCCTGTTTATTTGCAGGTCAAGCTGCTTCGCGTCCTGCAGGAAAAGCAAATTGTCCGGGTAGGTGGGGCGGGCCAGCCGATCGATGTCGATGTGAGAATCATCGCCGCGACCCACCACGACTTGGAACAGATGGTCGCTACGGGAGATTTTCGGACGGATTTGTACTATCGATTGCGTGTGATCCCGATCCACCTTCCTTCGCTGCGAGAACGCCGGGAGGATATTTTGACGCTGGCGAACGGTTTTTTGCGAACCTATGGGGCAAGGCTGGGCAAAGAGCTCTCTGGTTTTAGCCAAGAGGCCCAAGCTTTGCTGTTTCATCATGACTGGCCTGGCAATGTGCGTGAGCTGGCCAATGTAGTCGAGTACGCCGTCAATATGGAAAACTGCACGTGGATACAACCGGAGCGCATCCTGCTGCCAGCCAAAAGGGAGAGCGAGTGGCGGGAGAAAGTGGAGGAAGAGGCGCCGCTGGATTCGCTCAATCTGAAGAAAAGGGAGAAGATCGCGATCTCCCAAGCCTTGCAGGCCGCCTCCAAAGCCAATCAGGGCAAAGACGCCGCTGCGCAGCTGTTAGGGATCAGCCGAGCGACGCTTTTTCGGAAAATCAAAGAGCATCATTTAAGTGGAAAATAATAGCATAACGAGACGAGGTTGGCTGCGCGAAAGCCAGCCTTTTTGGACTGGCGATCATTTTGTGGTATCATGTCTTAAGCAACGATTTTTCATACTGGAGGGAGGATAGACACATGAAAATAAGAGAGATCGTAGGATGGATTCGTTCCATTGGCTTTGCTGTCGTCTTTGCTTTGGTCCTCGGAATCTTTGTGTTTCAGCCGTATAAAGTAGACGGTCATTCCATGGATCCGACCTTGCAAGACCAACAGCGTATATATGTGAGTAAACTTGCCCATACGTTTAACTATTTGCCCAACTACGGCGATATTGTTGTGATTGATAGCCGTGTAGATAGAAGCCGTTCCTGGAAAGATGATGTGACCGGGCATCCATTGGTAGGCTTGCTGTTAGGTACGGGAGATGATCACTCGATGTACGTCAAGCGCGTGATTGGCAAACCAGGGGATGTATTGGAGTTTAAGGATAACAAGGTCTATCGCAATGGTACGCCTTTGGACGAGCCCTATATCAAAGAAACGATGGACTATGCTGCCGACGGTAAAGTAACGGTGCCAGCCAATCACATCTTCGTGATGGGTGACAACCGCAACCATAGCACGGACTCACGGGAGATTGGATTCATTCCAGTTGACCATGTCATGGGGACGATGATTGAAAATCCGTTCGCTGACCAATAAAAGACGTAAGGTAAGGAAGGTTGTCCCGCTGCGGACAACCTTTTCTCCTACAGCCAAGAATCGCTCTTTTCGTCGAAATCTTCCGTGAATGAAAAGGAGGGGACTTCATGCCGAGCATTTTGATAGCTGACCGCGATGCCAACGAACGGATCGGAATCGGCTGGCTCATCACGAGCTGCGCGATTCCGTATGACCATGTCTACACGGCAGCTACGATGGCAGAAGTGATTCAATGCCTCGAATCTCATACACCAGACGTGCTTTGCCTGGAATTGGACATGATGGAAAGGGGACAGTGGGAGGCACTCAAGCTTTTGGTTGACCAGTATCGACCACTTGTCCTCGTCATGACGGCAGAAGCGACCTTCGAGCGGGCGATGCAAGGAATCGAGCTGAACGCGCGGGACCTGTGGCTCAAACCGCAGACCCCGGAAAAGATCAGACGTGTCCTCACCCGCTTTTGTATGGAAAAGAAGGAAAGTCAGTCTTCGTTACCCGTGCGGGGCGTAGAGGGGGGCAGACTTGCGGAGGTGTCATATCGGGATTTGTTCTTACCGCTGAAGAAACCAGGCAAGTCCTATCCGCTCATGCTGGCACAGCTGGAGAATCCTCAGCGGCATCCGGAGCTTTTGCGCTTTTTGTCCACGTATCCGTTTCGTGAGCAGCCGATTTTACTCCCGTTAAATGATGCGATCGCAGGGATCTTTTCCTGGGAGGACGGCGACGCCTTATCGCAGCTGGAGCAGGTAGGGAAAAGATTGCTACGCGATTGGGAAGCTTCTTTCGATGATTCGCTGTCGGTCGTGCTCTACCAATCGGATGATCAGGAGCAGCTCGTCAACGAAACCTATCTGGAGGCGAGCCAGGCGCTGCACATCCGTTTTTTCAGAGGGTATCGCCAAGTGTCGGTCGTGCGCAACCGCATCAGCTGGACGATGATCGATCCTTTCCTGACACCGGCTGAACAGAGGGCATGGATCGAAATGCTGCAGGATGGCGACAAAGAAAAGCTGAAGCAATGGATGTACCGCCATTTTTTTTACAAGGATGAGCCTTATCCCGAGCCTGGCCTTCTGCGCATCCGTTTGACCAGCATTCTCGCGCAGGTAAGGCGTTATATGAAGGCGAATGGCCTCGATCACGGGAATGTGGAGGAAGCGTATCACCGTGTCTTTGAGACGATTTTGTACGCGCCGATTCTGTATCGGATCGTACAGGAGCTTTTGCTGTTCATCTACTCGTTGATTGATTCCGTGTTTACGCAAAAGGAGGAATCGCGAGCGGATTTGATCGAGCTTGCCATCCGCTATATCGAGGGGCGTTACACGGATCCGACCCTGCGTCTGGAGGATGTGGCCCGCCATGTGGATCGAAGCCCAGCCTATTTCAGCACGCTGCTCAGCCAGAAGCACGGGGTCTCCTTTCGCCAGCTGCTGAACAACCTGCGAATGAAGGAAGCGCAGCGCCTTTTGCTCGAAACCTCCTTGTCTGTACAAGAAATTGCCATGCGAACGGGATTTGTCAACGCGAATTACTTCAGCAAAATTTTTAAGGAAAAAACGGGGACAACCCCTCGTTTGTTGCGAAATCAAAAAAAATGATAGGAATCGAAAGAAAAGAAAGTTTTTTGGGGTGATGTGACCCCGATAGATCCTTTTCCATCGATAAAACTGGCACCAATTCGAAAGGCAGGTGCCTTTTTTGTGCTTATTTCCTTTTTTATACTGAGGGTAAGCAATGAATCTGGAGAAAAGCAGGTGGACGAGATGACAATGACACAGACCCAAACGATTCAGCAACTGATCCAAGACTATTCCGGTACCAAGCTTCATACAAAGGGATGGATACAGGAAGCAGCTCTGCGCATGCTTTTGAACAACCTGAATCCGGACGTAGCCGAGCGGACAGAGGATCTGGTCGTGTACGGTGGCATTGGGAAAGCTGCGCGTAACTGGGATTGCTTCAACGCAATTGTCAAAACATTGGAAAAACTGGAGGGTGACGAGACGCTGTTGATCCAATCGGGAAAACCGGTTGCGGTGTTCAAGTCGCATGCAGACGCGCCGCGTGTCTTGCTGGCAAACTCCAACCTCGTACCTGCTTGGGCCAACTGGGATCATTTCCATGAGCTCGACAAAAAAGGTCTGATGATGTACGGCCAAATGACGGCAGGAAGCTGGATTTACATCGGCAGCCAAGGCATCGTGCAGGGCACGTATGAGACGTTTGCCGAGCTGGCTCGTCAGCACTTTGAGGGAACACTGGCAGGGACCATTACCGTCACGGCAGGCTTGGGAGGTATGGGAGGCGCGCAGCCACTCGCTGTATCCTTGAATGGCGGTGTGAGCATCAATATTGAAATCGACCCGACACGGATTCAGCGCCGTCTGGACACCAAATACCTCGATGTATCGACGGAGAGCCTGGAGGAAGCGATTCGCCTGGCACTGCAAGCCAAACAGGAGAAGAAAGGCATCTCCATCGGTCTGTTAGGCAATGCTCCGGATGTGCTGAATGCTATGCTGGCGCGTGATTTTATCCCGGATGTTCTGACGGATCAGACTTCCTCCCACGATCCTTTGAATGGCTATATTCCGACCGGCATGAGCCTTGAGGAAGCGGCAGAGCTTCGAACCAGCGATGCCAAGGCGTACGAAGCGCGTGCAAAAGCGAGCATCGCCGAGCATGTTCGTGCCATGCTTGTCATGCAGGAAAAAGGAGCGGTCACGTTTGATTACGGCAACAACATCCGCCAGGTCGCCAAAAACGAAGGAGTAGAAGAAGCGTTCCGTTTTCCAGGCTTTGTGCCTGCGTACATTCGCCCGCAATTTTGCGAAGGAAAGGGTCCTTTCCGTTGGGTGGCGCTGTCGGGTGACCCAGAAGATATTTACAAAACTGATGAAGTCATTCTCCGCGAATTTTCTTATAACACGCATCTGTGCAACTGGATTCGCATGGCACAGGAGCGCATCCAATTCCAAGGGCTGCCTTCGCGTATTTGCTGGCTGGGTTATGGAGAGCGTGCGCGTTTCGGACAGATCATCAATGACATGGTGGCGCGTGGCGAGCTGAGCGCACCGATCGTCATCGGGCGTGACCATCTGGATTCGGGGTCGGTTGCTTCGCCCAATCGGGAAACCGAAGCGATGAAGGACGGCAGCGATGCGGTGGCAGACTGGCCGATCTTGAACGCCATGATCAATGCAGTAGGCGGTGCGAGCTGGGTATCCGTCCATCACGGCGGCGGGGTAGGTATGGGCTATTCCTTGCATGCGGGCATGGTAATCGTGGCAGACGGGACACCGGAAGCTGCGAAGCGTTTGGAGCGGGTATTGACGACAGATCCAGGGATGGGGGTCGTCCGTCACGTGGATGCAGGCTACGATTTGGCGATCCAGACGGCAAAAGAAAAAGGTATCCACATCCCGATGCTGGGGGAGTGATAATCGATGTATAGACCTGTATGGATTCGCCATGCCAGTCAGCTTGTTACGCTGGCTGGCGGCTCTTCCTCTCCTGTAGTTGGAGAGGGGATGAATGAGCTTGCCATCATCGAGGACGGCAGCGTATGGCTGGAAAACGGCAGAATCGCAAATGTGGGTACGGACGCAGAGCTGGAAGAGATCTACCGCACGCGTTCGGAGGAAGCGGATATCATCGATGCCACTGGGCGGCTTGTCACGCCCGGTCTGATCGATCCGCACACGCATCTGGTGCATGCGGGAACACGCGAAAACGAATTCAACATGCGGCTGAACGGCGCTACCTACATGGAGATCATGAACAACGGTGGAGGCATCCACGCGACAACGGCTGCAACACAAAAAGCCTCCCATGAACAGCTGTATCTGGAGAGCAAAAAGCGGCTGGATCTGTTCCTACTGCACGGTGTAACGACAGTGGAAGCGAAGAGCGGATATGGCTTGACACTCGAGGATGAAATCAAGCAGCTGGAAGTCGCCAAGCAGCTGGACGAAGAACATCCCGTTGATCTGGTCAGCACTTTTATGGGAGCACACGCTGTTCCAAAGAAATATCGGGATAACCCAGATGCATTTGTCGATGTGGTTATCCAAGAGATGATCCCAGAGGTTGCACGCCGAAAGCTCGCGGTGTTTAACGATGTCTTTTGCGAGCGAGGGGTCTTCACCCCCGAGCAGTCGCGCCGAATCCTGGAGGCTGGGGTAGAGCATGGGCTTTTGCCGAAGATCCATGCCGATGAGATCGAGCCTTATGAAGGAGCAGAACTGGCGGCTGAGATTGGGGCGGTGTCAGCGGATCACTTGCTGCGTGCATCCGACACGGGCATCGAGCGAATGGCGGAAGCGGGCGTCATCGCGGTGCTATTGCCAGGGACAGCCTTTTTCCTGATGGCGGAGTCAGCGAATGGCCGCAAAATGATCGATGCGGGAGTAGCGGTCGCGATTTCAACGGATTGCAACCCGGGCTCGTCGCCTACCGTCTCCATGCCGCTTATCATGAATCTGGGCTGCCTCAAGATGGGGATGACACCTGCAGAGGTGCTGACAGCCGCGACGATCAATGCGGCCCACGCTATCAAACGTGCCCACGAGATTGGAAGCATCGAGGCAGGCAAGCTTGCGGACATCACGATCTTTGATGTACCTGACTTCATGACGCTGCAATACCGGTATGGCGTGAACCATGTGCATACCGTGATCAAAAAGGGAGCTGTGGTCGTGGTGGAAGGGGCTTTGGTGTGATGAGCTATCCGTACCCGCTCTTAAAGCCGCCCAGCTTTGCGTGGGACAGAAGTGCTGCCCCGGCTGAGTCAAAAGTACATGAGTGGATTCAAACGCTGGATGCAGCGCGAGCAGGGGAGTTTGACTGGTCGAACGTCGATGTGGCTCTTTTGGGTGTGCCGCTGTCACGCTCGTCCATCTCGGCATCAGCTGCCAGCGAAAATCCAGATGCCATGCGGAGAGCGTGGAAGTATTTCACGACCTACAATCTGGATCATGAGGTAGATCTGAGCGAGCTTCATGTAGTGGATGTAGGAGATGTACGCCAGCACGTGACGGATATTGCCAAATGTCACAGCCACATTCGGGAAGCGATGAAAGCGATGCGCACTCATCATCCGCACGTACTTTCGATGATGATGGGCGGTGATCACTCGATAACGGCCATGCTGATCAAAGGCTACAAAGACGCGCACCCGAAAGAGCGTGTCGGCATCTTGCAGCTGGACACTCATTTTGACCTGCGCGACTTGGCGGATAATGGTCCATCCAACGGTACGCCCATTCGCAACCTCATCGAAAGTGGGACCGTGGCGGGGGAGGATGTGCACAATATCGGCCTGCACGGATTTTTCAACGCCCGTTCGCTGAAAGCATATGCGGATGAAGTAGGCGTGCACTATACGACTCTGCGTCAGGCGCGGGCCAAAGGAGTTGCTGAGACGGTACGCGATGCACTCGCCAAGCTCGGTGAGAGGGTCGACACGATCTATCTCACCGTAGATATGGATGTGCTCGATATCAGCTATGGCCCAGGTGTTCCTGCTTCGACTCCTGGCGGGATGAGAAGCGATGAGCTTTTTGAAGCGGTCCATGCCGCAGGCTTGTGCAAGAAAGTGAAAGCGATGGATCTCGTTTGCCTCGATCCATTTAAAGATCGGGGAGAAGCTACCGTCAAAACAGCTGTGCATGTCATGCTGTCTTTTTTGACGGGCTACAAGCAGCGGGAGCAATAGACGAGAAAGCAGGTTCAATCAGCTGCAAGAAGACAAGGCTACCGGCTAAGACCGGTAGCCTTGTTGTTGGTTGCCGCCACGGAGGAAGAGGGAAAAGGTAGGTTCGCCATATGTGAGAACATGATCATCTGTAAATCCGAGAGTCGTGTAAAACTATACACCTGCTTCATTTGCGGGGTGTACAGTCAAGCGTATGCGCTGGCAAGGCGGCTGGTTTTCTTTCAGATGCCTGCACAGCTCTTCGATCGCTGCAGCCCCAAATTCCAGCCGCGAGAGTAATCAAGAACCCATTCATTCTTTTTTGTACACATTTTCTTCACATCCTCCCGCAATGGCTGTGGAAGGAGAAGTTCGCTTCTTGCTAGATAGATTATCGCATTGTACGATGGCAGTATCCCGGCAAATCCCTTTCGGACAGAGGTGAACCACGTGAAGTTTACGATTAATGAATTCCTTTCCGTTCCTATATATGTTCAATTGAAAGAACAGTTCAAAAAGTTGATCGATAACGGACTCTATCAGCCACATGAGCAGCTGCCCAGTGTGAGTGAACTGGCAGGATTTTTGCGAATAAACCAGAGTACGGTGCAAAAAGCCTATGCAGAGCTGGAGCAGGATGGTTATGTCCATATCCAGGCCGGCAAGGGAGTCTTTGTGCACGCGCAGCCTCCCCTTGCTGCGGTCGTCGAGGCAGTGTCGGAGCCGTTCGGGGATACTAGCATGGCAAAGGAGCTTTCTGTCCCGTCCAAGCCGGTGCTCCTGTTTGTGGAATGCAATGTTCCCCAGGCCCAGGAGTATGCTGTGGAATTGGAGAAAGCGACTGGCTATGTCGTCAAGCCTTGCCTCGTGCAGGATTTGGAGATACTCGGAGGAAGCATCCAGAGCGGCTATTACGATCTCATCGTAACGACGTTTCTCCACATTGAAGAAGTGCAGCCTATCATTGAACGACTAGGCGGTGCCTACCAACCAAAGGTGATCGCGTGCCTCATCGAGTCGAATCTGCAAAGCATCAGGAAGCTTCAGGAGTTGCCTGCCGGGAGCAAGGTAGGGATTGCAGGAACGACTTGGCAAGGCGCGGAAAATTTCCGTCAATCGATCGTCAACGCCGAATTGTCGCATGTGGAGTTGATCGTAGGCTCGCTCGAGTATCCGGCTTCCTTGGACGCCGTCATCGCTGCCAAACCTGACCTCATTGTCAGCACTAGCCTGGTAAGTCCTTATTTGCAGAGGCATTCGCGTTTTACGCAGCTGTTGATTGAAGACCGCTGCCTGAGTGCCCAGTCTGTACAGTACATCCAGCAATACGTGGAAGGGAAGCGGAAGCGTGCTACTACAGATCCTGCATCCAACATGTAGAACAAGTGCTCGGTTGCTAGATTGAAACGCCGTGCTAAGATGAGGATAGGCAAAACCTATTTGATGAAAGAGGTGTTCTGCTTGAAAGGATTCGGAAAATTTCGGGAAGTGATTCAAGACGAAACCCAGCTCAATGAGCTCTTTGGAGAACCAAGCCGCTTGGTACAAAACAAAACCATTCATCATATCGACGAGCACTGCCGCGATTACATTGCAAAAGCGCCGTTTCTCGTTCTATCTACGGCGAATGCAGAAGGAAATTGCGATGCTTCGCCACGCGGAGATGCTCCTGGCTTCGTCCACGTCTTGGACGATCGCCATCTGGTGATTCCAGAGCGACCGGGAAACAAGCGGATGGACTCGCTACGCAACATACTGGCGAATCCGCATGTCGGTCTGATCTTTATCATTCCGACGCTGCAAGAAACGCTGCGCATAAACGGACAGGCTTGCATTATTAGCGACCAAGAGATTTTGGAAAAAATGGAAGTCAACGGGAAAGTGCCAACCGTAGGGATCGGTGTACAAGTCGAGGAGTGCTATGTACACTGTGCGAAGGCCTTCATGCGCTCCGGTCTGTGGCAGCCTGAAAAGTGGCCGGAAAAAGAGACAGTCCCGAATATGGCGAAGGTACTGGCAGCTCATGTAAATCTTCCCGATGTAACCGTCAAAGATGTGTCTACGGGCTTGCAGGACAGCTACACCAACCGTTTGTATTGAGCGAGGAGGAGACTCGCAGCCGTCAGGAAGCAAACCGCTTCCGGCGGCTTTATTTCTTACTCGGAGTCCCAAAGCGAGACGTGGAAGTGAAACATCAGGTAAGAAGCAATGACAAACGAGAGCAGGTAAGCTGCTAGTGGCTTCTGATAATGAAGCCGCAAAACGGAGAACATGGTCAAGTTAAAAGCAGTAGACCACCACATGTTCCAGGAGTGGGCGTGCGAAATCGTGCCTAGATAAAGACCGATGATTTCCAGAAACACGTAAATGGCAACATACTTGACGATGTGCCATACTCGTTTCCCTGCTTCTTCAGGATAGTTGGATAAAAAAAGCAAAGCGGTAGCTGGAAAGGCGATTACCGTATAAAGAAGGCTGGCGATTTCTTCACTTACATACGAATTCCCGGTATATCTCCATAAATAATACGCGCCGTCATTTACGAGCACGTCGTACATGGCGCTGGAGAGGGCGATAAAAAGCATGGTGGTGTGATATTTTTGCCAATGCTTCCAGTCACCCCAGCGCCATGCGGCAAACACAGACCAGAGAATGAGGACTACATGCATGCGTTTCAGCTCCCACAAGCAGGTTTAGCAAGCTTTGCTACGTGTGCCATACCGAACGATTGCGTGTACTACAAGGATCCATACCAGCTGCAGGAGCACATAGAAAATGAATTCCCACGCATCGTCTATTTGTATGGTGGATGAAGCTAGCAGGAGAAAGTCGAAGGAAAGAAGGATGGCCATGAAACCGACTTTCCCAGGTACTTTCAGGAAAAATGAAAAAGCAGCAATCAGCGCAGTAGAGGCTTCAAGCAGTTCGCCTACCGCGATATGATCTCGGGTCGGATCTGAAAACCAGCCTACCTGCAGCTCGTGGACATCCATAAAATGACCTTGAATGAAATGAGAAGATCCGTAGAGGAAGAGGTAGGCAAAAAACGTGTACACAAACAAGAGCGGCTTGGTCACTTTGCCGTCGCGGACGCTCCACCAGAGCCATTGGGCGATCCAGAAAAAAAGGAGGATGCCGATTCCCGTGTAAATGGTTGTCCACCAATAATGCATATATGCTTGCAAAGACAAAAACAACCATTCAATTCCCATGAACAAAATGGATAGACAAAGAAGCCAAATAAAACGAAGCTTGAAGGCAGCAGCAGCTACTGCTACGGAAGGAACGATAAAATCATTTGAGGCAAAGGAGCCGAGCATGTTGTCGATCCAGGGATTGCCCATCACACCCGAATAGTATTGATAGGATGGCAGAAGGATCAGGATGACGTATTCGAGTGGATCGATCAAACCGGCCAAGCAAAAATGGAGGACGAGTAAGCGCAAATCTCTTGTTTTCCAGAGCGTATATCCTAGAATCAGCAGAGCAGCGACTACCAAGGAGCCATACCAGAAAAATTTCGGCATAAGATTTCACCCGCTGTGTAAATACTTCCATATTACAGTATTTCCTCTGATACAAGGAAATAACAGGAAATGTAAAAATTTTACATATGCCTCCACCCTTTTTTTGGTAGTCTACTTGTGATACACTTACTTATTGTACGTACATAATTAAAGGGTGACGGGAGGAGATCGGATGGCAACAAATATCTCGGATCATTCTGTACTGAACAACGGGGTGAAAATGCCCTGGCTGGGACTTGGCGTCTGGAAGGCAAAAGATGGGGAAGAAGTGACAGGTGCTGTCCGCTCTGCCATCGAATCTGGCTACCGCAGCATTGACACTGCAGCTGTCTATGGCAACGAGGTTGGTGTCGGCGAAGGAATCCGTCAAGCGGGGATCGATCGCGATCAGCTTTTCATCACCACGAAAGTATGGAATGCAGATCAAGGCTATGATTCCACACTGAAAGCATTTGATGAAAGTGTAAAGCGACTGGGAATCGAGACGCTGGATCTGTATCTGATTCACTGGCCAGTAAAAGGCAAGTATGTGGAGACGTGGAGAGCGCTGGAGAAATTGTACCGTGACGGCTATGTACGTGCAATTGGCGTCAGCAACTTCCATACACACCACCTGGAAGATCTGCGCCAAAACAGCGAGATCATCCCAGCAGTCAACCAAGTCGAGTTTCATCCGCTGCTCACACAAAAAGAGCTGCTCGCCTACTGCCAAGAAAACGGTATCCAAATGGAAGCGTGGAGTCCTTTGATGCAGGGGAATCTGGATCATCCGCTGCTTGTCGAGCTCGGGCAAAAATACGGCAAATCACCAGCGCAGATTATCATTCGATGGGATCTTGAGAAAAAGGTTGTGACGATTCCGAAATCGATCACACCAGCACGAATCGCGCAAAATGCAGATGTTTTTGATTTCTCCCTCAGCGCAGAGGACGTAGAGAAGATCAACGCCCTCAATGCAAACAAGCGATTCGGGGCAGACCCGGACAACTTTAACTTTTAATAAAGAAAAAGGGAAGCCGTTTTGTTGCGCGGCTACCCTTTTTTCGTACAGAACAGCTTCAGCGATAGCTGACAATTGTCCGGTACATCCCTTTATCCGACAGTTTGAGAAACAACGTGATGTCTGGGCGCAGATTGGCTTCGATAATCCATACCTTGCCGTTCGAATCGATCCCCATGTCAAAGCCGAATACGTTTTGCGAGGTATAATAGGTGAAGAGTCTGCTTGCAGCGAGCAGAGCGATCCGGCGCAAGCGTGCCATTACAGCATCGGAGGAAGCGCCGCGAATATTGGAAGAGCGAATCGCTGTACGCAAGGGAAGGACACGTCCACCGCTGCGTTTGATATTGGTGATGATATAGCCTCTGCCGGCAACCTTGGCGAGCATACCGGTGACGACCCATTGGGAGCCGGGACGCCGCTGTACCATGACACGCACATCAAAGGGGCGGCCGTTGATCCTGGCTAGTGAGATTCCACGCTGAACGAGGTAACGAGCGCCCATTTTCTTGCGTAAGTAATGATAGGTGTCCTTTTTACCGCGAATGGTTCGCTTTATTGCGCCCCGCTGTACGCGATAGGTGCTGCTGCTTTTGCTGGATATCATCATGACGCCTGCACCGCCGCTGCCAGAGGCGGGTTTGGCGATCACTTTTCGATACCGATCAAGAAACGCATACAGAGACCTTTTGGAAAAAGGCTTCGTGCGCGGCAGATTCCCTGCAAGAGCAGAGCTGGCGCGCAGGACGTAGTACTTGGTTAGCTTTGATTCACTTACGCCCATGTGAGGTCATTCCCCCAATCCTGAATTGAAACAAGCGGTGTACCATACTAATGTATGTCCCTTTTGTTTCATCGCTTGTGGGAGTGTCCTACTGGTAGAAAAATGGGAAGGGATGACAAAAACTCGTCATTTTCGCTCTTTACTATACACATTTTTTTCGTATACTGAAAAGTAGCATATTAGTTTCATCAGATGAAACGTACGGAACCAAGAAGGAAGCAGGTGTAATGAAAGATGGAAGAACAAAAAGCAAACGTGCGGGCGGTTGAGCGGGCTCTGGATATTTTGCTATGCTTCACAGATGCTACCGACCTAGGCTTGAGCGAGATCTCTAGTCGGCTCTCGTTGCATAAAAGCACGGTGCATCGTTTGCTAGCAACTTTGGAAAACAAAGGGTTTCTGATCCGTGACGTCGAGACGGAAAAATATCGGCTCGGCTTTCGAATTTGGGAGTTGTCTGCAAATCTTACCCATAATGACGATCCTGCTACGATGCTTCTGCCGGAGATGGAGCGGCTGCGCGATTTGGTAGAGGAAACAATCAGCTTGTATGTACGGGATGGTATGGAACGGATCCGCATTCAAGCTGTGCAGAGCAAGCAGCCGATCCGCAGGGTGGCTCCGATCGGGGCTCGAATGCCGCTGACGGTAGGAGCCTCCAGCAAAGTGCTCGTAGCCTATGCAGATGCGGCTGTTGCCAGAGAGCTTTTAGAGGATCCTGATTGGCCGGACTTTGTTAGCAGGGAATCGTATGTGGAGCAGCTCGAGCAGATCCGGCAGCAAGGCTTTGCGACAAGTGTGGAAGAAAGGGAGTTGGGGACGGCAGCTGTTGCAGCCCCGATCTTTAATCGAAATGGACAACTGGTGGCATCGATTGCCGCTTCAGGACCGTCAAACCGTCTGACGCAGGAGAAGATGAGTCAATATGCTCCATTCATCAAGGAAGCGGCCTATCGTATGGGAAAAATGATGAAATAGCTCCAAAGCCAACACAGCCCGATCGGTGGGACGTGTTGGCTTTTTTTCTACAGCTACATTCCTCGTCTGTGCTCGTTTTGCAAGACAGTCCAAAAGGATTTGACGCCTTCATCAGCAAGAAAACGGCTGCCCCGTTCTTTGACGTACTGGCTCATGGCTTCGTAATAGGAGGGATTGGTCAGCCGTTCGTAATGGAACGCGATGTCGTAGGCGTCCTCGACAAACAGAGGGTATTCGCTACCGAGCAAGGCCAGGTTGCCGACTGTCCGTGTGGTCAATACAGGAACACCGAGCCCCATATACTCCAGAATGCGGGATAAGTAAGAGTGTGAGGGGTTGCGGTCTTCGGTTTTGTCATAGAGGAGGGCAACTCCGATCCCACTCTTGACGATCATCTCTTTCGTTTTCCACATCGATTTTTGTCCGTGATCCGCGACACCGGGTCTGCGCAGCAATTTTTCAGCCTGCTTGCGGTATTTTCCGACGATAGAGGGGTAGAGTACCCGCAGCTTGGCGTCGGGAAAGTCTTTGCGTATGAGCCTGATGGCTTTGGTCGCTACAGGCAAGCCATAGCGCGGACGAATCACGCCAGCTTGGATCAGATCGAGTGGATCGGAAGGGGAGCGACGGAGATTGAGATCGGGCATGGGCTCGACAAACTGGGGAAGTACCTGGATTTTGCGGAGAAGCTCCTCGTGGGAATAGGAGCCTTTCTGCAATTGATAGAGACGGTAGCGCTCGGCATTTGGCTCGGTTTGAAAAAAGACGACGCGGGAATGGCGAAAGACGTAATCGAGTCTGCGCATGATATACGGGTCGTTGAGATTGTACTGGATGGCCAAAAACAAAAGCTTGGAGCCGAGCGACCTTTTCATTCTTAGCAGCTTCACTGCTTCATTGCGGCCGCGGATGAAAATGAAATCATAGGGCTTTTTCCGGTCGCGGGCAATGATTTCCTCATGAGGATCATTGGCTTGGAAAAAGCGGATATGCTGAAAGGTAAAGCCACCCATCCCAACTCGAAAGCGAAAGGGAAGGACACACTCGAACGTATAGAGCTGTCGCTCGGACTCGGACAGCTGGGACAGCTTGCGATCGAGCGCGCGCAGTAGGATGAAGAACTGCAGAACATTTCCCTTTGGCTTGAATTCGATGAGATTGCAATAAAAACAAATTCTCACGTGATTCTCTCCTTCACAGGGCTCTTCACTATGGTATTGGGATTAGAGGCGGATGGCTACCCGAAAGAAGAAAATCCAGAAAGAACAATCACTTACTCGAATAAAAAACTTTACTCAAGTTAATTTATTGATTATTATGTAGATATCGAAAGGGATATAGGAGATCATCATGAAACTATCGTTGCGTGAAAAGAAAAAGGCGAAGACCAAGCTCGCATTGCTGCATGCCAGTCTGAATCTGATCGGGGAGCGTTCCTTTCGGCAGGTGCCTGTAGAGGAAATCTGTCAGCAGGTGGACGTCTCCAAAGTAACTTTTTTCAAGTTTTTCCCGCAAAAAGAAGATGTGCTCATCTTTTTCATGAGTGTCTGGCAGGCGCAATGCTTTTTGGAGCTCGTCGATGCCGGTAAGCGGGGGTGGGAGGGAGTTCGTCATATTTACGGAAAAGTGGCAGAGGATGCTAGGGAACAACCCGGGATTATGCTGAGTCTAATCAGCTTTTTGTCTGAGCAAAAAATGCATCCGTGGGTGCCGAAGCTGACGGAAGCAGAGCTGTCACTGTTATTTCCAGAAAGAGATACCCATGGAGTTGAAGAGGTAACGCTCGATCAAATTTTCAAACGCTGTGTGAAAGAGATCAAGGAAGAGAAAGAGCTCGTGGATCAAGTAACGGCCGAAGAAGCAGTGGAGCTTCTGTTCTCGATCTTCTACGGCGCCTTTTTATCCGCGCATTTGTTTCGTTCCACCGATTATATGGCGTATTACGATATGCACCTCAAATTACTGAGGAGGTAGGTGCCCGATGGCAAAAGTAGTCCCTGGAAGATTTACGGCCCGTATAGAAGGCCCTTTTGTCGTGTTCATCATCGGCATGCGGGTAAACCGCTTATGGGCCTTTCATAAGTGGGTTCCTGTTGCGACAGCCATGGGTGGCATGCTTAAAGAGCTGTATGAGCACCCGGAGCTCGGCTTTTTGGGGAATTCATCCCATATGAATATGCGTGAAGTGACGCAGATTCAGTATTGGCGCTCCTATGAGCATCTCGAAAAGTATGCGAGAGGCAGCCACAATCATTTAACGGCATGGAAGAAGTTCAACCAGTCGATCGGGTCAGATGGGACGGTTGGGATCTTTCACGAGACGTACCTCGTGGAAGCGGGGAAATATGAGTGTCTTTATGGAAACATGCCTGTATGGGGTCTGGCAAAAGCAGGCGAGCATCTGCCAGCAGTCGGAATGCGGGAAACGGCCAGGCGACGTTTAGGAGGACAAAACGACCCCGCAGTTCCCACTCCTCCACAATAAGCTGAGAAAGCGGTACGTAGTTTCCCTGGCGCTGGAAGGATATTCTAGCTCGAAAGCGAATACATGAAATACCGGGAAAGAGCCGCGAATAGCGGTTCTTTCTCTATGTGCAGATCGCTCTGATACGTATGGGGAGAACTTTTGGGAAAGAAAAGCAGCAGAGAGAGAGAAGCGGCTTGGGAAGGGACTGGGGGGAGAAAGCTGAGAGTTGTACTGATCGATGATGAACGGTTGGCGATCCAGTATATGGAGAAAATACTGGATGGCATAGAAGGAATAGATCGTGGGAAGGTATCAAGATTCTGTCAAGGCACTTCACGATATACAAAGCCTGCGTCCTGATGTCGTGTTTCTGGATGTTGAAATGCCGGAGCGGGACGGGATAGAGACGGCAGAGGAGATTTCACTTCTTTTGCCTGATACCGATATTGTTTTCGTAACCGCGTATCAGGAATATGCAGTGAAAGCATTTGAACTGGATGCCCTGGATTACGTTTTGAAGCCGGTACAGCGTGAACGTTTACAGAAAACCTTGAAGCGGCTGCAAAAAGAAAAGGAATGGATGGCCGAGGAGAAACGGGAGAGCTCACCTCAGGCAAAAATTCACTGTTTCCAATCCTTGCAAATCGAGGTATCCGGGCTTCAGACCATCCGCTGGCGAACCGCAAAGGCGCAGGAGCTGTTTGCTTTTCTGATCCATCGCCGGGGAAAGCCCGTCCGAAAAGATTACCTGCTGGAGCTTTTTTGGACGGATATGGAATGGAAGAAAGGCTACTCGCTGCTGTATACAACGGTGTATCAAATCCGGAAGACACTGGAGCGGCTGGGCAACGGCTTGAAAATCACCAACCTTGAGGATGGATACTTGCTAGAGATGGGCGGAATCAGCCTCGATGTGGAAGAATGGGAGAGCCAGCTGCGAAGTCTGCCGCCGATCTCGGAGGACAGTCTGAGTAAGCATATGGAGCTGATTGAGCAGTACCGCGGAGATTACTTCGCGGAGTACGACTATTTATGGGCAGAAAGTGAGCGCCAGCTTCTGCTGGAAGACTGGTATGATCATGCGATGCAGGTGGGCCGCTACCTGGTGGGCGAAAGGGAGTATCCGAAAGCGATTGCCTTGTACCTGCGCTTGCTGCGGTTTTTGCCGCATTTGGAGGAGTTGCATTTCACACTCATGCAGCAGTACGATACGGTGGGAGACAGGGAGGCTGTTACCTTACAGTACAACCAGCTGAGAAATATGCTTAAGGAAGACTTTGATATGGACCCGCGCCCGGACGTAACGGAATGGCTTCAGAAGCGGAAGCACGTCTATCGGGGCGAAATCGAAGGGAATTAAGGCAAGTGGGAGGTGACTCGTATGAAATACTCCTTTGTCCGCGTTGCCGGATGTGGCTCTAAGCAAAGAGTTCCTCAAAATCTTTGTTTAGAGCCTACTCTATAACTGCAAGTCGGAACTCTTTGCTTCTCTATATACGAAAAACCGTGATATAGATGGGAGCAAAGTGAAATGAAATACGTCAATGCAAATAAAATGCTGCCGGCAGAGCTTCTGCGCAGCATTCAGGAATATACGCAAGGCAGCTATTTGTACATCCCCGTTCGCGAGGGACACAAGAAGCGGTGGGGGACGCGCACGGAATCCAAGCATCTGTTGCGCAAGCGCAATGAGTCGATCATCTCGGCGTATCGGTCAGGTGCTTCTGTGAAGGAACTCGCACTCCAGTATCACTTAACGGAGCCATTCTATCCGCTTCTTGCAATCCATGGAGACTGTGGAAGTGGATCAGAAGGTCACACATGGAGATAAGCTGCCCTGGTGCGGTGGAATAGAAGTCATTCATACCCCGGGACACATGCCAGGCCATCTGTCCCTGTATCTAGCTGGCACCAAAACGCTGATCACCGGTGATGCGGTAGTGATCAAGGATGGAAAGCTCGCTATCGCCAATCCGCAGTATTCCTTGGATCTGGATGCAGCCATTGGCTCGCTTCACCGCTTGCTGGATTATGACTTTGAGCAGATCGTCTGTTACCACGGAGGGCTGTTTTCGGGAAACGGGAGAGAAGCTCTGCATGAACTCATTCAAGCCTACAAGAAGAGGTGAGCAGTGGTGAATCAAAACAAATACGATGAGACCGAATTTTTTTCAGCCTATCAGCAAATGACGCGGTCCCAAAAAGGCTTGGAGGGGGGCAGGAGAATGGCATGTATTCAAGGCGCTGCTGCCCGAATTGCAGGATAAGCATGTACTTGATCTGGGATGTGGCTTTGGCTGGCACTGTCGTTATGCACGGGAAGCGGGGGCAAGCTCGGTAGTAGGAGTGGATCTCTCGGAGAAGATGCTGAAGAAAGCACGGGAGATGACCGAGGATGACCTCGCTGTTACCTATATCCGGATGCCAATTGAGGACATCGCTTTTCCTTCTGACCAGTTTGACGTCGTAATCAGTTCGCTTGCGATCCATTACGTGCAAGACTTCGGCGAGCTTTGCAGCAAAGTACATGCATGCCTCAAGCCTGGAGGTACTTTCCTGCTATCTGTCGAGCATCCGATCTTTACCGCCCGCGAAGAACAAGATTGGATCATAGACGACCAAGGCAAACGCCTGTATTGGCCAGTCGATCATTATCAAATGGAGGGGAGCCGCTGTACCTCCTTCCTGGCCGAGAATGTGATCAAGTACCACCGAACCGTCTCGACCTATATGAATGACTTGATCGGTAATGGATTCACGATCAAAGCCGTGCAAGAGCCAATGCCTTCTGCCGAAATGCTCGATGAAGTAGACGGGATGCGAGATGAGCTGCGCAGACCCATGTTCCTGATCATGAAGGCAGTAAAGGCTAATGCGCTGGATGACAGGCAGATATAAAAAAGGAGAGGTCATCCGAGAGCTTCGATACGGATGGCCTCTTTCGTTTTTCAGCAGGGCAGCCTAAAAGCCGGGCAGGTTGTCCAGATTGTTTTCCTTGATCCCGTCAGGCTCGCTGCGCAAAATATCCCGACCGTACTTGTGAAAGACGTCGACATGGGCGAGCTTTCCTGCTTTGGCTTCGGTCAAGGCAGTGATGTAATCCAGCTCTCTGCCCGAGTCTGTCTTAAAGGCGATGAGATCGCCGTCATCATTTTTGCGTACGGCAACGATCTGTTCTTTGCCATCGATGGTTTGGTTGTTCATACCGCCATTTTCTTCGATGGCTTGCTGTTCGCCATTTGCTTTGTACTGGGCATAAATTTGGGCAAAGTCTTTTTCATTAGTTGGGTTCATGTCAGATTCCTCCTCTATGGATAAGGGTGTCTAGGAATGGCAGCAGCCATGCGCGCAATTGGAAGTTTCAATATTGAAATAATAGGAGATAACGAGGATACTGGTAAGTACAAGTACAGAAAAAGAGTTTGTCTACAAACGAGGAGTGGAAGCATTGGAGGGAAAACGGGCTTGGTGGCTGTTGGTATTTTGCAATTTGTTCTGGGCAGGCAACTACATATTCGGCAAATTCGTCGTGACCGAAATGACGCCCTTGTGGCTGACTTTCGCGAGGTGGGTCCTGGCCCTTGTCGTTTTGATTCCGCTGGCGATTGTTTTGGAGAAACCGGATTGGAGACAGGTCGCAAAGGCATGGCTGCCCTTAACCTTGATGGGGCTGTTCGGGGTGATCGGATTTAATGTACTGCTGTATTCGTCGCTCGAGCATACTTCCGCGACAAATGCGGCTTTGGTAACGGCTTTAAATCCTGTGGTCATCGTGCTGTTTTCGGTGTTTTTCTTGCGTGAAAAAGTATCGCGCATCCAGGCCACCGGGTTTATCCTCTCGCTATTCGGGGTGCTCGTCATCTTGACGCAAGGGCATGTTTTGCGCGTCTTTCAAACGGACTACAATCAGGGAGACTTGCTCGTCCTGTGCTGTGTACTGGTATGGACCCTGTATTCCATCATAGGGAAGAAGGTAAAGGGGGTATCGCCGATTACGGCCACAGCAGCTTCAACCGCGTTAGCTGTTGTCATGATGCTTCCTTTTGCCATCGCAGAGGGGGTCGACTTTAGCGCATTGAGCCCGCTAGCTTTCACCGGTATTGCTTACATTGTTTTGTTTCCGTCCATTTGTTCCTTTGTGTTCTGGAACGTATCGGTACGAGCCGTAGGAGCGAGCCAGGCAGGCATCACCTTAAACCTGATCCCGGTCTTCACCGCGATGATCAGCGTGGCATTGGGGGAGCGGATCTCGCAGTCACAAGTGTGGGGAGGACTGCTCGTCTTTATCGGGGTTACGTTTGCTTCCGGTTTGATCGATCAGCGCTGGAAACGCAGACAGGCAAAATCGTCCGCCGAAGTGATGGATAGATAAACAGACAAGCAAAAAGGCAGCGCATCGTCGAAACGATGGCTGCCTTTTTTATGGGTGGGTGCTGTTACGAACTTATTTGATAACGATCTTATGCGTTAACTGGTTTGCCTTCATCCAGCAACTGACGCAGTACAGTTTGCAGGATACCACCGTTGCGATAGTAGTCTACGTCTACCATGGAGTCCAGACGAACCAGTACTTCGAATTCGAAGCTGCTGCCGTCATTACGGGAAGCCTGTACTTTTACGCGTTGGCCTGGTTGAACGTCATCGGACAGACCTACAATGCTGAAGGATTCTGTTCCGTCGATGTTCAGTGTTTTCCAGCTTTGGCCGTCTACGAATTGCAGAGGGAGTACGCCCATACCTACCAGGTTTGCACGGTGGATACGCTCGAAGCTCTCAGCAATAACCGCTTTGATGCCCAAGAGGAATGTACCTTTTGCTGCCCAGTCACGGGAAGAACCAGTACCGTACTCTTTACCAGCCAGTACAACGAGTGGAGTACCGTCTGCTTGATACTTCATGGAAGCATCGTAGATGGACATTACTTCGTCAGTTGGCAGGTATTTGGTTACGCCACCTTCAGTTCCAGGAGCCACTTGGTTGCGGATACGAATGTTCGCGAAAGTACCGCGCATCATTACGTCATGGCTACCACGGCGAGCACCGTAGGAGTTGAAGTCTTTGCGTTCTACGCCGTTCGCTTGCAGATAGAGACCTGCAGGGCTGGTTGGCGAGATGTTACCTGCTGGGGAGATGTGGTCAGTTGTCACAGAGTCACCGAACAGAGCGATGGTTTTCGCTGCTTTGATGTCTGCGATCGCTGCGATTTCGCCAGCCAGGTTTTTGAAGAATGGCGGTTCTTGGATGTACGTGGATTTTTCATCCCACTCGTACAGATCGCCAGTTGGAACGTCGATTTGGTTCCAAGCTTCGTTTTGTGTAAACACTTGACCGTACTCAGCACGGAACAGAGCAGGATTCATCGCTTTGTCCATAGCTGCTGCGATCTCTTGAGGAGATGGCCAGATGTCTTTCAGGAATACTGGCTCTCCGTCTTTGCCAGTACCGATTGGTTCGGTAGTCAGGTCGATATCCACAGTACCCGCCAGTGCGTATGCAATAACGAGTGGAGGCGAAGCGAGATAGTTCGCTTTTACCTGTGCATGGATACGTCCTTCGAAGTTACGGTTACCGGACAGAACAGCGGCTACAGTCAGATCTTCATCAGCGATTGCTTTGCTGGTTTCCTCTGGCAATGGACCGGAGTTACCAATGCAAGTGGTGCAGCCATAACCTACGACGTTGAAGCCGATAGCGTCGAGGGAATCGATCAGGCCAGCGTCTTTCAGGTATTGTGTAACAACACGGGAACCTGGAGCCAGGGAGCTCTTCACGTAAGCTGGTTTGGTCAGACCTTTTTCCACAGCTTTTTTCGCCAGGATACCTGCGCCGAGCATTACACTTGGGTTAGAAGTATTGGTACAGGAAGTGATCGCTGCGATTACTACCGCACCTGTTTTCAATGTAGCTTTCTCGCCATTTGCATAAACAACTGGTGCGGAAGCTGCAATTTTCTCATCGGAGAGACCAAAGCCGCCTTTGTCGATCGGCGTACGCAAGCTGCTGTTGAAGGATTCCTTCATAGCAGTCAACTCTACGCGGTCTTGTGGACGTTTTGGACCAGCGAGGCTCGGTACTACAGTGGACAGATCCAGTTCCAATGTTTCGGAGAATACTGGGTCGACAGTGTCGTCGGTACGGAAGAGACCTTGTGCTTTGGTGTAAGTTTCCACCAGAGAGATCAAATCTTCTTCGCGGCCTGTTTGACGCATATAGTTGAGCGTTTCGGAGTCTACTGGGAAGAAGCCCATCGTAGCGCCGTATTCAGGAGCCATGTTCGCTACAGTCGCACGGTCAGCCAGCGAGATGTTGGACAGGCCAGGTCCGTAGAACTCTACGAATTTCCCTACAACGCCTTTTTTACGCAGCATTTGGGTAACAGTCAGAGCCAGGTCAGTTGCAGTTGCACCAGCACTCAGGGTACCAGTCAGTTTGAAACCAACGACTTCTGGTGTTACGAAATACAGAGGTTGGCCGAGCATTCCTGCTTCTGCCTCGATACCGCCAACGCCCCAGCCAAGAACACCAAGACCGTTGATCATAGTGGTGTGGGAGTCAGTACCTACGAGAGAGTCAGGGAAAGCTACCAGTTCGCCATCTACTTCACGAGTAGCGATAACCGTTGCCAGGTACTCCAGGTTTACTTGGTGAACGATACCAGTTGCTGGAGGAACCGCACGGAAGTTGTCAAACGCAGTTTGTGCCCAACGCAGGAAGCGGTAGCGCTCTTGGTTGCGTTCGAATTCCAGCTTCATGTTGTTTTCCAGAGCAGATGCGTTACCGAAATCGTCAACCATGACGGAGTGGTCGATAACCAGGTCAACTGGAACCAACGGGTTGATTCGTTTTGGATCTCCACCAGCGCGCTTCATCGCGATACGCATAGCAGCCAAGTCTACAACGGCAGGAACACCGGTGAAGTCTTGCAGTACGATACGTGCAGGCATGAGTGGTACTTCTTGGTTTTCGTCGCGTCCTTTTGTCCAGGTCGCCAGTTGTTGTACGTGTTCTTTAGTGATAGCGCGGCCATCGAACTGACGTACAGCAGCCTCGAGCAGAACTTTAATGGAGAACGGCAGCTTGGAAACTTCTCCAACGCCTTGTTCTTCCAACCCTTGCAGGCGATAGTACGCGAAAGACTTGTCGCCTACTTGCAGGGAAGATTTTACTTTGTAAGCATCTTTGTTAGCCAATGTATACAACCTCCCTAAAGAATTCTTGGGGTTTCATCAGGTGAAACGCAGTTTCGTTTCCTTCATTACGAACCTATTATACTCGATTTATTTCTTGCCATCTACCCCAAATTCATCATTTATATACAAAAATCATGGGAGAAAAAATAGGCACCGATCTCAAATAGGGAACCTAGCCTATCGTATTATCCCGTTTATATTCCGTTTACATTCATCCATTAATGTTTCTTTTGCAAGGGAGTAGCGGCACCAGGTGATCCGTTGGGGGAAGGAGAGGGAAAGGTGGAAATCGAAAAACAAGCTCTTTTTCGTCAATCTGCCCTTTGGAGTCTCAGCGGTTTGCTTATTGGCAATTGGACACCGTGAAAATCGGATCAAACACAAGCTGATAATCGATTGGCCGGGAGCCATCACGCTTTGCGGATCGGTCATCGCAATCTTGCTAGCTTAGGTCCGATCCTTCCTCTTGCTCTGTTTCGCCATCGGCTTGTTTCGAGCGCAAGTGTGGTTTCCTTTTTCGTCAGCGCGGGCATGTTCGGCGCCATCCCATTCGTTCCATTCTTTTTGCACGAAGTACAAGGTGTCAGCTCAGCACTTGCAGGAGCCATGGTCATCCCGTACATGCTCTTCTATTTTGTGGGCAATGTGGTGAGCAGGCGCCTGATGAGCTGTTTTACTTACCGCCAAATGGTCTTGACCAGCCTGTTGATCATAGGAGTCGGCTTCGGTCTGCTGATGATCGACACGCAAACAACTTTACTGTCGGTTGCAACGTATATGATAGTATCAGGACTGGGAACGGGCCAGCTCATGCCGGTTTTGAAAACGGCTATGCAGAGCGCCGTAAGCGAGCAACACTCGGGTTCTTTCCCTTCCCTTTTCGGGTTTGTACGCTCAATGGGCAGTACCATCGGAGTTAGCTTGATGGGGCTCCTGATGTATGTTCAGCCTGACCACTTCCTTGGAATCGAGATCGAAGAAGTCTTTACACTCGGTCTTTTTTTGTCATCATGGCGTTGCTGGCGGGCCCTTTTTCTGGGGAAAGCGCAACTGGTTATTCGTCAGAACTAAAATCTTTACAGGCAAGGAGATCATTGCAATGAAAACTACTTTGAATCCAGCAGAAGGAACAAAGGCCAATTGGCGCTCGTTCTTTCATTTAATAAAAGAAACAAAGCCGTCTAAGTGGAAAGTCGGAATTGCCCTATTTTTGAGTGTCGCCACTACATTGGTGAGCCTGGTCATTCCTCTTTTCACGAAAGACCTCGTGGACAGCTTTACCCTTTCATCGATAAGTCCTGGCCAAATTGTTATTCTGGCGATTGCTTTTGTGGCACAAGCCATCGCTGGGGGAGTCTCGATCTATTTGCTCAATCATGTCGGCCAAAGCATCGTGGCATCCCTGCGTGAGCGTCTGTGGAAAAAGCTGCTGGTACTGCCTGTCTCCTATTACGATAACCATCGGACAGGAGACACGATCAGCCGGATGACCAACGATACGGGTGTTGTCAAAGGTTTGATTACGGAGCATTTGTCCAACTTCTTTACCGGTATCATTGCGATTGTCGGTTCGATCGCAACACTGCTGTACCTGGACTGGCAAATGACATTGGTGATGCTGATAGCAGTTCCGTTCGCCTTCTTTATTTTGATGCCACTGGGGCGGCAGATGTACAAGATCTCCAAAGGGCTGCAGGATGAGACAGCCAGCTTTACAACCGTCATGAATCAGGTGCTTTCCGAGGTTCGTCTGGTGAAGTCGTCGAATGCAGAGCCGCATGAGTACCAAAGTGGAAAAAAGGGGATCGACAATCTGTTCCGCTACGGGCTGAAATCGGACCGCTGATTTCCTTTGTCCTGATGGTGCTTCTGGTCGTCGTTATGGGCTATGGTGGAATGCGCGTAGCGACTGGGGCTTTGACGGCAGGGGAGCTGGTCGCCTTTATCTTGTATCTCGTCCAGATCGTGATGCCGATGGGGCAGTTCACCCAGTTTTTCACTCAGCTGCAAAAAGCGATAGGTGCGACCGAGCGAATTATCGAGACGCTGGACGCAAAAGAGGAAGACCATGTATCAGGGCGTGAGCTGAAAAGCGCCAATCAGCCTATCTATGTGGAAAACGTGGGCTTTGCCTACGATAGTGGCGAAACCATCTTGGAGAAAGTGAGCTTTACGATTGATCCAGGCAAAGTTACTGCGATTGTCGGACCGAGCGGCAGCGGGAAGACGACGATGTTTTCCCTGCTCGAGCGCTATTATCAACCGAATAGCGGGAGCATCCGATTGGGAGAGGAACAGATTCAAGGCTTTACCCTCGCTTCCTGGCGCAGCAAGATCGGGTATGTATCGCAGGAAAGTCCGCTCATCGCCGGGACGATCCGGGAAAACATCTGCTACGGGCTGGATAGAGAAATCAGTGACGACGAGCTGAGGCAAGCCGCTGCGATGGCGTATGCCGACCAGTTTATCGAGGAGCTTCCGGACGGCTACGAAACTCAGGTAGGAGAGCGCGGCGTCAAGCTCTCTGGGGGGCAAAGGCAGCGGATCGGGATCGCACGTGCCCTGCTCCGTGACCCGCAAATCCTCATGCTGGATGAAGCGACCTCCAGTTTGGACAGCAAATCGGAGCTGGTCGTACAGCAGGCGCTTACTAATTTAATGAAGGGACGCACGACACTGGTCATCGCCCACCGGCTATCAACCGTCGTCGATGCGGATCAGATCCTGTTTTTGGAAAAAGGAAAGATTACAGGCAGAGGGCGGCACGCCGAGCTGTATGAAACCCATGCGCTGTATCGGGAATTCGCCACGCAGCAGCTGCGCGTGAAAGAAAGGGTGTAAGTAGATGACCAGATTGATGGTGGTAGATGATGATCCGCATATCCGGGAGTTGGTCAGCGTCTTTTTGGAGCGGGAGGGCTTCGATATGATGCAGGCGGCAGATGGAAGGGAAGCTTTGTCCAAGCTGGAGGACACGCCAGCCGATCTGGTCATCCTCGATATTATGATGCCGAATATGGATGGCTGGGAGCTTTGCCGGGAGCTGAGGAGCCTTTACGACATTCCGTTGCTCATGCTGACCGCAAAGGGAGAAACAGCGCAAAAGATCAAAGGCTTCGAGCTGGGAACAGATGATTACCTCGTCAAACCGTTCGAGCCAGCCGAGCTCGTTGTTCGAGTCAAAGCGTTATTGAAGCGATACCGCATCGCGAGCTCCCATATTGTGCAGGTAGGTGGCTTGCAGTTGAACCGCCAGACCTATGAGGTGATGCAGGGCGACAAGCTTCTGACGATTCCCTTGAAAGAGTTTGAGCTATTGTTTATGCTAGCCAGCTATTCCGGCAAAACGCTCTCCAGAGAACAGCTGATCGAACAGATTTGGGGCTATGACTTTGAAGGAAACGAGCGAACGGTAGATGTGCATATCAATCGCCTGCGGGAGCGGTTTCCGACGGAGAGCTACGGCATTCTCATCCGGACGATTCGCGGACTCGGCTATCGTCTGGAGGTAAGTACATGAGTGGACCTGTGATAAAAAAGGACGTTGTTTTCAAGGTCGTAGCTTCGATCACCTTTCCGGTTATTCTCATCGCATGCTGGTCAGCGGGTTATGCCATCAGTCGTTCCCTTTTTCCAAAATGGTGGCCGCAGGCTTCTGATTTTACGATCGGCGTAACGAGCGGCATTCTCGGCTTTTTCCTTTTCCTGCTCGCGATGTTTCTGATCTCCAAGCTGTTTCCCCGGCGTCATCGGGAGCTGTTTCAAATGGTTATCGACGCCCTGCGCAGAATCGCCAAAGGGGATTTCAGCGTCAATCTCGATGTGAAAATAGATCATATGTGGGGAGAGCTGGTGGACGGGATCAATCATATGGCAGAGCAGCTAAACGAAATGGAGCAGCTACGCCAGGAATTTATCTCGAATGTGTCTCACGAAATACAGTCCCCTTTGACATCCATCAGAGGATTTGCCAGAGCCTTGCAAAATGAAAGGCTCACGTATGAGGAGCGGCAGCATTACCTGCAGATTATCGAGACGGAGAGCGCGCGTTTGTCCAAAATCAGTGAGAATTTGCTCAAGCTCACCTCCCTGGAGGGCAAGCATCATCCGGTCGAGCGGAAAAGGTACAGTCTGGATCAGCAGCTGCGCAGAATCATTCTGGCGTGTGAGCCGCAATGGCTGGAAAAGGAGCTGGAGCTGGACATTATCCTGGACAAGGTGGAAATCGTAGCGGATGAAGAGATGCTGAGCCAGGTATGGAATAATCTGATCAACAACAGCATCAAGTTTACTCCGAGTGGGGGCAAGCTGCAGATTCAGCTGCGGGAAGCGGGGGAAGAGGTGCTCGTGCGCGTGACGGATACGGGGATCGGTATCGCCAAAGAGGATCAGGGACGCGTGTTCGAGCGATTTTTCAAGGCGGACAAATCCCGCAATCGCACAAGTGGAGGAAGTGGATTGGGGCTGTCCATCGTGAAAAAAATTATCGACCTGCATCAAGGGACGATCACGGTCCAAAGCGAGCTGGGGGCGGGAACGACATTCATCGTGAGCTTGCCAGCAGTACCCGGAGCAAATT
Source organism: Brevibacillus centrosporus (assembly GCF_003710815.1). Classification (GTDB taxonomy): domain Bacteria; phylum Bacillota; class Bacilli; order Brevibacillales; family Brevibacillaceae; genus Brevibacillus; species Brevibacillus centrosporus. The sequence goes on from NZ_RHHP01000015.1 coordinate 217,925, forward strand.
TATAGGATAGAAAAGGGCGGTCGCGACGTCAAGAAAAGACGTTTGCGATCGCCCTGTTTGAACGTATAGGAATTTATAAGCTTTAGGCTTATGAATTCCGGAGCGCATGAAAATTTTCCGCTAAAACGCGGTCGCTCTTCCTTGAGCTGGCCACAATAGAGGTTTTCTTATTGGCTCGGAGCTTTAGGCACCGATGTATTTGGCGTGAAGGGTTCGTGCCTGGGTAATGTCATCTGTGCTTTGCACCAGTACCCGTCCATCAGGGAAGACCACCAGCGTGTGCGGCTCTGCGTGGAAGCGCAGCAAAAACTTGTTGCGCTCCACTTGGCCAAGCGGTGCGAGTCTTACAGCCAGCGCGTCCAGATCAAGCGACATGCTGCTGGCAGGAGAGATTTGGACGGTGTCGCGTCCGCATAAGGATACGGCTTGTCCATCCTGCGTTTCCGGATGGAGGAAAGCGAAGTCGCGCTGCCCACAGCAAGGGCAGTCTGCCCGGCGGCCGTTTACAACCTTGATTTGCTGATGACGGTTTTGCCATATCTCGAAGTGCTCCAGATTTGGATTGAGCGCATCAGTCGCGCCGACCAGGATCTTGAAAGCTTCGGTCGCCTGATAAGAAGCGACGATGTGAATGATCGGACCGATGACGCCTGCCGTATCGCAGGTCGCCATTTCGCCAGGGTTCGGTGCTTCTGGAAACAGGCAGCGCAGACAAGGGGTCTCACCGGGACGAATCGCGGTAAAGGTACCTGTCGCACTAACAGCTCCGCCGTACACCCAAGGTATGCTGTGCTTTACACACACATCGTTTACGAGGTAGCGAACCTGAAAATTGTCCGTCGCATCAAGCACGAGATCGACATCTGCGAGCAGCTCCTCGGCATTGTAGGCAGTCAGATCGGCGACGACAGGCTCGATCGTCACTCCCGAGTTGATGCGTGTCAGCTTGGCGTGGGCAGCAATCGCTTTTGGCAAATGCTCAGCTGCATCGGATTCGTCGTACAGCATTTGACGCTGCAAATTGCTCGGCTCCACAAAGTCGCGGTCAATGAGCCGGACGAAGCCTACTCCGGCGCGAACCATGTGATTGGAAAGCACCGTGCCAAGTGCGCCCATCCCGACGATGGCGACGCGGCTTTGGCTGAGCTGATCCTGTCCGCTGCGCCCGATCGGAGCAAACAGGATCTGGCGGGAATAGCGTGTATCCACGTTCTTATTGTCCCCCTTCTTCGTACTTCGAGATCGGATCCCAGGGACCTTGCTGGTGCCCTTTCCACTCGCTGCCGTCTTCCCACATTTCCTTTTTCCAGATGGGAACAATTTGCTTCAGGCGCTCGATGGCATAGCGTCCAGCCTCAAAGGATTCGTTGCGATGCGCAGTGGCGACCGCTACGACAACGGCGATCTCCTCCACCTGCAGATTTCCGACGCGGTGCTGCATCGCGACTTGCGTGCCGGGCCAGCGTTCCTCGATTTCTGCTGCGACCTGCTTCATTTTTTTGACGGCCATCGGTGCGTATGCTTCATAGGAGAGGTACACGGTGCGCTGACCTTTCGTGAATTCACGAACTGTGCCAACAAAGGTAAGGATGGCGCCGGCATGCGGATTGCTGACGAGCTGCACGAGCTTGTCCGCAGAGAGTGGCTCTTCGGTAATCGCAAAGCGAGGGTCTTCTCCGCCGCTTACTGGAGGAAGCAGCGCAATTTCATCCTCTTGCAAAAGAACTCTGTCAGGTGCAGCGTATTCTTGGTTGACCGATACAAAGCAACTGACAAGCAGCGGCGCGAGTGCAGCATGCTGGGTGGCGACAGCATCCAGTAGATCGCGAACAGTAGCTTGATCAGGAAGGGTTATTTGGATTTCACGTTCGTTGGCTCGCTCGGCAAGGCCGGCAAACAGCAAGATCGTAACAGTCATCAAGGCGATTCCTCATTTCCCGTTAGTAAATAAAAGACTCTTTATGGCTTGACGATATCACAATACGGACAAGATGCCAATCTTCGGAGGGGTTCGGGAATATACTTGCCTGAATTTTCGGATGGGTAGATTTCGGAATGATTGAAAATAATTTCCAGCTTGCTATAGTGGTAAGAGAGGAGACACAATTAGGGAAGGGTTGGGGAAGAAATGTGTACGAGCTTTGTCAGCTACGGTGATCGCACGTTGATCGGGATGAATTTCGACATTTCCGATCGGGCTATCAAACTGGTTTATCAAAAGGACAGTCAGCTTCTCGTCATGCAGCAGGAGAAAGACGCGTTTTTTCCTGCATTGGGCATCAACAAGAGCGGGACTTTCATGAATTTGCACATGGTCGAAGAAAACGCGGCAGGGGCTTACCGTCGCGGAAAGAATTGCGTCCATATAATGAAGCTTTTTGACGATGTGCTAAGTGAGAAGCTCGCCCTAGAGGATGTACCTGCTTTCGCAAGCGACCATGCCATCGTGAATGTTCCAGGGCACAGCGTCCATAGCTTGATCGCAAACGGGCAAAGTCGTGCCTGCATCGTCGAGCCAGGGAGAAAGCCGCTTCAGCTCGATTCGGAGGATGTAAAATTCGTCGTGCAAACCAACTTCTCTTTAATGGATGCAAAGGACAGCGGGGGAGCAGCGGACGGCTCTTATGGAGTGGAGCGTTTTCATCTAGCGAACGAGCGGCTCGCGTCGGCACAAGGGAGAGTTGGGGTAGAAGACGGTTTCTCGGTCTTGCAGGAGACCGCACAGCTGCGAGGAGATTTCCCCACACAGCTATCCCTCATATGCGTTCCCGAAGAAGGGGTTGTCTATTTCGCCCTACAAGCCGACTTTGAGCGGATTTTTTCCTTTTCCTTTCACGATCAGCAAATACGAACTAAGCAAGGTTTTCAGACTAGCAGGAATAGCCCTGTCACCAGAAAAGGCGTTCTGCTCTCGGAGCTTTCCGGTTGGTAAAGATTTAGACCTTGTATCCCTTTACATAGTGATTGCTTTTATTCGGAAGCCAGAGTAAGGTAGAGGAGTAAGAGGTATTTTGAGCGAATGGGGCGAAAATCGGGAGAAGTTCTGATTTTCGCTTATTTTTGGAGGAAGAATATGAGCGATCAGCTGACTCATTTTAATGAGCAAAATCGTGCCCGCATGGTAGATGTTTCGGAAAAAAATATCACCAAACGGGAAGCGGTAGCGCAAAGCAAAATAACGATGAAGCCGGAAACATTGGCGCGTATCCGCGAGGGGCGTGTAGAAAAGGGGGATGTATTGGCTGTGGCTCAGGTGGCGGGCGTCATGGCAGCCAAAAAAACATGGGATATCATTCCGATGTGCCACCCGCTGCCGCTGACTGGGATCGATATTCGCTTCACGTTTACAGATGACCAGACCATCGAGATGGAAGCGTCTGTCAAAACGACCGGAAAAACCGGGGTGGAGATGGAAGCTTTGACCGCAGTAAGTGCGGCTGCCCTGACTGTGTACGACATGTGTAAGGCGATGGACAAGGGCATGGTCATCGGACCGACCAGCCTTCTTTTAAAAACAGGTGGCAAAAGTGGGGACTTCCGGCGGGGAGAGAACTAACAAATGAGACAGACTTGGAATTCCTATCCGAGCAGCATCCGTCTTCTGGCGGTAGCTGCCATCATTTTTTCTACAGGTATGGCTTGTATCTGGCCTCTGGTCACCATCTATATACACGATTATTTAGGAAAGCCGCTGACCGTAGCCGGCTTTTTGCTGATGCTGAACCAGGGGGCATTTTTGGTGGGGAGTCTGGCTGGCGGTATGCTCTTTGACCGCTGGGGGAAGATGAAGACGATCATCCTGTCCTCCATCGGGATCATCGTCATATCGGTCTGTCTCGGTTTCACGACTGATTTCACCATCTATACGATTCTTTTGCTTCTGAACGGATTGTTTTACGGAACCTTGTCCCCTGTGATGAATGCGCTGGCCGTTGTCATGTGGCCGCAGGGGGGGCGAAAAGCCATCAACATGATTTACGTTGCCCTCAATGCAGGCGTCGCAGCTGGTTCCGCCCTAGGAGGAGTTTTGGCAAGCGTGTCGTTTGCTTGGACCTTCTTCGGAAACGCTATCGCTCAAATCGTTGTTTTTGCCATGTTTGTCTTTATTTTACCTCGTCATTTGAAAGCGATCGCGGAGGGGCAGACAGGAGCAGCTGAGCAAGCAGCTACTTCTGCTGTAATGAAAGAGAGCGAACAGAAGGCGGAGATCTCCACCTCCCCGAAAAAAGTAGTGTGGGGCGCGTTGATCCTGTTATGCGCCGGGCTTTTGATCAGCTGGATCGTGTATGTGCAGTGGACGACGGTACTCTCTACCTACATGCAGTCACTGGGGATTACCTTGCGACAGTACAGCCTGCTGTGGACGCTTAACGGAGCTTTGATTTTGTTTGGACAGCCGCTTATCTCATGGGTTATCAGGCATTTTGCCAAGACGCTCAAGGCACAGATGCTGCTGGGAACCTACGTTTTCGCCTTGTCGATGCTGATTTTGTCCCAAACGACGGCGTATGCAGGCTTCTTCGTCGCCATGTTTGTCATGACGATTGGGGAAATGCTCGTTTGGCCGGCTGTTCCGACCGTGGCTGCCGAGTTTACACCGGAAGGGCAGGAGGGCTTCATCCAGGGGCTGGTATCGGGTACCGGCTCTGCTGGCCGGATGCTGGGACCGCTGCTCGGGGCTTTCATTTTCCAGACGTTTGAGGCACAGGGCTTGCTCTACATTATGGCCGGACTCTCACTGATGTCTGTCGCTTTCTTTGTTCTGCACAGCTCGTTTCAAAAACGCAGCAAGCGCAGCATGGTTGCGACAACCATAGAAAAATAAAGGAGGGCGCCTCGTGCGTCTTTCTTTTCGTTTGTTGGTAACAGGCATACTTCGATAGCGGGAGAATCAATAGCTTGTTAGAATACAGGCAGGAGCGCAAAGCGAGAGCCTAAATAACAGAAGGAAGGGATCCACTTGTCTCGGTCGTTATTTCTGGTACTCTCGATCCTCAGTCTCATCTGGGGTGGTTCGTTCTACTTTATGAAGATCCTGCTGCATGATTTCGGTCCCGCGACGATTGCTTTCCTGCGTTCTGCTCTCGGCCTGGTGACGATTATCTTGATCATGGTGTGTTTGAAAAAGCCAATCGGTTTCAAACAAATTGCCTGGGGGCCGATGATCATCATGGCCTTGGTCAATACGGCGATCCCGTGGTCGCTGATTGCCTTCAGTGAAACTCGTTTGACGAGCACGATGGCACCGGTGCTAAATGCGGCGACTCCAATATGGACCTTGGCGGTAGGCATCCTCTTTTTCAAGTTTGCATCCAATCGCATGCATTGGATCGGCATGCTCATCGCCTTTTGTGGCATTATTGTCTTGCTCGATGTCAATCCGGTTTCCTTGGTGTCCGTGGATGTGATCGGTTTTCTTTGCATGCTCGCGGCTACTTGCTGCTACGCATTTGGAGGACAGCTGTCGAAGCGTTTGCCCGGCAATCTATCGATGTACCAGATTACGTTCGGGACACTGCTCACCTCGATGATCGGAGCAGGTGGAGTCTCGCTGGCAACGGAGTCGCTACCTATCTCCGCGTTTAGCTCGGGGGGGACAGTCGCGGCCTTGCTGGGGCTTGGCGTGTTTGGCTCTGGCGTAGCGTATATCCTCTTTTACTACCTGGTGCAAAAAGGCGGTCCAGAAATTGCGTCACTCGTAACGTACCTCGTGCCGATCACAGCGTTTATCTGGGGCTATTCACTGCTAGGTGAACAGATTACGTGGAATCTGCTTGTCGGGATGCTCTTCATTGTCGGCGGGGTGTTTTTGACGGGCAGGAAGGTGAAGCCGAAAACGAAAATGACCGTGGAAGTTTAGTGGGGAAGCAGGCTACAGGGAAGAGGTAGCCTGCTTTTTTGTTAACCATTTTTGGTGTCGAAACTTGCTTCGCTTTTCAAAGTGAATATTTCTTGATGCGAAATATTGAAGCGTGACATAATCATTTCGTAAAGCGAAATAGTGTGGGGTGCTTGCTATGGACGATAAGAAGCGGATGGCAATGCGTCTAACAAAGCTCAACAAGGTCTATCTGGATGTGATTGCGCAGGAGCTTGCTGCATGCGGGATGACCGTACCGCAGATGTTTGTGCTGGGGCCAGTCATGCAGGGCAGAAGGACGATCGGGGAGATCAGCCGGATGATTGACCTTTCCTACAGCACTGTATCCGGAATCGTCGACCGTTTGGAGCGGAATGGTTTTGTGGAACGTACCCGCGACCATCAGGACAGACGGATGGTGTGGGTCGAGCTGGTCGGTTCCGTCGAGGCGATCCAGAACCGGATTCCGTTCATGCGAGGCGAGTACTTCCCCGAGCTTTTCTCATCGATGGAGGCGTCTGAAGTGGAGAGGGCCAGTGAGTCCTTGGCGCTTTTGACCAGGCATCTCGAAGTGCGGCAACAATCGTTTCCGAAAAAGGGAGGGAGTGATGCGAGATGAATCTGTCACGTTTTTCCATTCAACGCCCCGTCACTATTTTTATGATGGCGCTAGCCTTGCTCATCTTTGGCTTTGTTTCCCTGCCCAAGCTGGCTGTCGAGCTATACCCGGAATTGAACTTGCCGGTAGCGGTCGTTGTCACGACAGTAGAAGGCAGTACACCCGCCGAGGTGGAAAAGCTGGTGACAAAGCCGATCGAGGAAGGACTCGGAACCGTCGCCAACGTCGACAAGATCATGTCCAACTCGGCAGAAGGAGCTTCTCAGGTTATCCTGCAGTTCAATTGGGGAACCGACATGGACCAGGCGACCTTGAACATGAGGGACAAAGTAGATCAGGTGCGCGGCAGACTGCCTGACAACGCAAACGCCCCGCGAATTATCAAGATCGATCCGAATAGCGAGCCGATCATGACGTTGTCTGTCACCGGGGAGAGCGACATCGCAAAGCTCAAGACCTTGGCCGAGGATGTCATCAAGCCGAGATTGGAGCGCATCGACGGGATTGCCTCAGTAGGTGTATCTGGCGGAGAAGACCAGGTCATCGAAGTCGTGCTTGATCCGGACCGCATCGCGGCTTACGGGATCGGAATCGAGCAGGTGCAGCAAGCCTTGCAAGCGACGAACCTCTCTGGTACCTCTGGCAGTATACGGGAAGGAGACACGAAGCTGGCGATCCGGGTCGATGGAGAGTACAGCAATGTCCAGGAGATCGGTGAAACGCCCATCCGGCTGCCCGGTGGAACCATCGCTCTGAAGCACCTTGCGACCATTTCGGATACATACAAGGAAATCACCCAAAAAACGTACTTGGACGGCCAGACGAGTGTAGGCTTGAGTGTTACCAAGGCATCTGGGGGAAACACCATTGAAGTGGCAGATGAAGTAAAAGCTGAGCTCCAGCAGCTGGAAAACGTCTTGCCCAAAAACGTCAAAATCTCGATGATTCTCGATTCGTCCCAATTTATCAAGGATTCCATCTACACCGTTGGCGAGCATGCGCTGATCGGCGGTCTGTTTTCCATCCTCGTCTTGCTCCTGTTCCTCGGCAGCTTCCGATCGATGATTATCATTGCGATCGTTTTGCCCATCTCCGTAATCGCCACATTCTGTCTGATGTATTTTACCGGTCAGACGATCAACCTCATTTCGCTGTCGGGCTTGACGCTCGGACTCGGCTCTCTCGTTGACTTTGCGGTCGTAATCCTCGAAAACATTTTTCGTTATCGCGAGCAAGGCAAAAGCATGATGGAAGCGGCACGACTCGGCTCCAAGGAAGTCGGGACCGCCGTCATGGCATCTGCCCTCGCTCAAATCTCTGTTTTTGCTCCCATCGTTTTTGTAGAAGGGCTCGCCTCGGAGCTGTTTGGCCCGCTTGCCCTGACGGTTGTGTACTCGCATATCGCAGCTTTGCTTGCCTCCCTGACGCTGGTTCCGATGCTGAGCGCCCGCTGGCTGAAAAAGACTCCGCATATGGATGAGCAGGAGCGAGCGAAATATCGGGGCATCAATCCACTGATTTGGTTCCATATCGGTTTCTCCAAGCTCGCTCGCCGGTATGGACGGTTTCTCGGTTGGGCTATTACGCATCGGAAAACAGTATTGGCCGCCACGATTGCGCTGTTTGTTGGTGCCGTGTTCCTTTCAGGAGCCGTCGGAGCGGAATTCATTCCCAAGCTCGAACAGGGGAAAATCTCTGTTTCCATCAAAATGCCAAATGGGACGCTGCTAAAGGAGACGGAAAAGGTCGTGCAGGAAGTAGAAGGCCGAATCAAACAGCTGCCCGAGCTCGATCAACTGTATACCTCCATCGGGTCGTCCGGCGGGCCTTCCATTATCGCAACGTCCACCAGCAACCGGGCGCAGCTGCAGGTGTCACTGGTACCCAAGGAGCAGCGTACTGTCACGACGGAGCAGGTCGTGGAGCTTTTGCGCAAACAGCTCTCCGACATTTCTGGACCTGAAATCGAGGTAAAGGAGCTGGATCAGTCAGGGGGACCCGTCACGGCTCCGCTGGAAGTGACAGTTCGCGGGGACGATCTCGCTGTTTTGGAAGACATCAGTGCAATTGTCGCGGGGGAAATGAAGCAGGTGGAAGGGACACGCAATATTGTTTCCTCTATGGAAGAAAAGAGCCAGGAGCTGCAAGTGATCGTCAATGCCTCGCGGGCAGGCTTGTACGGACTGACGACCAGTCAGGTGCTGTCCAATGTGCGTACTGCTTTTGATGGAATGACCGTCACGACATTTCAGACAGGCGATGATCAGATCGATATCCGCGTCATGATGCCGCGTAAATACCAGGACGACATCACTTATCTGCAGCAGCTTCGCATCCCGACATCAGGAGGGGCGCAGATCGCGTTATCCTCTGTCGCAGATATCGTCAACCAGGAAGTGCCCCAGGTGATTGCCCGCTCCAACCAGACACGTGAAGTGAAAATCTCCGGAGAATTCGTCGGGCGTGATTTGAACTCCGTTTCCTCGGATATTCAAGCCCGTCTGAATGCGTTGACTCTGCCGGATGGCTACAGCATCGAGTTTGGCGGGCAGAGCAAGGAAATGATGGAGTCGTTTGGCAGTCTCGGACTTGCGATCATCCTGTCCATCGCCCTCGTTTACATGGTTATGGCCAGCCAGTTTGAATCGCTGTTCACACCGTTTATCATCATGTTTTCGATTCCACCGACCTTCATCGGTGTCGTAGTCGGGCTGCTCGTGACCGGTAAGCCGCTCAGCGTACCTGCGCTCATCGGCTACATTCTCCTGATCGGAATCGTCGTCAACAACGCCATCGTGCTCATTGATTACGTGAATCAGCTGCGAAAAAAAGGCGTGGAGCGCAACGATGCGATACTCGCTGCAGGACCCCTGCGGCTGCGTCCCATTTTAATGACCACGCTTGCCACGATTCTGGCGATTACTCCACTCGCTTTTGGCGGAGGCGAGGGCAACGAATCGCAGGCACCGATGGCGATTGTGGTGATCTATGGCCTTTCTTTCTCGACCATGATCACGCTGGTACTCATCCCGGTAATCTATACCTGGTTTGACGACCTGGGCAGGAAGCTGAAAAATCGCAAGCGTAAACAGAAGAAAGCCAAAGGCAGCGAGCTTCGTACCGAAGTATGATGCGGGAGAAGCAGGCGGACACGAGGTGGCTCGCCTGCTAGAGGGAGGATAGAAAATGAAAAGAAGCGGGGCAACAATCGGCCTGCTGCTGGCTTTTGCGGTAGCCATCGGAGGCTGTAGCAGCCAAGAGGCACAGGTGACACCTCAGCAGGAAGAGGCCAAGGTCGTCCCTGTCCAGATCGACACCGTCAAGCGAGGGAGTGTAGGAGCAAGCGCAGGGGTAACCGGAAAGCTGGCACCGAGCGAGACAGTCGAAGTCACGCCAAAAGCGAGTGGAAAAATCAGCATGGTCCATGTAAAGCTGGGGCAGCAGGTACAAAAAGGAGCTGTCTTGTTCACGATGGATCAGACGGATCTAGCAAACGCGGTGAAGGAAGCGCAGGCGAGCTATGAGCTGGCGGCGGCATCCTTGCAGCAAAGCAAGACCAACACGACGCAAAGTCTGCAGCAAGCCCAAAGCGGTCTCGTTTCGGCGCAGCAGGCAGTAAGCGATGCAAAACGAGACTTTGAGCGGATCTCTGCTCTGTTCAATCAGGGGGCGGTATCTGCCCAGCAGCTGGAACAAGTCAAAGCCGTCTTGGTGAACGAACAGAGCGCGTATGATACCGCCAAGCAGACGCTCGCGACCGCGAAACAAAAAACAGGTGTGGCAGTCACGGAGGCATCCGTAGAGCAAGCGCGGGTCGCCTTGGAAAACGCGCGTCAGCAGCTGGGAAATGCCGTTATTGCCGCCCCTATTTCGGGGACGATTTCGGAGGTGCACGGCTCTGCAGGAGAGATGGCCTCGCCTCAATCTGCTGTCGTGACGATCGTGGATACAGATCCTTTGATCGCGAAGACCAATCTATCGGAAAAAGACATGGCGACCGTCAAGGCAGGGGACCTCGTCCACGTCTCGCTCACGGCAACCGGGCAAAGCTTGCAAGGGACGGTAACGGCAATCAGCCCTGTCATGAATCCGGATTTGCGGGCTTACCCTGTGGAGATCTCCCTCGCCAATCGGGATGACCGACTGAAAGCGGATATGGTGGTCAACATCCAATTCGGTCAGCAGCAATCTGCGCAGTCCTTGGTCATCTCGCGAAAGGCTGTGTTTGAGGAAAACGGGAAACAATACGTGTACCTGCTGGACCAGTTGACTGCGAAAAAAGTAGAGGTCAAAACGGGAGTCGAGACAAGTGATGCCGTCGAGATTCTCGCGGGTGTGAAAGAAGGAGAGCAGATCGTAGTGCGGGGACAGACGCTGCTCAAGGACGGAGCGACCGTGCAAATTCAGCAAGGATCTTGACACACCGGTAGTGCTCAAGTAGTATGAAGAAGATTCAAAACATTATATTCCGTGTGCTTTACTTATGTAGAGAGGTGGAGGGACTGGCCCTATGAAGCCCGGCAGCGGATCTGCTCACCCATAGTGGGAAGTAGATGCTGTGCCAATTCCAGCAGGAGAATTCCTGACAGATAAGGACGTGACGAAGCTGATCTATCCCTTTTTCTGTGAGGAAAAAGGGATTTTTTGCATTCCCAGCATTACCCGACAGAAAGGAAAATGAAGACAGATGCGTATCCAACCCTCCGACATGATCGATCGGCTGCCGACACAGTTTTTTGCCACACTCGTAGCGAAAGTAAACAAAGTGATCGCTGCAGGACATGATGTCATCAATCTCGGCCAGGGCAATCCTGATTTGCCGACACCAGCCCATATCGTAGAAGAGCTGCAAGCAGCCGCTGCACTCCCGCTGCATCATAAATATCCGCCATTCAGCGGTCGCCTCGAGCTGAAGCAGGCTGTCGCTCACTGGTATAAACAAGAGTTCGATGTTGACCTCGATCCCGAAGAAGAAGTAGCCATTTTGTTCGGCAGCAAAACAGGACTGGTAGAGATCTGTCAGGTCTTGATGAACAAAGGAGACGTGGCTCTGGTGCCGGATCCAGGCTACCCGGACTACTGGTCTGGCGTGGCGGTGGTAGATGGACGCATGGTCATGATGCCACTGCGCGCTGAAAATCAGTTCTTGCCTGATTACGGCCAGATTTCTCAGGAGGATTTGGATCGCGCGAAGCTGATGTTCCTCAACTACCCAAACAACCCGACAGCGGTAAACGCTCCGTTTGAGTTTTACGAAGAGACGATTCGTTTTGCCCGCAAAAACGAGATCGTCGTATGTCACGACTTCGCGTACGGCGCGATCAGCTACGACGGGAAAAAGCCGGTGAGCTTCATGCAAGTACCGGGTGCTAAGGAAGTTGGCGTGGAGTTTTATACGCTGTCCAAAACCTACAACATGGCAGGCTGGCGCGTCGGTGCGATGGTCGGAAACCGTGAGCTCGTCCGCTTGATCAATCTGATTCAGGACCATTATTTCGTCAGTTTGTTCGGTGCTGTGCAGATGGCCGCTGCCAAAGCGATGACAGAGTCGCAGCAATGCGTGCGCGATCTCGTAGCGGTTTATGAGGGCCGCCGCAACGCGCTGTTCTCCAATCTGCACCGCATCGGGTGGCAAGCTCAGCCTTCGCAAGGCTCGTTCTTTGCTTGGCTGCCGGTACCGAGTGGCTTTACTTCCGTAGAGTTCTCCGATTTGCTGCTGGAAAAAGCCCATGTCGTCGTGGCGCCAGGAAATGGCTTCGGACCGACCGGCGAAGGCTACGTTCGCGCTGCACTTCTATCGGATGAAGCTCGATTGGCAGAGGCTGTACGTCGAATTGAACAGCTCGGTATTTTTGCCAAAGCCTAAGTGAAAAGCGAGAAAGACCGTTATCCCTGAGGAAGAGCAGCTCAGAGATGACGGTCTTTTTTTCGTTGGAGTAATTTCGGGCATATGCCCATCGCTTGCCGAAGGGAGGAAGAATAAGGTGGATGAGAGTGGGCATTTTAAAAAAGAGTTTGTCATTCTCAATAAAAATCATTCTCAGCATTGACAGATAATGATTTTCATTATACGATGAATAGTGTTAATGATAATTAGTCTCAACGACAACAATTGGCAAAGCAGGAGGGTACTATGCGCTATCAGATTAACGGTTACACGGATATGTATACGGTGATCGCCAACGAGCGTAAAATAGGCGGGGCCATTGAAGCAAGCTCAATCCGTCTGCGTACGGGAGAAGTATATAGCAATGCCGTTCTCACTCGCTTGGAAATGTCAGGTGCGCATTTTTGCTCGATCGGTTTTGTTACAGAAGAAGGACAGCGGCTGATCGTCCATGTAGACGATGTGAGCATGATCGCGGATGCACGCCACGTAAACGTCTGTGAATTGCGCAATGACTGCATGCGAGCGGAGAAAAAGGCTGATCGCATGAAGCGTTTGAAACGGCTATGTGAATTGAACGAAGGAAGCTGTACCTTGACGTTCCAGGAAGAAGCGCTGCTGCTCGCGCAAGACGTTGGCTTGGAAGAAGCTCACGCGCAAGTAGACTTGTCTTTCCTGCCACAAGCGGAAAAGTCAAAAGTAGTTCGCATCGCTTAAGACAGCTACATACAATAAATTTCCAGCCTCTTTCCTCATAGGGAAAGAGGTTTTTATTACTGAATCAGAAAGTATAAAAGACGTGAGCCATCTACCTGATTCAGCATGAATAACCTTCCGATAAATCGCGGTCGCTCCTCCATGAGATGGCCTCGATAGAGGTTTTCTTAACGTATAGGAATTTATAAGCGTTTACGTTTATGAATTCCGGAGCGCATGGCGAAGTGCCTCAGCGTCCGCTTCTGGCATTCCTTCGGTAAAACTTACCGCTAAAACGCGGTCGCTTCACCTTGAACAGGCCTCGATAGAGGTTTCCTTATGGCTGGATTCCTTTTCCATTGCGCTGGATGAAATCAATAAAGGTCCGTACCTGCTGCGCCATAATGTCGTCCTGGCGGTACACGAGGCAGATATGGCGGCGATTGACATACCCCGGCAGCTCGTGAACGATCAGTTCTTTCAGCTGGCTTTCGCGGATGACACTTCGTTGAGGCAAAATGCTGATGCCCATGTTGTGCTTGACCGATTCCTTGATCGTCTCGATCGCACCGAGCTCCATGCGAATTTTCCAGCGAAACCGGTTTTCTTCTGCCCACAGCTCCGCCAGCTCTCTGGAAGTGGAGCCGTACTCATGCACGAGAAAGGGTTCATTGCGCAAATCACTCAGAGCGATCTCTTCTTTAGCGGCAAGCGGATGCGAGGGAGACATCACCAATCGCAGCTCGTCGGCAATCAAGGGGATGACATGCAGACCTTCTTTCTGACCCTCTGGCAGCGAGACGATGGCGACGTCAATTTCAAAGTCGAGCAAGAGCTCCATGATGGCTTTTGCCTTTTTCACGGTCAGCATGGGCAGTACGTTTGGATAGATCGCTTGAAAGTCTGCTAAAAACGGAGGCAAGAAATAGGTGGCTGGCGTGTAGCTCGCGCCGATTTTCAGCGTCCCTCTGCCTCCTTCCCGATACTCCTGCACCAGCTGCTCTGCCTCATCCAGTAAGGTCGTAATTCTCCGTGCATAGGGCAGCATGGCCATCCCTGCTTCGGTGAGGCGCAGCTGCCTAGGCTGCTTGTAGAACAGCTCGACCCCCAAATCGGTCTCAAGCTTTTTCAAATGAAAGCTGATGGTCGGCTGCTTGACCCTTAACTCCTCGGCTACTTCTGTTAGCGTCCGGCACTGGGCTGCGACGGCAAATACGCGCAATTGCTGAATGTTCACGGCCATCCCTCCACAGCCAGTATAGACAGTCTCTATGGAGGTATCAATAAACATAGAGTCTATTTAACACAACCTTAGCATCCCGTTTACTTTCCTCTTACATAAATGCCGTAGAGTGGTTGGTGAGAAGAAAATGACGTGGGAGGCTATCCTTGATGATTCGTAAAACAATGGGCAACAAACTCGCACTATTCACTCTGCTTGTCTCAACAACGCTGGTTTTTGCAGGATGTGGGCAAAGCCCGTCAGGACAAAATGCTTCCGGTGCATCCGGTTCGTCAGCGACTGCGACGAGCAATCAAACAGAGGCAGCCAGCAAGCCAGCTGCAAGTGAGCCTGCTAGCAGCGCGGACAGCAAATCCAGTGAGCCACTGGTCGTTTACTTAAATGACTTTGATGAAATCATTGCTCCCATGTTTGAAAAGGAAACAGGCTACAAGCTGAAAGTCGTAGCGGGGAACGGTGCCGAAATCATGTCCAGGATTGAGGCGGAGAAAGGGAACCCGCATTGGGATGTGGTGTGGATGGACGCAATGCCATCGATCCATCAGCTAGGCAAAAACGGTCAGCTGCTCGAAGGCTGGACGCCGAAAAATGCGGATAATTTGACCGATGCTTATCAAAAAATGATCCCGGCCAATAAAACGTATTACCCGACAGGCGCTCATGCAGCTTCCGTCTTGATCTACAACACCAAAGCGGTTTCAGCGGACAAAGCGCCCAAATCGTGGGATGACCTGGTGAAGCCGGAGTTTGCCAATCTGCTCGGCATGGCTGACCCTGCGGTAGCAGCACCTGCATATCCCTTTGTCGCCTGGTTCTTTGAACAGCGTGGGATGGAGGGAGGAAAAGCGTACTTCGACCAAATCCTGAAGAACGGCACCCATGTCTATCCGAAGAATCCCAATGTGGCAAAAGCTTTGACAGGTGGGGAAATCAAGGCCGCGGCCCTTCAGGAGAGCAATGCGTACGGCATGAAAAACGACAAAGCGCAAGTCGAGATCGTATGGCCGCAAGAGGGAGCACCTGCTTCCGTTCGCGTAGCAGGGATTCAGAAGGACACGAAAAACGTGGAAGCCGCAAAAGCGTTTGTCGAGTTCATCCTCGATCCAAAGGTGCAGCAGGAACTGATCGACAAGGGAGAAGAGAGCTACTTTGAACCGTCTGCAAAAGGCGTAAAGCCGAAAAGTGATCGTGCCGCTGAGGCGAAGCTCGTTGTAGCCGATCCAGAGTGGGCAGCCGAGCACGAAGCGGAAATCAAGCAGTGGTTTGCAGACAAAGCGGTGAAGTAATCGATGAGGATGTTCGGATCATATGGGAATCGGACGGGCTGGCTCGTGCTGGCCCTCCTCTTTTTACTCATTTTGCTGCCCCTCGCCGCCGTTATCATTCAGGTCTTGCTGCCTGGCGTTTTCTTTGGCCAGTGGAATGTAGGCGATCTGTCCTTGCTGCTGGAGGTTTTCCATAGACCGCTATGGCTGGCATCGATGAAAAACTCGCTGTTCCTGGGGATAGGCACGACGATCTTTGCGACGCTGCTGGGAGGATTATTAGCTGTCGTACGCTCCAGATGGGATTTCCAAACGGCACGGCTCTTGGACTTTGCCGTGTGGATTTTGATCATTACTCCTTCCTTTATTCTCGCGCAAGGCTGGGTGATGTTCGCTGCTGCTGACGGGCTCGCCAGCAATTGGCTGGGCTGGCACTGGGTTAGCGGGTTCATCTTTCAACCGAGCGGGCTGGTACTGGTCATGGCTCTGAGTAAATTTCCGCTTGCCTACCTGGCGATCGCAAGCGCTCTGGAATGGAAGGTGGATCGATTGGGGGAGGCGGCCCGCCTATGCGGCAGCTCTGCCTGGACAGCGTGGCGAACGATCGAATTTCCACTGCTGCTGCCAGCGATTTGTTCGGGGGCGATGCTGGTTTTCATGGATACCATCGGGGATTTCGGCTTGCCGGCCTCCATCGCGACGGTCTTTCGCTTTCCAACGCTGCCTTATTCCATCTATTCGGCTCTGTATACGTCACCGATTCGTTTTGATATGGCAGGGATCCTGTCCTTCTACTTGGTTTTGTTCATCGTTTTGGCGATGACTGTGCAGTTCTTTGTCATGCGCAAATCGCGATTTGATTTTCTCTCGTCGCGGGCGATTCGCAGAAAGCCACAGAAGCCGGTGCGAGGAGGAGTTCTGCTGACGATCCTCAATGTGTGTTTTTTGCTGGTTGTCATCGGAATTCCTTTTGGCACAAATGCCTTTATGTCCGTTTCCGATACATCCGGCGCTGCCAGCTTTACGAGTTTGACGATGCGTCATTATGCGGCGTTGCTTGAAAATGCCGGTGCGCTGCTGGACGGGTTGCTTCATTCGCTGAGCATTGCCGCAACCGCCGGAATTGTTGGCCTCGTCATTGGGTTTTTGGTGGCGTATGTGCTGACGTACTCGAGCTTTACGTATCGCAGGATGGTAGATGTGATGTCTTTGGTGTCCTTGGCAGTACCTGGGGTCGTATTGGGGATTGGCTATATCTTCGTCTGGAACCAAAAATGGCTGGAGCCACTTGGCCTGCTTTTGTACGGAACACCGTGGATCCTGGTGCTGGCAAGTGTGGCTGGTGCCATTCCGATCATCACGCGAATTATTGTAGGGGCGATGGCAAAAGTGCCGGGTCAGCTGCTAAACGCCGCGCAGATGCAAGGCGCGAGCTTTGGTCAAAGGATACAGGGAATTCTCCTGCCACTGATCAGAGGGTCGCTGGTTTCAGCTGGTTTGGCTGCTTTTGGCAGCAGTGTCTTTGATCTGGCGTCCACGTCGATTCTGTATCCACCGGATTTTATGACGTTGCCTGTCTTTATCAATAAAGCGTTCGAGGACCTGAAATTCGCGTATGCGGCTGCTGCAACGCTGACTGGCGGCGGGATCGTCGTCGTCATCATCGTGGTGATGGAATGGTTGTTCAAGCCGAAGAATATGACATCGGGGAGGGAGATCTCATGACTCCACTACTAGAGGTTCGCGGCGTGCAAAAAAGCTTTGGCAAGCATGACGCCCTGCGCGACATCCAGTTTTCCGTGGCGCCGGGAGAAATCATCAGTGTTTTGGGTCCATCGGGCTGCGGAAAATCGACTTTGCTGCAAATCATAGCGGGTCTACAGCAGCCGGATGCAGGTGAAATCGTGCTGCGTGGAAAGACGGTGGCGACTGCCAAAAGTCTCGTGCCGCCGGAGAAGCGCAACATCAATATGGTCTTTCAGGATTATGCTCTGTGGCCGCATATGAACGTATTTGACAATATCGCGTATGGGCTTACGCGCAAAAAAATGGCGGCAGTGGACATTCGCAAAAAAATCGAGGAATTGATGGCGCTTTTACGACTGCAGGGTCTCGAGCACCGCTTGCCGCCACAGCTGTCGGGAGGACAGCAGCAGCGTGTTGCCATCGCAAGGGCTTTGGCGACGGAGCCGGACCTGTTGCTTCTAGATGAACCGCTGTCCAACCTGGATATGCGGCTGCGAATCGCGATGCGCACGGAGATGGCGTATTTGTTTCGCCGGCTCGGAACGACGGTCTTTCACGTCACCCATGACCCGGATGAAGCTTTTGCGATGGCGGACCGCCTGATTATCATGCGCTCGGGTGCCATCGACCAGATCGCTGATGCAGCCTCCTGCTACTCTTACCCGGCTACCCAGTCGGCAGCGGCGCTACTCGGAGCTGGGAATCAGCTGACAGGCAAATTTGTCTTTCATGAGCATCAGCCGGCTGCTCGCATCGGAGAATCCGTGTTGACGGGTATCATCCCAGGCCAGCATGTGCTTCAGTCTGAATCCGTCGTTCATTTGCTCTGCCGCCCAGAAGATCTGCTCTGGCAGGAGGAGCCATGGACTGCCGCAGCTTGGGCGAGAAAAACGGATGGGGAAATGGGGGATGGCATATGCAGCCAGCTGGCGGCTCGTGTCGTCCACAGTACCTTCGAGGGCAGCCGATGGCGAATCCTTGCCCAGACGCAGGATGAGCAGCAAGTTACCTATTTTCATTCCAGGTGCATAGAATCAGGTAAGAAAGGGTGGCTGCTGCTTCCTAGGTCAGCAGCGTATCTCTATCCGCAAATAGACGAAAGGTAGATCGCTATGTCACGCATCTTGGCTATCTCAGACATCCATGGTCATGTGGAAGGAGTGAAGCTGCTCCTGCAGAAAGCCGGCTATCAACCGCAGACTGACAAGCTTTTTTTCGTAGGGGATTACATCGACAAAGATCCAAGGACATGGAAATCACTCGATTACATCCGCGAAAGAGTCCAGCAAGGGGCAAAAGCCATCATCGGCAATCTGGAGATGTGGTATTTGGAAACCATTCATGAGAAAGGCAGCAGCTACCGGCAGGAGATAGGGGAGTGGCTGCAAACATTGCCGACCTACTTGACAGATGAAGATTATATCTTTGTTCACGCTGGCATGCGGCCTCATATCCCGATCAGCGAGCAAACGCGAGAGGACTTGTTGACGATCCGAAAAGACTTCTGGGGGGCGGAGCAAACACTGCCGCAGAAAATCATTTTCGGGCACACGCCGACGCATGTGATGGGAGCAAAGGAAGGCGAGATCTGGTGTCAGCCGGGGCGCATCGGCATTGATACGGGCGCGAAGCATCATATTCGGCTGACACTCGTCGATTTGACCAATCGCTGCGCCTACTCTTGCTCGACTGAAAAGCAAAGGCTTTACCAGGACACTCGTCTGAGCAGCTGGTAGCAGTTCAGAGAAATTCATGTGAAAGCAGTGACGCATGATTGGCTTGTTTTGTATGAACATACTTTCGAGCAAATAAAAGGGCTTGGGTTCGGGTTCGCACTGGACTTAAGCCCTTTTAATTGATCTACCACGTATTTGCAATCCGATCGAACGATCGCTCGACATAGCCAAAACCTATCCCCTCATAGTAAGTGAGCATTGGACATTGCCAGTAGACAGTGATAAAACAAGTATAAACAAAATTGACCGTGACCGTTTTCGTTGAACACGAACGGTTGCATCCACATTACTGAGAAACGCCGAGACGTTTTTCAAAGTATAATCAAGGGGGAACGGAACATGGAGTATTCCTTTTCAAAATCAGTAGAAGCATTATCCTCCTCGGCTGTCCGGGAAATCTTGAAGCTGACCCAAGGCAATCAAGTACTCTCGCTCGCTGGAGGCTTACCAGCAGAGGATTCATTTCCAATCGCAGAAATGCGTGAAGCTTTTGATCGTTCATTTGATTTGGGAGCAAAAGCCTTGCAATATGGTTTGACTGACGGCTATCTTCCGCTGCGTGAGTGGGTAGCTGAACGCATGAAACAGAAACAGATGAATGTTGGCGTGGACAATATGCTGCTCACCACCGGCTCCCAGCAGGCCGTCGACTTGCTTTGCCGAGTCTATTTGGACGAAGGCGACGTCGTGCTGGTAGAAAACCCTACTTACTTGGCTGCGGTCCAACTGTTCCAATTTCGTGGTATTCGCGCCATTCCGGTGGACGGAGACGATGAAGGAATGGATTTGGAGGACTTGGCAGCCAAAATCGCGAAGTACCGTCCGAAAATGGCGTACGTCATCCCGACCTTCGCCAACCCGACTGGCAAAGTGTGGTCTATGGAACGCCGACTCGGTTTGTTGAAACAATGTAAGGAAAACGACATTTTGATTCTGGAAGACGACCCTTACGGTGAAATCCAGTTTGATGGAAACGCGCCATATCGCTCCATCTTCTCACTCGATGAGCATCCGACTGATTCGTGTGTAGTCTACACCAGTACATTTTCCAAAATCGTTGCCCCTGGTCTGCGTACAGGATGGGCGATTGGCGACACGCGTGTGATCCAGATGATGGTCAAAGCGAAGCAAGCAGTGGATCTGCAATCGAGTACGATCGACCAGATTGCGCTGCACCAGCTATTGTCCCAATTTGATCTGGAATCGCATATTGCCAAAATCCGCGCCTCTTACAAAGAGCGCATGGAGTGGATGCACGAGCTGATGACGAAGCAGCAATGGGCTGGCGTTACATGGGAAAAGCCACGTGGTGGTATGTTCCTCTGGGTAAACCTGCCTGAAAATGTCGACTCCGAGAAGCTGCTGGCTCTCTGCGTAAAAGAAGGAGTGGCATTCGTTCCAGGCAAACCGTTCTATGCGGAAGAAGCAAAATCCAACACCATACGCCTGAACTACACGCTGCTGAACAAGGAAGATACAGAGCTGGCCATTACCCGACTGGGCAAAGCCTTGGCTCAATACCAGCAGCAAAATCAAGCAGTGACACAAGCATAAGCAATAAGCAAAGCGAAAAAGACAGCCTAGCATGGCTGTCTTTTTTTGTGCAGGCAGAGGTACGCGAAGCTAGCTTTCTAGCTTACACAAATTTGCTCTCCCCAGTGGACACCATCGCAGAATCCTCGTGAATCATCATTGCCGGGTATTGATAGACAGAGGAGTCTCTGTCGCACAGTTGAATCCATGCCTCTACACAGCTGGGATCAAAGTGAGTGCCGCTGTTTTTCTGTAAAAAGGAAATGGCCTCTTCATGGGACCAAGCTGTCCGATAAGCGCGATTGGAAGTGAGGGCATCATACACATCGGCGACGGCAACGATCCGAGCCATGAAGGGGATTTGTCCACCCTGGAGCTGGTCTGGGTAGCCGCTGCCATCCCATTTTTCGTGGTGCGAGCGAATGATGGATAGCTCGTCTTTCATAAAGCCGAGGTTCTTGCACATTTCATAGCCACGAACGGTGTGCTTTTCAATCACCTCTCGTTCGCCTGGGGTGAGCTTTCCTGGCTTGTTGAGAATGGGGTCGGGAATTTGGATTTTGCCAATGTCGTGAATAATGGTACCTTGTGCAACGGCGCGCAGCTGTTCTGGCCTTAGACGCAGCTCTTCTGCCAGCTTAAGCGCATAAAGTGCCACGCGAAAATTATGGCCGGCCGTATAACGATCCTTGCTCTCCGTAGCCACAATCAGTGCTTTCACACTCGGAGAAAGACAGTTCGTTATCCGCTCAATCGGATCTGTCGTAAACAAGGCACGTATCGCATCAGATAAGGAGTGCTTCAATGCGTATTGCCGGTACAGCCCTGTTATCATGACGATCATGGACGCGAGCAGCAGAAAATGATAGATCCACCAGCTGACTCGCCAGGATTCGCCCAGCTGCATGATGAGCTGCGAGGTGATCAGCCAACCTGCGCTGTAAACGATGGAGAGCTGGAGGGGAAACTGAGAATACTTGTAGGAACGATAGTAACGATACATGGTGATCGTATTGAAAAGTACGATGGTGCTCGTTAACAGCACGTTGACGGGTCTAGAATCCACTTGAATCCAATCGGCTAAATGAGGAAACAGCATACTGACGATCCCCGCGCTGAGCAAAAGCACGGTCCACACGGGAAGCAGAAGGCGGTGCCCACGAGATAGGATTTCGCTCCACCGATGATCGGCGGGAAAAGAAGACAGCCATAGCCAAAAGGCAGCAAGGAAAATACTGATTTGCGCGGCAACTCCAGGCAAGTGGGTCGCATGAAGCAAAAAATTGGGTGTGGATAATCCATGGACGGCAAAAGCAGCTGCGAGTGAGAGAAAGGCCAGGGACAGGACTTTTACTTTGCTATTGCGCAAGCGTGAACCAGCGACACCGACTGAGATGGCAAACAGGGCGCCGAGAAGGGCTACACAGGTGACGATGTAAAAATGCCCCTTTGGCAAAACGACCAACGGATCAAGTGATTCGTTCATTCGTAAAAACGTAAAGAACAAAAGGGGAACGATTGCGGCAAAGACAGGACCCAAATAGCTGCGAAAGAACATGAAAAACAGTCACCCACTTCAAGAAAATATCACCAGTACTCCTATCTCATCTCTTTATGGAAAAAGGCGGACCAATTGCTAAGCTTAGTCAATTGATCCGCCTTTTTAAGTTCCTAGCTGATGGCAAACCTTATTCTTCTGTCTCTTCCAGTGTGCAGATCGCACTTGGACGCTTAATGCGAAGGACCACGCATTCATAGACGCGGAACAGGCTGTTCATTTGTTCGTCTCCGAGGAAAGCAGAGTCGAAATCTTCCGCGATGGCCAAGTCGAGATTGTGGCGGCCAGTAGCGACGAGGACACCGCTGCGTCCTTTGATCGTTGGCGATTGGAAAACACCGTCTGTTACGAGATTGCGCACGTGCTCGATCTCGAGTACGTTTGTTCCTTTGTGTACACGGTGCAGCAGGGCGTACAGCTCAGGAGAAACTACGAGTGCATAAGGACCGCTGTGACCCATTTTCAGCAGCTTATTGCGAGCTTCCACGATGTCGGCAAATGCATTGCCGGACTCCATCCAGTCGCTCTTCAGATGGGTGAGGCGTCCTTTCACGTTCATCAAGCCCGGCAGATCGAATTCTGCAGCGCCATTGAAAATCAGATCGTCTTCCATCAGGGCGCCGCCGGCAGCTGCATTGGCAGCCGCACTCATGTCGAGTGGCATGCCCAGTGTACGAGCTTGCGCGACATCACGCCAGTAGAGCATGAAGTCTTTATACAGGATCGGGATAGTCATGCTGACACGGCGACTAGGCTGGGTCATTTCCAGCGACTCACCACGCAGGCTCAATCCACCGAAGCGGGACTCATCATAAACATCGTTGGTGATGGTCTGAATCCCTTCACCCAATGGTCCGTAGATATCGATAAAACGACGGCCAACCAGTTGACGGCGAGCCATGTCGATAACAGTTGCGTCCAGTTGGTTCCATTCTTCGTTCGTCAGGGGAGAATCCGGGTATTTACGAAGCTTGTCCATAGCGTTACCTCCAAGTCATACAGGATCGTTCTATTAATGAAGACCTTTTAAGCTGCCCACCGTCAGTCCCTTTTTACCAGAGACAGGGGCCTGTGGATGGGTGATCACGGATGCTACGCCCAAAGGCGCGCTCGCCGATGCTTTCAGGTGATCAACCTGATGAACATCGTGGCCTTCATCGTGATCAGTGAGATCCGTGGTATACACATCGGAAAAGCGCTCACTGAGCTTGCTCATGATGTCTTTCACCTGCAGATAGTCTGCATGTGTTTTTTCACGCATGCCATCGAGCTCCATGCGCGTCTCGTCATCCCGAAATTCGTACAGGGAAAGCTCCAGGTGCTCACGGAAATTGTGCAGTCCGAAGCGCTCCAGATTAATATCAGAAAGCAACTGGGACAGCTCGCGGTCACTCAATTGATCTGACTTTTTCTCGGCAGACAAAGATTCTAGATGAGGAACCAGCTGCTGCAGGCGTCCCATGCGTTGTTCTTCTTCTTCAAGAATGTGATGGTAGTACAGACGAGTGTGCTCGTCCTGGGCAGCGTCAATAATCGGCTGAATGATGCCCATGAAGCGATTGATGTAGCCTCTAGTGCGATCAAAAATGGTGTGCAGTTGTGTAAAGTCTTGCACCCTACGCCACCTCCTCACAAGTGATCTATTTCTTCATTATACATTTGGAAAAATACACCGGGCAAGACGTATGTACATTTTCCTGGATTTGTTCTACTTAAAAAGGATTTCCGTTCCTTTTCCGTACAATTCAAGCTCTGAATCCAAGGTTTTATTAAGTTTTGTTATTTTACAAAAAAGATATCGTGGAGAGTATTGTCAAACCTAAATGGGAATGATAATATTTATCAATAATAGTGATATTCATTATCAATTGAATAACTGAGAATCCGCATAGATCACATACACAATCAAAAATTTAGGGAGGTAACACGGTTATGTCATCCATTCTAGTCATTGGCGGGGATCGCCTCGGGAATATTATCGAGTTCTTGCAAGAGAGGGGATTCCAAGAAATCCATCACGTAACGGGAAGAAAAAGCTCGCAAACCGGAGTGAAAATACCAACGGGTACACATATGATCCTGGTGCTGACTGACTACGTCAATCACAATCTGGCTAAAACCGTAAAGAGCCAGGCAAAAGACCGGGAGCTGCCCATTCTCTTTTGTAAGCGCTCGTGTTCGGCTATTGCCAAGGCTTTTCACATGACAGCGTAAATACATATCATCGGTGGTGGACAGACTATCCTACGAGTCTGATACCAACGGAGGAATGTGCTATGGAACAAAATCGCTTGCATGAATTGCCTCTTGCGCAACTGTCGAATGCACAGCTGCAACAGCTCAAACAGGCTGAGGAACAAATCAATTCAGATGGTCAAAATGTTTATCTGATCGCATACGAGAAACAAGCCCCGTCCCGCTAGACGGGGTTTTTCCTATATGTCTATATGTGTACCCTTTTGGCATAGGCTACGCCGCTGTGGCGCAGCCAAGTTTACTTTTTCACGAATGGGTCCATGCAAGCGGCTTATTTGAACGCATATTGCTCCAGCTGGGATTTCAGGGCGTCAATCCCGATGGCAAAGCCAAGACATTGACTGGACTGGATGATAAAGGCGTTTAGACCAATGACTTCTCCGTTCAGATTGATGAGCGGTCCGCCGCTGTTGCCCGGATTGATGGCGGCATCTGTCTGAAAGATTTCTTCATACAAACGTTTGGCTACCTGCAATCTTCTGTTTTTTGCGCTGATGATACCAGCAGTGACCGAATTTTCCAAACCAAGTGGGGAGCCACTTGTTCCCGTAGAGGCAAAAACGAGCATGCATCAGCGAAACTGCAGATCGGTCAGAATGACTTCTCGATTTCTTTGATGGGCAATTTGCGAGCAGGCTTGTGCTTCCATACGTGCAATGAGCTGAGTAGTGAGCTGCCTTTTTTCTTCGCGAGTCGCGAAATTCCAGATCATATCCCAATTCGTCAAGAAGCTTTCTTTGTTCGTACTATCGGGTACAGTTGACTCGGCCTCTGCTTTGGCAGGGGATGGCGGTATGGCTTGGGATGTTAGCTCGTGCAGCTTGGATCGAAAAACGTCCAAGGAAATCAAGCCATTCTCATAAGCATCTTCCCAGCGCTTTCGCTTTTGCGAGAGCGTTTTTTCTTTGTGTGCCTCGACTTGCTGCTGGCTGCTGCCTTCTGCCGATTGGACAGTCGCAGCTGCTTCCCGAGATTCTTTCGGATACTGCATGAGCTGCTGCAGGAGGGCCTTCTCCACCCGATCCTCGCGAAGGGCGACAGAGGGGCAGGAGGCATCGTGCTTGGCGGAACAAACGTAGTAGATGTGTGCGTTTTTATTTCCTGCATCTGTCTGCGAGCGTGTCACCTTTCCGCGCATGGGAGAGCCGCAGTGGGAGCAGTAAAGCAGGCCGGAGTAAAGAAAAGAGGATGCGAGGACGCGAGGATGCCGGGAGCTCCTGTCGCGGATCTTTTGCTGGACCTGAAGAAAGGTATGCTCATCGACGATTGCCGGATGTGTGGATTCCTCGAGGAGCCAATCCTCAGGGGGATTTTGACGCTGGGTAGAGTCAGCATGATTCCAACGCAGCGCCCCATAGTAGACTGGATTTTTGAGCAGGCGTAAAACGGCACTTGCGCACCAGGGGGCTCCATTTTTGCCCCTCGCCCCTAAGCTGTTCGCTTGTTCCGCAATTTGGCGCGGGGATGCTCCCTGTAGGTACTGTTCGAACATCGTGTGAACGGTGCCAGCTTCCCCCGGATGCAGCTGCAGGGCTCCATCGACGAGCACATAGCCAAAGGGCGGGGGACCACCGGGGCGCTTTCTTTCCTTGACCATTTGCTCCATGCCGAGCTTGACTCGTTCGGCTAGATTTTCCCGTTCCCACTGCGCGAGTGCGGCCACCAAAGTAATGAATAGCCTTCCCATAGCTGTAGTCGTATCGTAGACCTCTGTACAGCTCTTAAAATGCACGCTGCAGCGTTCGAACTCCTGCAGAAGCTGGTACAGATCGAGCACAGACCGCGTGAGCCGATCTAGACGGTAGACGAGGACGACATCGATTTTTCCGCTTCGGACATCTTGTAAAAGTTCTGCCAGCGCTGGCCGGTTGGTATCCTTGGCACTGACGCCCTCATCCACGTAAAGCTTGCTGAGCGTCCAATCCTGAGAATGAACGTAAGAGAGCAGCTTTTCTCGCTGGGCAGGAATGGAAAATCCCTCGCGTGCCTGGTCCTCCGTGCTGACACGTATATAGACAGCTGTTCGCATGAGCTTCCCTCCTGTGGCTGCAACGTTGCTAGAGTCTACAGCAGGAAGGGTTTGCTTATGCCTGGACAAATAAAAAAAGCCCCGCAGCTCATCTTGGAGACGAGGCGGGGGACTACATCCACCGTTGACCCCATTCGTGAATGGATTCAATGACGGGACGCAGGTCTTTTCCTTTTTCCGTTAGGGTATATTCGATGCGAACAGGAATCTCTGGATACACTTTCCGTTCCAGAATTTCCAATTCCTCCAGTTCTTTTAACCGCTCGGACAACATTTTATCGCTCATTTGAGGAACCATTTCCCGGATGTCTTTAAAGCGTACCGCACCGCGCAACAGAACATGGAGGATCAAGCCAGTCCAGCGTTTTCCCAGGACGTTGATCGCCCCTTCGTATTTCGGACACATGTGTTCGCCAGCAAAATCCTGATTCATGACGAGTCACCTCTACCAAACATGTTTGAATTGATCTTTATTGTAGCACATGGACTTGAAAAAAGTAAGTAACATAAGTTTACCCTTGCATTTCTACTCATGTTCGCCTAAAAGCGGATAGGCTATGCACCCAATAAGCGGCAGGTCCAAGCCTGTTTCCCGTTAGGCTGTGCCAATGCCGGGCAAGGTGCACATACACTATGAAAAAGAGAAGGGATGAGTGCGGGTATGTCACCCAAAAAGATCATCGGCATCTTGGCTTGGAGAGAGGGGAAGCGCTTCGGAGAACCGGAGTATCTGAGAAGGCTGGTTCATGCGGGTCACTTGCTGGGGGCTGAGATATTTGTTTTCTCCCATCAAGACGTGTTCGCCAGCGAAAAGAAAATCAGAGGATTTGTCCCAAAGGAGTCAGGGGGATGGGAGAGCGGCTGGTTTGCTTGGCCGCAAATTGTGATCGATCGGTACCGCAGACGCGTGCCTGAATATATGAAGCTGCGACACGGCGGGCTTTTTGATTTTGCCAATAGCCCTTTCAGCAAAAAATGGCGGGTTACCCAGCTACTCGCAAAGGATGCACGGGTGAAGCGCTGGATCCCGGAGACTCATGTCTATGCTCCCGCCACCTTGAAGACGATGCTGGTAAAGCATCCGATTCTTTATGTGAAGCCCGGGAATGGCACAGGAGGCAAAAGCATTCTGAAGGTCGCGGAACGCGGCAGCAAGTATCAGCTGTCTGGACGTGACAAAAACTATGCCCGCAAGACGGCGAGCCTATCCGATCCTGCGGAAGTCGGTAAATGGGTCAAGCGCTGGGTAAACGAGCAGCGCATTCGCGACGGCAATTTTTTGTTGCAGCAAGGACTGGATTTGGAGCTTGTGCCCGATCGTGTCACGGATGTGCGCCTGTTGATCCAAAAGGATAAGAAAGGCGAATGGCGGGTGACGGGATGCGCTGTCCGGGTGGGAGAGAAGGGGAGCTCGACGTCCAATTTGCACGGAGGAGGCAAGGCCCTTCCATTTCATCTGTTAGTTTCCAGGCGCTTTGGCGAGGAGCGGGCTCAAAAGATTCTTCAGGAATGTCACCATATGGCCCATCAGGTAGCGATGGTTCTGGAAGAGCATTTTGGCCGCATGATGGAATTCGGACTTGATATCGGGGTAGATGTGCAGGGCAAAACGTGGCTGATAGAGGTCAATCCAAAGCCTGGCCGCGAAGTATTCCAGCAGATGGGCGCACTGGATTTATACGCGGAAGCCATTTGCAGACCCGTACAATATGCCTGTTACCTGATTGAGGAAAAAACGAAGAGGCTGACCAAAGAGGTGGAGCTGTCCTCGCGCCGGCGAAGGTAAGGCTGACCTTGCTGCGCTTTTTGGCTCTATGGCGACAAGTGGGGAACCGACACTGATGACCCATTCGCCTACCTTGGTATGGCTGGAGTTGCCTAAAGCCAGTGGGTACAGCTTGCAGTCTGCATCGATTTTGATCACGGCGTAATCCCGCACACGATCGGACAGAATCCGTTGTGCTTCGAATACACGGCCGTTAATCAGCTTGACGTAAATATTTTTGGATTTACCGATGACATGCTCACTGGTCAGGATGTACCCTTTGGGATGAAAAAGGAAGCCTGAACCAAAGCTGCGCTCCGTGGTGGATGGTGTTTCTTCTTCATTAATCAGGCTGCGTATCAAGGAATCCATGTTTTTGGAATGGGGAGCGTCCTCGGTGACGATGGAGACCACTCCCTCTTGGACTCGTTCCACGATGGGCACAAAAAAGTTGAAGGGATGCAAACTGCTGCTGCTCACGGGGTACTTTACCCGCGTATATTGGGACCATTTTTTACTTTTCACCGATTTCTCCCCCTACAGCAGATAGGTATGTATCATCTTATGGGGAGTGGATTGTGGAGGGAAGCCCAATTTTCCTAGCTTCGAGCATATATCACTGTTTATATATCATTATTTTTGATTGATATAATAAAGAAATAGCATTGGTATAATTATTAGAATCGAATTATAATACATTTAGTTAAAGAATATTTTGAACATAAAGGCTGCGCGGATACTCGCAAAGCGTAGAGAATCGATCTGCCCGAGCCGACACAGAGAGAAAAGAAAAGAACGGTAATGGAGGATGCGAAGAGATGGATGTAAAAACGATCATACTTGGCTTTTTGAGCTATGGTGAGATGAGTGGGTACGATATAAAGCAGGCATTTACCAACAGTATTGGCTTCTTTTATGATGCAAGCTTCGGGGCGATTTACCCAGCTTTGCGCAAGCTGGAAGAAGAAGGATACGTGACGAAGCAGGAAATCATTCAATCCGGCAAACCAAACAAAATTCTGTACCGCATTACAGAGCTCGGAAAAGAAACCTTCCTGCAGGAGATTCAGACGCCGATCGTTCCTGCTGTTCTCCGCTCCGATATGCTGGTTAAAATCTTCTTCGGAAAGAGCCGCAATGAAAAGGAACAGAAGGAATTGATGGAGAGCTGTATCGAAGTCCAGCGCCAGGTCTTGCAGCAAAGCCTTTCTACCTTTAAAAAGCTGGAAGCCTCTTTTGACGAGTATCAGCGCTTTTGCTGGGAATATACGATTCACCATTTGGAATCGACGATTGCGTTCCTGGAACAAAAGTCGTCTACTCTGCTGAAACAGCCCGCTTACTCAGGTTCATACTAACACAAGCCAAGTTTATGCCAAACCAAAAGTGAAGACTAGATGGTAGGATCCCCTCATTGTAGACAGAAAGGAGCAAGCGCTTACTATGTCTATGATGGGGGGATTTTCCTTCAAGCAACGCGGGTAATTCCTCCCGCGTTTTTTTATGGGGAAAAGGGTCGTACCTCCGGGAGTCACATCCGTTACAATTCGGGCACTAGGAGCAAGGGGAGGGCGGTTTGGAGCAGGCAATAAAGAAGGCACAACATCCAAAAGCTCCTGTGCATACAGGGGCTTTTATCTTGTTTCGTCCTCTTGTTAGTGCGGATCGCCTACATTCTGTTCCACAAAAATGAAGCGACCAAAGCCCGTTTGAATATCGGACTCAGGTCGCTTTGATTGCCGCATGCTTGCCCTAGGGGAGAGTGCTTCCCTTTTTCGGCTTGCCGTCTTACTTCAGATTTTCCGGATTGAGGCACTCGAGCTCTGGAATCACAAATCGTCCATCCTTGCGAATCAGACGATCATCAAACCAGATCTCTCCGCCGCCCCATTCAGGGCGCTGGATCATGACGAGATCCCAGTGAATGGAGGATTTGTTGCCATTGAACGCTTCGTCATAGGCTTGGCCTGGGGTAAAGTGGAAGCTGCCATCGATTTTTTCGTCAAACAAAATGTCTTTCATCGGGTTTTGGATGAAAGGATTCACTCCAATGGCAAACTCCCCAACGTAACGAGCGCCTTCATCCGTATCGAATACCTCGTTGATTTTTTCCGTATCGTTGGCAGTAGCCTCGATGATTTTGCCATCCTTGAAAGTCAGCTTAATATTGTCGTAGGTGTAGCCTTGGTACGGCGAAGGAGTGTTGTAGGAAATCGTCCCGTTTACCGAATCGCGCACAGGCGCTGTAAACACTTCCCCGTCAGGAATATTGGCGTTTCCAGCGCATTTGATGGCGGGAATTCCTTTGATGGAGAAAGTCAGGTCGGTGCCAGGACCAGTCAGGCGGACTTTGTCTGTCTTTTCCATCAGCTCGACCAGGCTGTCCATCGCACTGTCCATTTTGCCGTAATCCAACGTGCACACCTTGAAATAGAAATCCTCGAAGCCATCCGTGCTCATGTTGGCGAGCTGCGCCATGGATGGATTCGGGTAGCGGAGCACGACCCATTTCGTTTCCGGTACACGTACGTCCAGAACCGGACGCATCAACAGCTTGGAGTACAGCTGCATTTTATCACCAGGGACGTCTGCCAGCTCGCTGATGTTATCGCCGCCACGGATCCCGATGTAGCAGTCCATTTTTTTCATAAAGGAGACATCCGCATCGCGCATGACACCCAGCTGCGTTTCATTTGCTCCAAGCAGAAGCTCACGCTGGATCGTTTGGTCGATCAGCTGCACATAAGGGTGGCCGCCTGCTTCGTATACCTTGCTGATGACAGCTTTCACCAAATCATGAACTTGGCCGATCGCGTAAATCAATACGTTTTCACCGGGCTGCACGGTAGTGGAGTAGTTCACCAGTACATCTGCCAGTTGTTCGATACGAGAATCTTTCATAGGAAGAGTATCCCTCGCTTTCCATATCATTCAGTATGTATTGTACACAACACGCACACAAAAAAGCTACCCACGTGAATGGGTAGCGTGCGTAGAAACGCGCTTAACAGGATTCGGTTTTAATGTATATGCAGCACCGTACCTAAATGTTCCTGGTTAATCCAGACTGATTTATTCGCAGCCGCATCCTACAATTACCAGCAGGATGAACAAAATCAGTACAAGAGTGAATCCATCGAAACCGCCGTTAAAAATGCTACTCATATGAGAAACATCCTCCTTTAATGTGTTAAGCCTCTTGTGCTTACACCCATAACATATGGGTTTTCGCACAGCGCCGATACGGGCATATGCCCATTTTTGGGAAGATTCTTTTGGAGGGCGGCCAAGATTTCGAATCTGTAAGCGTTTCGATGTTTATTATTCTGAAAAGCAGGAAAAGCTAGAGGATACCAAAAGACTTTGCAATAGCGAAAGGATGTTAAATACATGCAAAGATCATTGTCCAGCCTCCAACACGATCTCGTACCCATCACCATTAATGTAGGGGAAGATTTTAAATCCATCGTCTGGAAAGCGCAATACGATATGGATTTCAATACGGAATGTCTGTTTTGCTTCTCCGAGCGCATTACCGGGTACCGAGTGGAAGATGAAGCAGGCCACGCAGGCAAGGTCGCTGTTTGCCCTCACTGTGAAAAAGTGAATGCGATTTACGCCTAACCTGTCTTTAAAACCAAGGGATATGACCTGAAAAAAGCGGTGCCTCCACAAGGCATCGCTTTTCTTTATCTGCCTCTGTATCCACCATGTACCACTTAGGGTTTAGCAGGATTGAAGAAGAGTTTCACGAATAGTACAGAGGTATACATATGTGGAATAGAGGTGAAAAGATGCAGAAGAAATGCAGCCGCTGCGGAAAAGACATGGAAATCGTGCTGCGCAACGTCGTGTACCGCAAACGGGTCAAGATCATGAACGTACCAGTGCACGTCTGCGTGGACGA
Organism: Brevibacillus centrosporus; assembly: GCF_003710815.1. Lineage (GTDB taxonomy): Bacteria > Bacillota > Bacilli > Brevibacillales > Brevibacillaceae > Brevibacillus > Brevibacillus centrosporus. Next base: position 250,025 of record NZ_RHHP01000015.1, read on the forward strand.
CTGCTGCGCCCATTCCCAGGTGGTTGATGTGATTAAAGACGATCTGAAATCACTGATGGAGGACTTGGGGCAGCATCCTGAGCGTCAGGCGATCGAATTCGAAGAAATGTCAGAGTTATCCAATATATTGGTTTTGGTTGCCAATGAAGGTCTGGACTCATCCGTACGCGATGTCTTGGGTGAGCGGGTTAACGAGCTTTTGGACTTATTCCTATTGGCACAGTCACTAGGAGACGAGAGCTGGATGCTGGAGTTGCGTGAAAGACTGACAAAAATCATGGTGTAAACGAAGGGGGAGGGGCGCCGGAAGAGGCGTCTTTTCTTTGTACAGTAAGAATTTATAAGATTCTTAGCCAGTATAAGTGCAACTATGGCTCCACCGTCAAGCTGGGCGGAGCCAAGTTTTCTAATGCACATGTATTTCTCCTGCACCGGTAACGTAGACTTTCAGCTGCCTGTTTCTGTATACTGAAAACCACAGGGTAGATGAAAAGGAGAGATACAGCGTGGCACAAAAACAGCTTTCCTCCACGGAGGATTTGAATCAGTTTGTCGCAGAGAGCGGAAAAAGACTTTTGTTTAAACACAGCACGACTTGCCCGATCAGCGCAACGGCGTATTCCGAATTCCAGTCGTTTTTGCAAGAGCAAAGCGTACCTGCAGCAGTGATTCACGTCATCGAAGACCGGCCCGTTTCCAATGCAGTCGCAGAGCGCTTCGGGATCAAGCATGAATCCCCGCAAATCTTCTTGTTGGATGACGGACAAGTAAAGTGGCATACGTCCCACTGGAAAATCACCAAGGATTCCATCACGGAAGCAGTGAAGGCCTAATAGAGAAAAGAGCTGTCAACTCCACGGAGTGAGCAGCTCTTTTTTCATACAGGTAATAATGAATGCGATTCTATCCGGTTTTCGTGCAGCGAAGCCGACTCTTCTGCTTTTACTCCCAATACAATTCGAGCTTGTCCCCGCTTTTTAGCTCCGTTTGGAAAGAGGCGACCTCACCATTTAACAGCATGACAAATCCCGAGATGCTTTCGCGATCCGGTTTTTCTAGTGAGAAGTCGACGTAGCGGAACACGTCACTGAAAACGGGAATGGTGGCCGGGGCAGATTTGACCGTAATGACAGCCCCATCCTCGACCAAATCCACGTCCTGTACTGTACGGCCATCCATGGTTATCGTCACATGGGCTACAGGGATCACGACCCGCTCCCCATTGAAGTGAACGGTAATGGACTCCTGCACCCATTCCTCGAGAGGGATTACCTCGCGAATAGGGGGAAGGGATACCTCTTCCAGTCGGTAGGTCAGCTCATCGCCTTGACGGATAGAATCCGATGGCGTGGCAGGCTTTCCGTTGACCTCCAGCGTGACCGTACGGGAAGGAAGCGTGTAAGTATGGCCGTTCACACTGAACTGGTACGGAGTCGTTTCCTGCTCCGAGCTGTCAACTACCCCGGCGATCTGCAATGCTTCGCCAACTGTTCGCGGCAGACGAATCTCCACTTCGCTGCGATCTGGCACCTCGGCATCAAGGGATTGCGGCTCCCCGTTAATGAGGATAACGGGTCCAAGAGACAGGGGCCGTTCGTTGCAGTGTATTTCCAACGTGTCCAGTTGGTCGAACAGGTCCTTGGCAGTTGCCTGAGCATCCGTTCCGTTCTCCCCTGCAACAACGACGATGGTATCTCCATCCTCCAAGGGAGCATCCAGACTGGAAGCCTGTCCGTTCTTTTCGATGACGGGCGGCGTCCCGTGCTTGCCTGGTATCATCTTCATTCTGCCATTGATCGTCACGGTCATCGCCAGTCCAGGGCGTCCATAGAGTCGACGAATGTCCATGCCAGCTCCGATCAAGGCATCGCCCAGCGTCATTTTCCGCAGGTCAAAAATTCGGATAGGCATGTCGTTGACAGTCACCGTGACGTAGCGCAAAGGATGGCGACGAGCCGCAACCGCGATTCCGACCGGTGTAACAAACTCAGGTCCTCCGAGCAGTGGATGATCGCCTACGTACTGCTTGATGGCATCTCCTCCACGGACGGCAACGCGAGCGGCTGGGATATTGAGTACCTGCGCCACTTTTGTTGTCAGCCCGGGTGTGAGGCTGCCGCCGCCAATCAGCATGACAGCCTGCGGTGCTTTTCCGTTCAGCTCGAGAATTTTAAAGGCGATTTTTTCCGCCAGCAAATGGATGTCCGACTCGATCGCAGCAATGACCTCTGCGCAGGGCAAGGTCTGCTCCACTCCCAAAATGTCAGTGAAAGTAACGGTTTCGTGTGTGGACAGAACTCGCTTGACCTCTTCCGCCATCGGAAAATCGAGCAGGTACGCATTCATCAGCGCGTCCGTGATCTCGTCCCCGGCTACCGGAACCATGCCGTAAGCTGTGATGGCTCCTTCCTCGGTCAAGGCGACGTCGGAGGTGCCCGCTCCGATATCTACGAGGGCGATATTCAGGCGGCGCATCGTTACAGGGATAAGCACATTGATCGCGGCGATCGGCTCCAGAGTCAAAGCCTGCATCTCCAGATCACAGCGCTTCAAAGCGGCGATCAGGGAGTCGACAACCACGCGAGGCAAAAAGGTAGCAATGACATCTGCGCTGGCTGTATCCCCGCGCTGATCGATCAAGCTGCCGATCAACTCGCCATCGAGGTGGTAGTTGACCACACTATACCCGACGCAATAATAACGGGTAACGTCCTGATCCTTCAGCTCCTGCGCCAGCTCGGCCTGGGCCTCCTGCACGGCAGCGAATTCCAGCGTGAGCACATCTTCACGGTTGATAAAGGCATGACGGGCAAGCGGCATGTCAGTCCGTACCCGACGAGTACGCAAGGAACGTCCTGCTGCTGCAACAGCTACTTGATGAAGCGGTCCGTACTTTTGTTCCAGCTCCTCTTTGATTTGCTGGATGACTTTGGCTACCGCCACGATATCGTGGATTTGCCCATCGAGCATGGAGCGCTCGTCGTGCTCTCTGATCGCACAATCAAGAACGCGGTATTGCTCACCGATCGCTTCCACGATCAGTCCGACTACGCTGCGTGTCCCGATATCTAAAGAAAAAATCAGCTCTGATTTGGCTGTTTCTGTATGCGCAGACAAAGGTAAGGTCACTCCTCGTTCTGGATGAATACCATGCAAAATATGTACATCTATCCAATTTATTCGACTTCGATCAAGGAGAATCCTGTCGAATAAAGGAATCTTCTGCGCGTTGACCAATATTTACAATTTACTTTCGCGCTTTTTGGCGCTAAACTGCTGACAAGGGCATTTGAATCGATTATAATAACCCTAATTTATCGAAAAGTACCCGTAGTGGCTGATCAGAAAACCATACTGAACTGGGCTTTTGGGCAATGCCTTCGTTGTACTTAGGTAAATGAGGTTTTTATAAAATCTTATTTGCAAATAAAAAGAGGAGAGTGGAGAGTCATGGCACACGATTTGATTGATAACATGCGCAAACAGATTGACGAAATCAACCTGCAAATTCTCGATCTGATCAACAAGCGCGCGACCCTGGTACAAGAGCTGGGCAAAGAAAAAGAAAAACAGGGCAGCAACCGATTCGATCCAGAGCGCGAGCGTCAAATGCTCAACCAGCTGGTAGAAAACAACAAAGGCCCATTCAATGACAATACAGTTCGTCATCTTTTCAAACAAATCTTCCAAGTATCCCTCGAATTGCAAAACGACGATAAGAAAAAGGTTTTGCTCGTCAGCCGCAAAAAGCAGGCGGAAGATACAGTAATCACGGTAAAAGGCGTAGAGTTCGGTGCCGGCAATCCGATCCTGATCGCAGGTCCTTGCTCGGTAGAAAGCTATGAGCAAGTAAAAGCAGTCGCGGAGAACCATGTGAAGCGCGGTCTGCGTACGCTTCGCGGCGGAGCATACAAGCCTCGCACGTCCCCATACGATTTCCAAGGTCTGGGTGAAGAGGGCCTGCAAATCCTCAAGCGCATCGGCGATGAGTACAACCTCGTTACCATCAGCGAGATCGTGACTCCAGCTGACCTGGAAATGGCGAGCCAATACATCGACGTGATCCAAATCGGTGCACGCAACATGCAAAACTTCGAACTGCTGAAAGCAGCTGGTCGTCTGAACAAGCCGATCCTGCTGAAACGCGGTTTGTCTGCAACGATCGAAGAATTCATCTACGCTGCAGAATACATCCTGTCCGAGGGCAATACGCAAGTCATGCTGTGTGAGCGCGGTATCCGCACCTATGAAAAAGCGACTCGCAACACACTGGACATCTCGGCAGTACCACTCCTGAAGCAAGAAACGCACTTGCCAGTGTTCGTAGACGTGACACACTCTACTGGTCGTCGCGATCTGCTCTTGCCTACCGCAAAAGCGGGTATCGCTGTCGGATCTGACGGTATCATGGTCGAAGTTCACCCGGATCCAGACGTGGCTTTGTCCGATGCCAAACAACAGCTGAACATCCCAGACTTCAACAAATTTGTTGACGATCTGCTCGCTTCTGGTCTGTACAAAGGTGAAGTAGTCGCTGCACGCGGTTAATTTGAAAGCGTAAAGTGTAGTCGGAGGTCTTTCCTGCACGCAGGAGAGGCCTCTTCTAATTTGACGAACAGATGGTGAGCAAGTAAGCTAGACTTACGTGCTGTTAAGGCAGAAGGGGGATGTGCCGGATGAATGAACACGACCAATGCTGCTCGGCTGAACGTTCAACGATGCGTTCTGACAAGATCAAGTCAAACCTCGTGTCCCGTCTCAATCGCGTAGAGGGCCAAATTCGCGGGATTCGCGGAATGGTAGAGAAGGATGTGTACTGTGATGACATCCTGAACCAGATCGCGGCAGTCCAATCCGCGCTGAACGCAGTGGGCAAGATCCTACTCGAAGGGCACATGCGCAGCTGTGTCATGGAGCGGATTCAGCAGGGGGACGAGGAAGTCATTGACGAACTGCTGAAAACGATGAATAAATTAATGAAGTAACGCGTATAGAGACAAGCTAAAAACAATTGCAACCACGTACAGCTTGTCGTATCATAGGTGCATATATTTATGAAAATGATTATGAAAACCATTAAATGGGGAAAGTGAGGGTGTGTGATGCCGGTTACGATCTACGACGTGGCTAGAGAAGCGGGGGTTTCGATGGCGACCGTGTCCCGGGTTGTCAACGGAAATCCCAATGTGAAGCCGTTGACCCGGAAAAAAGTATTAGCTGCAATTGAACGATTGGGATATCGTCCAAATGCGGTAGCGCGAGGACTCGCCAGCAAAAAGACAACAACGGTCGGTGTCATTATCCCGGATATCTCCAGTTTGTTTTTTTCAGAGTTGGCGCGAGGGATTGAAGATATCGCGACCATGTACAAGTACAACATCATTTTGTGCAACTCCGACCAAAGAATGGAAAAGGAATTGCAATTAATCAATACATTGCTGGAAAAACAGGTGGACGGGCTGTTGTTCATGGGTGCGGAGATCAAGGAAGATCATCTGCAGGCGCTCACTAGCACATCCGTACCAACCGTTCTGGCAGCGACTCGCGATGCAGATAACGCACTGCCATCTGTTACGATTGATCATTTCCAAGCGGGATACGATGCGACAAAAGCTTTGATCGACCGCGGTCACAAGCGTGTCGCGATGATTACTGGACCGCTGAATGATCCACTGAGTGGTCTGATGCGTTTTGAGGGCTACAAAAAAGCGTTGGTTGACGCGGGAATTGGACTGAATGAAGACCTCGTTGCTAACGGGAACTTCTTCTACGAGTCCGGTCTGACAAAGACAAAACAGTTTCTGCAGCTGTCGGAACCGCCTACTGCGATTTTTGCCGCAAACGACGAGATGGCGATCGGAGCGATTCATGCGATCCAGGATTCCGGTTTAAACGTGCCAAACGATGTGGAAGTGATCGGGCATGATAATATCCGCCTGGTTGAGATGGTACGTCCGCGTCTGACCTCTGTCGTGCAGCCGATGTATGATATCGGAGCAGTTGCAATGCGCCTGTTGACCAAGTACATGAACAATGAACATGTGGAAGAGCATGTCGTATTGCTGCCACATCGAATCGAATACAGAGAAAGCACCAGACCCGAGCAAGAATAAGACGGGCAGATTGGACGAGCAAGAGGAGGAAATTAGGGATGCGGATCGGCATTATTGGTGCGATGGATGAAGAAATCGCACTGTATTTGGAAGCCATGCAGCAGACAAAGCAAACTGTAAAAGCGGGCATTACTTACTATGAAGGCCAGATGGAAGGCAAAGAGGTCGTCCTCTGCAAATCGGGAGTAGGAAAAGTCAACGCTGCGGTTACTACACAGATTTTGATCGACACGTTCCAGGTGGATCGGGTGATCTTTACAGGGGTAGCGGGTGCAGTGCATCCAGCGCTGAATATTGGAGATATCGTCGTTTCGACAGATTGCATCCAGCATGACATCGATGTATCGCCACTCGGCTTTGCGCCAGGTCAGATTCCGTTTACGGAGCAGTGGGTCTGGAAAGCCGATGAAGAGTTGATGCAGCAAGCGATCGATGCTGGTCAAAAGCTAGAGGCAGATGTGCAGGTAGTGAGCGGACGCATCCTGTCCGGCGACCAGTTCGTTGCCAGCCGCGAAAAAGTACAGTGGCTGTATGAGCAGTTTGAAGCGCATTGCACGGAAATGGAAGGAGCTTCCGTCGGACAAGTTTGCGCGATGAATGATGTGCCATTCGTCGTCGTGCGCTCCATGTCGGACAAGGCGGATGGTTCTGCGCATGTCAACTTTGTGGAATTCACAAAACTCGCCTCCGAGCGATCCTATGCGATTGTCCGCAATATGCTGACGGCAGCTTCGGAAGGTTCTGCGGTCATCGTCTACTCCACACAGAACTGCATTGACTGCAATCTGGTCAAGCAATGGCTGACCGCCAAGGGACTTGCTTTTGAAGTGCGCGATGTTATGACTAGCCGCGCCTATCAGGAGGAAGTGGAGCGCTTTGGCTTCATGGGTGTTCCTGTGACAGTCGTCGGCGACAAAGCGGTAAAAGGGTATCAGCCAGCTGAGCTGGAGCAGCTCGTGAGCAGCCTGTCATCCAACTAGCCTTTGGCAACGAAGTGCTCATAGTGACTATCATACACAAAGAGAAGCGTACAGGTTTTCGTATCAGAGGGATACGGGATCTGTACGCTTCTCTTTATTTAGGAGACAAACCATCATGACTCAGAGGAGATAGGAGCATACATCATGGCGCGCTCCAACGTTACTAGATTCTTTTGCGTGATCTCAGCGCGTCGTGGGATGGCAGGGAATGGCTCGTCAAACAAGCGCTTTGGCAATACCAGCTCAGAGTGAGGCTGCCAGCGCTCTGCCCAGGCAGCGGGTAGTGGTCCGTCAGACAATGGCTGGTCTGTCATCTCGCTCCACAGCAAGGTCCAGGCGCGAGGGACGACCCGCCAAATATCATAGCCTCCGCCGCCAACCGCAATCCATTTCCCCCCGCACAGCTCATGGGCGAGCTGGTGCGCCAATCGAGGGATCGCCTGATAGATTTTCATGGAACAGGACAGATGGGTGAGCGGGTCAAACGCATGGGCATCACAGCCGTTTTGGGTCAATATGACGTCGGGCTTGAAGCCGTGTGCAAGCTTGGTCACCAGCTCCTGATAAATCGCGAGATACGAGTCGTCTTCCGTAAAAGCATCAAGCGGAACGTTGACGGAATACCCGTAACCGCTTCCATCGCCACGCTCGGTCAAATTGCCGGTGCCAGGAAACAAGTACTTTCCGGTTTCGTGCATGGAGACGGTCAGTACATTCGGATCGTCGTAAAAGGCCCATTGGACGCCATCCCCGTGATGGGCATCTGTGTCGATGTACAGGACGCGTGCGTTCCACGTTTTGCGTATGTAGGCAATGGCGACAGAGCAGTCGTTGTAAATGCAAAAGCCAGATGCCCGACCCCGAAAAGCGTGATGAAGTCCGCCTGCCGGATTGAAAGCATGCTCGGCTTGACCGTTCATAACGAGGTCTACGGCATTCAAGGTCCCTCCGGCGATCAGGGAGGCGGATTCGTGCATATTCGCGAAGCAGGGGACATCCTCGGTACCCAGCCCGTAGCTGGCAGCGAGAGGAAGCTCCGTATCGCTATGGCCTTGATCGCGAACAAACTGGATGTAGCGGGAATCGTGTCCCAGCTCCAGCTCTTCATCCGTAGCGAAGCGGGGAGGAACGATGTCCGATTCGTCCAGGAGGCCGTACATGCTCATCAAGTCATGCGTGAGCAGCAAGCGCCGTTGGTTGAAAGGATGCTCGTCATGGAAGTAGTAGTTTGTATAATCTGGCGAGTAGATGAGGCGGGAGTTGCGACTCAAAGAAGGCTCCCTCCTTCTTTTGGCCAGACGACGGTGAAGCCTTTGTCGGTCAGCTGCTGGATCAGAGGGCGTGGGTCGATGGTCTGTGCGCGGAAGACCAGGTTTTTTTGTGGTGGGTTCTGAGCTGGATAGACCAAGACACTGCAAATGTTGACATGCGCATCCCGGAAAACCTGGCTGACTTCGGCAAGAGCGCCGACACGATCATCGACCTGCACCTCGATATGAGAGCTTGGCCGGTTGACACCAAACAGTTCAATCAGACTGGAAAACAAATCGGATTCGGTAATCATCCCGACGAGCCGTTCGTTCTCGACAATCGGGAGAGATCCGATTTTATGCTCATAGACTTGGGCTGCTGCATCCTCGATAAAGTCGAGTGGATGAGCTGTGATGACTTGCTTGCTCATGATGTCCGAGACGTGTTTTTGCAGAATCATGTCGTCATCTTCGTGGGTCAGCAGATGAGAGGGGAGAGCATCGCGCAAATCACGGTCCGAGACGAGCCCTACCAGCCGCTCTTCTTCTAGTACGGGCAAATGCCTGATCCGATTGGTACGGAGCAACAGGAGTGCTTCCCCGATAGAAGTGGAAGGACTGACCGTGATGACCTTTTTCCGCATAATATCCTCAATACGCATGAGAGAAGCCTCCTTTTTTCTCCGAGAGGGTGTCGATGGCTCTAATAAAGAAAGCGATTTTGAAAACGCATCCCATCAAAAGCTTCGACTGATTCAGGGGGAACGCGCTTGCCGATTCTGGCCATCAGGCAGTTGGCAGGATGCGAGCAGATTTCCGGATCATCAGTCGCCATCCATACCATGCCGACACTTCCCATGACCTTTTCCATCACCTTCCGATACTGCCACACATCCAGGCCAGTCCCTTTCAAGTCCCAGTGCCAGTAATACTCAGTCGTAATGATAATGTAGTCCTCCATGGCGTCATCAGCAAAGGAGACCTCCAACAGCTTTTTCGCTACGCCGCCTGCTCGGATCAAGTGGCTGATCTCAATGGCCCCCAGCTCCAGAAGATCGGGCAGCTTCGCTTGTGACCAGCGCTCGAGCGGGTCTGGATGGAGAAACGTCACATATCCAAGAACGAGATCGTCTTCGCGGGCGACAATGATGCGGCCCTCAGGAAGATCCGCAATTTCAATCAGAGCCTGGTGCTGCTGCTCGGGAATACGAAAAGCTATTAAGCCATCATCGAAGCGGTAGGAGGCGAGCTCACTTCCCGAAATAGGGCCTTCAATCAACAGTTCTCTTCCGTTCACAATCGTCTTTAGCGAGTGGTAACGCTTGACGTGTTCCATCAGATCCCTCCTCGTGCTTGTAGAAAAAGAGAGATGGCACATAAGACCATCTCTGCTTCTTCTTTTACGTTATTCGGAGCCACTGGCAGTTACATTGTTGGAATGTGACGATTCTCCGTAACTATTCACGGCTGTGATGTAGTAGCTTCCATTTTTCACATCGGTGGTATGGGTATAGCTTGTGCCAGATACGGTATCGATGAGCAGGAAACCGCTTGTTGCATCCGGCTTGAAGTAGATGTTGTACGCAATGACTTGCTCAGCTGACGCATTTGCTTTCCACTGCAGCTTCACTCCGCTTCCCGCAGAATGCAGGGACAGCGACTTCGGTGTCGACGGGGGATTCGTGCTGCTTCCGCCGTCTCCAGGAGAAGTTGGGTTTTGGCCATCGTTTGGTACAGTCGTCCCTGGAGTGCCAGGTTCATTCGAATTACTTGGGATATCTGTATTGCCCGTTTCTGTATTCGGGTCTGGGAGCTGCCAGGTATGTGTCGAAGAACCGCTCGTGGCAATCGCTGACGGCTGTGATTCCTGACCTGTGACATCAACAGCTGTCACATAATAGCCGACGTCGCCCAATGCCGCTCCTGTATCGGTAAAGGTCAATACAGATGGATCCTTGACGGTGCCAATTCGGGTAAAGCCATTTTGACTGTCAGCCCGATAGATGCGATAGCCGAGGAGATCTGCTTCCTTAGCTGACTGCCAGTTGAGCACATTCTGTTGCCCGCTGCTGCTTGCAGCCACGCCAGTTGGTGACTGCGGAATGCCAGAGACATCGGTGCGTGGATCTTCCAGGTCCGGAAGTCGCTTTTCCCAGTCAGGCGGGTGAATGGCCACCTTTTTATTTTTCGCCTGAATCTGCTCTTTGGTCGCGAGCGGGTCAGGTGAGCGATAGAAGATACCCTCTGTGACAAAGTCATCCGGTGTGCCTTCCTTCGCGAGGTAGCGCTCATCATTATAGGTGACGATCCGCGCTTTTTGATGCGAGTCGTCGATCTTGGTAGGAACGAAGCGACGGTTGAACAAGTCGGTGATGACGTGACCGGCTTCTTTGGAAAGCTCGCTTGGCAAAAGCCCTGATTTCGAGTCTACGGTCGCGCTGACGATCCCTTCCGGCTTCTTGAACGTGTCAGTCGGAGGAGAGAGGTTCGGCTGTTTCTCAATGATCTCCTTCATGACTTTACCCCAGACGACCATCGGGACATACTTGTCGGCGTCCGGCATCGGGTACGGCTCATCAAAGCCTACCCAAACGCCCATGGACAGCTGCGGCGTGTAGCCAACAAACCACAAGTCGTTGCTGCTGTTGGTCGTACCGGTTTTGCCTGCGACGTCTACTTTTTTCGGAACGTATTTGCGGATGTGTGTACCAGTACCGGCATTGACAACATCGCGCATCATATCGGTGATCAGATAAGCGGTTTGTTCGCTGTACACTTGAACGGGCTGCGACTCATGCTTGTAAATGACCTTGCCCGTGCTGTCCTCAACGGAGTCGATGAGATAAGCGTCCACGAAGGAGCCATGGTTGGCGAAGGTGGCGTAGGCATTTGTCATTTCCTCAACGGTCGTTCCGTATGTAAGTCCACCGATTACCCCTGTAGAGGCGTAATTATCCGCATCCACCAGCGTGGTGATTCCCGTCTTTTTCACATACTCGAGTGCGGTCGGAATGCCTACTTTGAGATAGGTTTTGATGGCTGGAATGTTCCAGGACATCCGCAAGGCTTCCCGTGCACTCATGATTCCTTGCCATTTGTTGTTCCAGTTCATCGGCAGGTGAGTACCGTTCTGACCGTCTGCCAGCAAAACTGGTGAATCGTCGAGCGGGGAAGCAGGCTGCAGAATGCCCAGCTCAAAGGCAGGAGCGTAGGCTGCGAGCGGCTTCATCGACGACCCCGGCTGACGAGGTACGGTGGCATGGTTGGTTTGTTCCACTTTAAAGTCGCGCCCACCGATCATGCCGAGAATTGCCCCCGTCTTGTTGTGGATAAGCATTGCGCCGACTTCTTCCAAAGCATTCTCGATTTTTTCTGTTTTGCCGTTCGAGCGGCGGATCGTATACGAACGGTTTTTTCCGAAATTTTTCGGGTCGTTCGCGACGGCCTGCATGGTCGCGTACACGTTCTTATCGATTGTCGTATGAATTTTGTACCCATTGCGGAGAATATCGCGGTGCTTCTCTTCTACGAGCTGGCGATACTCATTGCGGCCAACAGTGTTTTTGTCTCTGCCTTTTTCCTTCAGGTCAGCATCGACCAGCTGACGGGCTGCCCTGTCCTCGATTTCCATCATGAGGAAAGGAACTTCTCGATAAGCTTGCTCCGTTGGCTTGGCAAGCGCGGTTTTGAGATCCGCTTTGCTCGCTCCATCGTACTGAGTCTGAGTGATGTATCCATTCTCCAGCATCCGATCGAGAACCATCTTTTGGCGTTCTTTTCCGCGCTCATAGCCCTCGGCTGCAAACGGGGTATAGGCGCCTGGGTTTTGAATCATCCCTGCCAAGTAGGAGCTTTCGCTGAGGTTCAGTTCCTTGACATCCTTGCCAAAAATCCCTTTTGCGGCTGCTTGTACACCATAAACGTTGGAACCGTTCGCATTTTTCCCAAAGTAGATCTCATTCATGTAAGCTTCCAAAATCTGATCTTTGGAAAACATGCGCTCGATCCGCAAGGCGCTAAAAATCTCCTTGGCTTTGCGGGAATGGCTTACTTCCGCCGTAAGAATCGTATTTTTGACGAGCTGCTGGGTGATCGTACTGCCTCCAGTTACCACGGGCTGATTGGTAAAATCCTGAATGGCACCGCGGATGGTGGATTGCAGAACTACCCCTTTGTGATGATAAAAGTTTTTGTCTTCCGTTGCGATGATTGCGTTGATCAAATAGGGAGAAACGTCTGCTTTTTTCACCAATCGCCTGTCGCCTTCTTCTGCTCGGAGCTGTCCGATCAAAGAGCCGTCATTGTAATAGGCAAATCCAGTCAGATAGTTCGTGAAAATCTTCTTTTCGAGTTCCTCCTTGTTGCGCACAGGCTCGTCTTTCACCAATGCGGCTACATAACCGGTCACGATTCCTCCTGCAACGACGCCTCCCATTACTCCCAGTAAAAACAGCAGCTGAATGGCAATCCAGATCATTCGGCCGCGGCTTCTTCGGCGTTTTTTCTTCGTCGGTTCAGAGGAAGAATTGTGGCTGTTCGACATAGTCTATGACCCCCTAGCATACATCCTGATTATACCATAGGAGGAACCGGGAGGATAGAAGCTGAGACGACAAGAGGGAGGTCAGAAACCGTCGGAAAAAGGAAAAAAAGAGGGGATCTGCTCAGCAGCGTCAACTACTGGGCAGGCACCCTCTTTTACTGTAGAAGTACCATTATCCAACTGTTCGAGCTTTATACCTTCTGTGAGATCGGGAACCAGCCGGGTGTATGGAGGATAGCATGCCAGAGTGGATCTGGAATGTCCAAGCGGGCCTGATCGTTTTTATCAATCTCCACCTGAATGTCGGCTTCTTGCCCATTCTGCACCTTTTCGACCCACTCAGGCTCGATGATCAGCTCGCGGCCAAGAGCGAGCAGCGGGACACCTGTTTCAAAAGCTTGGAGGGCTTCGTCCGCTGTACGGATGGAGCCAACTCCCATGACGGGAACGCGACCTGCGACTTGCTTTTGAATAAGCTCAAGTCGCGTTTCCGAGCGAGTTCCTTCCGCGCTGCGCGGCGTGGACCAGAAATTCATCAATGATACGTGCAGATAATCAAGCTCCTTTTGAGCGAGTGCGTCTGTGAGAAAGAGCGTATCTGCCATCGTGATTCCTGGTGTTTCCGCCTCTTCCGGTGAAAAGCGGTATCCGATCAGGAAAGGCTGTTTTGCGTGCGCGGCGACGACACGTTTGACCTCGTCCACAACGGCGAGCGGGAAGCGCATACGCTTTTCCAAGCTTCCACCCCAGTGGTCATTGCGTCGGTTGGAGTGGGGGGAGAAAAATTGCTGGACCAGATAGCCGTTGGCACCGTGAATCTCGACGCCATCATAGCCTGCTTCAATGGCACGGCGTGTCGTTTCCCCAAAAGCCTTGATGATGTCCTGGATTTCCGCATCTGTTAGCTCGGAAGGGACAGGGGCACCCTGCTGCTCTGCGGCTACTGCACTTGCGCTTACCGTTTTTCCATGGGGGACGAGCTCAGGGGGACTCATCCGACCTGCATGAAAAATTTGCAGCACTGCTTTGGCTCCCTGCTCCTTGATTGCTGTAGCCAGGGAACGCAGGCTTGGGATCATTTCGTCGCGGTCTCCGGCAAATTCGCCTGGAAATCCCTTGCCATTTGCGGTGACGTACGTGCAAGCGGTAATGACCATGCCGACGCCCCTCGAACGGCGGGCATAGTAAGTGAGCTCACCTTTGGAGACGGTGTCATCCGGATTGCCGGAGTAGGTAGTCATGGGGGCCATGACCAAACGATTTTTCACTTCTACACCACTGCGGAAGCGAAATGTATCGAAGAATGGCTGGTATTTTGGATTCATGTGCTGCTCTCCCTCATTTCTGCGTGAGAATACATACAAATGATGCCCCTAACATTCTTCCCTATTTGACAGGGGAAGTACGTCCCTATTTAGCGAGAGGACGGTTAGCAGCAGCGTCGATGCTTTACAATTATAGGGAGAGCACTAACTGTGGTCAAGGTAATAACTTTTCGAAAGTGCAAGATGGGAACGAGCGACTTCGCTCGCCGATGAGGAGAGGGCTTTCGCGCCTAGCCTTGCCGAAATAAAAAAAGAGTAGGCCGACGAGCGGCGCTACTCTTTTTTTCAAGTCGATTAACGGCTGTAGAACTCAACGATCAGAACTTCGTTGATTTCAGCTGGCATTTCTTCACGGTCAGGCAGACGAGTGAAGGTACCTTCAGCAGCAGCATCGTTGAAAGTTACATAGTTAGGCAGGAAGTTGCGGCCTTCCAGGGAGTTCTTGATGATTTCCAGACCACGGGATTTCTCGCGGATGGAGATCACATCACCTGGTTGAACACGGTAAGATGGGATGTTCACTTTTTTGCCGTTTACCAGGAAGTGACCATGGTTTACCAACTGACGAGCAGCTGGGCGAGTTGGAGCGTAGCCCATACGGTATACCAGGTTGTCCAGGCGGGATTCCAGCAATTTCATGAAGTTTTCACCCACTACGCCAGCCATTTTGCTCGCGTGGTCGAAAGTGCGGCGGAATTGTTTTTCGTTCAAGCCAAACATGTGGCGCAGTTTTTGTTTTTCTTGCAACTGAATTCCATACTCGCTCAGTTTACGACGGTTGTTGTGACCGTGTTGACCTGGAGGGAAGTTGCGTTTGATGTCTTTTCCTGTACCATCGAGGGAAATACCCAGACGACGGGCCAGTTTGTGACGAGGTCCTGTGTAACGTGACATGTTTTCATTCTCCTTTAATATGGATTCGCAGGTGTTTACTTCCGACAGGTTAGTTCCTACTTTATCTACACGAACTTCGGACGGTAGCGTTTCCGCATCGTGCTCCTCACAGGTAGTTCAGCCGCTGCCTGAAAGGGAGGGAACTAAGAGGGTACATCCTTCCGTTTTTACCTGCAATCAATGCTACCCTGTACACATACATTCAATAATACAAGGATCGGCAGAGTGAAGTCAAGGGAAAAGAAAGGCGCCACCCTAGTGTGGATGGCGCCACGCCTCCTACTCTTTGACTTGCTCGATGGCCGTGAAACCATCCTGCTCTTCCCCGCGTTTTTCGAGGAAACGGGTGAAGGACACAGCTGCATCGGCACGGGAGACCTTCGCTTGTGGCTTAAAGGTTTGCTTGTCGGTCGTCATGATGCCCAAAGTCGTAGCGATCACGATCGAGCCGCGATGCTTGGTACCTGCGATATCCGTCAGGCTGGACTGGAACATGTTGGAGTAGTCCGCCAGCTTGCTGTACCCAAGCGCACGTACGATCATGTCAGCCAGCTCTTCGCGATTGATCGGTTGATCCGGATTGAGCGTGGCCCCATTTTTCACGAGCAGACCGCGATCGACAGCCGCCTCGACGGCAGAGAAGTAGCGGGATCCGTTTGCCACATCGCTGTAAGTGGCCTTGCGATCGGATGCATAAGTCGGATAGAAGCGTCCATTGTTTAAGCTGATCATCAGCATCTCAATCATCTCGCCGCGGGTGATCTGTTTTTGCGGCATGATTTTACCGTCGACGAGGGAGAGAGCATCATATTCATACATCAGCATCAATTCTTTTTCGGCAGGGTCTCCCTTCAGGTCAGAAGGTGCCGGACGGTGAAGGCTGATGACTTTTCCAGAGGATTGGGAGCGCCATTCTCCTGTGACAGCATCGAAAAAGTATGGCTGTTCAAACGGCGTAGCGGTCGCTCGGTAGACCAATTTGGCCGTTCTCTTTGGCATGTAGGAAGGCAGCGATTGCATTTTCAGGTTGTCTTCCTTGCTCAAAGGCGTCAGGACGTAGACCGCTTCGGTTTCTACTTCCTTCTGCCAGGCAGCGACGGCTTCCTCCTCGCTCAAATGCTTGGGCAGCTTGGATGGATACGTTTCGCTGCCAAACTCAGTGTAATAGGAGAGAAGCTCGCCCGTTGTGGTATCGAAAGTCTGAGAAGAGGAGCCAGAAGCTGCTGCGACGCCGTTTAGATAGCGTTGGAACGACACGGTGTATCGGTCGCCATCATTTTGCCATGATTCTTCCTGAGAGCGGTCCTGCCAATACAGCTGATTCGCGGCGGTCGGGGACCATTTGCGAATATTTTCCGCTGCTTTTTCTTTGAGACTGTCTGTTTCGATTTTCTTGGTGGAAGAAGTGTCCTTATCCTTTAATGGGCGGATGTCTTTGTTAAAGGCGTAAATATCGCCAGTCTGAGCATCGATGGATACGTAGGCATAGCCGCCGTTGCGATTGTCTTTTTCCCCATACTCCAGGTTCCAGACCGGACGATTGCCGCGGTAGTCCTTTTCGCTGTAATTGGCAGAGCGCAGCTCGTATTTGTCCAGATCAAAGGTGCTCGCCGCAAACTTGACCGCGTCATCCTGAGAAAGGGTTTTGCCCGTATGACGCGCAGGCAAAGGCTTGCTGCTGACAGGTGTCGGCTCCTTGACTTTATCGAGAGGCGTCAGCGAGAACAGAGTCATGGCCTCACCAGTCGAAGCATCGATGTAAAACGAGAACGGGTTTTGATAAGCCAAGATCGGTTTGTTGCGATCCACTCCCTCCTTTTCCCAAGCCATGAGGTAGGAGAGGCGGGCCTGCGCCTGAGCGTGCATTTCCTTTTCGGCTTCTTCCTGCGAGATGGCTTTGGCAGGCTTTTCAAAGGTGACGTCGTTCCACATGAGGGAATAGCCCACTACCGTTCCTGCGCCATTGACAATGATGTCCACGCTGTTGTCAGGAAAGAGAACGCCATCTACGACCCGGACAAATCGGAAGCTATAGTTAATGTCCGAGTTCAGCGGAGTCTTTGGTGTCGGCATGTCGCGTGTGTACAAGCGAGTCTGTTCGGCTTTGCCAGAATTGTACTTGGACAGGAAGCTCTCTGCCTGCTTGCGCGCATCGTCATAAGAGATTCGCTTGGCGTATGGGAGGTTGGAAGCTCCTCGATCATAGCGAGAGTAGGCAGTCACTTCGCCTGTATTGGCATGGATGCTAACTGTATATGAGAGCAGGATTTCCTCGCTGTTCGCTACCTTTTTCACCCAACTGAAGGACCACTCTGGAAAGGGCCGCCAGGAATCGGCAGAGCGAAACGAAACTTGATCGAGCGCAAGGCCGCTTGTAGGTACCAGCTTCTGCGCCAGAGTCACGGCATCTTCTTTTGAGAGCTTTACTTTGCTGGCAGCAGCGAGCATCGCGCTGTTTGGCTGAGCAGGTATCGGGAGCGCCTGGCTGGAAGCAGCCAATGGCGTTTGCGCATGGACCGGAAGCACTGGCAATACCAGACTGGCAGTTAATAGAAAGGAGCTCGAGCGGACGAGCCAAGTTTTCATGGGTAATCCCTCCAACGGTGTCAGTATTTTCACATACCACTCTGACGAGCAAAAGAGTATCGTCGTTTCACGATCAGAAAGAAAAAAGAAGAAAGGCAGGCTGAACCGTTATCGAGGAAAGGAAATTGGTAAATTTGTCCCAAATGTTTTTTTATCAATCTAGAATTGCGTATAAGCTTCTTATATAATATAAAGTACTATTCTAAGAATCTTTGCAAAAGGAGATTTTCGTTTTGGAAACCATCCTATACCTCATCCGCCACGGAGAAACAGAGTGGAATCAGATCAGGCGCATACAAGGTCATAGCGATATCGACTTGAATGAGCTTGGATTACGTCAGGCAGAGCAGGTAGCCCGTCGCTTTCAGGGAGAGATCATTCACGCCGTTTACTCGAGCGATTTGAGCAGGGCGCGTGTCACAGCATCGAGAATCGCGGAGCAATCAGGCTCGTCCATCTCTACACGGATGACGCTGCGGGAACGGTGCTACGGCGAGTGGGAGGGATTAACCTACGAAGAAATCCGTGCCCGTTTTGAAGCACAAGATGAAGCGGCATGCGGAATCGAGACGTTTGAAGACATGCAGAGTCGCGCTGTGACGGCTTTGACGGAAGTAGCCTCGAACCATCCGGGCGAATCGGTCGTGGTCGTATCACACGGCGGACTTATCAACAGCTTTTTGCACTACGTGACAGCAGGCGAACAGGGAACGGGGATTACGCGGATCGACAATACGGGAATCACGATGTTCCGGTATGTAGACGGTCGGTGGGAAGTTTTGCAGGTGAATAATACAGACCATTTGGAAATTTGAGAAAATGCTGAGAGAGGGAGTATCTCGTGTCAAGTAAAATGTTGGGGAAGTTAGAGACGGTCTTTTCCTACACGGCCCATTTTATTCTTCAATCATGGCCGGAAAAGCGCCCAGGCATCCTTTTCTTGACAGATTCCGGGGGCCGTGTGATCAACTTCATGGAGATGCAAGTAGGCCAATCCGGGGACCTCGGGGGACTTGACCTGATGCTACACTCTGTACCTTCCGGGAATGTACGGGAGTTGATCGAAAAGACAGCAAGCACCAGGGAAATTACCGTAGAAACTTGGGAGGGGGACCCAAAGCTTTATGGGGCAATACCTCTGCGTGAGTACGACGGTCGTATTCGCGCCGTCATCGGGATCGTGACTTCCCAAGCGGAGTTTGATTTGGACCTCTTCGCCTACATGCGAGGACTAGAGCCGATGATACGGATGGGCTATGATGCGTACATCCAGCATGCGACCAGTCAAATCGTGATGGATCTCAATCTTCACGACAGCACACGCGATCTGCTGGAGTGCTTGATCAGTCAGATTAGCGAGATCATCCAAAAGGGGTACTGCTCGGCAGTGAAGCTCTCGGAGAACGGCCAGTGCATAACGCATGAGTGCATGACGACACAGCCTGCTGAGTATGGGACAAGCCAGATCAGCCAGATTCTCCTGCGTTTTGGTCAGGATGCATTGACACCTTCCGTGCTGGATGGCAATCGGATCATCGTTGTTCCCATCAGTCACAACTACACACCGCTGTACGCATTAATCCTGCATTTGCCACAGGAGGAAGCGGACGTTTTCTATGATGAAAGGGACGTCGCCTTTCTGCAGGAAGTGTGTGAAAAGGCGAGCAGTGCGCTGTGGAGAGCCATTTCATCTGACGATCTGAGGCGAGAAGCGGGAAAGAAGGATCTGCTGTATCAGCTGATGTCCAAGATACAGGCGTCTATTGATGTGAACGATGTTCTGCATGAGATCGTAACGAGCATTCCCAGCTTGTATCCGCAGCTGTCCGTCGAGCTCTTCCTCACAGTCGAGCCGAACGCGACCACTCCAGTCAAGCAGCTGTCTTTTCAAGAGACAGAGCCTACAACCAGTACGAGGGCATATCTGGAAGGTCGTCTGATTGTAGAAAAGCGGGAGGAGGACGAGCAGCCGGTCACCGTCATAGCAGCGCCTTTGCTAGGAAAACAGGGCATCTATGGCGTGCTGCAGGTTACGTCCGATCAGCGGGTGTCGCTTAGTCAGCATGAAACCGACTACATCGCAATCTTGGCGGATACGGCAGGAACTGCTTTTGAAAACGCGCAGCTGTACCAGCAATCCCGCAATTTGATCCGCGAGCTTCGGCTGATCAATGAGATGGCGAGACAGCTGAATCGCAGCCTTGATTTGAAAGAAATTTTGGATTTTGTCACCACGATGATGGGCGCTACCTTTGATGCGGAATTTTGCGCCATCCTGAGCAAAGTACCCGGTGAGGAGCGCTTCGACGTTCTGTCCAGCTCGCAGCCGGAGTACACAGGCAAGACCGTGCTGGCAAATGAAAAACCGTTTCAGGAAATTTTGCAGAACAAACAGGCGCTTCTGCTCGCCCAGCCAGGAGCAGGGCCGCTGCCCTTTTCCCTCTTGCCTTGTGGCTCGTTGATGGGGGTTCCGTTGATCGTCGAAGGCGAAATCAGCGGCGTGTTGCTTGTTTCGGATTCACGCTATCATTTTTTTAGTTTTGATGATTACAAGCTGCTTGAAATTTTCGGCCAACACGCCAGCCTCGCCATGACAAACGCTGTTTTGCATAACGAAATGGAACGAATGGTCATCACGGACAATTTAACGGGTTTGTACACCCGCAGGCATCTGAACGAAAGAGTCCGGACATCGCTGGAGAAAGATCCCTATGGCTCTTTGATCCTGATCGATATTGATTATTTTAAAACGGTGAATGATACGTTTGGGCATCAGGTAGGGGACGAGGTATTGATTCAGGTTTCCAATCTCATTCGCCACAGCATTCGGGACAGCGACATTGCCGCGCGCTGGGGAGGCGAGGAGCTGGCCGTTTACTTGCCGCGCGTGGACAAGTCTACCGCACATGGTGTCGCAGAGAGAATCAGACATTGTGTGGAGCAGGAGACGTCACCGCGAGTCACCATTTCGTGTGGTCTTGCGAAATGGAATAAAGACTTAGGGCTGGATTTAAGTGTCGAATCGCTCTTCCATCAGGCAGATATTGCGTTATACGAAGCAAAAAATTCGGGTAGAAACCAAGTTGTGTTAGCATAGAGCCTAGCGATGGCTCTTTTCTTTTTTCAGAAGAAACGGGCAAAAAACGAAGAGGTTTCCGGAGGGATAAAGATGACTTCACGAGAGCAGTACGTGCGAGCGCAAGAAGTGGCGCCAGATGTATTTCGGCTGGAGCTGCCAACCCCATTTAAAGTAGGGCCGGTCAACGTCTATCTCGTAAAAGGGGAAAAGCTGACTTTAGTGGATGTTGGCCCGCTTACGGAGGAGGCATGGCAGGCTTTACAAACGGGATTGGATTCGATTGGGATCAGCGTGGAGCAGATCGAACAGGTCGTGCTCACACATCATCACGTGGACCATTGTGGACTGCTGGAGCGGGTCAGACAGGTATCCAAAGCGCAGACACTGGCACATCCGCTAGCTGCACCGTACATAGAGCTGGATAAAGAGTTCATCGATTTTCATGATCGTTTTTTTACGGATCTGTACAAACAGAGTGGGGTTCCCCAGGAAAAGATGTTTATCATCGAGCGGTTCCACAAGCTCATGGAGACATTTTCCCAGACGAGCAAGATTGATATGCTGTTGAAGCACGAGCAGATGGTGCCGAATCTGTCGCAGTGGCAAGTCCTCTACACACCTGGTCATAGCCAGAGTCACCTGTCCTTGTACCGAGCATCCGACCGCATCATGATCGGGGGCGATCACATCATCCAAAAGATATCCTCGAATGCTTTTATCGAGCCCCCACGCGACCGTAGCCGTGTACGCCCATTGACATTGGTTCAGTACCGGACTGCACTGGAGATGTGCGCAGACATGGATATTGAAATGGTGCTGTCCGGGCATGGTGAGCCAGTCCGGGATCACCGTGAGCTGATTCTCGCAAGACTGCGGAAAAACTGGGAGCGGACAGATGCACTCCGGAAGATGCTGAAAGACGGAGAAAAGACAGCGTACGAGCTGACGGCGATGCTCTTTCCTACCTTGTATGAAAAGGAATTGCCGCTGACGCTATCGGAAACCTTGGGTCATATCGATCTGCTGATGATCCTGCACCAGGTAGATGTGCGGGAGCAGGACGGCGTTCTTTATTATTCGGTCTAAGAATAACCTTTTTCTGCCCTGGAGACGCTATGGTGGAGGCTTGCCAGAGTAGCGTGAAGGAGGGGCAGTAATGCGCAAAGGTTGGACGATTTGTCTCTTGACCCTTTTATGTACGTCCATGACCGGCTGCAATCAAATGGGCGTAAAGCAAAACCCAAGTTCGGCTTTTGATCAGGTGCGCGATCATTTCTCCGCACAGGATTCCTACGCTTTTTATGGTCGTACCAAGCTGCTGACGGAAAACAGCGCGAATGCCAACGTGGTCAACTTTTCAGGCCGAAAAGATAAAGACGCCGTGTACATGAATGTGAAGCTGTCGATGCCGGATGAAAAGAGAGTGGACAGTCTTAGCCTGCTGCATCAAGGAGACAAGCTGTACGCCAAGCAAGGAAGCGATGCAGCGTGGAAAAATGTCGCCCATACACAGGCGGCGTATCAGCAGGAGATGGACAACTGGGACCCTGCCTCCTGCTTTTCGCAGATGGCTGATATGCAAAAGAACATACGCCAGCTGCCCGACGAAGATCCAAATGATGATGTCGAAGCGATACGGGTCACGCTGGACTCTGCCAAGCTGAAAAACTGGCTGGTCACCCAGATGAATGAACAGACGCAAGGCACTCAGACTGCCGGCTCCCACATCCAGTCTGCTGCTGCACACAAGCCCAGGCTGAAGCTGGCTATGGCTTTATCGGATGGATCGTGGAAGAAGAGTGCGACGGGGCAAAAGGGTCCGCGAATCCAGTCGGAGTCAAACCCTGCGCCAAACGTAAGGGAAATTGTTGACCAGATGGATGTCAATGCCGATTATACTGTCTACTACAATCGAACCAGCATGCTCCCCACAACGATCACGATGTCTATCCGCTCTCAATACGACGTGAACGGACAACGAGTCAATGAACATTCCCAGGTGGAAACCTACCTGCAAAATTACGGGCGAGTCAAGCCACTGCCGACTCCGACCGAGAGTCAATCCTCCAGGTAATACGATACGTCCAAGAAGCGGTCTTTCTCTAGTAGGAGGAGGCCGCTTCTTGCGTGAGCAGGGAGGAGCGAGTCAGATGCATCTGCAGCGGATAATGATCGGAAGGACCGACAGCAGGGGCTGCGGCATCCATGTAGGTTAAATCCGGTGAATGCAGGATCCGGTCAATTTCTCTTGGGACGACAGGATGCTTGAGCGTGCGCAGTCCGAGATTTTCCTCGTAAAGCGGATCTTTATAAAAGGCTCGCAAGGAATCGAGCGATGGGTCGCCAGGAAGCATGTTGAAATCCCCAAGCAGCAGGCTGGTTTTGTACGATTGTTCGTGCAAATAAGCGAGCAAGGATTCCGTTTGTTCGCTATGTTCTGACTTTTTGACGCCTAAGTGAGTGACCAGGACGTGCAGCGGTTCTCCGTCCCAGTTGACCGTCACATCCAGAAGGCTGCGCGGCTCCCATTGGGAAGGCAGGGCAACCATGTCGGCTTGCTGGATCGGATATTTGCTGAGCAGGGCATTTCCATATTGACCGATGACGAAATCGATCGAGGGGCCGTAAGCGTAGTTCATGTTCATGCCCGCGGCAATGGTGGCGAGCTGATTGACAAAGCCGGAGCGCGGCAAACGTACGTCTACCTCCTGCAAAGCAATAAGATCGGCATGGAGGGGCTCTAAGGCAGAAATGATGAGTGCGGGGTCTGCGGTTCCATCGTCCGTACGGCAGCCGCGAATGTTGTACGTAACGACTGACAGCGTATGTTCGTAATCACTCATAGTCGGAGCTGCAGAGGCAGGCAGGTTGTGAACGAGCGTACCCCCTGACGGAAAAGCAAAGAATGTAAGGCATAGGGTGAGTGACAGCCATTTTTTGCGCATGGGACCTCCTTTGCTGACAAGACCGACTTTATGAGGTTTTTTTTATCATAGCTTGTCTACATGCAGGAGGAATACTGGAAAAGTTTGTCGAACTAACAAACGAGACTATCTTTTTACGTCGAAACCTCTGTAAAATAGATGAGATGCCTGACTGGCCTTGGTGATGAACCAATAGCAGGAGGGAACAAGGCAATGGATCAGACGAAAATGCGCATCCTGTCTGCAGCGGCCAAGCTGTTCGACATACATGGCTACAAAGGTACTTCCGTTCGCCATATTGCCGAGGAGGCACAGGTAAACTCCGCGCTGATTTCCTACCATTTTCAAGGAAAGCAAGGCGTGCTGGAAACCTTGATCGCCTCTTATTTTGATACGTTGTTTCGCCGTATAGAGGAGCAGGAGACCGAGTGTAAAGAAATCCCTCTCTTTGAGCGGCTGGAAAAGGTCGTAGCTCTCTATGTAAGCTTTCAATGCGAACATGCGCCAATCACCCGTTTGATTCAACGTGAGCTGAGTGTCGAGTCGATGCTGGCAAGAGAAGTACTCACTCTGTACATCAGCCGCTGGAAGCATGGCTTGTCTCGAGTCATCGAGCAGGGCATGGCAACTGGTGATTTTCTACCCATATCATCGGACCGCGTCGTCTTGGCCGTGATCAGTCAAATGACGTACCCATTTTTGCAGGCTCAAATGGTTCGCCAGGTTTATGATCTGGAACCGTACTCCGAGGAGTTCGCCTTATGGCTGCAAGCCTCCATCATGCGCTATCTTCGAGCATGCTTGCTTCCCACATAAGCAGTACCCTCTCCCATGAATAAAGACGCTAAGGGGTTGTATAACAAGTGAAACGATCATTATTCATGCTCTGTCTGGCAGGCATGTTGCTATATGCGAATCCGGCTTTTGCGACGCCGTTTCCTGACAAAACGGATGAAGTCGTCCAAGACGCGGATAACTATTTGAAAAAGGAAGACCGAACGAAATTTGCAGAAGAGCTAAAGGAAAGCCCGGGAAGCTACAAGGTCGTCGTAGTAGAAAGCACGTCTCCGGAAGCGGAGTCTCCCGATGTTTACGCGCAAAAGCTCTTTGACAACTACAATTTGGCAGAGGATGCCTTGATGCTCGTCTTGGACATGGATACGGAGCAGCTTGGCGTTTACGCGGGACCAGCCTTGCAAACAAAAGGCGCGAACATGGAGATGCTTCACGACAAAATCAACTCCTACTTCGAGCCTTTTCGTAACCAGAAGCAGTATTTAACCGGGATTCAAACCCTCATCGACGAGGTCAACACAGAGATGGATCGACTGCAGACGAACCAAGCAGCAGCGGGGACAGCTGATGCAGGTCAAGCGGGCGAGGAAGCCAAAGAGAAGGCAGACTCTGGACTCGGCGGTATTCCTTGGTGGATCTACCTGATCGGAGTCGTTTTTGCTGGTCTGTCTATCGCGCTGATTTACGCGATGATTCGCCGGCGCGCGATTTTCGCTCAAGTAGATGAAGTGGAAGACTGGAAGGAAGAGCTGGTCGAAAAAATCAATGTGATCGAAGTGGATAAGCCAATGCGCCGCTCTAGTGGTATGACGGAGGTGCGCTACCATCACATCGCGGATAAAAAGGAAAACCTGCTGCGCATCCGCATCCCTGATGTGGAAATGATGATCCTCGATGCCGAGGAAGCGTGTGACCGCTTCCGCTTTACTCTGGCGCTCGGCATGCTGGACGAAGCGAGAGAGGCAATCACCCAGATTGAGCAGGAACTGGCAGACCTGAAGACGGATACGACGCAGGTCGCGGTAACCAAGCAGGAAACGAAGGTCGTCATCCCAGAAATCGGCAAGCAGGTGGAGCAGGTCGAAAGAAAACTGTCTGACTTGCGTCTGGAATACGGGCTCTCGTTCCATGAGTTAAAAGGGAAGCTGGATGAAATCGAAACAATGCGCAGTCTGGTAAAAACTTCACGGGCTGCAGGTGATGATATTCAAGCGTACGAAACGACGCTAAAAGCACAGCAGCTGCTCGAGAGCGTAACGAAAGCGATGGAGCAGATCCCGGCTCTGGTGAATCGTGTCAAAAAAGAGCTGCCGGAAGAGTTTAAGCAGCTGGAAGAGGGAATCGATCAGGCTGTGCGCGGCGGGTTTCAGCTAGAACAAAACGGGCTGGACAATTCACTGATGCAGGCGAAGCAGCTCCTGACTGCAGCGAAAAGCGCGCTGGAGGAAGGCAGTCTGGAAATGGTTCAGACACATCAAAAGGCATTTGAAGTTTTGATGGATGCTACGTATCAGAGCTTGGAAGAGCTGGTGTTGGCACAGCGAGAGGCTGCGTCTGCAGCTGCTTTGGCCAAGCAGGCTTCCCAGGTGAGCGAGACGAAACCGGTACATGTTGAACCAGCAACAGTGGAGCGGGTAACAGTGGAAGAGGTTTTTGCTCACCAAGATCAAGCTGCGGGTAGCAAGTATGCGTTTTCCCAAGTAAAAGCTGATCAAATGCAAGAGCTTGCACAGGACCGGGCATCCTATCAAGAGCAAGTAGAAGAGGAGCCGGTCTATCAGTATAAACGTGCCGAGCCTGCTGGCGTGGCAGCTTACGATTACGAAAAAGACATGGTAGAGGACGAAGAGATAGAGCCAGTAACAGAGCTGAGCAAGGCAGAGCGGGAAGTCCTGCTGAACGCGAAAGCCATCCCGTTTCCGAATGCTCCTCGTCAAGCTGCCCCTCCTGCCCAGCAGCGAGTAGAACCCGATGACGTGGACGAAGAAGAATACGAATTAGTGATTCCAAAGCGCCAGCCGGAGTGGGAAGAGTCCAAACAGGAAGCCGAACCTGCCCATCTGCTCATTGAGACCGAAGACGATGCACTGGACGAGCTGGAACGGATTTCGGGAACACTGGTCCGCGTTCGTCAGCAGATCAAAAGAAGCTATCTGCCGGGCATCCCTGATCATTTGAAATACTTGTTTGAAGAAGTGGTTCAAACGCTGGCTCAAATTAAAGGAATCATGGAGGAATACCGCTACGATCTGGAGGAAGTCGCTATCCTAATCACGGACGCCAACGAATTGGTGGCCGAGACGGAGCGAATGGCAGAGCGGGTCATCTCCACCTGCCAGCTGGCGGAAGGGGCCATCCAATATACGAACCGCTATCGCAGACAAAATCGCCAGGTAAACGATTTGCTGACGAAGGCGGAGCAGTCGTTTAGACAGCTGGCGTTTGCGGAAGCCTATCAATTGGCAGAAGAAGCGCGCCTCGTAGTCGAAGGGGCACCAGAGGAAGCAGAGACGCGCTGGCTCTTGCGACGTAAGAAGAAAGGGTGATCCATCCTTGAGTTTTCCTCTGTTTCTTCTTCTGATTGGCGTGATTGTGATGATCCAGCCTAGAACGAAACGATGGCAGTCTCGCATGGAAGCCCATTTCAAGGGGAATGAAAAACGGGTCAAGCAGCGGGCCAATACGTTTTACCTGCTTGGCTTCGCGTTTCTGATGGCGGGCTTTGCCTATTTATATCAAGCTGTAGCTTCCTCGTAAAAGAGAGAGACACCCGATGCAAAGGCAGCGGGTGTTTTTTTAACGTATAGGAATTTATAAGCGCTACGGTTATGAATTCCGGAGCGCATGAATGCCTACCGCTAAAACGCGGTCGCCCCTCCTTGAGACGGCCTCGATAGAGGTTTTCTTACAGGCTATCTTTTATGCAGCTATGAATGTTTGCCATATACAAACATTCATTCCATAATAAAGGGAATCATTTAGCTGGGAACTCGAAAACAGAAGAGGAGTGTTCCTTGATGACAAGCAGCAGATTGAATCCGAAGGTTGATGAGTTTTTAAGCAAGTCTAAAAAGTGGCGGGAAGAATTTGAGAAGCTGCGAAATATCGTGCTGGATTGTGAGCTGACCGAAGAGTTTAAGTGGATGCATCCTTGTTACACGCTTGAGGGCAAAAATATCGTTTTAATACATGGATTTAAAGAATACTGCGCGCTGCTGTTTCACAAGGGTGCCTTGCTCAAGGACCCTCAGGGGATTCTCATCCAGCAAACAGAGAATGTACAAGCTGCGCGCCAGATTCGTTTCACGGATATTCATCAAATCGTGGAACAGGAAGCTATCGTAAAAGCGTATATCATGGAAGCGATCGAAGTTGAAAAAGCAGGTTTGGAAGTGAGCTTGAAAAAGAACGAAGACTATACCGTTCCGGAAGAGCTTCAGAACAAATTTGAAGAAATGCCTGCCTTGAAAGCGGCTTTTGAAGAATTGACACCCGGACGTCAAAGAGCTTACCTGCTTCATTTTTCACAACCCAA
Source organism: Brevibacillus centrosporus (assembly GCF_003710815.1). GTDB lineage: Bacteria > Bacillota > Bacilli > Brevibacillales > Brevibacillaceae > Brevibacillus > Brevibacillus centrosporus. Next base: position 278,049 of record NZ_RHHP01000015.1, read on the forward strand.
GCAAGCCAAAACGAGAGAGGCAAGAGTGGAAAAGTACATGCAGCAAATTCTCGATGGGAAGGGATTAAACGATTAGCAGATTGCAGAGGGAAGTCGAACAAACCGAACATACCGCTCATTCCTGTGAGTGGTTTTTCTTGTGGCTGAATATGAAAAAGAGCAAGTCTGGGTACAAAAAAAGAAACGGCGCTCACCGAGGCGCCGCTTCATAATAGGGAAGATAAAGGGAGTAAAGGTGTGATAACCAGCATCTTACAACTAGGGGGGAGTAAGATGCTGATCACTCTTTTCCAAAAAGAGTTACCCATTCAATAGATTCCCCGAACGCGCTGACCTTAAACCTGATTTGCAGAATAATTTTCCAGTGCGGCTTGAGCACTATGTGTGCCTGCTACATAGCCGGAGGAAAAGGCGATCGTAATATTGTAACCGCCAGTATGAGCGTGGACATCCATGACTTCGCCGGAGAAGTATAGGCCCTCCACACATTTGGACTGCATGGTTCTCGGATCGATTTCTTTTACACTGACGCCTCCTCCTGTGATGAAGGCCTCCTGCAGGGAGAGCGTGCCTGTGATGGTCAAAGGGAAGGCTTTGATCAATTTCGCGAATGCTGCCCACTCCTGTTTGCGCATATGGCTGAGCGTTGTCTCTTCCGTAATGGAGGAGAGTGATAGCAAGATCGGAATAATCCGTTCCGGCAGGTAGCCTTTCAGAACATTTTTTACAGCTTTTTTGGGCTGTTCCTCCAAAAGGCCCCAGCTTTCCGTCTCAATTTCCTCGACGCTCTTGGTCGGCATCAGATCCAGTGTCAAAGACAGGGGAACGGACCCGTGCTTACGCTGTGTGATGGAGACATAATGCCCCATGCGCAGGGAAGCAGGCCCAGACAGACCTTGATGGGTAAAAATCATGTCGCCTTCCTGCGTGTTCACTTTCTTGCCGTTTGGCGCGTACAACGTCATTTCTACATCCCGCAAGGACAGGCCCTGTAGGGATTTATCGCGAATGAACGAATCATTGGCAACGAGCGGTACTTCGGTTGGGTACAGGTCGGTAATGGTATGCCCAGCGTCTTTGGCCCAAGCATAACCATCTCCCGTAGAACCGGTTTGCGGCACCGAACAGCCGCCAACGGCAATGATGACACAAGGAGCCAGCAGCTTTTCCCCCGATTGGAGCAGAATTCCTTCTGTTCGTCCATCTGTATACAGAACGTTATGGACAGGGCTGTTCAGCCGAATGGTGACTCCCTGTGCTTTAATCTTGTCGATCAAAGCTTGCGCGACAGTAACGGCTTTATCTGTTACCGGAAACATGCGGCCGCGGTCTTCTTCTTTTAAAGCAACGCCCAGCTCTTCAAAAAACTGAACGATATCCCGGTTGCTAAACTGGGCAAATGCGCTGTACATAAACCGTCCATTTCCAGGCATTTGCTTGATCAGCTCGTCCTGTTCCTTGGCATTGGTGACGTTGCAGCGGCCACCGCCGGAGATAATCAGTTTGCGCCCCAGCTTTCCGCCTTTTTCTACCAGACAGACACGCGCGCCTTGGCTGGAGGCAGCAACCGCAGCCATCAAACCGGAAGGGCCGCCGCCGATGATAATGACATCGAAATCGTATTCAGATCTATGCATAATTCGTTCTCGTCCTCTTTCCAATAGGGTAGATCAACACCCATTGTACCATAAGGTGGGACGAATCGCTTTTAAGCACGGGCGGTGGAATCCAGAATCGCCGGGAGCGGCCGTCTGTCGAGCACGTAGCGGACGATGTCCTGATCTGGATCGCGGAAGACGTACGTCACCGTATAGCCTTGCCCCATGTAAGACTGGAAGAGCTCACTCGTGAGCTTTCTCCAGCTGCGAGCTACGTCCATGTCACGGCGTTTGACCTCTTGAAAGTAAGCAGGCACAGGCAGCAGAAGGATCGGCTCTTGCAGATCGAAACGCTGCTCGATAGGTTTTGGGAGTCCGTCGACGATTTCATAGCTAAGCACTTCGGGAGCTCCCTCCACGAGATTCGGCTTTTCTCCTTTTTGGGCACGATGATTCTCTACCCGGTGGCTATCGAGAAACCATTCGATTAAGAAGCGATCCGTAGGAATCCCACGACTGAACTCATCGTCAAGATCGCCATAGCAGTTTGGCAAATACGTCCGAACGATGCCGCCAAGCTTGGCGATATTCAAAACCCCGTTGACCGTTTCTAGTGGATCGTACGTCCATGTGATCTTGGTGTGCCCCATCTCCATCGCTTCATCTCGCTGCAGCCATTTCATTTGCACGCCGAGACCTTGCTTGCGGTATTCCGGTAAAAATCCGAGCATGTGCGAGCAGAGATGAGGCTCTCCGTGAGAATTTCCTGGAAATGTGTACAGAAACCCGACCATTTTGTCTTCATCAAACGCTCCGATAAAAAGGCCGCCAAACTTGGCGATCGTAATGGTCATGTGGTAAGGAATGACCTCGGTCGTATTCCATACAGCACCCTCCAAGGCCTCGAGCTGCTGTAAGTCCTGTGGCTCTGTTAATTTGCGAAGTGTGATCGACATGCTTTTCCCTCCTTGACGATATGTATCTTACAAGCATTCGGGAAATGGAATGTCTTTTCCTGCCCATCGATCAGTTGCATCCCTGTTCGCCCTCGCAGATAATAGAGTACGTAGAAATTTTTGCTGTACAAAAGAGGAGGCACGACTGGAATGGAGAACGAGTTTTCGCTCGAGTTGTGGAAACGTCTGACGGAAGCACCTGGCGCACCCGGGTTTGAAGGCCCGGTACGCGATATCATGAAGGAATACATAAGTCAGTATACAAATGAATTGGTCTATGACAACCTGGGCAGCATGTTCGGCGTTATGCGTGGAGACGAAAACGGACCGCGGATCATGGTTGCAGGACACATGGATGAAGTGGGCTTCATGGTTACACGCATTTCCGAGAAAGGCTTTATTTCCTTCCAAACCTTAGGCGGATGGTGGGGACAGGTTCTGTTGGCACAGCGTGTGCAAATTATTACGGGCCAAGGTGTGATTCAAGGCGTCATCAGCTCGATCCCGCCGCATGTGCTGAGCGATGATCAGCGCAATCGCCCGATGGATGTCCGCAACATGTACGTCGATATCGGTGTAGATACACGAGAAGAAGCGGAGCGTTTGGGCATTCGTCCTGGCCAGCCGATTTTGCCGATCTGTCCATTCCAGGTGATGGCAAACCCGCGTCGCATCATGGCAAAGGCGTGGGACAACCGCTATGGCTGCAGTCTGGCAGTAGAGCTGGCAAAAGAGCTGCATGAGCGTCCTGGTCATCCGAATGTGGTTTATGTGGGAGCGACTGTTCAGGAAGAGCTGGCGGGTACACGCGGTGCCAAAACAGCAGCGGAATTGATTCAACCGGATCTGTTCCTGGCGCTGGATGCTAGCCCGGCAGGAGACATCCCTGGCGTGCGAGAGGAAGGCGGCAAATTGGGGAACGGTCTCTTGATGCGTATTTACGATCCGATGTACGTCATGCCGGTGGGGCTGCGAGAGCTGTTGATCGCGACCTGTGAAGAGGAAAAGATTCCATATCAGATCTACGTCGCCAAAGGGGGCACGGACGCAGGTGTCGTGCAAAACCACGGCAAAGGTGTTCCCTCTGCCGTAATCGGCATTCCGTCCCGCTATATTCACAGCCATGCTTCAATCATCGATACAGCGGATTACGAAGCGGCGAAGCGTCTCCTGTTCTCGATTATCCGTAAGCTGGATCGACAAACATGGGAGTCGATTCTGCCGCGATAACGATCGAGTGGAGGAAACACGATGAACACAGTCACTTTCTATACGAAGCGAATCAATCAGGCTACGTCCTTCGAGTTCAACGTATTCGACAACCAATTTGCGACTGAGAATCTGGCCGTGCGCAAAGTTTTGATGAGCATGCTTGAATCGGTTGCGCATCGCTTAAGTGATCTGGAGGTCGAGTACAACGACAGTATGCTAGCCGAGAAATTAGGCGGACGAAGGGCAGGGGAGCTTCTCCGGCTGCTCGGGGCAACCAAAGAAAATACGAGGGAAAACCTGAGCAACGGAGTGGTTGTCAGCCGCACCTTTCGCGCTCCGCTGACCGAAGAGCGCTACGACTACTTTTACAACCAGAGAGATATTGCAACACTTGCGCACTATCGCTTGCAAGAGGGGCTAGAGGACCGCATCGTCTTCTATTTTACTCGCTACCTGCAGTTGATCGCGCCGGATCAGGAGGCGTACGACAAGTTTTTGGCAAAGCTCGAGTCGTTTTCCTTGCCGTACAAGCTCGTTCCTATTGCATAACCCGATGAAAAGAAGCAAAGCCGTGTTCGCCCCACAAGTGGAGCTGCACGGCTTTGCTTTTTATAATTTTATCTGCCTATTCTAGGCGAGATGAATTCGTTTCTCTTGTACGAGAGGGTCCAAAATCTCATTGGCTCGCGAGATTTGTTGGGCATGGTGAAAGGTTTCCTCTGTAATGCTTTGAAAAAAAGCTTCAACAACCTTCGGGCAAAACTGCGTTCCGGAATTACGGATGATCTCATCGCATGCTTTGGAAAAGGACAATCCCCTTCGATAGGCTCTGGAGGAGGTCATGGCATCAAATGAGTCGGCGACGGCTGTTACTCGGGCTATGATCGGGATGTTTTCCTCCTGCAGCTGATCCGGGTAGCCCTTCCCATCAAAACGTTCATGATGATGACGGGTGATCGCAAGAATGGAACGAATACTGTCTGCATCCTTTTTGTCTACTTCGGCATACAGCTTTCGCAGGAGTGCTTCCCCGCGTACGGGATGAGACTTGATGCTGTGAAATTCTTCCTCTGTGAGCTTTCCTGGCTTGAGCAGGATACTGTCTTCGATTCCGATTTTGCCAATGTCGTGGAGAAGTCCTCCCGTGTACATCAGGTCGAGTGTTTCTTTATCCAGACCCATTTTCTGACCGATTATACGGGTATAATAAGCCACTCGCTGAGAATGACCAGACGTATAGGCATCGCGCTCTTCCAAGGCGACTGCGAGTGATTTGAGAATGCTTTGATTGACCTCTGCCAGCTGTTCTCCGCGCAAGGTAGAGGTGAGGAGTGCTTTTTCTTTTCTTGTGGTGAGAGTCAACAAGATCGCTGCGATCAGGTAGCTGATCACTACCAGGATGATGAGAAACAGTTTTACCTTGCTAAATTGTTCGTAAAATTCATCTTCTGGCGAGACGAGGCAAATGTACCAGTCCCATTGGGGGAAGTATCGGACAACTGCGATTTTTTCGATGCTGGAGGATTCGTCAGACAAATTCCAACGATACGTACTGACCATTTTTCCTTCGTTCAAGGTCTGCTTGACCAAAAAGCGGTCACCGGGATTGGGCAGGTTGTACATATTTTGGCCCTCAAGTGAGCCGTGAATCGTCAGGCTCCCCTGGGAGTTGAAAGCGAAAAGCTCATCTCCCTGTGCAAGAGTCAGCTTGACCTGGGAGTGGTCACGCGTTTGATCTGCACGCTTGGGCCCTACCATCATGTCTCTGATTTGATTTTCGGCTTCTGTATAGCTAAGGATGTTGTCTTTCACTTGTGCATTAAAAAGAGAGAGGATTTGCGTAACGGTGTTCAGCTGCCTGTCCATCGCACGCACACCAGATTGAAAATAGAGCTGCTTCGCCTGTGAGTACCCGATGACAACGACCACCGTAAAAATGATGGGCAGCATCAGAAGAAAGAGGGGATAAAGATGAGATTTGGTCGTCGATTTGAGTGGCAAGGCTCTACGTCCTTTCCGTTTATGGGTATTCTTTCCTATCATAATAGGCTATCTCGACGTAACCTTCAAGAAAATATCCGAATATTGTCGAAAATGAGCTTCCATTTGCCAGGAATAAAAAAGAGCGTTCGCAGGACGAACACTCGAGGATAAATCTTTACGTGGAAGGGCGATTCGGTCCTTCCAGCTTCTTGTCCCCGAAGCCGGGGGCGTTGTTTTTGATGGAGTCTGGTTGTCTGTTTCGTTCGGGATTTTGGTCTATTCTTGCTGATTTCGGTTTTGATTTCGTCATGAGAACCACGATCCTTTGCTGGTTTTTGCTGTTTTGGAATAAGGCCGTGCGCTTGCGATGTCTTCCAATTGAATCAGCAGCGAAGACAAAGGCATTTTTGTTGGCCTCTCCTCGGCAGCTGGTTTTACGACCACGTCTTCTCTATCTGTCCACGTCATGTGGCTCCCTCCTTTTTTCTCGTTCGAGGTGCTAAGGTTTGCGAGTCGGTTTTCTTGTATCGTGCCATGGCGTATATGGCAAACAAACCCAGAACTGCCGTCACGAAGAGGGTGATCACCCCATACGCGATCCACGGATAAAGACTGCCGACCCCACCCAGCTTGTCCACCATCATCCCACCGAGGCTCGTGCCAATCGCCGTTCCAATGCCAGAGACAAAGTTGGAAAAACCAAAATAGGCACCGAGCCGATCTTCTTTGGCAAAATGGGTCACGAGACTGTCCTGCACGGGCATGAACAGCATTTCCCCCAGAATGAATAGAATGGCTGATCCGCTCAAGGTAATAAAATGCTCAGCCCAGCCCATCACGGTGAGACCCGTACCCAGGAGCGTCGTTCCCATCGCCAGGGACAGATAAGGATTGATTCGCTGCAGGACAAAACGGGAGATGAACCCTTGCAGCAGCACGACGCTTATCGAGTTGATCGTCCAGATCAGCCCGATCATCGTTGCCGAGTGCAGGACATGCTCTCCCCGCAGCGGGAGGATTAAGGCAAACTGCGCGTAGAGTGCCCAAATCACCAGGGTAATCAGGGAAAAGAACAGGAAGCTGCGATGGGTCAAAAGATTTTTGTACTCCGAGAGAGGCGTGCGCTGGCAGTCAGGTCCGACACAGCGGTCATCGGGCAGGCTGAAGCGGGTAAGCGCTGCGAGCAGGGCAAATACGAGCGCGGCGATCAGAAATGGCTGTTGTCCTCTTGAAGTCATCCATGCAATGACGACGCCAGCTACGATAATGCCAGAGTGCGCGAGAATCCCACGCCAGGAGAAAGCGGCTGTACGGTTATGAACGTCCACTTCATCGGCAATCATGGCCTTGATCGTAGGGGCTAGCAGACCAAGCCCCAGCCCGTTGACAGCGGAAAACAGAAAAAAGAGCCAGTAGGTCAGAGAGTAATGGTAGCCTAGCATGGCACTTCCCTGCAAAAGGGCACCAATCATGATGATGCTGCGCCTGCCAAAGCGGTCAGACAACGGGCCGCCGAGCAAGCTCCCGATTTGATACGTGATGCTGCCAGCACCGAGTATCAATCCCACCTGGGAAAGCGAGAGGGTACGGGCTTTCTCCAGAAAAATAGGAAAGACAGGGATGACTAAGTAAGATGCGAGGTGCATGAAAAAAACAATGAGCAGGAGTAACAAATAAGGCTTGTTTCGCCACAGTGAACCCGTTGAGGCTTCCATAATCGTCTCCTCTCTGTTCATTTCCTGATTAGTATGAGTGGAACAGGAGCCTCTCTATGCACACAATTGGGCGATAGCGGAAAATGAGAGGCAGGAGGGCAAGCGTCCAATCCATTTCCTATCACGCGACATATACCTATAATGAATAGCCCCGTGGGCGGGAGAAGAGCGTGACAGATTGAAGGGGGGACGACAGGATGGGCTTTTTTGACCAGGATGGCTTTGAAGTAGTGATCTGGATTGTCATTATCATCTTTCTTCTCTCCATATTCTTTGATGAAGGGATAGATTAAGATGAGCGCCTATCGACCGATACGACGATTAAATCAGTACTACAAATCCAATACCGGATTTAAGTCTTGGGTCAAGGCAAATGAGCAATGGTTCAAAGAAAATCCAGACGTATTTAACCAGCTGCTGCGCAATCCGAACATGGTCAACCTGTTCATGGATCTGATGGTGATGAATTCACCTCGTATCGAAAAAAGACTGCGCAGGCAAGGCAGACGAAAAAATTAGGTCAGAGAGCGGCATGTTCCTGAGCATGCCGTTTTTTAACGTATAGGAATTTATAAGCGTATTGCTTATGAATTCCGGAGCGCATGGAAACTTTCCGCTAAAACGCGGTCGCTCCTCCTCGAACAGGCCTCGATAGAGGTTTTCTTACTTGGGTGCCGTCACGACAGGTTGGATGAGCGTTCATAAAAGTCTGACAAGCTGCGTAGGGATAAGGATAAGCACAAGCAGTCTGGGGGATGAATGCAGTATGGCTCAGGTCATTCTGACGTTTTTTGTGGCGTATGGAATCGTGGTCGGAGGATCACTCTCCGGTGGAATTGGTGCTTTTTTGACCGACAAGCCTCCTCTTTTGTCTATGGCACAATTGGCTGATCAATTAAAGATATGGGGCTTGGTGGGGGCGTTAGGGGGAACTTTTGATTCGTTTTTGCAAATCGAAAAAATATTGATGGGCAACTTGACACCTGTTTTCAAGCAGCTGGTAATGATCGTCGTCGCTTTTCTCGGTGCGCACATTGGAACGATCTGTGTGCAATGGCTCATCCAGGTACGCTCATGAAGCGAGCACATTGGCAGCGCTATGTAGCTATCTGGGTGATCGGTATCCTTTTAGGCGGATCCACCGTTCTTTTTTTATACGGAAAAGAGATGGAAGAAATGATGCTGGTGAAGAAAAGCCTGGAGTTCCAAAACAAAAAGCTGTACGAAGAAAATCAGGAGCTGAAAAAAAGTCAAAACGTCTCGCGCAGAAAGCAAGCGGTCGGGATCGAAGAGGTACGGGTCACAGTCATGGATCCCAAGCCCCATCCAACCATAGAGGTGCAGGTGGTCGAGTGGATGGAAAAGGACCTGGCGTCCCTGAAAGGAAAGAAAGTCGAACAGGTCGCTGAGGTCCATCAGGTTTTGCATGAAATGCTGCGGAGGCGCGAATATGTGCTGCCTGATCGCACGATGGTGGAGGTCAGGGTCAAGACGGTAGTCATCAGCCGTACGCTGCACTTGTTCGTGACGGCCGAGGTAAAACCGGATGATGTATGGAAGAAAGTTGCCCGAAACTTTCTTTTTGTGGATTCGTATATCTCTACATAAGCACCGGTTTTCCTAACGGGCAAAATTCTACCGGTCGAAGCGTAAAGGAGAGAGTGGTACATGTCGATGTTCAAAAAATTATTGGCCAGCGTGGGGATTGGTTCCGCACAAGTGGACACCCGCTTGGAGCAGGATTCCCTCATTCCCGGGGAAGTGCTGTCAGGGGAAGTGCATCTAACCGGGGGAGATGTGGCCCAGGAGATCGATGAGATTTACATGTACGTCATCACCCATTACGAGCGGGAGAACAACGACAGTAAGGTGAAAGAGGAGTGCACGCTCATCAAGCATCGTCTGACGGAGAGGGTCGTTCTGCAGCCGAAGGAACACAAGGTGCTGCCTTTCGCTTTCCGTCTCCCGTATGAGACACCGTTGACCATGGGGCGTCAGCCCGTGTATTTGCGTACCGGACTGGATATTAAAAATGCGATTGACCCAGGCGACTCCGACTTTATCGAGGTGCGTCCGCATCCTTTGATGGCCAAAGTCATGGATGCCGTTTCGCAGATCGGCTTTCAATTGTACAAGGTGGATTGCGAGTACAATCGGCACTTGGGAAAAGCATACCCGTTCGTGCAGGAATTTGAATTCCGTCCGACCGGTCCTTATCGCAGCCGTGTAGAAGAGCTGGAAATCATCTTTTACCTAAATGAGAACAGTGTGGAAGTGCTCATGGAGCTGGACAAACGTGCTCGAGGCTTTTTGGGTGCCTTTGAAGAGGCCTTTAACCTGGACGAACGTTATGTACGATTCCGCCTGCATCGAGAGGATCTGCAGCGCTCGACGGGAGACATTGCCCACTCCATTGAAGATTTGATTCGCAAACAACTCCGTTAGAATGAACAGCAAAAAGCTGCCTGTGTCCGAGCACAGGCAGTTTTCTTTTGATAGTTATTCGTCTACACCGACAATGGTCAACAGGATAAACAAAACGAGAATCAGAGCAATGCCACCGCCATTAAACAATCCCATCGGTACCCCTCCTAGTCACGAGCATTCTTGAGTTCCCTACAGGATATTAGCGGATAGACGTTTCGGTGTCCGGATATTGACCTATTTTCCCACCCAAGTTAGTTGTATTTGAAGACGCCCGAGCGATGTCTTTCTAATTTTTTGATTTGCATGTATAGGCCTGGATTTTTCTGACAATACTGTGAGCATGAAGAATCCAAGGAGGAAATAATTGATGAATTTACTAGAAAAAACTAGAAAGATTAATGTAATGCTGCAAAAAACAATGGGAGGCAGCGGAGTCGGTTACCAGGACCTCGCAAGACTCTTGTCTGATGTCATTGCTGCGAATGTATACATTATTACGGCAGATGGAACCATTCTCGGTAGCGGATTGAATCAGGATATCGCCCTCAACGAGGAAGGACGTTCTTCCAGCTACGTACAGGATGGCGTTCACCAAAAGCTGCTGGAAGTGACGCAGACGCTCGCAAATGAGCCAATCAGCAGCCCGTATAGTATGGTTCCTGCGGAAATGAGCTCTCTGTTCCCGCAAATGATGACGACGGTGGTTCCGATCAATGCGGGTGGAAGTCGCTTGGGAACACTAGTCCTGCTGCGTGCCTATGGTCAATTCGAGACCGAGGATCTTATTTTGGGTGAGATTGGTGCGACCGTAATCGGGATGAAAATCGTTCGCCAACGGACAGAGCAAATCGAAAACGAGGTGCGAGACAAAACGTTCGCGAAAATCGCCCTTTCGTCCCTGTCCTACAGCGAGCAAATCGCCATCGAAAAAATCATGGAGCAGCTGGACGCCAAAGAAGGACTGTTGGTGGCAAGCCAGTTGGCTGATCAGGCTGGCCTGACACGCTCCGTAATCGTCAATGCCCTTCGCAAGCTGGCGAGTGCCGGCGTGCTGGAATCCCGTTCATTGGGAATGAAAGGTACCTACATCAAGGTCCTGAATGATAAATTCCCATCTGAACTGGCAAAATGGAAAACCTCGTAATCCACTTGTGGACATCAGAACCTCTCTTTTCCCCTGAAAGAGAGGCTCTTTTTTTGTGAGGATGGCATTGAATATTTGGAAAAAGCAGTCTATACTTTTCTGTAAGGATAAACTGCAAAAATAACAACATTCTAAAGTTTAAACTTCAAAAAAAGAAAAGAAAGGCTAAGATCCGCATGGAAGATGTCCAAGAACGCATTCGCAAGTACTACCCCCAGCTGACAAACCAGCAGAAGCTGGCAGCGAAGTTTATTCTGGAAAAGCCCAAGGAGGTAGCCCTGAATCCAGCCAAAGTCGTAGGCACGCTGAGCGGAACAAGTGAAACGACGATTATCCGTCTGTGTTACGCCCTGGAGTACTCTGGCTACAGCGAGCTGCAAAATGAGCTGCGCCATACCCTGATCGCACCGCATCCGCAAGAGCAGACCATCAGTCACTGGCGAAATGCAGCAGAAGAGCTGCAAGCCAAAGAGGATCTGATTTCCTTTCACATGGAACAGGATGTGAACTCGATCCAGCAGACGCTGAGTGAACTGAGTAAGGAAAAGCTGGATAAGGCTGTCTCGGCGATTCTGGCTGCCAAGCAGATTGTTGTCGTCGGCTTTCGAAGCTCTCATGCCCCCGCGCACTGGCTTTCCTTTGCCCTGAATATCGTGAAAGGAAATGTCCATTTGTACAAAGGCCCAGTCGATGACGCGAACTACTTGCTGACACAGCTGGACTCGTCGTGCTTGATTATCGCCTTTTCCTTTCCGCGCTACGTCAGTGAGACGATCCAGTTTGCGCAGGCGGCAAAGGAAAAAGGGGCATATGTCCTCGGGTTCACGGATAATGAGCTTTCTCCGATCGGCCCGATTGCCGATCAGCTTCTGAAGGTACCGACCCCTGCGCCAACGGTTTTGCTGGGAATGGCAGCCTTGTTTTCACTGCTGAATACCATTGTGGGTGCTGTCTTGGCGGCAGACAGGGAGAATGTAGAACAGCGCCTTGATTTGTATGAAAAAACCAGCCGACAAATTTACCCGTTTGTTCGTCAATTGGACGAGAAAGGATGATCGAGAATGAAATTGGAACGCATTGAAGTACAGCAGCTGCAAATGCCGCTTCGCTTTCGCTTTGAAACCAGCTTTGGAAGCACTACCATCAAGGATTTTCTGCTTATTTCCGTTCATGGAGAAGGGGTGGTTGGCTATGGGGAAAGCGTAGCGATGCCAACTCCTTTCTATAATGAAGAAACGACAGAATCGGTATGGTACATGATGGAGAAGTTTCTGATTCCCAAGTTGTTCTCCCAGCCGATCGAAACTCCGGAGGATGTAGATCGACTCTTTGCTCCCATTCGACGAAACAACATGGCGAAGTCCGCCTTGGAGGGAGCAATCTGGGATTTGTACAGCAAGCAGAAAGGCATTTCGCTGGCGAAAGCTCTGGGCGGAACCAGATCGCTGATCGATGTGGGTATCAGTATTGGGATAGAGCCGACGGTAGGCGAAGTCTTGCAAAGAGTTGAACGAGCGCTCGCAGACGGCTATAAAAAAATCAAAGTGAAGATCAAACCGGGCTTTGATGTCCAAGTTATCCAAGGAATTCGTGAACGCTTTGGCGACAGTGTTCCGCTGATGGCCGATGCGAACTCTGCCTACACGATGGAGCATCTCGATACTATGAAAGAGCTCGATCAGTACGGACTGATCATGATCGAGCAGCCGTTGGCCCACGACGATATCATCGATCACGCCAAGCTGCAGGCGCAATTGAAGACACCGATTTGCCTGGATGAAAGTATTCATAACGCAGAGGATGCGCGCAAGGCGATTGAGCTTGGCAGCTGCGGCATTATCAACATCAAGATTGGACGTGTAGGTGGCTTGACCGAGTCCAAGCGCATTCACGATCTATGCGAATCCCATGGCATCCCGGTGTGGTGCGGCGGGATGGTGGAGTCGGGAGTCGGGCGTGCCCACAACGTTGCGATTACATCGCTGCCAAACTTCACGATCCCAGGGGATACGGCAGCGTCGAGCCGCTACTGGGATCTGGATATCATCGAGCCGGGGGTTGAGCTTGTAGCACCAGGCCAGCTGGCAGTTCCTGAACAGCCAGGGATTGGATACGCGTTAAACCAACAGGCTGTTGGCAAATATGCGGTTCGTTCCGCCAGCTATCGACCGGAAAAATAAGAAAACGCACACGCGAAGCATGTTGTTCTGCTCGCCGTGTGCGTTTTCTTTGCGAAGGCATCAGGAGGATAACGAATGTGATTCAGGCACCTTTTCGGTACGAGCCCATGCAGGATGCTGCTCCATTTGGCGTACGGTACGAAACACCCACAGACTCATGCTAATCATCGCAAGCCCGATCCCACCGATCAGCATGATGACAGCAGGTGTAGCGAGTTTGTGCTCCAGCACGAAGGAGCAGATCGCATAGCTGACAGGCCCAAGCCCAAGTGACATCAAAGAGAGCAGAGACATGACTCGACCGAGCATGGCAGACGGGACAATGGTCTGAATGTACGTGATAAACGGAATGTTCGTGATGCTGAGCATAAGTCCGATCGTCGCCATGGCCGCGAAGCCTAGACTGAGATGCTGCATGAAATAAAGGGAGCTGACAGCAAGGCCCATGATAGCGAGAAAGAAGGGAAGCAGGAGAAACCGACCGCGAAACCCGTTTAAGAGGCCAGTGATGATTCCGCCCGCAATCGTCCCGATTCCAAGTGTAATACTTAGGGAGCTGTACGCGCTTCCGTCCCATCCCAGGCTTTTTACGAGAAGAGGAAGGCCCATGTTGATCGGCCCGGAAAAAGTCATGTTGGTAAAAAGGGACGTGCAGAAAATGATGCTTAATATGGGAACGGAAAAGGTAAACCGAATCCCACTGAATAGATCCTTGAAATAGGAACGAGAAGACGCTGTCGTTTGTAGCCCCTTGTCTGAAGCAGCTTGTTGCAATCGCAGCGCAAATATAAACACGGCTCCTGCAAAGAAGGCGAGGGCAAGGATAAAAAACATAAGCGGGTAATGGGAGCTGCGGATGAGCAAGGCAGAGACCAATGGGCCAAGTACCATACTGATCTGCTGGGAAATTTCCATCATGCTGTTGGCGGGTGCGAGCTGATCGCGATTGACCAAAAAAGGGAGAACCGAACTGCGTGCCGGCCAAAAAAAGGCATCAACGGTCCCAAAGAAAATCGCGACTGCATAGGCGGAAAAGGGGAGCCACCCCTCATTTCCCCACAATAAGCTCAGGCCAAAGGCAGAGAGAATGAATCCACGAGCGAGAATGGAAGAGAACATAATCCATTTGCGACTCCAGCGGTCAGCCACTACACCGCCAATCAGCATGAACAGCAAGCGCGGAATGGACATGCTGATCAAGGTCGTCCCAAGCATGGTCTCCGATCCTGTAACATCAACGATAAACCAGGAAAGCACCAGGAAAAAGGCACTGTCAGCGAGGGCAGAAAGAATCGTTCCGCACCATAAAAGAACAAAGGGGCGATTGCGCCAAAGACTTCCCTTATTCGCGACGATCATCTGGGGCTTCGCTCGCTTTCTTTTTCTTGACTACGATTTTGTCTGTCAAATGCTCAAATTCACTGGGAAGATGCTCGTAATTGTCGGGCAATGATTCATCTTCGGCTACAAAATAACGTTCGTTGGTCATAAAGCCGACCGTTACCATATAAAAATTCTCTTCGACATCGTCTGCATCGCCAGCTGCTACTTGCTTCTGAAATTGATCCTCGATTTCAACGAGCTCATTTAGGAGTGCTTTGTACTTCAAAAGCCATGCCTGAATTTGGTGGCGTGGAGCCTTGAATTCAGAGGTACTGGCGATTGAAGGGGGGCGTTTTTCCTCATCGGCAAATTGCATGAAAGACGCTTCCGGTGCGTTGTACAAACGTGTGATGCTAGAGCGCAGGTGATGAAGCATGGACTCCTGCGTGAGCATCGTGTCCTCCTGCAGCGATGGCAATAAGTCGTCGCTCACTTTGAAATCGAAGGCGACTGCCCGGTAAAATTTCTGCACGATCCCGTTCTTTTCTTCGGTACGAACCACTTGAATGAAGTGATGGTTTTCCAGCTCCTTCAGATGGTAATGAACCTTGGAGGCAGAAAGATTCAGCATAGTCGCCAATTGCTTCCCGGTGTACGCTTCCTTTGTCAGATAGGTAACAATCTCCAAGCGTAAAGAATCGCTGATGGCCTTTAGCTGCTCGATCGTTTCGATGACCTGGTAACGTTTCAACGATATCATCCTCTTTTCGTTCAAAATGAACGTTTTTTCATTTTATAACATTCAATTTTATTTGAACGTATTGTATCAGTAGAACGAGATGAATTTCAAGATCATTCTGCCATTCTTTTTCGACAAGTGTTACAATACGAGAAAATCGGTGAAAGGGACCAGATCATGGCATTGCTAAAACATCCGGTATTTCGCCGTTTATATGCGGCACATATCATTCATATCATCGGAAATGAGTTTACCTTCATCGCGGTAGTCGGGCTTCTACACGATTTAAGTGGATCGGGTCTTTCTTTTGCCGCTGGGACCGTTTTTCGGATGGTTCCTTACGTCTTGACCAGCTTTTTTTCCGGAGCGCTCGTGGAAAACTGGGACAAGCAGCGCGTGATGATCACGGTAAACCTTTTGCGCGGCATTCTCGTTAGTCTCTTTTTCTTTATCTCTTCCCCTACCTATTTGTGGGTGGCTTTTCTGTTGTTGATAGCCGTGAATATTTGCAGTGCCTTCTTCCAGCCGGCCATGCAGGTGGCGATTGTGAGCGCAGTGGCAGAAAAAGATCGGCTGACGGCAAACTCCTTACTGCAAGGCACGACATCGTTCTTGATTATTGTTTGTCAGGGTGTCGCGGCCATACTGGTGTATCTGTTTTCCTATCGATACAACTTCTTGCTGGATGCAGCCTGCTATATGTTTTCCCTGCTCATCTTGCTCAGACTTCCGAAGATCGTGATCGATACCAACTCCAGTTTAGCCACGAGCTTTGTTGCACGTCTGCAGGAGGGGTTTCGTTACATTGCCAGGAAAAAGGATATCGGGCAGGTCCTCCTGTATCAGATGGCGGAACGTGTGCTGGGCGCTTACTACATCATGCTCATGTACTACATTTTGCAGGAGCGAGGGGAAGGCCTGTACGTTTTTGGGCTGCTGGACATTCCTTTGGGGCTTGGGGGTGTCTTCGCCGGGATCGTTGTGACGAAAATATCGGACCACTTGGGCGATAAAGGGGTATCGGCTGTGCAAGGCTGGACTTTAGTTGCGATGGGCCTCTCGATCTATGCAGTCTTTCACATCACACCGATCTTTGGTCTGGCGGCTGCGATTCTCGTTTGTTCCCTCGCTTCCTATAGTGCTTCTATACTCTCTGTCACGAAGCTGCAGAGATTGGCTGATCCGGACTATTTGGCGCGTGTGTTTTCCATAAGGGAAATGGCGACGATGGGGAGCTTTTCCGCCAGCTGTCTGGTGCTCGGGTATGGGGCAGAGAAGGTAGGCAGTGCCGTTGTATCCGGGTGGTTGGCCGTGTTTGGCGTCATAGCGGGCTTCCTTTGGCTGTGGACCCGCAGCCGCTTGGAAAGGCAAGTAGCTGACATGTAAGCAGGAAGAGTAAATCCCTTTGCCAGATAAAAAGGCAGAGGGATTTTTTTTGATCGGAATAGAGCTTTTTTTATTTAATAAATATAATCGCTGAAAAAGTATGATTAAATGCATACAATAAAGACAACCTCAGGTAAGAAAAGGAAGATGTATATGAAAGAGCTGTGGCGACAGTATTCGTTTCGCTGGTACTGGCTGGGGATGTTTCTTTCGGGATTAGGCGATCAGTTTGGATGGATGGGCTTGACGTGGTTTGTCATGAAAAAGACGGGCTCCTCAGCTGCGATGGGGGGAGTCATCCTTGCTTACATGCTTCCGGCCGTTTTTTCAGGACTGGTGGCAGGGGTCCTGCTGGATCGATATGATCGCAGAAAATTGATCATGCTTGATAACGTGGTACGGGGAATTATCTTTATTTCTTTGGTGGTCTTGCTGCAAATCGATCAGGTTCCTTTGGGCTGGATTTATGTCCTCATCGTCACTGCGGGTATTCTTTCACCACTTAGCACCGCAGGAGCACAGACGATGCTCCCCAGCCTGGTAGGCGATCCCAAGCATTTGGTGAAGGCCAATGGAGTGATGGAGAGCCAATGGCAGATCGTTTACATGTTTGGACCTGCGCTGGCGGGTGTGCTGATTGGTTGGATCGGGGAAGCTTACGTGCTGATCATTGATGCTGCCAGCTTTTTCGTCTGTGCCTTCTGTTTTTCGCGGCTGCCTAAGCCAGTTGCCTCTGCGAAAGCCGCAGTCCAAACGAAATATGATATACGAACCCTTTTGCTGGACATGCGCATGGGCTACCAGTTTTTATTGGGCAAAAAGCAGATGATTGCTTTAGTTGTCTTTACCTTTTTGTTTAACATGGCGTATGGGCCAATTGAAATAGCATTGCCGCTATATGCCAACAACGATTTGGGTGGGGGATCCGTTGCGCTCGGAATGCTCTGGTCTTCTCTGGCGATCGGTGCACTAGTGGGTTCGTTGTTTTTTTCTACCGTTACGTGGAGACTCCCACTGGGGGTGACTTTGGCGGGAATCATCGTCGCGTGGGGAGTCACGACGATGCCATTAGCTCTCTTTTCCCGCTTGGAGATCGCCATGCTGTCTATGGCATTGGCAGGCTTTAGCTACGCTCCCTACAACATTTTGTATCGGACGTATTTGCAAAGACAGGTCCCCAATGAGCTTTTGGGCCGCGTCATGACCAGTGTACGCACCATCACAGGTACGGGCATGCCGGCAGGAGCGGCCGTTTCGGGATTGCTCATCCCTTTGATGGGAGTCAGTGGATTGTTTGGAGCAGGAGCCATTGCTTGTATCATCTGTGGAAGCATTGCCTTTGTCATGCTCCGTAATCTGGATACTCCTTCACTTGCGATTGAGGAGGGGAGCGACGAGGAGCTTCACACGGTACGGCAGGAGGGCATAAAGTCGTGACAGGTAATGAAGGCGCATTGGCATCGCGACTTCCGGCCTTTTCCGATCTACCGCTTGGAGGATGAGCGAAGCGGTCTGCTCTGGTGTCAACAAATAGCTGTTCACCTTGCTGCGGTAAGACCCGGTACGATCTGCACGATCCAAAAAGGGTGTATCGATCGGACCTGGCATGGCACAGGTGACGTGAATTCCATGCATGGAAAGCTCGTGACGCAAGCCTTCGCTAAAGCGGATGACAGCAGCCTTGCTCGCAGCGTAAACAGCAGCTTTGGAAGTAGCCACATGTCCGGCGAGCGAAGCAATATTCACGATATGTCCGCCATGCTGCTGCATCATCATGGGCAAAAAGGCACGGGTGGTGTAGATGACCCCATTGATATTTGTTTCCAAGGTTTCATTCAGCTCTTCCAGCTTCATGTCGGACAGAGCTGCAAAGGTCGCCACGCCTGCGTTGTTATACAAAAGATCACAGCGGCCGAAACGTACCTGTACCCATGCTGCCAATTGGCAAGCCGCCTCTTTATCCGTGACATTGAACTGCCGCGTGTGAAGATGTTCATAATGGTGGAGTTCCTGCCTGAGTGCCTGCAGTTTTTCTTCGCTGCGGCCAGTGGCGATAACTGTATCGCCTCTCTCCAGATGCTGGCGAGTGAGGGCATGGCCCAGACCGCTTGTGGCTCCGGTGATGACGATGATCCGCTTTTGAATCATGGAATCGTCCTTTCTATCCTGCCAAAAATCGCGGCGGGTTTTCTTTTCGGCATTAGTATAAGCCCCCTGTTTGTTGTGAAGGATAGCCCCTAGGGGGTGAATACACATGCCAGCAGTCAAATGCAGTGTAGCGAATTGCGAATACTGGGCAGACGGAAATCAGTGCAGTGCTGAAGAGATCATGGTGGAGATCGATGCTCATGCGAGTGCCGACTACAAAACCGAGTTTGCCTCGGAGAACGATCAACACCAAGATCGTGCAAGCACATCTTCCGAGACCTGTTGTCTGACGTTCAAACCGAAAAAATCAGGCAAGTAAAATCTGCGGAGTGTGATCAAAAAGACGTATCCCTAGCAGGCTGGGTGATACGTCTTTTTGTATAAGTGCAACTATGACTCCGCCACAAAGCATTGCGGAGCCAAGTTTTCTCATGTATCTTTTCTTATACGCTTGTCCGCGCAAGGTTTAGCACCTGTACTTTTTTCTGCACTTCATCCCACGTCTTTACACGATGAATCAGGGGAGGCAGCTCGCTTTGGTTGTACGGCGTATCGAACAAAAAGACTGGGATTTGCAAAGCTTCCGATAGCTGCAGCGCATTTTCCAGCCGATCTTCCAGGAAGAGATCTACTCTCCATTTTTTAGCGGCAGCCAGCTTATCATGGGACCCGATCAAATCGACTTCATGAAACGGAATATCATAACGGGAAAACCAATCAAGCGTGACCGCGCGATGTCGTGCTTCCCTGGCGCTGATGTAGATCAGCTGATGGTGGGAGTGCCAGTCGCGCAAAATCTCGTCCGCATTCCCGTGGACAGGCGCTTCCATGTACAAGCGCTCTCCGTTTTCATCCAGCCATTTGTCAAATTCCTCGTCGGTGATTTTGTAAACGTTGGCCAGATTGTATTCAAAGCAATCCTCATATCGCAAATCTTTACCAAAGCTTTCATTCATCAGGGGGACAATACTGCTGGGTGACGTCACTGTGCCGTCAATATCAATACCAATGGTTAGGACATTCTCAGGTTTCATCCTCTCGCCTCCAGTTTAAATTGTACACCGAAGGCAGAGAATAAGGCTACCTTCCTTCACTAACAAATCCTTTGTGAAAAGGGGCTGAGCATGACATGTCGGACCGAAAAGAACGTATGAATGCGAAGCGGAAGGAAGATACCGGCTTTTCCGAGACAGTTGACATGCACGACACGGAATTCGCCGCCGATACATGGACCAATGCTGCGTTTGACGAAGACGATGAGAGGTCTGTGAAGCGAAGAATCCAGTATGACCCTTTTACCCACACGGAACGCTACACAGGTGAACGTGTTGGAGACGAGGACGATTTTTCAGAGCGTCTAGACGGTATTGATCGTACGCAGGAAGAGAAATATCGGGCTTCCGCGATCCGAGATGATGACGTCGAGGCAGCTGCTGAGATTGCCGAACCAATTCCGGTTCGTCGTACAGTCCGTGATGCGAATGACGAGGATAGTCGGGAAAATGGGGCTAGCGGGATCGGAATGACAGGGCTCGGATTGTCGATTTTGTCCTTGTTCTTAATGCCGTATCTGTTTGCACCCATTGGGATGGTGCTTGGCTACCTGGCGTATCGACGCAATTCACGATCGCTTGGGGCTTGGGGGATGATTGTAGGGGCCATCGCGATTTTGGGCGCTCTGGTGATTTATCCGTTCTACACAGCCCGGTAAGTGCCAAACCAAAAAACCTCTCCAGCACATGACTGGGGAGGTTTTTTCTATTTGTAGTAAGGAGATAAGAACGGAGTGATGGCAGCCAATACAGCATCGCGAAATACGTCTGCCCTGCGTATCCGATTCTCGGTCAGCAGGCCGTACGCGCCTCCTTGATGATTGCTGTTTGTCATGCCGCTCCATTCGTCGATGATGGTGCTAAGCTCCACATTTTCTTGTTGAATGCGCTCGGCAGCCTGATTGGGTATCGGAAAAGACAAGCCTTTCCCTATGTACAGCTCGGCTCCGTTCCATGCAGCGCAGACCGATATCAGATACCACTGCTTGTGCTGTAAGTCATAGGTGAGCCCGCCTTCCAGCCCTAGCCCGATGTCACTTCCCGGGATCAGTTTGTACACAGTTTTGGCTCGATTGATGGCGCCTTCGACTGTTTCCTCCTCGGACATAGGCTGATCAAAGACCCCTGATGGGACCGATAAGCAGGCAGGCTCGGTACCTGTGGCCATTTGAACGGCAGACTTTTTGGCGTTATTGGTTGTCCCGAGGGCATAGCGAAAAGCGGAAAAATCCATACGACACTCTCTCCTTCTTTGCGCGATAAACTAATGGTAGTATACCACTTCCCCACAAGTGGGGGGGATGTGATAAGATAGGGCTTATACTAGAGACAGAAATTTGTGAGAAAAAGAGGAGAGAACCATGAAGTTTACCAAATTGCATGGACTAGGAAACGATTATGTGTACGTGAACTGTTTCACGGAGGACCTGACTGGGGTCGATCTTCCCGAGCTGGCAAGGCGAGTAAGCGACCGTCATTTTGGAGTCGGAGGAGATGGCTTGATCCTGATCATGCCGTCAGAGCGTGCAGATTTCCGGATGCGGGTATTTAATAACGATGGCAGCGAAGCGAAAAACTGTGGAAACGGAATGCGCTGTGTCAGCAAGTACGTGTTTGATCACGGGCTGACGACCGAGCACACCTTTACTGTCGAAACATTGGGAGGAATTATGACTCCCATGGTCTCGCTTGATCAGGAAGGGAAAGTAGAACAAGTGACCATCGACATGGGCGAGCCGCGCTTTGAACGCGCAGCGATTCCGATGACGGGGATTCCAGAGGAAAAAGCGCTGGAGGAAACCATCGAGGTGGATGGAGAGGCATTCACGATGACGGCAGTATCTATGGGAAATCCACACGCAATTCTGTTTATGGATGAAGTGCTGGATGAAGACGTCCTGAAGTACGGTCCCAAGATCGAATTTCATGAATGGTTCCCTGAGCGTACAAATGTAGAGTTCATTCAAATTCTCGATCGACAGGAAATCCATTTCCGTGTGTGGGAGCGGGGGTCTGGTGTGACGCTCGCCTGTGGAACAGGGGCTTGCGCAGCGGCGGTTGCTGCGATCCTGAGCGGAAGAACCGATCGCAAGGTGACGGTGCATCTGGCTGGCGGAGACCTTTTCATCGAATGGCGGGAATCCGATAATCACGTGTTTATGACGGGTCCAGCGACAGAAGTTTTCTCCGGCGTTTATCAAGGTTCGATTCCTTACAAATAGATAAAAAAACGTTCCGTCTGCAAGAGACTGGAACGTTTTTTTGTTTTTCTAGCTTGATTATTTCACGCCTGCCGCGATTTTGATAGCCTCCTGGTGATCAGGATCGATGGCGTTATCCTTGTGGCGCAAGCTGTTTAAGAAGTGGATATCAAAGTGACCGGTAAAATTGTTGTCCGTGATGTACTCGATGCTGTGAGGCATGGAGGTCATGGAGGCGGCAATCCGTCTGCCGTCCACTTCTACAATAACGGGTCGTACACTCCAGGAAAAATCACCGCCCCAGATTTCTTTGATGATCGCAGTGTCGGCAGAAGTGAGCGGCTCTGTATCCGAATGGGAAGCACCGATTGTTCGTTTCACCTGAAAGCTTTTCCCGGTTTCGAAGTCTGTAACAGTTGCAACGGCATTGATCGGGAAGAGATATTGGCTCGCTTCAAACCAATCGAGGTATTCTCCATATTTGGCGCTTTTGACACTGGTTTTGGGAATATGGTGAACAGGGACGACGAGCGTTTGCCCGATTTGCAGTTCAGCGTTTTCCGAGAGCTTGTTTACCTGAAGCAGCTCGGTCATCGGGATGCCATGTGCGATGGAAATCGTCCACGGAGTATCTCCTTTGACGACTTTGTAAGACTTATTTTCCACCCAAGGCTTTGTGGAGTCGTCAGCTGGAGTTTCAACAGCATCAGAAGCTTGTCCATCGGATGTAGTGTTCGTTTGAGGAATGATCAGCTTCTGCCCAATCATCAGCTCTGTGGAGCTCAGTTTGTTGGCTTCCACAATGGATTGGATGGTTACGCTGTTTTGACTGGCAATTTTCCAGAGCACGTCGCCTTTTTTGACAGTGTAAGTGGTCGAAGGACTCGCAGAAGTTTTCGGTACGAGGATTTTTTCGCCGACCAAGAGATCGTAGGAGGTGCGTTGATTGATTTCCATAAGAACAGGGATCGTCGTTTGATGGTCAGCAGCAATTTTCCACATGACATCGCCAGACTTGACCGTATAAACCTCTGAGAGGGGTGGTATGTATAGCTTTTGTCCGAGCATGATCATGTCGGAGCTTAGGTGATTCGCGATTTTTAATTGCTCGACAGGAACCTGGTAGCGGTAAGCGAGATTGCCTAGCGTATCACCAGACGATACAGAAATGGACTGTGCAAATGCCGATGTGGTTGGGAGCAGCAAAGCTAGTAGTGTCGTTTGAATAGTCAGGCGTTTCCATCGTGTTGTGTAGAACATGAAAGCCTCCTTTGGAATGTTTCTCCCATAATTGTAAACAGCGGAGGTGGGTGCTTTCATTGTGAAAATAAATCCTCAAATGGTCGTATCTTCCAGCATAAGCTCAGAGACTCCCTTTTCTCTGTTGTATTTTCCTACCATAGTCGTAGAGGAGGATGGCAAACGAGGGTTCGCAGACACAAAAATAGCGTGGGTAGCGGCCATTTTTTTAAGCCACTTCCACGCTATCGAAAACAAATTAAGTGAAATGTCACCCGTTGTACACCTCATTTAGGTATGCGACTTCAGATCGGTTGATGGCAGGGTTTGTTTTGTTCATCTTTGCGAGTTCAGCCTGGAGTCGTTTCAATTCTGCTTCCATCCTCGTGATTTTTTCTTGCATAGCTTGAGTTGTCATGGTTGCTCTCTCCCCGTTGTTTGGTTGTTTTGTTTAAATTTACTGACAATTCTAACGAAAAGGACCTGCGATGTAAAGAGCCTAATACTGGATGTAAGCGCTTTAAGTATGAATAGTATGTGAACGATCGTTCAGGGCTGGTCTTATTTGGCTATTTTGCCTGACAAAGTTGGGGAAAATAAGGGCAAAGCATGCTTTGCGCTGTATGTTCGTGGAACAGTCGTGTTATGATGTAGCGTAGACATGGAGCAGCTTGCTCCGAGGAAGGTGTGGACAAGTGATTTACTTGGATAACAGTGCTACGACTCGTCCTCATCCCGATGTGGTTGAGTCGATGAGGCGGGCAATGGAGAACTATTATGGAAACCCCTCTTCTCTTCATCATAAAGGAGTAGAAGCGGAAGCTGTGCTGAAGCAAGCACGCGAAGTCGCAGCCTCATTTTTAGGCTGCAAGCCGGGGGAGATCATATTTACCTCTGGTGGAACTGAAAGCAATAATACGGCGATCAAAGGTGTTGCCTTTCAATATCAGAATCGCGGGAAGCATATCATCACGACGAAGGTAGAGCATCCAGCCGTTTACGATGTATGCCAGCAGCTTGCGAGCTTAGGGTTTGAAACGACCTATTTGCCGGTAGATCGCGATGGTCGAGTATCCCTTGAGGATGTTCAAAAAGCCATGCGGCCAGATACCATTCTCGTTTCTGTCATGCATGTGAACAACGAGCTGGGGACGATCCAGCCGGTTGTGGAAATCGGGCAGTGGCTCAAACAATTTCCCAAAGTCCTGTTCCATGTGGATGCGGTGCAAGCCATCGGAAAGGTGCCGCTTAAGCTGAAAGATGCGGGCATTGACCTTCTCAGTGTATCTGCACACAAGTTTTACGGACCACGTGGGGTAGGAATCTTATACAAACGCGAGGGCTTGATCATTCACCCGCTGCTGATGGGCGGCGGACAAGAGAGCGGAGTCCGATCTGGTACAGAAAACCTGCCGGCGATCGCAGGCATGGCCAAAGCGATTCGTTTGCTGGAGGAATGGGGCCCAGCAGAAAGTCGCCGTCTGCAGGATTTGCTTGTACAGCTGCGAGAAGGTATTTCGAAGATCGAGGGCTGCATCATCAATACACCTGAGGCTCACGCTGCACCACATATCATGAACATATCGGTGCCGGGGGTAAAGGCTGAAGTGCTGCTGCACGCTTTGGAAGAGCGTGGCTTTTTGGTTTCCACGAAGTCGGCGTGTTCCTCCAAAGCCAATGAACCGAGCCGGGTATTGACTTCTGTCGGAATCGAACGTGATTGTGCGCTGTCTTCCCTGAGAATCAGCTTGGGCAGGGAAAATACGGCTGAGGATATCAAGCGGTTCCTGGAAGCACTAACAGTCTGTGTGGGTACTTTGCGCAGCCAAATGAAATCGAAAACAAAAAGCGTAACCAGATAAAGGAGAAACGAAATGAACTACGATGTAATTTTGATTCGCTACGGAGAATTGGCTCTCAAAGGCAAAAACCGCGATATGTTCGAAGAGACGCTCGTGCGCAGTGTAAAAAGCGTTCTGCGTTCCTTTTTCAAAATAAAAGTGCGCCGCAACTACGGCCGGATGTACGTAGAGCTGCACGGTGAAGATGCGTACGAGGTGATGGAGCGACTGAAGCGCGTGTTCGGAATCTCTTCTTTCAGCCCAACGATCCAGGTCGATCCAGACATCGACACAATCAAGGAGCGTGCACTGGAGCTGATCCGTCAAATGAATCCGGAGCCGCGCAATTTCCGCGTCGTCACACGCCGTGCTGACAAACGTTACCCGATTCCTTCTATGGAAGTAAATCGAATTGTCGGTACCCATATTCTACGCGCTCTTCCGAAGATCAAGGTGGATGTGCACGAGCCAGAAGCTATCGTCAACATCGAGATTCGTACAGAAGGAACGTACATCAGCTGCGAAACGATTCCAGGACCAGGCGGGCTGCCAGTAGGGGTGAGCGGTAAAGTCCTGCTGCTGCTGTCCGGTGGGATTGATAGCCCTGTTGCTGGCTGGATGATGATGAAGCGCGGAGTAACGCTCGAGGCGATTCATTTCCACAGCTATCCGTATACGAGTGAGCGCTCTCTGGAAAAAGTACGCGATCTAGCCCAGAAGCTGACGAAGTGGGGAGGAACCATTCGTCTGCACGTGGTTCCGTTTACGGAGATTCAGACGGCGATCCGTGAGAAATGTCCGGAAGACTACTTGATTACGATCATGCGCCGATTCATGATGCGCATTTCCGAAAAAGTAGCGGCCAATACGAAAGCTCTGGCACTGGCATCGGGTGAAAGCCTGGGACAAGTCGCCTCCCAAACGCTCGAGAGCATGGATGCCATCAATAAAGTCATTTCCATTCCGATGCTTCGCCCATTGGTTGCGATGGATAAGATCGAGATTACGGACATTTCCCGCAAGATCGATACGTATGATCTGTCCATTTTGCCTTATGAGGATTGCTGCACCGTCTTCACGCCGAAAAATCCAGTGACACGTCCGAAAGTGCGTCTGGCTGAGAAATTTGAGACTGCACTCGATGTTGACGCCTTGGTGGAGGATGCTGTGAATCGTACGGTAGTTGAAGAGATCACGACGAAACCGCGCGAAGTTGTATCGGATCTGTTCTAAAACGACATAGACATAAGGTTGGCGGGGAGGAAGAGCCATGATTATTCGGTATGAACGTAACGGCAAGGTGAAGCACGGATGGATGGTAGAGGCAGACCACAAGGTTCGTGTGATCGAAGGGGACATCTACAAAGTTCAAACGGCGAAGCCCATTATGACGGGATTGGAGCTATCGCTCGATGAAGTTACGCTCAAAGCGCCTAGCGCTCCCAGCAAAGTGGTTTGCATCGGGATTAATTATCGTGATCATGCCTCTGAGATGGACAGGACTCTGCCGAAAGAGCCATTGATGTTCCTCAAGCCATCTACGACGGTTGTAGGTCCGGGGGAACCAATCGTCTATCCGAGACAAACGCAGAACCTTCATTATGAAGGAGAATTAGCTGTTGTCATCAAAAAAGAGGCCAAGCAGGTAAAGGCGGAAGACGCCGATGACTACATCTTGGGCTTCACATGTGCGATCGATGTGACTGCGCGAGACTTGCAAATGAGCGATGGCCAATGGACGCGCGCCAAAGGCTTCGACACCTTTTGTCCACTTGGTCCAGCGATTGCAGCAAAAGTGGATTATCAAAATCTGCAAATCGTGACACTTGTAAATGGCGAGGTGCGCCAGGATGCTAATACCAGCCAGATGGTGTTTTCCGTCCCTCAGCTGATCGAGGCCGTCAGTGCAGTGATGACCCTATTGCCTGGAGACGTGATTCTCACAGGCACTCCGTCTGGTGTTGGTGAGCTGAAGCCAGGAGATGAGATTTCGGTAACCATCGAGGAAATCGGAACACTTTCCACGCGTGTGGTTATGGCAGAATAGTCGTCGTTTTTCGAGCGGAAAACAGAGCACCGCCCCCATTCTGATCATTGGGGGGCGGTGCTGTTTATTCTCTTTCATCTGGATCGTCGTGGATTGGATGCGCAGACGGATCTTGGCGAGGCAGGTCTTGGTGCATGTTTCTTGTTTCGTACGTAAAACGAGTGGTTGTAGAATGTTGCCCCGGTTCCCATTCGGAAGACTTTCCAAGCCTTTCTCTGTTAGTGGATGACCCATAGGGCCCCTCTGGGAATTCTTCCTGCAAGATCTCGTTACGCTGTGATTCTACGGTAGACAGCTCGCTGTACTGCTCATTTTCATGCTCTTCATAGGTAGGCTTCGGATCCATGAGGAATCACCGTCCTTTTGGGTTAAGTGAACGCAAATTCGGTCTAAGGGATAGTGTGAAATAATTGGTGCTTGCCTATTCGTTTTTTGTTGACAGTTTTATTCATTTCACTTATATTTAAATTCTGCTTTTCGTTTTTGAATGTAGTTGAAAACATCTCAACAAAAATGAGAAAAAGCACTTGACTGTTTGGGTGTGGATTTGTTATATTAGTTCTTGTCGCCGCTGAGCGACGAAAAATGGTGAAAAAAACCTCTTGCAATCCAAGTGATTAACGTGATAAGATGAAGAGGTCGCCTTTTGGGCGGATAACCAACAATGCTCTTTGAAAACTGAAC
>NZ_RHHP01000016.1 GCF_003710815.1 Brevibacillus centrosporus
AGCTGCGAAAGTTGAGTTAATAATTGGTTCTAGATCATACGGCAGCTTCTTTGCCTGTTCTAAATCAATTGGCATCTTCCCACCATTTGTCCATATTGCAATGGCATTTAAAAACCAACCGACCATAAAAATTCTCATGTCTTCATATTTTCGATTAAACAGTAAAAAAGCCAAGATAAGCACGTATGCTGCTGAAATGAAGATGCCTCCTAGTGAGTGAAAAAGCGCGGAACAAACTTGGAGTCCAATACTTATAGCTAAAAGCCATATCTTGTTAAATTTTGGGAATTCTCTGATTCTTCCCTTCCGAATCAGCGCAACTATAAATGATAAACAGATTACATCTAATAGCATTTGGCTTTCCTCCAAGGGTTGAAGAAAAAACACCACTCATCAAAGCGGTGTTTCTTCCATGCAATTATTAGCCAATGTTGAAATTTGCAGATGTAGCTGCTACGATAGCTGCCACCATCAAGATTGCTGCGACCCATTTTTTCATATATATTTCCCCCCCTTTAAAATAGTGGAGAAAGCTGGCTTCGCTACTGGTCATAACCCAGGGGCCAAGCGACCATTTACAGCCCCTGCGCGTCTTTCCTTTTCTTACGAGAAAAGGGCGGATTCGCTACTGGCTCCATACGGACCAAGCGACCAAATACAGTCCGTACTTCTTCGCGACTTTCATACCTATATTTTACACATAAGTGACAAATTTCGGCAATCAAATATTCATAGTTTACTAGATTTTATCTATAAATAGTTCTTTTGAATTAGCCCTTTACTCACACTAGCGCGGCAAGAATCGCTTTTTGTGCATGGAGGCGATTTTCTGCCTGATCGAAAATGAAGGAGCGAGCTCCGTCAATCACGCCGGCAGTCACTTCTTCCCCGCGGTGAGCAGGCAAGCAATGCAGGAACAAATAGCTCGGATCTGCCTGTGCGACCAGCTGTTCGTTGACTTGGTAGTTCGCGAAGGCTTTCAATCTGACTTCATTCTCTGCTTCAAAGCCCATGCTGGTCCAAACGTCGGTATACACCGCATCCGCTCCTGCAACCGCTTCGGCTGGGTCATACGTCACAGTCATGTTTCCGCCGCTTTGTTTCGCGTATTCTGTCGCTTTTTGAACGATTGCGGCGTCCATTTCATAGCCGACCGGGGTCGCTACGCGCACGTCCATTCCCAAGAGGACCGCTGCCAGAACCAGTGAATTTGCTACGTTGTTGCCATCGCCGACATACGCCAGCTTGATTCCCTTCAGCTTGCCTTTATGCTCCCAGATCGTGAGCATGTCAGCCAAGGCCTGGCAAGGGTGGTACAGATCGGTCAGCCCGTTGATGATCGGGATGGATGCATGCTCTGCCAGCTCTTCTACATAGGAGTGGGAGAACGTGCGAATCATGATCGCATCTACATAGCGGGATAGCACTTTCGCTGTATCGCTGATCGGCTCACCGCGTCCCAGCTGCAGTTCTTTTCCGCTCAGGAACATACCCATGCCCCCCAGCTGATACATCCCTACTTCGAAGGATACGCGGGTACGGGTAGAAGCCTTGTCAAAAATCATTCCCAAGGTCTTGCCCTGCAGCGGCTGGAACGGCTGTCCCAGCTTTTGCAGTTGCTTGATGTGAGCGGCCAGATGCAGCAGCTCCATCAGTTCTTCCCCGTTAAACTCGTCGATTCTGAGCAGGTCCTTTCCTTTATGCTTGCTGAGCGGCAAGTTTGGAAAGTGTTCCAATATCTTCACTGGCTGCATGCGAGCCACCTCTTTTCTCAAGAATGGATTTCACGTACAAATCAAAGGTTTCGACTGCTGAGAACAGCGGTACACCGTGCTGCACCAGACGACCACGCAGGGCGAATCCGGTACGGCCATGACGATTTCCGATCGTCGCTGTGATCAGGGCAAAGGCTGCTTTGTCTTTTTGCAGCAGTTCGTTCAGTTTTGCCTCATTTTCGATGACATGACTGACTGTTACTCCGGTCTCTTGCAGCCATGCTGCTGTTCCGGCTGTCGCTGCCAGCACGCCCCCCTCTGCTTGAAGCTGTGCTAGCGTTTTGCTGATATCTGCCTGCTTGTCGGCGTCTTTTAAGGACGCAATCACCAGATGGCCTGCTTTCCAGTCACCATAAAAATTATCTTTGAATGCGAATGCCTTGCCAGCCGCTTCCGCAAAGGAGCGCCCGAGGCCGAGCACTTCGCCTGTCGATTTCATTTCTGGACCTAGGACAGGGTCTACGCCGTTCAGCTTTACCGTTGAGAACACGGGAGCTTTAACGACCGCGAAAGGAATATCCGGCAAGAGTCCTGTACTGTATCCCATATTCGCCAATTTCTCACCCAGTTGTGCTTGAACAGCCAGTTGAACCATCGGGATTCCTGTTACCTTGCTCGTAATTGGAACCGTACGGGAGGCACGCGGATTCACTTCCAGCACGTAAACCGTGCTTCCATCGATCACAAACTGGATGTTGATCAAGCCAACCGCTCCCATTTCTTTCGCGATTGCCTCGGTATAGCTCGCGATCTTCTGCTTGATCTCATCTGACAAGCCAGGAGCCGGGAACAGAGCCACGCTATCGCCGGAGTGAATTCCGGCTTTTTCAACATGCTGGAAGATTCCTGGGATAATGACGCTTTCGCCGTCGCAAACGGCATCCACTTCTGCTTCGCTGCCCGGAACGTATTTGTCCACCAGCAGCGGGAAGAACGTCTTGCTGTCAGGATGATTCAACCAGCCGTTGATCGTCGCCGCAAGCTCAGTGAGGTCGTGAACGACAACCATCCCTTGACCGCCGATTACGTAAGACGGGCGCATCAGGACAGGGAACCCGATTTCTTCTGCGATCGCAGTTGCGTCCTCCAGCGAGGAAACGCCTTTCCCCGGGATGTGCGGGATGTCCAGCTTGCGCAGCATTTCATAGAACAGCTCGCGGTCTTCCGCACGCTCGATAGCCGACAGGGACGTTCCCATCACTTTCAGACCGGCTTTTTCCAGCTTGGCTGCGAGATTGATTGCTGTTTGGCCACCGAACTGCACCATCACGCCTTCTACCTGCTCGCGCTCTGCGATATGCAGGACGTCTTCCACATGGAGTGGTTCAAAGTACAAGTGGTCCGCTGTTTCATAGTCCGTACTTACTGTTTCCGGGTTGTTGTTTACGACAACAGCAGCGATCCCGTTCTTTTGCAATGATTTGGCTGCGTGCACGGAGCAGTAGTCAAACTCAATTCCTTGTCCGATCCGGATGGGACCAGAGCCGAGCACCATGACTTTGCGGCCTTCCAAGGTAGCCACTTCATCTACACCCTGCCAGTCGGAATAATAGTACGGCGTTTGCGCATCGAACTCGGCTGCGCATGTATCTACGATTTTGTAGGTCGGGGCAATGCCTGCCTGATCGCGCATCCCTATGATTTCAGCCGACGTGCGTCCGGCCAAAGACGCGATCGTCTCATCCGCAAATCCGCGGCGCTTCGCTTCCAAGAGCAATTGCTCAGGCAGTTCGGTGCCCTCGCAGCATGCCAGCTCGATTTCCAGATCGATGATTTTGCGAAGGCTGCGCAGGAAGAATGGATCAACCCCGGTCAAGCTGTGAAGCTCTTGCTCGGTGAAGCCTTTGCGAATGGCTTCCGCGAATACGAACAGGCGAATGTCTGTCGCTTCCTGCAGAGAACGAGACAGCTCTTCTTTTGACCAGGTCGTCATCTCCGGACGGGACAGATGCGTGCAGCCTTGCTCCAGGGAACGTACTGCTTTTAAGAGCCCTGCCTCCAGATTGCGTGCGATCGACATGACTTCCCCGGTCGCCTTCATCTGTGTACCCAGCTTGCGGTCAGCCAGCGGGAATTTATCAAACGGGAAGCGCGGGATTTTTACGACGATGTAGTCCAGCGCTGGCTCGAAGCTTGCGTATGTGTAGCCCGTAATCGGGTTCAGCACTTCATCCAGACCAAAGCCCAAAGCCAGCTTTGCAGCGATACGGGCGATCGGATAACCCGTCGCTTTGGATGCGAGCGCACTGGAACGGCTCACCCGCGGATTTACTTCGATCAGTACATAGCGATCCGATTTTGGATCCAGGGCGAACTGAATGTTACAGCCACCGACAACGCCCAAGGAACGAATAACCTTGGTCGAAACGCTGCGCAGCATTTGGTACTGGCGATCTGTCAGCGTCTGGGAGGGGGCTACGACGATACTGTCCCCTGTATGAATCCCCACTGGGTCGAGGTTTTCCATATTACAAACGATGATGCAGGTGTCATTGGCATCCCGCATGACCTCGTATTCGATTTCTTTCCAGCCTTTTACGCTGCGCTCGATCAGCACTTGGCCGATCGGGCTAGCCGCGATACCGCCAGCCGCTACTTTGCGCAGAGTAGCTTCATCCTCAGCGATCCCTCCACCTGCTCCGCCCAATGTATAGGCAGGACGCACGATGACGGGATAGCCGATGGAATTTGCAAAAGCAATAGCCGCATCCACGGATTCAACGGTGTCGCTTTCCGGTACCGGCTCGCCGATTTGTTGCATCAGTTGTTTGAACAGCTCACGGTCTTCCCCGTTTTGAATGGCAGCCAGCGGTGTACCCAGCAGTTCTACGCTGTACTTTTCGAGGACACCCGCTTCTGACAAGGAAACAGCCAGGTTGAGACCGGTTTGACCGCCCAGGGTCGGCAGCAGGCCGTCTGGACGCTCCTTCGCGATGATCGCTGTCACGGATTCCACCGTGAGCGGCTCCAAATATACTTTGTCAGCTACTTGTTCATCTGTCATGATCGTAGCTGGATTATTATTCACCAGGACGACTTGCACGCCCGCTTCTTTCAGAGAGAGGCAGGCCTGTGCGCCCGCATAGTCAAATTCTGCAGCCTGACCGATGACGATCGGGCCAGAACCAATAACCAGCACTTTATGGATGTGGGACAATTTAGGCATAATTCTTCGCTCCTACTACGCGCATCGACTGCAAGAATTGGTGGAAAATGTGTGAGGTATCGCTAGGTCCGGGATGAGCCTCCGGATGGAACTGCACAGTGAAAACGGGCAGGCTGAGATGACGAAGTCCTTCGACTGAGCCATCGTTGACGTTGCGATACGAGACAGCCAGGTATCGCTTATCCAGCGCTTCTTCTTTGACCACGTATCCGTGATTTTGGGAAGTCAGATAGACTTTTCCGGTCATAAGCTCTTTCACCGGATGGTTGCTGCCACGGTGGCCGTAAGCGAGCTTCTCGGTCTTGCCGCCATACATGAGCGCCAGGACCTGATGCCCCAAGCAAATTCCCAAGGTTGGGTATTGCTCGACGGCTTTGCGCCACTCACTGCAATAAGCGAGCAAATGCTCCGGGTCGCCAGGGCCATTGGAGAACATCAGGCCGTCTGGCTGCAGCGCTTTAATCTGAGCAAAATTCGTGTCAAATGGCACTACAGTCACGCGGCAGCCCATCTCCAGCAGGGAATCCAAAATGGATTGCTTCATGCCGAGATCGACCAGTACGACGTGCTCCCCAGCTCCGGGGTGACGCTCGACCTGCTGGCTGGATACGTTTGCGACCAGCGACTTTTTCGCATGCTTGTAACGCATCGCGACGACTTCCTCCACCGCTAGCGGATGGTCGGACATCACGCCAAATACCGGACCGTTTTGGCGTACGCGCTTGGTGATCGTCCGTGTATCGATTCCAGCCAGGATCGGGAATCCGAAATCCTCTGCAGCTTCAGCCAGCGTCTTGGTCGATTCGTAGTGACTCGGCTCCAGACAAAGCTCACTCACGATCATTCCTGTCAGGGCAGGCTGTGCGGCTTCGTAGTCTCTTTCGTTAATGCCGTAATTTCCGATCAATGGGTATGTGAATGTAACGATCTGCCCTGCAAAGGAGGGATCAGTCATCACTTCCTGGTATCCTGTCATTCCTGTATGAAAAACCACTTCGCCAAAACCTGTGATAGGCGCTCCGTACAACGTTCCTGTGAATACTTCCCCGCTCTCAAGC
Source organism: Brevibacillus centrosporus (assembly GCF_003710815.1). Taxonomy (GTDB): domain Bacteria; phylum Bacillota; class Bacilli; order Brevibacillales; family Brevibacillaceae; genus Brevibacillus; species Brevibacillus centrosporus. The sequence goes on from NZ_RHHP01000016.1 coordinate 6,000, forward strand.
GTGAGATAACCGATACCAATTTCTTTTTTCTCTCTGCTCATCTATGAAAGCCACTCCTCTCCAAAGGGCACATCTAACGAAAATTTATGCAACTCTTTGTATTAATATACATTTGTAATTATAAAAATGCAACGAGTTTTTTGTCCTTTCTCACCCGTTGCATTTTTCCAATGCACACAATATTTGTTTTAGGACTGCGCCAGACCCTCGCTCAGTGCAGCAACCGCTTGCTTGATTTCTGCCTCGGTCGTAATAAAGGATGGCAGCAGACGAACTACATTCGGGCCTGCCATCAGGAGAATCACTCCCTTTTGCTCCCTGGCGTAGTTCACGGCATTGGCTGCAGGAATCGACAGCTCTACACCGAGAAGAAGTCCTTTTCCGCGAACGGTTGCCACTTTATCTGGATACTGCGCTCTAAGCTGCTCCAGCTCCTGAATGATCAGGCTGTTGATTTTCGCCACTTTCTCCAATATGTTTTCTTCTTCCATCGTATCCAGTGTAGCGATTCCTGCTGTCGTCGCGAGTGGGTTGCCCCCAAAGGTGGTGCCATGTGTACCTGGGGCAAAGGCTTCTGCCACTTCTTTCGTCGCTACTACTGCACCGATCGGGAATCCACTGCCGAGACCTTTTGCCAGCGAAATGGCATCTGGCTTCACATCATACTGCTGGAAGGCAAACCACGTGCCCGTGCGTCCAATACCGGTCTGAATCTCATCTACCAGCAGGAGCAGTCCATGCGTATCGCACAGCTCGCGAAGGGCTTTGACCCACGCTTCTTCTGCTGGATGCACGCCTCCTTCTCCTTGAACCAGCTCCAGCATGATCGCGCATGTTTGATCTGTGATAGCTGCCTTGACTGCATCCAGATCGTTGTATGGTACAGTGACAAACCCTTGTGGGAGAGGAGCGAAGCCGTCTTTTACTTTCTCTTGCCCTGTCGCTGTGAGCGTAGCCAGCGTACGACCATGGAAGGACTGTTCAAACGTAATGATTTCGTAGCGTCCTGTCCCTTTTACTTTTTGTGCGTAGCGGCGAGCCAGCTTGATCAGTCCTTCGTTTGCCTCGGCACCGCTGTTGCAGAAAAAGGCTTGGTCCAGACCGGACAGGCGGCTCAGCTTTTCTGCGAGAACGCCTTGCTGGGGAACATGAACCAGATTGGAGCAATGCCACAGCGTATCGAGCTGTTCATGCAGCTTGGCCGTTACCTTTGGTGGAACATGGCCCAAGGAAGTTACGGCGATACCGGAAGTAAAATCGAGATATTCCTTTCCTTGATCGTCCCAGACCTGATTGCCTTGTCCTTTCACCAGACTAATCGGCCATCGTGCATAGTTATTCATAAGATGCATGGGTGCTGTAACCGTACTCATGGAAAATCCCCTCCTATTGTGGTTGAATCACGTTCATCCGCACTGTGGTTCCGACTGCTTCTCCTGCGCTGACTGCCAATAGGTCCTCAGCTGTTCCCCGGCAAATAACGACCTGATTGACGCCTTGGCTCAAAGCATCCAGAGCAGCCTGAACCTTCGGAATCATTCCGCCAGTAATCACGCCATCTGCGATCATCTGATGGATCTCGTCTGCGCTCGTTTCCTGTACCAGCTCTTTGCTGCCATCTGGCAACGGTCGCAGAATACCTGGAACATCTGTTACCATGACCAGCTTCTCGGCCGACAGCGAAGCCGCGATGGCTCCTGCTGCAATATCTGCATTCACATTAAAGGCATCGGAGCCATCTGCGCTCACAGACAGAGGCGCGATGACCGGAACATAGCCTTGACCGAGGATCGCCAGAGGAATGGTTGTATCCGCTTGCTTGACCTCGCCTACCCATCCGAGTGGCTTGGTCGTCTTTTCCGCGATCAAGGTCTGACCGTCGATCCCGCTCGCTCCCCAAGCCTTTGCCCCTGCTTGCGTCAGTCGCCGCACCAGCGCTTTGTTAATGCTCCCGCACAGCACCATTTCTACCACGCGCAAGGTATCCTCGCAGGTCACGCGCAATCCATCCACAAACTGCGGTGTGATTTGCACCTTATCCAGCATCCCGTTGATAGCCGGTCCGCCGCCGTGAACGATGACGATTGGTTTCCCCTCGCCTTGCAGCTTGGCAATGGCTTGAAAGAAGGTATCCGGCAGCTGCTCCATCGTCGAGCCGCCGCATTTGATGACGATAATTCCCTCCATCCTCTTTCCTCCTCTTTACGGGAATACCGGCACGAGCGGCAGTCCAGCTTTCTCTGGAATTTGGAACATGACGTTCATGTTTTGGAGCGCTTGACCTGCTGCTCCTTTGACCATGTTGTCAATGACAGAAAGGACAATGACGCGACCCGTACGTTCGTCTACATGCACCGAGATATCGCAGTAGTTGGAGCCCAGCACTTCTTTGGTATGGGGATGGGATCCTGCCGGGCGTACGCGTACAAAAGGCTTATCCGCATAAGTGGCTTCGAAAAGCTCTTGAGCCTGCGCCTGTGTCACTTTTGTTTCCAGCTGACCATATGCCGTTACCAGAATCCCGCGGGTCATCGGAACCAAGTGGGGAGTAAATTGCACGAGTGATGCTATACCCGATTGTTTTGCCAGCTCCTGCTCAATTTCAGGTGTATGCTGATGTTTCGCAACCTTATAGGCATGAATGCTCTCATTGATTTCACTGTAGTGTACCCCCATAGACAAGCCGCGTCCCGCTCCCGATACACCGGATTTCGCGTCGACGATCCAGCTGTCCGGCTTCACCCATCCTTTTTGCATCAGGGGGATCAAAGCCAGCAAGGTAGCAGTCGGATAGCAGCCAGGATTGGCGACGAGCGATGCTCCTGCCACTTGCTCGTAGTTCCACTCCGTCAAGCCGTACACCGCTTTTTCCACCCACTCTGCTGGGGCGGGCTCTTTCTTGTACCAGTTCCGGTAGGCATCGGCGCACTCCAGTCGGAAATCCCCCGACAAGTCGATGACCTTTGTACCACCGAGCTTCATCAATTGCGGAGAAAGATCTGCACTTACACCCGCTGGAGTTGCCAGGAAAATGACATCGTTATCCTTGCTCATGCTCTGCGCATCGATTGGCGCCAATTTCGGCAGCCCCAGTCCGCTCACGTGCGGAAACGTTTTTTCCAACGACTCTCCTTCGGCTGAGCTTGAATACAAGTTGGCTATTTGCACATGAGGGTGTCCCGCCAGCAAGCGAATCAATTCCGCTCCACCGTAACCGGTAGCCCCAACAATCCCGACCCGAATCATAGATCTCTCCCCTTCTCCGCTGAATTCTCTGTATTTTTATACATGAATAATAATAAAAATTCATGGAGAATACAACCCTAAAAACCGGAAGAACGTAAGAAAACCTCTATCGAGGCCAATTCAAGAAGGAGCGACCGCGTTTTAGCGGAAAGTTTTCATGCGCTCCGGAATTCATAAGCCTAAAGCTTATAAATTCCTATACGTTGAAAAAGCGCCCGATATGCTCGGACGCTTCCTTGGATCGAACCTACTTATTTCTTATCTGCCAGCCACGCTGCCAGTGTTTCTGCATCGGCACCCTTTACCAAACCGGGGGGCATGGCGCCTTTACCGTTATTCAAAATTTCCAAAATCTGATCTTTGCTCAGCTGCCCGCCAACTTTTTGGAGATTCGGACCTACAGCACCTTCCAGAGTTTGACCGTGGCAGCCTGCACAAGTATTTTTGAACAAGGCTTCCGCAGTTGCTGCATCGTAGCTACCCGATGGAGCAGTCGTGGACGGTGTTTCGGTAGAAGGCTGGTTGGCCGGCGGTTGTGCAGTGTTTCCTCCGCCACAGGCACTTAGCGAGAATACGAGTACAGCCGCAACCACAAACAGTGATGAACGTTTCATGGGCTGTTTCCTCCTTTACTAGATAATTCTTCGCTAAGTATGCCTCATAGCTCCCAAACTCATTCCTTAAATTACGTCAGCGGCAGCTCCAGTGGGCTCCATTCACGCAGTTCCAAAGTACGCGCTCCTTCCGCAACTACCGGATCTGCTTCTGCCAATTTCCGTGCTTCCTCCAGGGAAGACGCCTTGTAAATGACGAGGCCTCCCTCTTTATCGGTGAAAGGACCTGCCATAAAAACCTTATCCTGCTTGTACAAGTCGTTGAGGTATTCCAGGTGGGCAGGTCTTACTTTTGCATTCAGTTCTTGATTGATAATCGGTAAAAACGCTACATACAACATGAGAATCGCTCCTTTGTTTGGGTATGCATTCATTCCTTTAATCAAATTACCACTTTGCCGATAAGATAGCCAAACAAAAAAAAGCGGCAGGATGCACCCTCGCCGCTTTACCCTTTGATTACTGTTTAATTTGAGATCTCAAGTAACCGTCGATGAAAACGTCAATCTCCCCGTCCATGACCGCTTGCACGTTGCCTACCTCTACGTTGGTGCGGTGGTCCTTGACCAGGCTGTACGGGTGGAAGACATAGGAACGGATCTGGCTGCCCCATGCGATGTCTTTTTGCTCACCCTGAATGGCTGCCATCGTTTTTTCCTGCTCTTCCCGTTTGCGCTCAAACAATCGTGCTGTCAGCATTTTCATCGCACGCTCACGGTTTTTGATCTGCGAACGCTCTGTTTGACACGTCACGACGATACCCGATGGCAAGTGGGTGATCCGGACTGCGGAGTCGGTCGTATTGATGTGCTGACCGCCGGCACCACTGGAACGATACGTATCGATCTTGAGGTCCTCCGAGCGAATGTCGATTGCATTATCGTCTTCAATTTCTGGAAGAACGTTGCAGGACACAAAGGAAGTATGCCGACGTCCGGATGCGTCGAATGGCGAAATGCGTACGAGTCGATGAACCCCTTTTTCTGATTTCAAATACCCGTAAGCATTATGTCCTTTGATCAAAAGCGTCACGCTTTTGACACCCGCTTCGTCCCCTGGAAGATAGTCCAGGGTTTCCACCTTGAAGCCTTTGGCATCGCCCCAGCGTGTATACATGCGCAGGAGCATGGATGCCCAATCCTGAGATTCCGTACCACCCGCGCCAGGGTGCAGCTCCAGGATTGCATTGTTCTTATCGTACTGATCGCTCAGCAGCAGTTCCAGCTCAAAGCTCTCAAAAGCTTTCCTCAGCTCTTGGGTGCTGTCGTACAAATCCTGAATGAGGGATTGATCTCCTTCTTCAATGACCAGCTCGAGCATTAGCTGTAGGTCTTCGTATTGGGAATCAAGCTTGCCCATTGTTTCCACTAGACTTCTCACGGCGTTCAGTTCACTGATGGTTTTCTGCGCTGCATCGTTGTCATCCCAGAAATCTGGTGCCAGCATGCGCTCTTCCAGTTCCCCGATACGCTCCTCTTTTACTGGGAGGTCAAAGAGACCCCCTGATATCTGCTAAACGCTTAGCCATACTGGACATCTCTTGTTTGATGTCCGCAATATCGATTAATGCCATGTTGCGAATCACCTTCTCTTCTGTAAGCTATGTTTATTGTATCGTAATTTGCCAGATCCGCAACCTGACTTCAGTGCCAGATAGGGGGAAGGTGATTGGTTTTTCTGTTTTTAGCCACTCAGCGAGCCGGTGGTGATGGCGAGGAGCGGAGATCTCGGATTTCTCTGGAGGCTGTCCCCACCTGATTTGCCTTCACCAGTGTTAAATGGCCGCCTCGCGATGTTGTCGCTCGTTTTTTACCGGATGTATGTTTATTCACTTTTTTGTATTCGTTTTTCACTTCTATTGGTTGCCCGGTTTTTCCTTTGTCTGTGAGTACCTTGGGATCAACCACAAAGGCGTTCATCCAGAGCGTCTGCGGAATTTCTGAAACGACTCTTTCTTCAGCAAAGACTGCGTCCCTTGCCGTAAACACCTCGATTGGCTTTTTGTGGGATTGCTCCTCTTTTTCACTGATGATTTGTACCGATCTATTTTCTTTTCCTACACGCAGCACCGCTTTTAATGTACCGGCAATTCGCTCCAGGATGCTTACTGCTTGTATGCCCATCACGTTGACTGACGCCTTCATTGTTCATTCCCCCGTCATCGTGTATTTGGAAAAAAGTGTTGTACCTATGATTCTATGGTTTTTACAAATCTTTTCCACTAGAATCGTTCGATGGCTTTTTCCAGTGTTAGACAAATCGACGTGCCGATGCCGACGAGGAACACAGGATCGGGACGAACGCTGTCTATGCAGGAGGGATTGAAGCAGAAAAAAACATCCCTTCCGCAGCTTTCGCTGTTTGGAAGGGATGCTTTGGCGTTTGGGCCATTATTGATTGCGCTTGTTGCTGCGGCGGCGCTCCTGCTCCTGTGCACGGCGCTGCGCACGGTTTTTCGGATCGGCATCACCGGAAGTCTCATCGTCAGGACGCTCCGATGGTCCAGAGGTTTGGAGCTGGCTTGGATCCATGCCTTGCCCGCGAATGACATCCTGGCGCTCCAGGTTTTGGCTGACTTCTGCCTTCATGATATACATAGCCACTTCTTCCTCCACAGCAGCCACCATGGATTGGAACATTTCGTAGCCCTCGAATTGGTACTCGCGCAATGGATCGTTTTGACCGTACGCGCGCAAGTGAATCCCTTGACGCAGCTGATCCATCGCATCGATGTGATCCATCCATTTGCTGTCGACCGCACGCAGGATGACCACTTTTTCAAATTCGCGAATCATATCGCCAATCTCCGCTTCACGCTGTGCGTATTGCTTGGCGACTTCGTTTTTCAGCAGCTCCATGATTTCTTCCGCTTCTTTGCCTTTCAGCATTTTTGCGGTAATCGTTTCGTCGTGCAGGAAGGTATTGTTGGCTGCATCCGCCAGAGCTTGCAAGTCCCAATCCTCTGGTACCTCTTCTTTTGGACAATGCAGCTCGACATTGCGCTCAAGCACGCTGTTCAGCATGCCAAGTGCGATCTCGCTGAGGTTTTCCTGCTCCAAAATGTCGCGGCGCTGCTTGTAGATCACCAAACGCTGCTGGTTCATGACGTCGTCGTACTGCAGGACGCCTTTACGAGCATCGAAGTTGGAGCCCTCTACCCGTTTTTGAGCGGATTCGACAGCGCGTGTAACGAGACGGCTCTCGATCGGCATGTCTTCTTCCATGCCCAAGCGGTCCATCATGTTCATGATGTTGTCGGCACCAAAGCGGCGCATCAGCTCATCCTGCATCGACAGGAAGAATTGAGACGAACCCGGGTCCCCTTGACGGCCGGCACGACCCCGCAGCTGGTTATCAATACGGCGGCTCTCGTGACGCTCCGTACCGATAATGTGCAAGCCGCCCAAATCAGCTACACCTTCGCCCAGCTGAATGTCCGTACCACGACCTGCCATGTTGGTTGCGATAGTAACTGCACCGTATTGACCGGCACGTGCTACGATCTCTGCCTCGCGCGCATGCTGCTTGGCGTTCAAGACGTTGTGCGGAACACCTTTTTGCTTCAGCATCTGAGACAGACGCTCAGAGTTTTCAATGGAAATGGTACCGACCAGAATCGGCTGGCCTTTTTTATGGCGCTCTACGATGTCGTTCACAACCGCGCGATACTTGGCTGCCTCTGTTTTAAACACCAGGTCTGGCAGGTCGATACGCGCTACTGGTTTGTTCGTTGGGATCACAACAACATCGAGCCCGTAAATCTTCTTGAATTCTTCTTCTTCCGTTTTCGCCGTACCGGTCATACCGGACAGCTTTTGATACATACGGAAGTAGTTTTGCAGGGTAATGGTCGCGAGCGTCATGCTCTCGCTTTGAACGCGCAGACCTTCCTTGGCTTCAATCGCTTGGTGCAGACCATCGCTATAACGACGTCCCACCATCAGACGACCTGTGAACTCGTCAACGATCACAACTTCGCCTTCCTGAACCACGTAGTCTACGTCGCGCTTGAACAGCACTTGTGCTTTCAAAGCCGCCGTGATGTGATGGTTCAGCGTCATGTGCGCGGTGTCATACAGATTTTCGATATTGAAAGCTTGCTCGACCTTGCTGACACCATCATCTGTCAAGGAAACGATTTTCAGCTTTTCATCAATCGTAAAGTCTTTGTCTTGCTCCATGCGTTTGACGAAGTGCGAGCAAATGTAGTACAGCTCTGTCGAACGATTCGCAGAACCCGAAATGATCAACGGGGTACGCGCTTCGTCGATCAGGATGCTGTCCACTTCGTCTATGATGGCGTAGAACAGCGGACGTTGTACCATCTGTTCTTTGTACAGCACCATGTTGTCACGCAGGTAGTCAAAGCCGAATTCATTGTTGGTACCGTAAGTAATATCGCACGCGTAGGCTGCCCGTTTTTCTTCGGCATCCAGTCCATTTTTGTTCAGACCAACGGTGAGTCCCAAAAAGTTGTACAGCTGACCCATGATGGTCGAGTCGCGCTCCGCCAAGTATTCATTGACGGTTACAACGTGAACACCTTTTCCAAGCAGGGCATTGAGATAGGTAGCCAGTGTTGCTACCAGCGTTTTCCCTTCACCGGTCTTCATCTCGGAGATGCGTCCTTCTTGCAGGACCATACCACCGATCAGCTGAACGTCAAAGTGCCTCATGCCGAGAACCCGTTTGGATGCTTCCCGAACGACGGCAAACGCTTCGTTCAAAATCTTGTCCAGATCCTCTCCGTTTTGCAGGCGCGCCTTAAATTCCACTGTCTTTTCACGCAGCTGCTCGTCAGAGAGTGCCGCTATGCTTGGTTCCAGCGCATTGATGGATTCTACGCGCTTAAACATTTTTTTGACTTCGCGCTCATTGCTATCGCCAAAAATCTTTTTAACGAGTCCTAACATGAGGACACCCCTTCCATATGCTCCCTAAACAGACCGAACCGCCTCTTTATAGGAGTGCTCAACGTATCCCTGAAGCAGGAATACCGATTCTCCGAAATTCAACTCTCTCTAAAAATCTATTTTAACAAATTGTTTCACATATACACAAGTAAAGGGAGTTGCCAATAGCAACTCCCTAGTCTTATACGAGTGATTTGAGATAAAGTTTCGTTATTTCGGTTCAATCAAACCGTATCGGCCGTCATTTCGGCGATACACCACGCTCACATCGTTCGTGTCGCTATTCTGGAAGACGAAAAAGCTGTGCCCCAGCATATCCATTTGCATCACTGCTTCATGAGCATCCATCGGTTTTAAATCGAATCTTTTCGTGCGGACGATGTTAATGTCCACGTCTTCTTCCTCGCTGTCTTCGGCAAGCGCTACTGCAACTTGCTGATTTTCACGCTGAGGCTGCTTGCTAATAGTATCCACCCTCAGTTGTCTCATCAGCTTCGTTTTGTGCTTGCGAATCTGGCGTTCCAGCTTTTCTACCACAAGATCGATAGCAGCATACATATCCTCGTGCGTTTCCTCTGCCCGGATAATTACCCCGCCGAGCGGGATGGTTACCTCGATCGTGCCTTCTCCTCGATGTACTCTCATCGTTACATGGACATCGGTAGGCTGTGGTGTTTCAAAATATTTTTCGAGACGGCCGACTTTCTTTTCCACATACTCTCGAAGTGCTGCGGTGACTTGAATGTTTTCTCCACGAATGTTAAATTTCATGGTTCCAACCTCCTTCCGTCTAGTTAAGAATATTCGCCGTCCATGTAAATAATCCTCCTGTTTCCCATCAAATAATGATACGAAATATTTACAATACGTTAATAATCGACAGAATTTTACCAATACTTACTATGTTCCCTATGATATAATACCCTAGTAGTCACTCTACTCATCATATTTCGCGGTCGTATATCGCACAGGAGGAATCCTCATGGCAGAGGTGAAACCTTCCCATTCTCTTATCGGAGCAACACTTGCACAAGACGTTAACAATGAGTACGGCCTGCTGCTCCTGCCCGCCGGAGCAGTACTGCATCAGAGTGACATACGGCTGCTAGAAGCCCATCAAGTCCAAAACATCCACATCTCGGATCACGGTTCGGAGCCGGAGATGCCTCTCCCTGTTTTGCATTGGAGTGAAGTCCAAGCAGCACGTCAATACGTGCAGGCCGTGCAGCAAACAAAAGGCTTATTCCAACAAATCGCCTCGGGCACAGTCCCGCCCTTGAAGCAATTTAACGATGCTTTTTATCCTTTGCTCGATCAAGTATTGCAGCGCTGGGGTTTTCTCCGCTTCATTTACTTAAAAGAAGGAACGGATAACTATACGTATCGCCATTCTTTGAATGTCGGCATCGTTGCCGCTCTCATAGGAAAGCTGCTAGGGAGATCGGAGCAGGATATTTACTTTCTGGGGCAAAGCGGTCTCTTGCACGATGTCGGAAAAATGATGATTCCCGATGAGCTGCTGAACAAGCCAGGACGTCTGTCTGATGCAGAATACGCGATCATGAAGCAGCACACAAAATACGGATACAAGCTGCTTCAATCCATGGAAGATGCCAGCGAGCTGATGGCTCTGTGCGCGTTATTGCATCACGAGCGCATGGATGGCACCGGTTACCCGCAAGCTCGAAGCAATGACTCGCTTCCCTTTGAATGCCAGATTATCAGTGTCGCAGATGTGTTTGATGCCATTTGTACCGACCGCGTCTATCGCAGAGGCACTTCGCCTTTCGAAGCCGCCCATATCTTATGGGAACAGGCCTGCACGGGCAAGCTGAACCCTTTAATTGTATCTCGTTTTATTCATTACATCGTCCTGTTGTACGTCGGCTCCAAGGCCGTTTTGAGCAACGGGGATGACGTCGAAATTATTATGATTCATACTGACGAGCCCATGCGTCCTCTGGTGCGACGCGGAGAGGAATTCCTCGATTTGCGGCAGCACCGCCAGTTACATATTCATAAAATGATCAGCTGATATACTAATCCCCCTGCACCCAACTTTGGGCCAGGGGGATTTCATGTGTTTTTCTACAATTTGACCACGTTAGCTGCTTGTGGACCTCGATCGCCTTCCACAATATCAAATTCTACAGCTTGGCCCTCTTCCAGACTACGAAAACCGTCTGATTGGATAGCTGAGAAGTGGACGAATACATCATCACCACCCTCCCGCTCGATGAAACCGAAACCTTTTTCTGCGTTAAACCATTTTACTTTGCCTTGCATGAAACAGCACAACCCTTTCTTTTGCAAAAAATTAGGATAAGTATCCTGCAGCGTTCGTTCCTAGTTTACCCAAAACGGCGACAGTCATTCCCTTTATTTAGGAGTATATCTTTTCTCCAGTCCTCTCACGACTACGCGGGAGAGGAACAAGGTAAGCACCAGGTAGATGGCCCCTGAGGTGAGATACGGCGGAAAGCGCTCGAAGGTGTTTTTGGCGATGTTGAAAGCGGCATAGCCGAGCTCTGGTGTCGAAATGATAGCCAGCAAGGAAGAATCCTTCAGTAACGCGATAAACTCATTTCCGAGCGCGGGCAGCATGCGTAAAAATGCTTGGGGTATGGTAATTAACCGCATGGCCATTCCCTTTGTCATTCCCAGCGATCGTGCGGCTTCCATTTGACCAGGATCAATCGATTGAATCCCCGCTCGAAAGATCTCCGCGATATAAGCCGCCGCGTTCAAGGTCAGGGCTACAAAACCGGAAAAGAGAGCTTCCGGTACTTTTGCTTCCGGAAAAAACAGTCCCCAAATGCCTGGAATCACAGCCGTGTGGATCAAGAGAATCTGAAGAAATAAGGGCGTGCCGCGAAACAGCTCTACATAAATGGCGGCTGGTGCTTTCAAGTAAATCTTATCCGACATCTTTCCCAAACCGATGAACAAGCCCAGGATCGTCCCGCAAATGACCGCAACCGTTGTCAGAAGAACTGTATTCCATACACCACGTATAAATAATTCCCGATAATCATAAACTACGCTCCAATCCAAACCCATTCCTCCTTCCAAAAGGTCATCCGAGCACAAGGAACGGGTACGCCAATAGACGCACCCGCCTCGGGGCTATTTTCAGCCATTACTGACCGAAGTACTTTTCGTTGATTTCTTTCAGCTTGCCGTTTTCTTTAATCGTTTTCAGACCTTGGTTGATTTTGTTCAGCAGGTCTGCATTGCCTTTTTTCACCATGATGCCATAGTGTTCAACCTCGAACGAATCGTCCTTGATCAGCTTGAACTTTTTGTCTTTCACTTTTTTCGCATAATCCTGCAGAACGGCATTGTCAGCCACAACCGCATCCACACGGCCCACAAAGAAATCGTCCACAGCGGATGGCGTATCGTCGAAGCCTTTAATTCCTTCATACGTATCGCCAAAGGCTTTTTTCACAACCTGCTCACCTGTCGTTGCCGACTGTACCCCGATCTTCTTCCCCTTCAGATCAGCCAGCTTGGTAACCGTCGTATCCTCCGGCAGAAGAATCAGCTGGTTTGCATCAAAGTAGGGCTCCGAGAAATCATATTTTTGTTTACGCTCATCTGTAATCGTCACTGCGGATATGCCCAAATCGACATTCCCTTTGTCAATGCCATCAAACAAAGGATCCCAACCGGTGTTCTTCACTTCGATCTTGAAGCCACCTGCATCTGCAACTGCTTGAATCACATCAATGTCAAAACCGGTGATTTTGTCCGCTTCCATTTTTTCAAATGGCGGATAAGCAGCGTCCGTACCTACCACATATACTTTGCTGTCCCCTGCTGGCGCTGCAGAACCACCTGATGCTTGCTGACCACCCGATCCACAAGCTGAGACCAAAAGTCCCACCCCAACGGTCAACGCAAGAGTTGCCAACCACTTTTTCCCGATCTTCAACTGTAAAACCCCCTTGATTCTATCTCTGTGTGTACAGCTTTTCCCCAACATTATCCACAACCAAATAACGTGTTTTTTGCGTTCTCCACAGAGTTGTCCACATTATCCACATGCGGTTGTGCACAAGCTGGGCATAACTATTTCCCGGTCGCAAGGCGCGATTTTGCGAGAGAGCGGCACCTACATCGAACGGAAAATGGTCAGAAAAAAAGAAAGATTCCTGTCAGATATACTTCTATCTGATACACAGGAATCCTTCTCAAAATCCGATATATTTGCAGAAAAATATGAATTATTCTTTTTCCGCTAAAATGATAATCTCTACTCTGCGATTACGAGTGCGGTTCTCCTCGTTTGAATTATCCACTAATGGCTTGGATTCTCCCAGTCCCGCCACGGTAAATCGGGTGGACGGCAAACTGTACGCATCAACCATTTCCCGCATTACTGCAATAGCGCGTCCTGTGGAAAGCTCCCAGTTTGTTTGGTAAGCACTATGGGCAATGGGCGTATCATCTGTATAGCCCTCGATCCTCACCCGGTTGCCAAAACGCTGCAATACCCCAGCAACCGTCCCCACAACCTGCTTCCCTTGGTCCTTTAGCTCAGAGGATCCGCTCGTAAACAAAATGCTTACGGGCAGACGGATACGCAATCCCTCTTCTGTCTCTTCGAAATCGAGATTCAGTTCTGCCAACGCGGAGGAAAGCTGCGTTCGGACTGTCTCCATATCGCGCTCAGCAGCGTCTTTCTCCTGCGAACCAATGGGTGGCGGGGGCTTCACTGCCGAAGCAACATCTGGGTTGTCCTGTTCTGTGCCCGTCAGCGACTTTTTCTGCGCTTCCAGCTGATGCACTTCCCGCTGCAGCTCCAGTTTTTGCAGATTCAAGAGATCCAGGCTCTCATGCACCTGCTTGAGGGTCGCCTGCTGCTCCACGCTTTCCTTTCGCACCTCTTCACGCTGCGATTGGATGTTGTTAGCCTGGGATGCGGCAATAATCACCACGATGACGAACAAGAGAGTAATCAGATCGCTGTAGCTGAGCAGCCAGCTTTTCTCCAGCTCCTTTTCATCGTACAGACGATCATCATGCATAGCGATCCTGCCTTTCAATCGTTCCTTTCGTACTGCCCGCCTCTTTGATCAACACCAGCTTCTGATCACCTGGCAGGAACGAATTCAATTTCTCGAACAGCAAGCGCGGCGTTTCCATCCGCTGCAAGCCGACACAGCCTTCGATAAACAGCCGCTTTTCAAACATTTCCCGGTCATAGATATCCATCATGCGGTAGTAGCATGGCAGAGCCAGCAGGTTGGCCAGAAGCGCTCCGTACAAGGTCGCAACCACGGCCGCGCTCAGACTGTGTCCGGTCACGCTAAAGTCGGAGAGGGACTTCAGAACGCCTGTCATCCCAAGCAAGGTACCAACCAGCCCCATCCCAGGCGCCAGCAAGCTGATGAGCCGGAAAAAGCCCGCAGACTGCTGGTAGCGGTACTGCTCTCCTTTCAGCTCGTTTTCCAGAATAAGTCGCAGCTCGTCCTCTGGAACACCCTCGATCGCGAGCAGGCTGCCGCGCTGAACGAACGAGTCTCTTTCTTGCTGGAGTTCCTTTTCGAGCGCGATATATCCCTGTTCTTTCTGGACGAGCGCGTAATAGTAGAAGCGCTTGATGGTCTCCTCGACGTTGCTCTCACGGCCGTGGATGAGCAGATTTATGATTTTTTTCAGATCCAGATGCTTGCGCTTGATCGCAAACGAAATGATCACCGAGAGCGCGACCAGCTCGATCGCGGTCGGATTTATCAAATCAGCGAGGCTGCCGTTCAGGTAGACCGCGTGGACGAAGATGAGCAGGACGGCCCCGATCAGGAGCAGCGAGCGGCGTTTTGTGGACAATGGTGTCACCTTCCTAGTTTTTTCAACAGATGTTTCCAGTATAGCAAATGGAGGGAGGATGGAGAGAGAGGCGAAAACCTTGTAAAGGAAAGCAGTTGGAGTAAAATGAAAAAAATCAAGGTGCCTAATGAAATCTACAGGCACCTTGTTAAACTTTTATCCCAAATCATTAATAAAGATCGGATTATGCTGTTGATTTTGATTTCCGTATGATCTATTAAAATGCTTTGCCTGATTTATTTTTTTGATCTCATTTTTAATGAATAAAAATTCATCACTCATCAACTTACCCAAGGCTTCGTTTGCTTCATGAAAATTTGCCGCATCCCTCAAAACCGCTTTCAGGTCCGGGAATTGTGCAATAAGTGCTACCGCTTCATCTCTTTTTGTCAGAATGTCTTCCAGGAGCGGATGAAGAACTCCCTGCTCGTCTACACAAGAAACATTCATGGAAAGAAACTGTTCGGTTTTTGTGGCGATCTCGTCAATTAATAAAGCAAACTCCTGCTTGTTATCCATTCGCTTTTTCCCTTTTAGCTGCCTCTACCCATACTTCCCGGTAATCCGTCAGGAATTTGAGTACTTCCTGAAGCGGTTCAGGATCTTTTCTGATATTGCCTTCTGCCAGCCTGTGGTTCATATACTCGTATAAGGAGAGCAGCTGTTTGCTGATCGGATAGGAAAAATCCAATGTAGCCATAAGTTCATCAAAAATATTCTGGACGCGAATATTGTAATTATGCGCATCTTGGATATTTTTTTCTTCCATCGCTTGAATGGCAAGTTTGGTAAACTTGATCGCTCCATCATAGAGCATCAAAAGAAGTTTGGACGGAGAAGCGGTCTCTACGGAGTTTTTCATGTATGGATTTCTTACGGCGTATTGATTCATAAGTTTTCACTATCCTTTACCCTAAGCCTATTTGGGACATTTGACTCTGGTATTTTTGCATGGCCTTTTCCATAGCAGTAAACCTTGCATAGTAGGCATTTTCTCTAGAATTGAGGGTGACTTCCCAATCAGCCATCTTCCGGCTAATATTTCTCATCTGTTTGCCCAGACTGCTCTCGTCTTCTTCTGTGCTGGAATAACCCGCTTTTTCTTTGATTGATTTAATCGTTGCTGTCACCGAATCATAAAGACGGTAGGCAAGCCCCTTTTCCTCATCAACCGTGGAACTGTTTGTAAACATGCTGACAACCGCATCGGGATCATTCTCCAACGCTTGGCGCAGCTTGGTTTCATCGACGGTAAGAATCCCCTTGTCCCGCCAGCTTGTGGTGGAAATACCTATGGATCCCAGTGTTGTATAGGTGCTAGATCCTGTTGCTGTAAACTCTGTAATGGTGGCTGATTTCAGATCGTTTCGCATCTTGCTCAAGGTACTGTCCCGATATAACATACCTTTTTTGGCTTCTTCATCCCAGAGTTTCGCGTCGTTTTCGGTCATGTCATTTCGCTGTTCTTTGGTCAACGGATTGTAATTGCGATTATGCTTTTCATCGTATTCCGTGTTCATGAGTGTCAATGTGTCATTGAAGGATTGGATAAAATCCTTGATATTGGTCACCATTGCATCCACATCGCGTTTGGCATTGATCGTCACTGATGCATCTTTTGTCTTGGCCGTGATTTTCAGCCCATTGACATTGAAGTCGTTGGTATTGCTTTTCATAGTAATTCCGTTGACTTGAATTTCTGCTCCTTGTGCTATTGTTACTGTAGCTGGATCTATTTTCAGTATTCCAGTAATAAAGCTTGTCGTATCACCTACCGTACCGTCAGTAAATGTAATCTGATTCCCGTCCTTGTTGACGCCATTGACCAGTCCTTCCGTTTTGGACTGAAGATTGATCTGGCCACTGTTTTTGTCAAATACTGCCGTTACACCTGCCTGGCTGTTGTTGATTTTGCTGATGACATCATTCATCGATTCCTTGTCAGCATCAACCGTGATTTCTACACCGTTGATTTTAAAGGAATAATCGACAGCATCCGTACCGTCCGAAGTCAACGCACCGGTAAGGGAGCTGCTTTGAGAAGCAAGCGACTTGGTAGGGTCAAATGTTGGATCTTTAATGAGTGTCCCGCTGGTTACGCTCGATCTCGTTGCAACCTGATTAACCTTAACAGTGTAGCTAGCAGCAGTTGTAGAGGGGGTAGTAGAAACAGAGACTCCACTAGTGTCCCCTGTAACTTCCGCTGTCATTTTGTTTATGGTAGAAGTCAGCTTGAAGCTGGAGGCCTTCTTTTGCAGTGCTGCCAGCTGGGTATTTACCTTCAAGTAATCTTCCCGCTTGTATTGGAGGGTGTACTTTTTCTGTTCAAGCTTGTCCATTGGGGCACGTTCGGCCTTCATCAATTTCGTAACCAAGCTCTCAATATCCAGGCCGGAAGAAAACCCTGATATACGCGTCGGCATTTATGTCACTCCCTTATAGTTTCTTATCCACAATTAATCCTGTTCGCTTCATCATGCCGGAAACCATGTCCAAGACTTTTTCCGGCGGAACCTCTCTGATCAGCTCACCCGTTTTTTTGTCGAAAACCTTGATTATGATGCTGGGCAAATCTTTATGTACAGAAAACTGCAAGTAGGTGCTGCCATCAAACAAATCCCGTTGATCTTTATCCACGTCTGGTATTTCTTGTTGTTTGTCTGGATTCCGATTCGGATCTGCCGTTTCTTTCGCGGCTCCCGGCTGTTGCTGACCTCCTGAAGGATTCCATTCAGATAGATACGGATTAACACGCCCGCTGCTCTCGATTCGGTCCAATCAAATCTCCCCCAAAGCGAATTGGTTTTCTATTTGATTATCGACATTTCAGCCAACTTCTTACATGTTTTTCTTTAGAATATTTCCATATTCTATTAAACGTTCGGCAGATGGTCGATAACCAGCATCAGCTGCTCTGGAGTACCAGTCGATTGCATTTTTTTTCTGCCCATACACTTCATAAAAGACACCCAGGTTGTGATAGGCTCGATACGTTCCTACGCCATCAACAGTCGAGTACTTTTGCGTCTCCCCGATTTCTACGCATTGCAGGAAGGCCAGCTCCGTATTCTCCAGCAATCCAGCTTCTAGAGAGAGCAAGCCCATCAGGAAAAACAAATCGGGGTAATCGGGGTATGTGTCGATGAAGTCCACCAGTAACTCCAGCGCTTCCACGCTGCGTCCCGCATGCTTCAGCGTGTAGCCGTGCAAGACAAGCATGGCGGGAAAATAGAGGGATTTCTCCTCTCCATGTTCCATGCATTTCTGAAAGTATTGGATCGCTTCGGAATAATCTCCTGTAGAATACAGCAGCTTTCCGATTTGATACAGCAGATATCCATCTTCCCCGCGAGTTTTGAGTTCTTTTTCATATAGTGTTAGATAAAACTCTTTTTTGTTTCGTTTTTCATACCGCTCTTTTTGATAGCCGACATGCCAAATGACAAGAGAGGAGGGACATCCGGAGACTTGCTTGCCGTCTCTATGAATGCTTTCGTGGATGGCGCCTTGGAAACAGAGCTCGGGATCATTCGGAAACACCCGTACAACACGATGCGTAGAGATTTCACCATCCAAGTCGTTCTTACACAGTACCTGCAAGGGAACATGAGGATTCTCTTGCAAAATCGCTTCCAACTCTTCACGGGAAGACAAAAGTCTTTCGTCAGCGTCCAAAACTAGGATATGTGTACCTGTAGCCTCCGACAATGAGGCATTACGAGCCGCGGAGAAATCATGATTCCACGCTAGCTTTTTGATCTTCGCCCCATATTCTTTCAATATGTCAAGCGTCCGGTCATTCGACCCTGTATCAACAGCGACGATTTCCGACACAATCCCGCTTACGCTTTCCAGACACTCACGCAAAACTTCTTCTTCGTTTTTCACGATCATACAAAGGCTAATTCTCATGTGAACACTCCCTGGCACTAAATAAAGAGCGGAGTACGATAAATTATGAAGAAAAGGTCCATCGACGAATCAATGGACCTTTCTCCACTTTTTACACTGTCAATTAACGAAGCAAGCTGAGAACGTTTTGTGGCTGTTGGTTTGCTTGAGCCAGCATGGAAGTAGCAGCTTGGGAAAGGATGTTGTTCTTGGTGTATTCGCTCATTTCTTTCGCCATATCTACGTCACGAATACGGGACTCAGCAGCTTGCAGGTTTTCCGAAGTAGCATCGAGGTTCTTTTGAGTATGTTCCATATGGTTTTGCAGGGCACCAAAAGAGGAACGGAGGGTGTTTACTGCTTCAATTGCACTATCGATCGCACCCAGTTCAGTTTTAGCGTTAGCGTTAGATGTCATATCACCAGTCAAGCCAATAGCGCTTGATTGCATGTCGCCGCCGGTAATGGTGATTTTGTCCCCGGAGTTTGCACCAAATTGGATGTCAATTGATGTTGCAGCATTGAGCATTTTAATTCCGTTAAAGTCCGTTTTTGTAGCGATGTCATCGATTGCAGATTTCAATTCAGTGTATTCCGCGTCGATCGCTGCCAGGTCAGTTGTGTTATAGGTACCGCTGGAAGCTTGCACAGCCAGTTCTTTTGCACGAGTCAACATATCGGATACTTCAGTCAGTGCACCCTCAGCAGTTTGTGCCAAAGAAATACCATCTTGAGTATTACGAGAGCCTTGAGTCAGCGATTTAATTTGAGCACGCATTTTTTCGGAGATGGACAGACCAGCAGCATCGTCAGCCGCACGGTTGATGCGGTAGCCGGAGCTCAATTTCTCCATGGATTTGCTAGAGTTGGTATCGTTGATGCTCAGTTGACGATGAGTGTTCATTGCAGACAGGTTGTGGTTAATACGCATGAAAAATTCCTCCTTGAATGTGTGTGATAGGAACGTCCTTGTTCCGTATTTGCGTTCGGGTCCTTGCTATCGCGCGTCTAGCAAATGTCCCTTACAATATAGTTATCGACAGGGTGTAATCGGTTTTTTAGTCTTTTTTTGAAAAAAAACAAAAAAAGATGCACAAACCTGTCGAGAGGTCTATGCATCCTGGTCTTCTGCGGCATGTTTTGATTGCATCAAAAGTGTTGCCAATTCCTGTAGATCGATTTCCTTCTGGTTCAAGACGGCGCCTTTATTTTCGCTTTTGATCGACTCGTAGATTTCGTCCCGATAGATGGAGATGTGTTTAGGCGCCTCGATCCCCAGCTTCACGTTCTCCCCGTCGATACTGACCACTTTCAGCACAATATCTTCCTGGATAACGAGAGACTGTCCGACTTTACGCGACAAGACAAGCATGGATATCACCTGCTTTTCATAATGGCTGGAAGCAGCGGTTCTTTTACTTTGTACATCTCGGTGTCCAAGATGATTTGCAGGGCTGAACCGTTGGCCGGGTTCACCACAATGGGAGCTTTCAGATTAACGGTAGCTGCCTTGAGTCCGCTCCCCCAATTGACGATGGAAAAGACGAGAATTTTGCTCTCCTTGTTCAGTTGAAGGAGATCCTGCTCTTGCTTGGGTAGTTCGAAATCGTAGTCTCCAAAGTAATCAAAGGTATGCAACAACAGGAAAGAAAATTCTTCGCTGTCAGGCATTAATCGGTAAAAGGGAGTGCCTTCTGCAGGTTCAAGAATCTTGTAGTGCTGGATTCCCGAAAATCCGGGAATATCCCGCACAAACCGGACTGTGCTTGCCGCTGGAGTAGACACCTTTCTTTTTTCTTGAGCCAACATTATTCCCCTCCAAGACTTGCTCTATACCTCTGTATCATATCTGTTCACTTCAACATTGATCCAGTTTTTTTGCTTGATGTAGGTCTCTACCTGCCCTCGTATCAAGTTGATTTCAGGCTTATGTGGAGTTACTGTCACCTCTGGCTTGCTTATATTCCACTCTATATTGAGCTTGTCAGGTGTAAACCGAATGTTCATGTAATCGGGGTTATATGGCAATTTGTAAGGCTCTTTTGTTTCCAGTCGCCTATTGTTGATCTGATTGGCAATCGATGTCTGCTTGTTTCCGATCTTCATCAATTGATCGCCTTCTTGGGACTTCGCCACGATATATTCCGTTAGCTGCTCGCTGGCATAATCGGCGAACTCGGAGATACGACGTGCCGCGCTCTTTAAATCGAGATTGGCACGGGCCTCTGTCGTATCGACGTTCAGCGAGCCTCTAATCCTCTCGACTGTTATTTCTGGAGGCTTCTGCTTGATGGAGATGTCAGCAGGTTGCTGCTCGATATCTACTTTTGGCTCTTGGATATTCATATCAATTTGAGTAAAGCCCTGACTAATTCGAATTTGGGGAATCCTCATCAGATCCCCCTCCTTTCATTATTTTAAATAATCTACCAACGATGTCTGGATTACCCTTGCGCCAATACTCAAGGCAGATTGATACACACTTTCTTGCATTTTCAATTCGGTGTAAACCTCGGACATATCAGCATCTTCATTGTCGGACATTAAAGTATTAATATTCAAGTTTTGACTTTCCAGTCGGCTTTGGGTCAGCTCCAACCGATTGACCCGAGCACCTAAAGCTGTCCGGGCAGACAATACAGTGCGTGTCTTGTCGTCCACCTCATCCGTGTAACTAGCTGCCGATTGTCCGGATCTTAACGTGTTGGAGATGTTGGTCATCAACGAGAAAATGTTATCGGTAGTGGAGGGAGACGAGAAAACGTCTACCCCTTTTACATTGACAGGCAGGTATACTCCCTCACTCACTTCGAAATTGATGTCACCGGTATTTGTGTTGACAAAAGTTTTGGTGGCTGAATCGTACGGAGGATTGTCAGAGTCAGTTCCAGCAAAAACATAATAGCCTCCCAACGTCTGATTGGCAGTTGCTCCAATCTGTTCGCGGAGTTGGTCGATCTCATCCGCAATCGCGTTCAAGGAAGTAGCGTCCATGACACCCCCCGACTGAGTGACAAGCTCCTTTACCCGCTGCATAACCAGCCCCACATCATCGAGAGCCTGGTCAGCCGTATCCATCCAGGCGCTTGCCTGGTCTGCATTTCTCTGATACTGTTCGTTTTGGTTCAGCGCGGTACGGTAGAACATCCCTCTGCTGGCGACTACCGGATCATCCGATGGCCGTGAGATCACACGGCCCGTAGATGATTGCTCCTGTAGCTTACTCATTTTGTTCATAGACGTATTTAAATTTCGAAGCATGTTGCTATTTAGCATTGTCTGCGTTATTCGCGTCGCCATACTTTTTACTCACTCCCACTCGTCACAACATTAGAGGCCTACTCGTCCCATGCCATTAATCAATTTATCCAACATCTCGTCTACGGTTGTCATCATTCTTGCTGAAGAACTGTACGCAGATTGGTATTTGACCATTTCTGCCATTTCTTCATCAATGGATACTCCCGATACAGACTGTCGTTGAGATTCTATTTGTTCAGTCATCAGCTCTGTGTTTTCGACTTGACGTTGTACTTCTTGGCTCTGTGTGCCAAGCTCTGAAATGGTATAACGATAGTAATCGTCCAAATTCGTAGTTGCCGCTATTGTTCCATCCGCATTTGTGATCGCAAGGGTTTGGTACTTAATCTTGGCAATATCCAAAGCATTGCTGCCATCTCCTGTAGCAGCACTTGCCGGCTTGGCCGTCGCAATATTATTCAGATTTCCTCTTATTAAAGGATTCACTGAAATTTTGTTTGCTCCTGTAGGATCCTTAGAAGCATCACTTGAATCAACAAAGAATGGAATATCTGATTTTGCCGTATTCCCTGCTTGGAGATCCGTAATACTAACCCCTTCTCGATGAACCTTGTTTAATTCTCTCGTAAAATTGGAGGCTAGGATATCCAACTTATTCATCATTTGAGGGATATCACCGGAGCGATTTTCGTAAATCCCAGCCAAACTACCCGAAATAGGGGTAAAAGCTGCTCCTCCTAAAGTTATATCTACCAACCCAGTTGTTGGGTTTTCCGTCGCAACCATAGCATTAAAGTTCTGTTCTGTAACAAGCGGTTGTCCATCTATCGTTACATTCACCATTCCGTTAGCAGCATTCGTTATCTTCGTATCTGCTAGTTTGGATAGCTTATCGATGAGCAGATCCCGTTTGTCATAGAGATCATTGGGCTGATAGCCGCTTGGAACCAGCTTATTTATTTGCGAATTGAGGTCCGCAATCTGGGTCGCAATAGAATTGACATCCTGTACTTTTGACTTCAATTCTTCATCTTTATTGTTTTGCAGCTCAGATAGCTGTGTATATAGAGCAGTGAATGTATCTGATACTGCCAGTGCACGCTCGACAACAACAGAACGCGTCGATGCCTCCTGAGGATTCTGAGAGAGATCTTCCCATGACTGCCAGAATTTATCCATTACATTTTGCAAGCCATTATCTGACGGTTCGTTTAAAATACCCTCAATTTGTGTCAGTCCGCTTTGCTTTGATTCGTAATAGCCAAAATGCTTATTCTGAGATCGATACTGATTATCCAGATAAACTTCACGCATTCGCTGAATTTCTGTAGCCTGCACCCCTGTTCCCAATTGGCCTGCTGTTGTAGCAGTGTTCAAGCCAGGAACGGGAATAGCATTGGCAGCTTCCAAGTTCACACGTTGTCTGGTGTATCCTGCTGTATTCGCGTTCGATACATTGTGAGCCGTCGTATTCAATGCGGTTTGCTGAGCAAACAATCCTCGCTTATTTACTTCGATGCCATGAAATGTCGATGTCATTTCAACACCTCTTTACGCTTTTTTATTAAAAAAAGTTCGATTAGCCTGACGATAGCCTTCGGAGGCAGGATTGCCGTATATGAAATCGTCCTCCGGTGTATCGGTGATCAGGTCGAGCGTTATGTTTACAAAAGAAAGGGATTGCTTTAGCAACTGCTGATTCAGTTCATTCGCATCACGCAGTTCGTAAACAATCCGGCTCAGTTCGTTGCGACAGACGGTCAGTCGCGTTTTCTCTTCCGCACTGGTCGTCAACTTGATCAATTCAGCCAGTGTGCCTTCCTGCAGCGTAAAGCCTTTTTCGGTTGTCAGCTCTCTTACTACATTCAGACGGGCTGTTTCTGCTGCTGTAATTCCCTTGATCAGCTTTTGCTCTTGGCTCGTTATCGCCACAAGCTCATTCACATTTCCTTTAACTAGCACATCTTTCTTGTGCGTAGCCAAGGTGTACAAGGCCTTGTGCAACTGGATCAAGTTGTCGAGCAGCTCGTAGAGCATTTCCATTTTCGTCATCGTTGAATTCTCCCTCGTCTTCCCTGGAGAGCCTATTTGTTCTTTTGCCAGAAGGAAAGGAATTTCTCTGCGATTTTTTCACTCGGCACGCGATACGTTCCCTCTTCTACCTGCTTTTTCAGTTGATCTACTTTTTCCCGACGCTGCGGTGAATCTGGATCTTCCAGCTGCTTCAGCATTTCCAACGCCTCGGTTGAAATGTTCACTTCATCTTTCCCCATCGGGATCTTGCCGGATTTACCTACCTGGGAGTTACCAGTCTTGTTATAGGCATTGATCATACCGATACGATTGGGCTCATTAATCCGCATGTGAAAACCATCCTCTCAAACCACCGGACATGAATGATGTAAAAAACCGATGATACTTCTTAGTAGTATCATCGGCAATTTCGCTGCGCCCGATTAGTTTTTTTGTTACAAAACTATTCGTCAGTATTCCTCTTTCCTCGATAGGCCGCTGTCGAATTCCCTGGATTTTTCTCCTCATCAAGACGTCTCATGACTTCCAAATCCTGCGTGATATCATGCTTCAAACTATCAATGCATGAATCACAAAGATTACCGGTGTGTATCAAAGAATCGCAACGCTCGCATGGATATCCGAGATGCGGGTTGCCAGCAATGGATATACGGCCTTCTTTAATAAATTTCGTGATTTGCTTCACACTGACGCCAGTTACTTCACTCACCTGGTAAATGTTAGAGCCTCGATTTTCCCGTTTGCGCAAAAACCGGGCACACAGCTCATACTCCTGTTCCACCTGCTGATAGCACTTCGGACAAATATCGCGGACAGCTTGTACAAAAAGTGCATCACAGCGTGAACAATTGGCAAGTTTGCCCAAAGACATAATGCCACCCCCTACATTCCTTCCATAAATTTTCCGTTCAACTTGATGTATTTTCTAATGATACTCCAGTTTTCACAGACTGGCTATCGATAGATCGTCAGGGAATAAATGCTGCCATGGGGACCTGCGTGTGCAAGGATTGTTTTTGCACATGAACGCAATGTAGATCCTGTCGTGTAAATATCATCTAGCAAAAGAACGCGGTATGAACCAGACACGTTCTTTTGGACACGCTCACCCGCCCACGAAAACGCACCCTCCATGCTTTCTACACGAGCGGTACGGCCTGCCTGCTTGCTTAGCTGGGCGGTCATTTTTGTACGGACCAGAAGCGAGCGAACAGGGATTCCTAGATCGGCACTCAGGCGCTTTGCCAGGAGATCAACCTGATTGAAGCCTCTCTCCTGCAAACGTTGGGCATGAAGAGGGACTGTCGTGATGCAATCAAACGCGATCGCTTCGTAATAACGATAAAACGCAATCGTTAGCAGCTTGGCAAAAAAATCAGCCAATCGTTCCTCGCCACGATATTTAAACGTGCTCAGCAAATTTTTTCCCCATTCATTATATCGGAGCAAACTGCGGTTGCTTTGAAGTGTTTCTGCCGTGATATTATGACAATCCGAACACAATTGGCTTCCTTCCCGTCCACATTGCGGACAGCTTGGTCCAAGCATTACGGGCAGCTGATTCATGCAGATTCCACATAGCGTCAAGCCAGCTACCAAGCGATACATGACCGGGTAGCGCGTTCGACTGGCTAGCTGACCAGCCAAACTGCGAACAGCCGACTCTTTTACTCGCTCGTTTAAGCGACCACCACAGCCTAGGCAAGTATCGTATCTCATGCCCGCTCCTCCTGTGCCTCTTGCAGCTTCGCAAGCTGGTTCATACGCCTGATCTGCCTGACTGCCGCTTTTGGAGAGGCAGCGCGCTCAGCCTGCAAAAACAGCACTACACCCATAGGATCATCGCTGGACCGTCCTACTCGTCCCGCAATTTGCACCAGGGACGCTTCGTCAAAAACAGGAGCCTCTGCTCCCAGTACCACAACATCACTTCGCGGGATCGTGACGCCTCTCTCCAAAATCGTGGTTGTTACCATGAGACGGTAACGTTTTTCCCGGAAAGAGCGGACCTTCTCGTCACGCTGTGGATCGGCAGCATGCACACCTGCCATTTGGGAGGCCAAGTCCGGAAAGAAAGTCGTCAAATAGGCAAGGACACGCTCCACATCGTCAATACGCGGAACAAACAAGAACAGCTGCCTCCCCTCCGCGAGCGTGCTTCGTACGATTTGAAGCAGGGAGGAGATAGGCCTGTTTGCCCGCATGCGCTTGTACAAGCCTGGGATGGTCTCGATGCGCGGGACCGGGAGCGCAGAACCATGATAGCGCCCAGGCAGCAGTACATGGGTAGAGGACCGCAGGAGCGGGAGTTTGGACTTTTTTAAAACGAGCTTCTCTTTTCTTTCGGCTACCAGTCTTTTTTGGAGGTATTGCGGGGGAGTGGCGCTCAAAAAAAGCAGCTTTCCTTCGAGCTTTACTGCTCTGGCTACCGCCCTCTCCAGCATTGGATTGTTATGGTAGGGAAAAGCATCCACCTCATCGAGTACCACGAGCGGAAAGCGTTGATAATAGCGCATGACCTGATGTGTGGTCGCAATCGTAATATCCGCTTCCTCCCACTTTTCCAGACTGGATCCATGGACAGCAATGACACGAGCATCAGGAAAGACCCGCTGCAAGCGCGGAGCAAGCTCTAGAACCACATCCTTGCGGGGAGTTGCGATCAGAACCCTGCCTCCCGTCGATAACGCCACTTCGATCGATGGAAAAAGAAGCTCAGTCTTGCCCGCTCCACAAACAGCCCAAATAAGAAACTGCGACAAACCGGGGCGGGGATTGGCCACGTACCTTCTTGCCTGTTCTGCAGCTACCGCCTGATCGCGGGAAAAGCTACCCGACCAGTGCAGCCTTGCTGTCTTCCGCCCTGCTTCACGCTCGTCACTGGCTGCCTCCCTCGTCGCGGGAACCAGCAAGTACGGTGTGCAGCACTTGCTTCGGCCCATCCCCAGGCAAACCGTACAATAGGCGCAGCCCTGCCCGCAGGAATGACATACGGTGTATTCAATATCCTTAGCCCTGCTCCCGCACCTTTCGCAGCTCATTTCCAGCCGATGCTTCCACCAGCTCTTTTTAATCGCGAAACGTATTCCCGGCCGCCACTGTGCTCGCTCAGACAAAACCATCCTTTGCAAAACGGCAGTCAAGTCGTGAATAGGAGCCTCTCTCTTCAATAGCAGCGTCTCAGTCTCCTCCCACAGCAAGGCACGGCCGTCGAGGACCTTTTGAATTGTCGAAGTCGCCAAGCGCAGCTTCAGCTTCTGCCCATCGTCTTCCACTATCTCCGGGGTTACCGAGACCGACCAATCCCCCGTCTCCCATGTAAACCATTCAGGCCCTGGAGGTTCCACTCCCGCCATGTCACGCCCGTAAAGGACAGCTGTCTCCCGCACTTGCTGTACGGCCAGCTCCCGCAATTCGGCAAGTCCTTCCTCGCTCATCGGATGGGAAGTCCCGTACTGCTCCTTCAGGCGTGCGTTGACAATCTCCCGCAACGAAAAAGCCAGAGCTAGTGACGGACTCTTGCCGATGACATGCAGCTTACACCCCTCCCGCTCTTGCCAAAACGACTGATCTACGGCAAAGCAGGGCGTCACATAGGCTTGTGCAGACAGCATCTTTTCCGCTCCTGTCTTGATGTAGAG
This sequence comes from Brevibacillus centrosporus, assembly GCF_003710815.1. GTDB lineage: Bacteria > Bacillota > Bacilli > Brevibacillales > Brevibacillaceae > Brevibacillus > Brevibacillus centrosporus. The sequence goes on from NZ_RHHP01000016.1 coordinate 33,435, forward strand.
CAAATACTCGCGCACACAGCTTCCCTCCCGAATCGATCTCATTTGCCCTCAGTGTGCAAAAAGACAGGGAGCGTCGGCAAATATTTTTGCACGAAAAAAAGCACCGCCCGTGAGCAGTGCTTTTTGTTCCATTTTTTCACGTACTGGATTCCTGTCGCAAATCAATGACGATGTGTGACTGATTCTGCTCCTCCTGTCCCTCTTCCAATAACCGAAAGAAGTACGGGTAGCGCTCATAGATGCTGACCATACGTCTGGTATGATCTGATGATCCAGCGTCAATCAAGGATATGCGGATAGGCTTGCCACTCCAATAGGAACGAAACAGCAAGCGTCGAATCACTCTCTCCAGCACTTGCTCGGAATCCCGTACCAATACTTTGTAGTGCTGCTGCGGGATTTCTGCATCCCTTTTCATGCTTCTCGCCCATTTGTCAGCCAAAAGCACAAGCAAAGAGGAGCAGCCATATGCCGCTAACAGCCACAGTAGAAGTTCTTCCATCACGGTCATACCTCCTCCACTAACAAGGTATGCCGGACAGCCTTTTTTCGCTACAGCTTCACCCAACCATTTTTAATGGAGATGACAACAGCCTGCGTACGGTCTTGCACATTCAGCTTTTGCAAAATGCTGCTGACGTGATTCTTTACCGTTTTCTCACTGATGAACAAAAACTCCCCGATAGCCCGGTTGCTTTTGCCTTCTGCCATCAGCTGCAGCACTTCACGCTCGCGGCGTGTCAAAGACTCGATCACTTTTGGATCGATCATCTGCGAGTCATCCAGGGAGAAGCTGCGTTCTGCCGCCCCTTCCTGTTCACTCAAGCGACGGAATTCCTCGATCAGCTTGCCCGTTACTTTTGGATGGATATAAGCTCCACCGCTTGCTACAACGCGCACAGCGTCTACGAGGTCGCTCGTCCCCATTTCTTTCAACAGGTAGCCAGAAGCTCCCGAGCGAAGCGTGCGATATACATAGCCTTCGTCATCATGAATCGAGAGCATGATCACACGCGTATTTGGACTTACCGAAATCACATTCTCCGCTGCGGAAACCCCGTTGATATTCGGCATGTTGATGTCCATCAGCAATACGTCTGGCTTATGCTCTTCTGCCAGCAGGGCAGCCTCTCCACCGTCTGCTCCTTCACCGACAACCTTAAAATCGTTTTCCATTTCTAAAATACGCTTCACGCCTTCGCGGAACAATTGATGGTCGTCCACAATCACGATACGGAGCTCTTGCTGTCTCTTATCCATGACTCATCCCCCTGTGTAAGTTCTATATTTTTTCACATTTTAAGCGGTATTTGAAAAATAACCTTCGTTCCTTCACCTGGCGCCGATTGCATTTCAACAGAGCCTTCCAGCAGCTGAACGCGCTCTCTCATGCCCAGCAAACCGAACGAGCCGCCGTTTGCCAGTCGCTTCTCCAGATCAAAGCCGACACCGTCGTCCTTTACTACAAGACTCAAGGACTCCTGAACAAATTCCAGCTTCACTTGAACCGTGTTTGCTCGCGCATGCTTTTCCACATTGTTCAGGCATTCCTGAACCAAACGGAAAATCGCGGCTTTCACCGAGCTGCGAAGTGGAGGCTCCACACCAAATACTACCAGATCAATGGAAGACTCGATACGCTCTTCGCAAGTTTGTATGTATTTCTGCAGTGTTGGTACCAGGCCTAGATCATCCAATGCCATTGGGCGCAGGTCGAAAATGATTCTTCTCACATCGGCCAAGCTCATCCGAACCATTTCTTTCAGCTCATGCAACTCCATCTGTGCTTCCAGAATCCGTTCGTTCTTTAACATTTTTTCAACGATCTCCGAGCGCAGCACTACATTCGCCATCGACTGTGCAGGACCATCATGGATTTCACGCGCTACCCGCTTGCGTTCTTCCTCCTGAGCCTGGATGACTTTCAACCCCATCAATTGATGCTGCTTAGCTGATTCCAACGCTTCTCCGATCTTGCTCAGATCACCAGTGAGGTAACCCAAAACCACTCCCATCTGGGACACTAGCTTTTCCGCACGATCGATGGTCTCTTCCAGCGTGCGCAATTGACGTTCCAAATCATTGCGTCTACGCTTCAGGTTGTTTTCCCGCTCCCGATAAATCGATAGCTCGACCTGGATACGGCTCGCTTCTTCATAGGCAATCCGGATGTCTTCCTCCGTGTACATCTGAAAGTTGCGGCTAACCAGGGCAAGTCGGTTGCGTGATTTGCGATACGCCAGCTCCAGCGCATCTACCTTTTGAATGACTTTTGAAATTTCCTGACGCAGCTCATGCAAATCGAGCTTTAACGAATTCCCTTGCTGTCTTGCGTTTTCGGCTATATCAAATATTTGGGTTTTGCTTGTTTCTACCGTTTCAATCGTTCGTTTAATAACTCCATCGAGCACGCTAATGTCAATCGCCTTGTTCATGATTGCTCTCCTTCAAACAAGTATTTCGCTTTCGTGAACAGCTGATGGAGGTCTGCTTTCGTCCATACAACTACCAAAATCTCTATACTATTGTTTCGGTTTTGTTGTTGCCTTTTTTTAGGGCATGACGTTTGGCTCAGCACTCTTGGCTACGCTTATGCTTATAGACGTATCAACATGGGGAGAAGGTTGCACTTCAGGCACATTTTTTTCTTTCGATCCCTCGCCCATGATTCCAACGGTCACGTTTTCGGTCAAAAAGTTTATCTACAAAAAAGGAAGAGCCTTTATTCAGCCAATACTCCCCCTTTACTTCCCTCATAAGATGATTCGACATAGTCCTACAAAATCCTTTGTAATCGGCTCCCCAATAAATGGACGGCTCGCTTGCGGAGTAGAAAATTTGACCGCAATAAGCCTTAGAAATCAGAGCGAATTTTCACCACACAAAAAAAGAGCCTAGCGGATAAACTAGGCTCTTTCGTCTGTTCCTTCTTATTTCACGAGTGCAGCAGCATCTTGCTTCAGTGCATCTGCTTTGTCTGTTTGCTCCCAAGGAACATTCAGGTCGTTGCGGCCGAAGTGACCATACGCTGCAGTTTGTTTGTAAATCGGACGACGCAGGTCCAGTTGCTTAATGATACCAGCAGGACGCAGGTCAAAATGTTTACGAACCAATTTTACCAACTCTTCTTCGGAAACGGTTCCTGTGCCAAAAGTATCGACTGCGATCGATACAGGCTGTGCTACCCCAATGGCATAAGCCACTTGAACTTCGCATTTGTCAGCCAGACCTGCAGCTACGATGTTTTTCGCTACATAACGAGCAGCGTATGCGCCGGAACGGTCCACTTTTGTTGGATCTTTACCGGAGAACGCACCGCCGCCATGACGTGCATAACCGCCGTAGGTATCTACGATGATTTTGCGACCAGTCAAACCAGCATCCCCTTGTGGTCCGCCAATTACGAAACGGCCAGTTGGGTTGATGAAGTATTTAGTATCCGCGTCCAGCAATTCAGCAGGAACAACAGGCTTGATTACGTGCTCTACGAGGTCTTTCTTGATTTGCTCCAAAGTGGTCTCAGGAGCGTGTTGAGTAGAAATAACGATGGTGTCGATACGAACTGGCTTGTCACCATCGTATTCAACCGTTACTTGCGTTTTTCCATCTGGACGCAGGTAAGACAGGGTATCGTTTTTGCGTACTTCTGTCAGACGGCGAGCCAGTTGGTGAGCCATGCTGATTGGCAGTGGCATCAGTTCAGGTGTCTCGTTGCAAGCAAATCCGAACATCAGACCTTGGTCACCAGCACCGATTGCTTCGATTTCAGCGTCGGACATTTGACCTTCACGTGCTTCCAGAGCTTGGTCAACACCAAGAGCAATATCAGCAGACTGTTCGCCGATTGCAGTAATTACACCGCAAGTATCAGCGTCAAAACCAAATTTCGCACGATCGTAGCCAATGCCGCGAATGGTTTCGCGAACCAGCTTTTGAATGTCTACGTAGGTGTTTGTGGTGATTTCACCAGCAACCAGTACGAGACCTGTTGTTACGGATGTTTCGCAAGCGACACGAGCGTTTGGATCCTTGGACAGGATCGCATCCAAGATGGAATCGGAAATTTGGTCACAAATTTTATCCGGATGTCCTTCGGTTACGGATTCAGATGTGAACAGACGACGACCTTTTTGCAAAGCCATGAGAAAATACCTCCTTTGACCTCATACAAATAGTGTGGTAGCCGAGTCAGGATTTTATCGACGTAAACGCAATAAAAAAACCTTTTCCAACAAGTCGGAGGAAAAGGTTTGAGCGCTTTATGCTTCCTTCATCCTCTTATCGGCCAGAACAGATGTCCGTTCTGCTGGTTAGCACCGCTCTTTCGTCGGTTGCCGGGCTTCATAGGGCCAGTCCCTCCGCCTGCTCTGGATAAGAGTATCCATTACGGATTATAGAATAATTGTTTTTCTCTATGGTGTCAATAGACTTTTATCGGAGTGTATATTTCCCTCGAACCATCACGTGAGAAATCCCATCGTAACCAGGTGCGAGACGCAATCCGCGGTTGTCAGAACGGGCAATCAGAAGCAGGTGATTCGTACCGACCACAGCTCCACCGCGAAGGTCTACACCCGCTGTCAGGTCAGTCAGACCATCTCCATTGTTGCCCGCTACAGCTTGTACTTTTCCTGTACGAACAATAAATTCTGTGCCTTCAAAGCCGTACAGCGTCTGTCCAGGATTTACCTCAACGACTGTCAGCGTACTGCCTCCACCGCCGGCTGCCTGAATTTGCTGGTCGACGTAGCTTTTGGTAACCACAGGATCGTCTACAGAACCGGGTACGCCTCCCACGCCATCTGCCATCGCCTGAGAGGCAAATATTGCTGTTCCCCCAATCGCAGCTGCGAGCAGGCCTTTTGTGACTGGTTTCATCCTTATTATCCTCCCCAGATTTTGCGGTTAAAATTTATAAGCTTTTGTAATCAATACCACAACCTCTGCCCGAGTGGCAATACCCTGTGGCTTGAACGTGGAACCATAACCGTTTAACCAATTGCGTGAAGTCAATGCCTCAATGGCTGGGGAAGCCCAGTGACTGGTCGGTACATCCCGATAGCTGGACGTGCTGCGTTTGTACAGCAGTACATTGTGCGCACGGGCAATCATGGAAGCCATCTCTGCACGGGTTATCGGCTGATCGGGCTTCATCTGCTTGTTCGGATAGCCTTTCATGATTCCTACCTGATAAGCGATGCCCATGTTGTTATACGCCCAGTGCTTTTTCGGCAGATCACGGAAGGTCGTTTTACCCGTATAAGAGGAAGCTACTGGCAACCCATCCGAACGCATGGCCGAAATCAGCATTGTCGCAAACTGCGCGCGTGTCACAGCCTGATTTGGTTTGAACGTCGCGTCTCCAAAGCCTTTGACTATCCCACGATTGCTCAGGCGGACGATCTCAGAACGGGCCCAGTGGCTGGAAATGTCTCGATACCCACCGACCAGCACCTGCTGGTTCACGGTTAAACGGTAAGCATCGTATTTGAACGGAACGCCACTGTTCAGACGAATGTAATACTTGCCAGGCTGCAAACGCAGTCCGAAAATATCCTTGCCCTGATCGGAAAGCTCTGCCACTTCATTCGTGGAGGCCAATGCATAATTGAAATTATTTGCACTGTACAAGGCGATTCTCACGCCGGATGAGACCGGAATAAAGGGAGCGCGTACATAGACGTACGACTCTGAACCGACAGTAAATTGGAACCAGTCAGAATCGGTAGTAGTCGGCAGCGTCCCTGTCATGACGGTACCACCCGCCAGATAGGATGCCTGACGATACGCGTCATTCGGCTCGTTTACATCTTTTTTCACAGGCGTAAAGCTCAAGTCCAGCCTGTATTCGCCATTCACTGCATTTTGTTCATACTCACTTACACGGAGGAGGTACTTACCAGGAGATACCTCTTTGGATGCATGCTCCGCTGGGTCGTCACGATCACCGTTATCATACAGCGGATCCCATGTCGTGCTATTTCCCTGGCCCTGCTTGCCAATCGCAAGTACCGGATCCATACGCTTGTTGTCTGGTGTCACGGTCACATCCAGATGCCCATACTCACGGACATAATAGGAGAACCAATCTTGATCTCCCTCGGTGTGGAAGCTTCCGTTCACACTGATCTGGTTGCCTACAAGCGGTCTGGCCGTTCCGCTGGTGTCATTGCGCTCATTACGGTCCGGATTGATGCTGAATCTACTGGTCAGCACGTAGGAAAAGGCATTTACGCCCCCATTTCGCACGAGCCTGATGTCCATGCGTCCCGCTTTTGCCGAAACGGTAATCGTATCGCCGTTTCCGATGTAGTGTGTGACCGGCGTCCGATTTTCTGAATAAAAGGTAGCCGCCATCGGGGAAGATACAGTCGAATTCACCGATGCCGTAAAGCTGACTCTTCCATCGTACGGAACGTCCATTTTAAACCAGTCGGTGGTGTCGTTCGGACCAAGATTTCCACGTATTTGCTGTTCGATCGGAAATGCCTTGGCACGCGACAATACGTTGTTTGGTTCTAAAAAGTCCTGGGACATTGCTGAGGTTACTGCTTTTTCCACGTTGAGCAATCCGTAGCCCGTCCGCTTGTCCCATCCGCTTTCGCCCAGATTGGTCGCCGTTTGATAAAGCAGCTGCCTCACATCGATAGGCCTTAGCTTGGGATAACGGGCCATGATCAAAGCCGCAGCTCCAGCCACTTGAGGTGCAGCAGCAGACGTACCGCTAAAAGAACCGTACGTGCTGCCAAGCTTGGTCGTGTAAACGTTTAGGCCCGGTGCCATCAAATTCAGCTCTGGCCCTGAGTTCGACTCGTAGATAGGCTCGTTGTTGCTTTTTACTCCCCCTACAGCTATCACAGTTGGATAAGCAGCCGGATAAGCAACACGGTTCCCCTCGTTTCCACTCGCTGCAATCAGTACAGCCCCGCTCGCCTCTGCACGGTTAACGGCATTGGTCAGCGCTTTGGAATAGGACATGCTGCTCACCGACATGAGGATTACCTTGGCTCCTCGGTCCAGCGCAGTATTGATGCCCCTTGCTACGACATCCAAATCAGCGACTGCCCTGCTGTCCAATACTTTAATCGGCAAAACTTTCGCGTTCCACAAGACACCAGAAACACCGATGCTGTTGTTCCCCTTGGCCGCGAGTACGCCAGTGACTTCCGTACCATGCCCGTTGTCGTCCTGTGCGGAACGTCCAGCGTTCACAAGATTGATGCCCGGTAACAAATTCCCTTTCAGATCCGGATGATTGTAGTCTGCACCAGTATCCAGTACCGCAATAGTAATTGCTGTATTGCTGTTCACTGTTTGCCATGCCTTGTCTGCTCGAATCTGGGTGAGATGCTGCTGGTTATCGTAGTAGCGATCATTGGAATCAGCGAAAGCAACCATCGGCTTCACATCAACCAGCGTCATCGTGAAGCCTATCGCGAGCGCAAATGCTGCTCGTGTCCATTTCCTCATGAAAAACAGTCCTTCCTTCTCTCCCCTGCCGAAGGTGCAGTCTAAAAGGAATTCAGGTATTCTACTTCTTTTCTAAGCATAGCGGAACGAAAGGGAGACATGCAAGTTCGAATATCCAATATTTGGAATGTTCAACTAGTAGAAAAACCCTTTTCACCGTGGGCAAAAAGGGTCTTTCCATTATTGCAATAAACCTTTATTGTTCTCCACTGTCGGATTAACAGCTGGCTGCTTTTTACTTTGACGTGCTTTTGGGATGACGGCTGTCAGCTTGCTCACATCATAATCGTCTTGTTTAATAGACGTCGAAGGAATATCGAATGCCCACACGCGGTTGCTATTCGCCTCTACCTTCATGTTTGCCAAGGTGTACTGGATACGAGCCACGTTGTTGCCTTCCTCATCGTTGACGATGATCGGCACTTCCGTGAATTCCAGACGTTTTTCCAAACCGTTGCGGAACGCTACAATCACTCGAAGACCGTCCTCTTCGCCTTTCGTGATATCGAGCACCTGCAGGTCAACCTGGCCGGCTGCAAGCGGTGAATGTTCCTTTGCCTGCTTCAAGTACTTCTCGTTCTCTTCCTTCGTCAGACCTTGAGTCATCTCTTCCACTGCTTTTGGCGCAGCAGGTTTTTGATAAGTCAACGTCAGAGGAACCTCCTGCTCTGGAAGCTTGCTGAATTCGTCCCAGCGAAACAGGAATTCAAAAGGACGGCTGGTCAAATCGCCAATTGGACCTGCTGGAATCAAGTCAAAGGTCTTCTTCGCGACGACTTCGCCTTCATTCGTAATCAGCGTCAAAGGCAGCTTTTGCAGCAAGACGCTCCTGTTTGTAGCGTTGCGAATATAGGTCAGCACCAGATAGCCATCATCTGTTACTTGTGTAAAGAAAGGAACAACTCCAACCTCGTCACGCACCACGGCTGGCAGCTCGTCGTGAATATATTGCAGCAGCTCTGCTTCCGTTTCTTCCAGCCTGTTGTCCCATGGGCCATTCATGACCAATTCCAGCTCCGTAGATGGAATGCGGGTGGAGGACTGCTCAGGATTATCAATCCCGGAGATACCCAAATAAAATTCTTTATGCAAATGCTCGTGAATATCCTCTCGCACTTGCTCCAGACTTTCCTTTGATCCAAACCAATTTTCCAATAACCAACTCATATGTCAACCTCCCAAGCCCTGCTGCAGAATGAACTTTACTCGTGCTACTTTACTTCCAGCACCCATCTGCGCAGGTTCGCATTTGGTTTTTTTACGGCATTCGGCGGGAATACGATAATCCACGGACGGCTGTGGCCAGGCTTTACTTTGACCGTGCTTGCGTCCACGGAACCCTTCGCTACCACATCTCCATCTTGATCAGAGATGGTTAGCTGAATTTTTTCCGGGTTATACATTTCTCTCATGCCGTTGCGGAACAGCATGCCTGCAATCAATCTGCCGTCGTTCGCCAGTGTAATATCAAAGCCAGTTACTTGAACGGTGTCAGCAGGAATAGGCGGCAATGAATGGGTCAATGCTTCCAGCCGATCTTTTTGTCGCTCTGTCATGCGTTTTTCCATCTCTGGATCCAGCTCCAACTGTTTCGGCCAAACATGCGAGCTTCTCCCCGCCTTCATTACCACCTTCCAGCGCTTGAACGAGAAGTTATCATGCAAGAATGTCTCTTCCGGGAATAACATCTCCCAAGGGCGGCTGGAACGTGGCGGAATAGCTCCCATTTCAGACAAGTCTACCCTCATACGAGCAAACGGCTTGTCGTCCAAATAAATCGCCATGCGGATATTTTTGAACCGAACGGGATGATCCAATGAGTTGCGGAAGAACATGGTCACCGTCAATCCATTCGGGCCAGGAATCATACTGAAACCCGTTACGCTGATCATCCCTTTTACCATATCTGGCAACTCAGCCTGCAGGAAGCGGAGCGTATATTTTTTCTCAGCATCCAGCTCTTGCTCCCATACTGGGTGCAGCGAAAGCTCCGTATGCACCTTCGTAACTACTGGAGCTGCATTCGAAGCTACCTCTTTCTCCACATCTGCTTCAGAATCGCTCAATTCGTGAAAATCAATGGCTGCCTCTTCCTGAAGCTCTTTCTTCAATTGACTTTCGTCTTTCCCAAACCAGTTCTTTAAGAATGAAAACATGTGTTACCTCCTCACACGTCCGGACGCGACCGAAACTCTACAATAATATCATAACCTTTGGATTGAACCCGAGCAAATCGCACCTTGCCAAACTTAGTCTTTCCTTAGCTTTGTGGTACGCTGACTTTCCAACGTGAAAAATCAGCATCTTGCTTCTGAATACTTTCTGGCGGAAAGATAAACAGCCATGGTTTACTCGTACTTGCATGAACCGTCAGGCTACCAAGCTCAAACAAACCTTCCGCTACTTTTTCACCGGTGGCATCATACAGTACCAATGGCAATTTTTCAAAGGATAGCGATTGACTAGAGCCATTACGGATCAAAAGCATGACATTCAGGGCGCCTGATTCCTCCGTACGAATCTGCATGCTCTGAATATTAACTTCCCCTTCTTTAATGGAAGGAAGACGTTTGGCTAGTTCAATAAGAGAGTTTTTCTGTTCATCCGACAATGCTTTGATCCATGACTCTTCCAGCTCCAGCTGCTGTGGCAAAACCATCTTTTTCTGTGCCATTTCGAAAGCAATTTTCCAGCTTACAAGCAGGACATCCACTTGCAGAAAATGCTCCCTTTCAAATACAAATGACCACGGTCTTGCAGATCGCGGCGGAATCTCACCTATTTCAGCCAAGTCAAATTTCTGGCGCGTAAACAACTGTTGATCTCCAAATAATACAACGAGCGTCATTTCATTCAAAGTCATCGGACGATCGGAGCTATTGCGGATAAATGCTGTCACTTCAACCCCTGCATCATGGGGAACAAGTGAGGTACCCGCGAGCGAAATACTTCCCTCTGCCAAAGGCTCCAGCTCTTGCGCCATAAAAGAGAGCGCATATTTCTCCTGTGAACTAAGCTTATCTTCCCACGAGGGATGCAAAGAAAGGGATGTCACAACGCCTGCCGGTGCAGATTGCTTCCCTTGCTGTGAGTGTTCAGCAGTAGCGGGCAGGATAGACTCTTCCTGAATCTGCTGTCTGACTTCTTCGGATGTGGGAGTATTCCCGAGTAAATTTTTCAAGAAGGATAACATAACGTCTCTCCCAACTTTTCTCTACCTCTATATAGAGTTCTGTTCGTCATTCACTATAGCACAGTGCCAACCTTTTGCAACCTCGAAAAGTTGGCATTCTGACTCATGAAAGCCTGTTCATTTGCATAGCAGGGACGTCCCTGTGCACTCGCATCCGACCGATGGGTAATATTTGTAAGGATACCCGTAAGCATAGGTGATGTCAAGGAATGACAGGCAGTGCTTATGGGATATTTCGCATTCAGTAATCATGTATTATTTACCATATAAGCATGAGGTTTACATAAATGCTCTCTATTGTTAAAATAATGATGATAAATGAATTTCTTGGGGATACATATCGCCAGCTGACCTCCTCAGCTGGCCATTTTTTACTCTCTTCCCATTTTCTTTAAAAGATAGGACAACCGCCAGACTATTCGCTGTCTGGCGGTTTTTTATGCTTCCTTTGGCTTTATTCTTTTACTGTGAGGGAAATTCGAACTGATTTTCCTCCGTATTGGGCCGCGATCGTTGCGGTGCCCTTTGCTTTTGTAGTGATTTCCCCGCTCTTCGCTACGGCTGCTACTTTCTCATTCGAGGAGGTCCAAGAGATTCCGTCCTCTATTTGCTCGCTCGAGCCATCGCTATAGGTCGCTTTCAGCACAGGGGTAACAGTTTGATTCACCTGCAGGGACAGTCGTGTCTCATCTGCCTGCAGCTGCTTAAGCCGAGTATCAATGCTGATCCTTACAGATTTTCCTCTGTAGGATGCCGTGATCGTGGTTGATCCAAAGCCTTTTGCAACGATCTCCCCATCCTTGTAGACAGCCACACGCGCATCGGTAGTCTTCCATTCTACTTCGGATGTGACTACTTCCTGGTCCTCCCCATAGAAAGCGGTAATCTCGACGGGAGCCGATTCATCCGGCTTTAAAAGCAGCTTACTCGCACTGGCGACTAGCTTGGTTATGCTGACACTTACCCGTATTTTCACGCTCTTGCCTGCATATGACGCTACAATGTAGGTGCTGCCAATGTTTTTGGCCGTAATCAAACCATCCTGAACAACTGCAATATCCTTATCCTGCGTTGTCCACTCGATTTCATCCGGTGAGAGCACTGTTTGAGTTTTGTCTCCAAACGTCGCTGTCAGCTGCACCGTCGCCTCGCCGTCCGGCTTCATTGTAAGTGATGTTTTGGATGCTGCAAGCTTCGTGAGGACAATTTCTACGGGAATGGAGACGGTTTTCCCCTGATAGGCAGCGGTAATGCTCGTCTTTCCTATCCCTGTTGCGGTCACCACTCCATTTTCTACAACAGCAATCTTTTTATTGTTTGTTTTCCATTCGACGTCTTTGGCATCTACAGCAGCCTTAGTACCGTCTGTCATCGTGGCTGTCAGCGTGATGGTCCCCGTATGATTTGGGGACAAGGACAGCTTGCTTCTATCTGCCTTCACGCTTTTTACACTGACCGGTTCTTCAGGCAGCTCTGAATCAGAAGAATCCGCCTGTACGGCCCGATAGGCATTAACCAGACCATATCCGTATAACGAATCTCGCCCAGTCTTTCCTAAGTCCGTAGCGGTCGCTAGCAGACGATCTGTAAGCTCTTTTACGGTCAAGTCGGGTTCCTTTGTCTTGAGTAGTGCTGCAACCCCGGATACAAACGGTGTCGCTTGAGAAGTCCCGCTCGCGTGTACGTACCTTCCTCCAGGATAAGTGCTGATTATATCCACCCCTGGAGCTGCAATATCTACACTGGAGCCATAATTCGAGAAGTCAGCAAGCGTCCTGTCCGAATCAATCGCGCTCACCGTAACCACTCCCGCGATGGATGCAGGAACGAAGCGGTCGGCGTTGGAGCTCTCGTTGCCAGCTGCTGCCACGACCAAGGCCCCTTTTTTCATCGCGTATGTAATAGCGTCCACCAGCGTTTGCGGTGCCTTTTTCTGATTATCCCCAAGCTCTGCGCCTAGGCTCAGGTTGATCACATCGGCTCCTAAATCTGCTGCATCCATAATGGCGCTCGCTACATCATAGAGGTCTCCTTCCCCCTCTGCGTCCAACACCTTTAAGGGGAGAATTTTTACCGAGCTGTTTCCTGCTACTCCTGCTATTCCCTGTGCGTTCAGCTGGGCAGCAATGATCCCGGCTACATGCGTTCCATGCCCTTCGTCATCTTTTGCATCCTTGTCTTTATTCACGTAGTCATAGTCATTCGCCGTATTCACTCTGCCCTTCAAATCCGGATGACTGTAGTCTACGCCCGTATCGATGACAGCCACCGTTACTTGCGCATCTCCCGTGACTTCCTCCCATGCCTCTGGTGCCTGAATCTGCCCCAAACCCCATTGTTCTGAATAGTATGTATCGTCGATCGTGGAAGTAGCATACATACGCATGTTCGGCTCGATGTACTCGACCTGCGGATCAGCCGCCAAGGAATTCAAAACTTCCGCATCCGTCCTGCCATCTAAGCGAATGAGCATGTGCTGGTCGGTTTGTTCCGTGTAGACGGCTCCCTTCGTCATCGAGCGGAGCTTCGTTGTCTGTTTTGCCGACCCTTCACGGAGCTTGACGATATATTCTCCGGTTTCGCTTGTGGGAACACCCGCGGCCTCGTGTGAAGGTGAAGGCGTATCCATATCCGTTGAAGCCGCATATACAGGTGTCAATCCCGTTTGAGCGGACAAGCTGCATACAGCCAGAGCGAGCAGTAATGGTTTAAAGCCTAGTTTCGCGACGATTGTTCTCACTCTCCCCTTTTTCTTCTCTGGTTTTCGTACCCGTTATAGAAGACACGCAAACGTGTTTGTCTGCTATTCTCCAGTGTACTAGGAAAGTGTTTGATTTACTTTAGAAAAAAAATAGAGAATGGCCCACCTCCCACGTAAACATGGTTAAACATTTTCACCATACGAGTACCTTCCTTATTATATAGCCGTCCTTTTTTGCCTCACGAATGGTGTCTATCGTGGAATGCCCGTGTGTTACAATATTCGTAATATTACTTCTGCAAAAGCAAATACATAGCGTGATGATTGCATGCTGACAGACTGATCCATAGGTTAGGAGGAAAGAGAAATGAAGCCCTTGATTGGTATTTGTGCCAACTACACGATTGATGACAGCGTAGGAACCAAGAGCGGCCTCGGTTTACCTGGCCAGGAATGGCAGGTGCTCGCCGATGATTACGTCAAAGCCATTGAACGAAGTGGAGGTGTTCCTGTCATCTTGCCGGTGACAGACTCCCCGGAGACGCTGCATCCCCTCTTGTCTGTTCTTAACGGCGTATTGTTCAGTGGCGGCTCCGATATCGAGCCCACCTATTACGGCGAGCTGCCGAGACCCGGTCTGGGAGAGATTGATCCCAAGCGCGACAAGCACGAGATCGCGCTCATCAAAAAGGTTCTGAATGAAACCAATCTACCCGTGCTCGGAATTTGCCGTGGCAGTCAGCTGCTGAATGTAGCGATGGGCGGTACGCTTTACCAGGACTTGCAATTGGAACGCCCAGAGGGAATGCCGCACACATTAAAGCACGCTCCCAAATACCACCCCACGCATCCTGCAGGAGTCCTGCCAGGCTCACGACTCGAAGCTATTTTTCAGACGCAGGAGCTTTGGGTAAACAGCTTTAACCATCAGGCAGTGAACAAGCTGGGACAAGGTCTAAAGGTTACTATGACCGCTCCGGATGGATTGGTGGAAGGCATCGAGGCACTCGGCGAGCGTTTCGTCGTTGCTGTTCAGTGGCATCCTGAAATGATGATTGATCGCCATGGTGAGTACTTGAGGCTGTTTGAGGCTTTTGTGCAAGCGTGTTGCGAGAGGGTGGAGGTGTAGGGAAGAAAAGATTGTCCTAACAGATTATATAGAAGGTCTATCAAGCACTTACCTATGAAGGGGCAGGACGAGCATTTTCTGCTTTCCAAGACAAATGGGAAAAGAAGTACCCCATCATTATTTGCCCATAGGATAGTAATCGGCAACTTCGTAGGAACAAAGAACCTCTGCGGGCATGCTTTGTTGCGATTGGGCGATACCACTAGAACATGGTGCTTCACACGGCACCATGCCTATTATGACCGCCCTCCAAGTAAAGTCATTGGAGGAACTGTTCACCTGTTAAAAACCCAATTATTTTAATTAGCTGTTTACTCGTATGTAAACTGATTACTCTCCAAATCATATATTTCGGGGATTTAATTAGAAAGCCAGCTGAGAAGGTCAGCTGGCTTTCTAATTTATAGCCTTTGTAGCCATTCACATTAATAATACTCAAGGAAGGGAATTATTCTTAATCATTAACATCTTTTGATATCTGATTATATAATCATCTAATCTTTGGGACATCTGAACTACACTTGGATGCAGGAAGTCTCCCTTTTTTTGACCAAATCTGATAAATCAATTCGCATATTTTCAATGTGTATTAGAAGATCTTCTGGTTCGTCCATGATAAAACCTCCCATAAACAATTCGATCTTGAGTAATGGGATAGTCCCTCACTTTGTTCTTTACTTCCTGCAAATTTCTCGTTATTCAATACAAGTATTAATGCTATCTCAATATTCGTATATAAAGTGCACCCTATTACATTTGTAACATCTCGATAGTGTACTCGAAAGTTTAAGTAAAAACGAATCACAATTTGGACATTTAGGATACTCGACAAACTCCTCGTATTTTTCCTGTACTGAACTCATGACACTCTCCTCCTATTCCGTTTTACAGCAAGGCTACAGCCTGCTCCTTATCCTGCCTGCTGGTGTTGATGTAGTAGTGGGCCGTCGTCTGAATGTGAGCGTGGCCTGCAAGCTTTGAGACGGTGGTGAGCGGCACACCTTTCTTGAGTAGTCGGGAACAAAAAGTGTGGCGAAACTTATGCGGGTACAGCTGCTTGTAGCCGAGCTGCTTCTCCAATCCTTCCAGCAACGTGTTGACCGCGTCCTTGTGCATCTTCTCCGCTCGTTGACTGAGAAGGAGGTAGGAGCTGTCCTTGTGCTTGTTCTCCTGCCGTTCGGACCGGATGTACTCTTTGATTAGATCCACCAGATCTGGACGAAGTGGAATTTCTCTGTACTTGCCGCCCTTGCCTGTTACCCGTAACGTGTTGGTGAGGTAGTCCAGATCTCCGAGCTGAATACCACACAACTCACTAACGCGAACGCCCGTGTACAACAGCAGCCAAACGATCAGATGGTTTCGCAGGCTGACTTTGCTCCTGTCCTGGACGAAGAACAGCAACTGGTTCACCTCCTGCTCGGAGAACACCTCCACTTCACCCTCGCTGCCAGCGGCCACCTTGATCCTGTCTTTGCGCAGCGTGACGACTTGTTCTGTGGTCAGCTTACGGTCGATCAGGAACAGATTGAACGCCTGTAGTGAATTGATCTTCTTGTTGATGGTTGCCACCGAGTACTTGTTCTCCATGAGGTGGCTTTTGTAGCTGGAAACGTAGAAGCGTTTCAGATCGGTCAGCTGCTCCACGCCCATCCCTTGCAGGAACACACAAAACCCTTTCACGTCGCCCACGTAGGATGCAATTGTCTTGGGCGCGATCCCGTTCTCCACTAGGTACTGCTCAAACTCCTCGATCGGGTTCATCGTTTTCCCTCCTGAAACAGAAAAATGCCCTGCAACCTTTTGATTGGCTCAGGGCGTGTTACTCTCTACTTCCAGACGTGAACTTCCGAAAAGCGTGCCACATCTCAACCTCGTCGTTACTCCATGCCTGCCGGACATTCTCAGGGTCAAGGATGCGGTAGTGTTCGGTGAAGATGTTTTTTTGTAGCCTCCAGCCGTTTCTCCTATCCAAAGTGTCCCAGAAAAAGCTCCCTCCTAAAGTCTTCGTTGGTAGATTTGGAAAAAGCATGTACAACAGCTCCTTGTGACTTTTTTGGAACGCAAAAAGGCCCTACATCCGTTCGTTGGACGTAGGGCTCGTTGATTCTGCCATTCTTACCTCAACACCGTTTTGCGCCTCGTGTAGCGTCAGTGGTGCCAGATGCCGTCACCTTCTGTCAGTACTTTCGGTACTGACGCTACTTGCGGAGCATGGAGGGGATGATTAGTGCAGTTGCTGTTTTAGTTTTTCGATTTCCTCTTCCGACAAACCTGTTGCTTTTGCAACTACATCTACAGTCATGTCCATCGCCAGCAAGTTTTTGGCCACTTCCATTGCCTTCTCTTGCTTTGCTCCCTGAATCATGTTAGCTTCATCCTTCAATGCTTTCTCCCGCATTTCATACAATCTGCGAGCTTCGGCATCCTGACTCAAAAATTCAAGGACGTTGACTGCCTTACGAATCGTTGGTTCACTCATAGCCAATTCCTCCAGTTTCGTTTCACTCTCGGCCTTCAGAAACAGCAGCCATTTCACCAGCAGGTCACTGGTTTCCTGATGCTCTGCTCCCAGCTTCGGCAACTCAAGAAAATGGATTTCCAGATTGTCCGTCAAAACAAATTTCTCTTTGTCTTCCCCTCAATGGAAGAAACTCAACTCAAAAGATAGGAAATCAACATAAAATGGAAAACAGCAGTCCTAAAGAAAGACCTCCATTGGTTCATCATTAGGAAGTGCGTTGCCACCAAGCGGCTCAAAGAATTCGCAATGTTGCAGGTAGTCGGAGGTTGTGTTGCTCTTGTTGCTGCTTCTTTTTCGTTTTTGTTTCCTCAGTTTCCCTGCGGTGTGCTTGCCTACCGCTGTACTTTCGAGGGCAAAGAGGGAATTGATTAGGCCCTAACCGCCCTGAAAACCCTCCAATCTGTACCTAGCTGATGGACTCGTCCGTTTCCCCTGCCTGAAATAACGCTTGTTTGTATAAGCCTGTCGAGATCCGAAAATGGTGGGTAAGTAAACGATCCAAATAAGGCCTAATCTCTGTAATCTTTCCCTTTTTCTTAGCAAACAATAGTAAACCGACCGTGCCAATGGAGTTCAACATAAACGTATCCGCTAGCCTTCTTGCTGACTTCTCGTCAATAATCACGACCTCTAAACCTAACTCTTTTGCACCAATGATGACCTCCAGCTCCCCGCGATGAAGCTTTCCGTAGAGCTTGCTAACCAACTCTTCATTCTGCACCTGATAGATCTGAAAACGCCCCTGCTCCACCGCTTCCTGCAACTCACGCTTTCCATGCTCCCGAAGACTCTCACTCTCTACAATTTCACGATAGACTTCAGCAGGAAGATAGACCTCATCAAAAAGCTCATTCATAAGCGAAAGATGCCCGATCATTGACAAGGCAATAATCGGGCTTGAATTAGAAATGACCTTACGCATCTTTTTCTCCTTCTTCTGCTAAAAGCTTAGAAATCGTTTGATCATCGAGTCGTCTATCTTCTTCTGTATATTCCATCCAGGCAATGCCACGGTCACTTAGATAATCAATAAAGTCGCTCAGTGACTTTCCCGCTAATTCTGCTGCTCGTGCCAGCGTTACCTTCTTCTCCAAAAACAAACCAACCGCTAAGGTAACCTTCACCTGCTCATCCAAACTCACATTCGTATTCCTTTGATTCAATAGTGGCAAAAAATCGTCTGGCAAAGATACCTGAAATTTTGAAGGCTCCCAAGCCATTCCACTCACCTGCCCTTTTCTTTGTCTTTAGTTTACCACGTTCCGCACCCTTTGCGATAGAAACAGTGGCTCAATCCACATGTACCGCTACCTATCCCCTCTGTGTATTTTCCAGGGCAAAGAGGGCGGTCAGTGCGTATTACTCGCTCTAATCGCCCTCGAAGATGTTTCCCCTATGCTGTACAACCAAGCCTCAATTTTGTCCCACCAATGTTTCCACCTCTCGCTCGTACCCATAGCGACGGAAGAAGTCAAGCAACGCAACGGTAAAGATGTCTCGCTGACTGATGTTCTTCTCTTTGCTGTAGTCACGTACAAGCTGATCGAGCGTATTGGTCATGTGTACGGACTTGGTGACAAAGATGCCTGGAATCGTGTAACGTGGCACCTTGCCATCCTCCGCAGTGGGTACAAGAAGATCAATCAGCTTGTCCTTGTTCCGCTCAAGCATCTCCAAGAGTGGCAAGTACTTTTCTAGCTTTCCCCCTTCAAGTTGAGTGAATCTTACCGGGACAGGCGTAGTAGCCCCTAGTGGTTGGCCCTGCCCTGCTTCCCTATCTTCTTCACCAAAATCTTGAAGAGAAGAGTTGTCATTTCCCAAATCCTCTTGCACTTGCCCTCGCATTTTGACGTAGTTTCCTGCCTCGGAAGACCATTCGTAGCCCTTCCCTTTCATGTAAACAGCCAGCTCTCGGTGATCGGTAAAACCTAACCGCTTGGCAATGGTTCTGGCATCCGCTCCTTCCTTCTGAAAGAGGGAAAGGACGGTAGCTGCTTTCGACGATGCAGTCAGAGAGACTTCCAGATCCCGCTCTTCCAAGCGGTTATAGATCGGCATATACGTCTGCTTGTCCCGATCCCACGTAAAGTTTCTGCGCCGCATGTGCATGTCAAGCGACTTGTAGTTGGCATACCCAAATTCCTCGGCTAACTCGTCTCTCGTCTTTCCTTCCGTAAGACCACGCAAAATCTCATTCACTCGCTCATCGTAAATCGGTTTCTTATCCAGTGACATTGCCATTTTTCAACACTTCCTTTTCGATAGTCGTTTGTCCATGCTTTGCAAAAACGGTCGTTTAGCCTACGTGCTCCAAGCAGTGCCTCTCTTTGAAAAAGAGGGGACACTTCGCCCCCTCCTTCTACAAGCAATTGACCGCCTCACTCAGCTGCTCCAGGTTACTGTGGGTGTAAATGCTGGTTACCTTAAGTGAAGAGTGTCCAAGGAGCTTTTGAATCTGTACCAAGTTCACGTCCTTTTTGACCAACTGACTAGCAAAGCTGTGACGTAGGATGTGAGCCGTCACTTTCTTTTTCCAGCCAAGTTTCTTCACGGCATCCGCAAGCACTCGGTTCACGTACACGTCAGATAGTTTTCCTGTTTTCTTCGTGCAGAAGAACAGATCAGAGTCCGTGTCCGGGCGTTCGTGCTCCAGGTAGTGCTGAAGAAGCGGCAGTAGCTTGTCTGAGATGGGAATGAGCCGATCCTTGTTTCCCTTACCGGCCACCACATGGATGACCCTTTGATCCAGATCGACGGTGTCCGTGGTGAGAGAAAGGCACTCAGAAATGCGAAGTCCGGTGAGGTAGAGCACCAGAACAACCAGTTGAATGAGGTCATGGTCGATCGCCCCCACCAATTGTTGCACTTCAGTCTCAGACAGGTAGACTCGCTCTTTCTGCTGCAGCTTGATGTTTTCCACCGACAAGGCGACGTTTCGTGCAACCAACTCTTTTTTGTAGGCATAGGCAAAGAAGGAGCAGAGGGTGTAGAGATTTCTTGCCCGACTAGCAGGAGCATAGTTCCGCTTTTCCTTCAGCCAAAGAAGAAAGCTTTCCAGATCCGTTGCCGTAATTTCTTCAAGGTAGGGTGTGCAGTTATACTTCTTCTCAAGGAATTTGGAAAACTGCGTCAAGTCTTTTTCGTACCCCGTCGTTGTCTCTTTGCTGCGCTCAATGGACGACAGGTAGTGAAGAAACATGTGGATCACTTGCATCAATAACATTGAAATCCCTCCATTGCGTTCATAGTTGTTGATTTCCAAATCCCTATCGTATCAGTAGGGATCAATTATATGATATATGTCTGAACATTTTGCGTTTTAGTTTTTTCCCTTCGCTCTGACAATTCAAGTACCTTTCCCTTTTTTCGAGGGAAAGGAGGGCGCAAGACACCGCCCTGTTCGCCCTCCAATTGGAACGCCCCCCCAAAATTTCTCGGTGATGGACGTCTACACCGTGCATCTGAAAAATTCGTAGCCCCTACCGCTTAGGAACGTATTTTCTAACGGAAACAATGTTTTCCCACACGTTTCCTTCTTCATCTTTTCGATGTTCGATGCTCACCTTTACCTTTCTGCCTGCCAGGTCACGCAGGTCGATCCCATTACCAGGCTCTGTGCCCAAATACCCTTCAGCACGGGATAGAGCCTACTTTTCGAATCAATACTTCGGTTCGCACTAAACTCCACGGTGACTCCTTCCTTTGTGTCAGGATGCTTAATGAGGAAAGGAATCGTGATCTTCACCCACGGACCAAACTGTCCTGTGGTCATTTTTTCTGCCTTTGGCTGACCTACTTGGGCAACATAGTCGTCTTCATCTAATTTTGGCTTACGAAGCGACTTCTTCACGGTTAACAGGTCTTCATGGTCTTCATCCGCCTCATCCGCTTCAACCTCGTCCTCTTCGTCAGCCACAAACTGTACGTCCTTCTCGAAGTCTTCCAAGTCATCCAGTTCTACATCTAGCTCTAATTCCTCATCCAACAGCTGATTCATCGCATCCTCACTCTCCTGTACGCGTCCTTTATGAGCAAATGCTGTGGTATTCATGTTTTCTGCCTCCCTTTACTTGTATAAATCAATCGAATGTCCTAACATAACGATAGGAAAATTTTTTTAGAGCCGGGATTCAGACAGGTCGCAACTGTCCGAATCCCCTTTTTTGCGTCATTCTGAGTTTCCCCGACCTGCCCCAGATGTACGTTGTAGGGCTTTCAGGGCGGAAAAGTGAGTGATCGTTGTTGCCCTCTTCTCCCTCGTTGATTTCTCCGACCCTTGCTTGGTACTGTTCGTAAGAAAACGTGTCTAACTCCTGACCTTTGTAGTCCATGAAGTGTACCTCGATGGAGTAGCGATAGTGTTTCTTGTAGTAATCCAGTACTTCGTTCATTTCTTCTGGCGACACTACTTGTGGATCACTTACGGTTTCAAGATCTTCATACATCCCTGATTCCCACATTTGATCAAATTCCAGAAATGGTTGCCCTTTCTGACCATGATCCAGACGAAATACTTGATCTGGCTTCTGTACTTCCAAAGTAGGTTGTCCACCATCTTGATTCGTGTGGATGTGAAGATGGATGTGGGTGGTCATCGAGTGATTGCGTTTAGTCATTGTTATTACCTCCGTTTTTTCACTATTGTTGTAGGTACAAAATGAATATATTATCAATTTTATTCATTGTAAAATCGATATAAATTGTATATTTTAATCATATATGATATAATAAATTCAACCCATGAGATAAGAACGTCTCATTTAGGCTATAAAAAGGGGGAATAGGCAGGACTGCCTTTCGAGTAGCCGTATGTAACCTTTTCAGTCAGTCCTCCCTGCCCAAAAGCCTTTTTCCCCCGTTTTTCCGTGTACGAACATGAATAAAGCAGTTCCAAAGTACTAATTTTTATTTTTTTGAAAGAGAGGCGATCGTAATGAATGAAGAGTTCCTTTCCCAGCGTGAGGCAAAACAGAGGCGTTTAGCTGCCATTGAGGAGATCGTTCAAGCCTACCCGATTCGTACACAAGAAGAATTGGTTGTAAAGCTAAAAGAAGGATACGGGATAGACACCAATCAAGCTGCCATTTCACGAGATATTAAAGATTTAGAGCTTGTCAAAGACCGTTTGACCAATTGCTACACATTGAATGAAAAAGCCAAGCAAAACATGGAGCGCGAACGTCTGCAAAATCTTATGTTTCAAGCGGAAGCGGTCTTTTGTGATTATCCATTAGATGTCATGATGCTAAAAACAGACCCTGCCTACTCCCACCTGATTGCAGCTACCATAGAGACATTGTTTTCCACTGAGAAAAATCCAATTGGGACATTCATTGGTTCTACAGGGACACTTCTTCTTGTGGCGAGTAAAGAGCAAAAGCAAGCTATTCAAGAAGAGCTGAGAACAATTTTTGTGTCAGAAGTAGAGTAGACTCTTTTTTGCAGGGCAATCAGGGCGGAAAAAAGGGATCGCCCTCTTCGCCATGCAAGATTCACCACACCCCATCCACACGTTGTGTTTCTTTGACCGAACGTCACTTTCTAGTGGCAAGGTAGTGCTTGACCGCTTCTGCTACTAACCAGCTGTAGCTTGGAATGTACCTTTCCTTTTTCAGCGCTTCCATCGTTTCCATCAGTTCTCTATCCAAATAAATGGTCACCTTTTTATGCTGCTCGTAAAAACCCGGCCTCTTTTGCAGTCCGAGGTACATTGGTTCGGACTGACCGGAACTCACGTTTTGCCGTTCTGAAAAAGCCAGCCTGGACTGGCTAACTGGCGTGTGCCGCCTCTGAAATTCTTCTGCTGGCGCAAAGCTGTCCTCTTCCTCCTCTTCCCATCCAGCTTCAATCCCTTCGTCCTCACTGTTCGAGCTTTCACTTACATCCGTTCTCTGTTGTACTTTTTCCCAGCTGATCCCATGCGAGGCTCCCTCCCTCCTGGACTGCCCTTTTGTACCTGTCAAATCCAAATTACGTTTACGTCGTTGAAACATCTCAATCCCTCCATGCCTGTGAAAGTAGTCGAAGTCGACATCGTCGGTTACGTCGACTTTTATCAAAATGTTTCTCTGTGTGTGAAAGCAAAATAAATAGGGCAAACGAACGTCCGCCCTTGAATCAATCATCGTGACCTAATCAGTCACCTACATTAGTTTTGAACGAAGCTCTGCTTGGTTCAGACCATGCTCGTTTGCTACTTTAGCTATAGCCTGCTCCCGACTCATTCTCGCCAAAACCAGTTTCGCAATGATCCAGATCAGCTCTTTCAAAAGCGGATTCATCATTAATCCTCCTTTCGCTTTTACTTTTTTGCTCCCACAAGAATCTGTAGGATGAAAAGAATAATCTTGATGATTGTCATGTCAGCACCGCCTCAGTATTCTTCGGGAAGGAGTAAAGTCGAATACTCCCCCGAATCCATGATCCAAACCGTGACTCCGATCGCCAGATTCTCGGTATGATCCACGTAGAACACTTCCTCATGGAAAGGCTGCTCCTGCCGATTTAGAACCTTCTGCACTGGCTCACCATCCACCCACTCTGCTGAAAGCTCGAAAATTTGGAGATGATCCAACTGATCTCCCCGTTCTTGCCGTTTCTCAAGGATGCTCCACAGAAGGAGCTGCAGCTCAAACGGAACGACTTCATTGACTCCGCGTGTCACGTATCGATCTGAAGAGAACATTTTCCGCGTTTCCATCCTTACATGTACCCTCCTTCCTTCAAGCTAACGTAGGCACCCTCTGTACCGACAATGATGTGATCCAAAACAGGGATACCCAGCAACTCCCCCGCCTCTTGGAGCCTCTTTGTCACATCCAGATCAGGCTGGCTGGGAGTGGGGTCACCACTCGGATGGTTATGCGCGACAATGATGGAACTGGCATTCGCCAGG
This sequence comes from Brevibacillus centrosporus, assembly GCF_003710815.1. Taxonomy (GTDB): domain Bacteria; phylum Bacillota; class Bacilli; order Brevibacillales; family Brevibacillaceae; genus Brevibacillus; species Brevibacillus centrosporus. The sequence goes on from NZ_RHHP01000016.1 coordinate 57,347, forward strand.
ACAGCTGCCTTGAATGTTTCACGGGGATGAACGATCGAACTGTCCAGCGATCCTATGGAGAAGGTGTGAATGGCTGTTGGTTCATTCTTAACATTCAGACAAATCAGAAAAAAACTGCTCCCGATCCGATTCTTGCAAAAACGACTGGAACAGCCCTACAGCATCCTTCGCCATCCGAATCCGACGTTGCGGATACAAAAGGCTTGATTCCCGTACCATTTGTAACCGGACGATGTTGACCCGCTTTGCTACTTCTTCGCTCATTTTCATTCCACATGCGCCTCCAAAAAAGTTTTCAGTTCTTCATCATCCGCGACGACGATCTCAGGAACATAGAAAGCCATGGCGTACTCGTTGGTGTAAATGACAACCGCCTTGTACCAGCACTCCCCCTGACGTACCACCTTGTCGACAAACTCCGGCAAGCTACCAAGTAGTCCACCTGTTTCCCTTTCCAAACCAACTACGGACAGATCCCGAAGGTTGTCTCCTTGCTCCAGCACGACCAGGAAGCCGTAGTGATCCAGAGCAAATTCTTCGTCCAGACCGTCGAAGTCAAAAGCTTCTTTCAGGCCGAGAAATTCTTCCTCCAGAAACGATGTGATGGTGTCGGAAAACACCTGCGCTGCGCGAATCAAACGCACGTCCTGCATGGTTTTGATCGTTCTCATTCTCTCATCCTCCAAACGAATTAGAGGCACCTTCCCGCAACCATGACGGAAAGATGCCTCGTTTACTTGTGATTGATTGTTACCAATTACGATTAGCTTACAAAAGCGCTACAGCCTGCTCCTTGTCCTGTCGGCTGGTGTTGATGTAGTAGTGGGCCGTGGTCTGAATGTGGGCGTGACCTGCAAGCTTACTAACCGTTGTGAGCGGCACTCCTTTCTTGAGCAGACGGGAACAGAAGGTGTGACGAAACTTGTGCGGGTACAGTTTGAAGCCGAGCTGCTTCTCCAAACCTTCTAGGAGTGTGTTGACCGCGTCCTTGCGCATCTTCTCGGCCCGTTGACTGAGCAGCAGGTAGGGACTGTCCCGATGCTTGTTTTCCTGCCGTTCTGACCGAATGTACGCTTTGATCAGATCCACCAGATCTGGACGAAGCGGAATCTCTCTGTACTTGCCACCCTTACCTGTAACTCGAAGTGTGTTGGTGAGGTAGTCCAGATCACTGAGATGGATGCCACACAGCTCACTCACACGAACACCAGTGTACAGTAGCAACCAAACGATTAAGTGGTTCCGCTGGCTGACTTTGCTCCTGTCCTGGACAAAGAACAGCAGCTGGTTCACCTCCTGCTCTGAAAAGACTTCCACCTCTCCCTCGCTGCCAGCCGCTACCTTGATCCTGTCTTTCCGCAGCGTGACGACTTGCTCCATGGTCAGCTTGCGGTCGATCAGGAACAGATTGAACGCTTGGAGACTGTTGATCTTCTTGTTGATGGTGGCCACTGCGTACTTGTTTTCCATCAGGTGGTTCTTGTAGCTAGAGACGTAGAAGCGTTTCAGATCGGTAGGCTGCTCTACTCCCATCCCCTCCAGGTACACACAAAACCCCTTTACGTCTCCCACGTAGGATTCAATCGTTTTGGGTGCAATCCCGTTTTCCACAAGGTACTGCTCAAATTGCCGAATCACATCCACTATCAAACACCTACCTTGCTTCATTCAATCTTTGAACCAGCAAACATGCGAAACGTACGCCACATCTCACCTTCATCCTGTCCCCACGCCTGTCTCACGTTGTCCGGGTCGAGGATGCGGAAGTGTTGGGTGAACATGTTCTGCTGCAGCTTCCAGCCGTTTCTTCTATCCAGGGTGTTCCAGAAAACCTGACCGCCTAACGTCTTGGTCGGTACGTTCGGGAAAAGCATGTACAACAACTCCTTTTGGTTTTTGGGAACGCAAAAAGGCCCTACATCCGTTGGTTGGACGTAGGGCTGGCTACTTCTGCAATTTTTTTGTACCTCGACATCGTTTTGAGCCTCCTGTAGCGTCAGTGGTGCCAGATGCGTTACCGTCTGTCGGTCCTTTCGGTACTGCCGCTACTTGCGGAACATGGAGGGGAAGCTTAGTGCAGTTGCTGTTTCAGTTTTTCTACTTCAGCTATGGTCAGTCCGGTCAACTCCGAGATTTCGGCCACGTTCAAACCTTTTGCAAGCATGTTACGAACAATGACAGCCTTCCCTTCAGTTCTTCCTTCTTCCTTTGCTCCTTCAACCATGTTCAATTCATCCTTCAATGCTTTCTCCCGCATTTCATACAATCTGCGAGCTTCGGCATCCTGACTCAAAAATTCAAGGACGTTGACTGCCTTACGAATCGTTGGTTCACTCATAGCCAATTCCTCCAGTTTCGTTTCACTCTCGGCCTTCAGAAACAGCAGCCATTTCACCAGCAGGTCACTGGTTTCCTGATGCTCTGCTCCCAGCTTCGGCAACTCAAGAAAATGGATTTCCAGATTGTCCGTCAAAACAAATTTCTCTTTGTCTTCTCTCAGACGAAAAACGCTGTGGTAGCTCTTTGAGGGTAGGTACGAAAAGTCCACAATGCTGATTGTAACCGTCTTTTTGAGGTTCCGGTACGGTTCACCTTCTGCCAGCTGTCCCTCGTACATCTTCGCCCAGTAGTACAGAGAGCGTTTCTCCATGTCGTACTTGTTGTGTAGTTAAACTTCAATGTTGATCTGTTCGCCTGTCTTCGTTTTCCCCCTGACATCAAGGATGGATGCCTTGTCACCCACCTGATCCGCGTTGATGTGCGGGTCAACCAGCGTGATTTCCTTTAGCTGTTTTCCTTCCTCTGGTTTTAGCGTCGCGTTGAGAAACGACAACAGCAGGTCTTTGTTTTCCTCGGTACCGAAAATTCGCTTGAACACAAAATCGACGATGGGATTCATCCGCTTGGTCACACCATCACTCTCCCTTGCCCGTTCATTGTCTGTACTACCATTATACCACCGGAACGTTTTTCAGACACTCCTGCACAAAGCCTCCTTTCCGTCATATTCCTATTAATAATATAGTATTCAAACCTTGTTAGAAACGTATGTTCCGTTTCATTTCAGGGTGAAGGGCTACTGAGAGGAATGAACGGCTGCTGACTGCAGTTTTTATAGTTTGCAGCGAGAGGACGATGGGAAGGTTACTTGGAGGTAATGAGGATTGGTGTTTCACCGGATGGGCAGTAGTCTTTTTCAGTGAGTTTCTTGAGTGTTTTTCAGCGAGTCCAGACAAAAAAATAGAGCCTACCACTTGGGTAGACTCACTGCATTTGATTTCAGGTCAACCAGCTGCTAAAAGAAGTCGTTACTGTCAGCTCCGCCTGTTGTAATCGTGATGTTGGCTTTTTTCGCGACAATTTTAAACGTACTTGCACTTTCCTTTACTGCTGTTGCTAGTACACCTGCTGATGTCAATTCATCATTGATGGTATCGACCAAGTCGTCCATCCCGTCGAGTTTCCACTCTAGGTTGATCGTTGCTGTTTTTGTCCCGTCACTAATGGTAAAGGTACGGTTTTGGCTGGTGTCTGTATCGCTGCCAGTAGCCGTGTTCGTATCAAAGAATTCGTCCCAATCAGAACCACCGACCGTGATCACATTACTTGACCCTGTCTGGAAGCGTGTAACGGAAAAGGTATCGTCAAATCCTATGCCAGCCATGGTTCGTTGTCCCAGATCAATGTGATGGTCGTTATAATACTGCTGGATGAAACTGTCCACTGCTGATCCGACCACCTGTCCAGTCGTAAAGCCATTCAACGGAATGTTCCAGGTGAGATCCACGTCGATGGTGATGTTCCCGTCACTCACGGTGAAGTGTTTGGGATTGCTCGCGAAGTCGGTACTAGTGATTGGCTTGCTGGTTATCCGCGCCTGACCAGCGTAGATCGTAGAAAAATCAAACTGAGTGATATCCTTGCTCACTACCTCCTGGAACACCAGCTCGTCTGTTGCTGTCTTGAGAAGAGCAACCTTGGCATCAAGAGCGGACTGCGCCTCGTTGATCGCCGTTGTCATCGATTGAAGGTCCGCCAAAGTAGCTATAGATTGATCGATAGCTTCTGCTTCGGTTTTTGCCTGCTGCAGGTTGGCGATCGCGGATGTGACATCGGTATAGGCAGTCTCGGAGGTATCTCCCCCTTTATCCGTATAAGCCGTTTGCGCTTGCTGCGCTTCCGTTACGTCTACCGAAGCAATGGCGGCATTCAAGTCATTTTTAGCATCAAGAAGCGCCTGTTTCAAATCGTCTGTTGCTGCTTCCAATGATGTGACTTTACCGTTCAACAAGTTTTGGGCTTGCTGGATTGCTTGTGTGGCAGCCTGAATATCTGCTAGCACAGAAGTGCTGTCAGCCAACACGGCTTGACCCGCCGCCTTTGCATTGCTCAGGTTACCAATCGCTGTCTCTACATCAGTATAAACCGCTAAGCTGGTATCCCCCTGAACAGCCTCGTAGTCATCCAGCGCTGCTTGGGCAGCTGAAACGTCTGCGGATGCGATCGCATTGCTCAGCGCAGCCTTACCCTGTGCCAAGTCTTGAAGCACCTGAGTAGCTTCATCTAGTAATGTTTTCTTGCTAGTCAATACCGTTTGGGCATTCGTGATGGCTGTGGTAGCCGCTTGTAATTCTGCAAGGGTGGACGTACTCGTACCCAAAATCGTTTGCCCGTTTGCCTTGGCTCTGTTCAGGTTTTGAACCGCCGCCTCTACATCCGTGTAGACCGTCGCACCCTGGCTACCACTTGCTCCGATGTAAGCTGCTTTGGAAGTTTCGACAGCATCTATTGTTGTGGTTGCAGCTATAATCGCATCATCCAAAGAATCTTTGGCATTGTTCAGCAGTTGCTCTGCAGCTTGTGTGGCTGTATCCAACAAGGCAACTTTCCCGTTAAGCTCTGTTTGGGCTTGCGAGATCGCTTGCGTGGCAGCTTGGACGTCAGCGAGTACAGAAGAACTGCTTAACAACCCTTCACCCGATGACTTTTTGCTGTTCAAGTCTTGAATGGCCGCTTCCACATCCGTATAAACCGCCAAACTGGTATCTCCTTGGGCAGACACGTAGTTTGCCAGCGATGTTTGAGCAGTGGATACGTTTACGGAAGCGATCGTATTGCTCAGCGCTGTCTTCGCTTGTGCCAACTCAATCAAAGCCTGGGTAGCTGCCTCAAGCAGCGTTTTCTTGTTCGTGAGCGTGGTTTGCGCATCGGTGATAGCCGTAGTCGCAGCTTGCACTTGTTGCAATGTAGAAGTACCTGAATCCAACACCGATTTCCCTGCTGCCTTTTTGCTGTTCAGGTCTTGAATAGCCGCTTCCACATCTGTATAAACCGCCATACCAATATCGCCTTTGGCTGACTCGAAGTCATCCAGCGCAGTTTGGGCGGGTGATACATCTACGGCTGCAATCTCATCGCTTAGTGCTGTCTTCGCAAGTGCCAACGCCGCGGCATAGTCCTTGAGTGCCTGTGTAGCGATATCCAACTGTGTCACCTTAGACTGCAAAGTACCTTGAGCTGCTGACAGAGCATTCTTGGCTGTTCCCAACTCTGACAAGGTAGCGGTTCCTTTATTCAACAGGTTTTGTGCGGCCGTTTTCGCCCCAGTTAGCGCAGTGATCGCTTGCGTCACATCTGTGTATACGGAAACTTTCAAATCGCCACCCTCGGTTTGATAGTTGGATTGAGCGGTGGTTGCAACGGTGATATCCGCATTCAAAATCGCTGTTTGCAGGGCTTGTCTCGCACTGTCTATTCCTGAACCATCTAACGTCACCTGCCCTACCGGAACTCCCGGGGCCGGTTGAATTTGGCTGACACCATCTGCGCCGAGTACTTGTCCCACGTTGGTATTCCCCACGGTGACAATGCCAGTGCTTACTCCCCCTAGGTCTATCGGTAAATTGAGCAGTGCGGGAATCAGCGTAAAGCCAGCCTGTGAAAACGCATTTCCTTGGGCTGTCGGATCAGGATTAATGGTGAAAGGCTGTCTCACGGTTACATTCCCTGAGATCGTCGTGCCGCCCTGCACATTGAGTGTAGTAGGAGCGTTTATTTGCATGCCGCCGTTTAGTTGTGAAGTTCCACTAATGGTCACTGACGCATGTGCCGAAGCGAAAGGCGAAGCAACGAGTACTGCCAGCAAGCTCCACGAGATTTTCTGTTGGAAAGAGAATCGTTTCATTCTTTATCACCTCGATACTTTTAAAGTGGATTACTGGAAGATCGTTGTCCCATCAACGGTTACATTGTCCAATGTGATGGTGTTCGCCGCTTTGATCGTCAGATTTCCCCGAATGCGGCTGTTTTGCAGAGTAAAGTTGTCTGCAGTAATGGTTACGCTTCGATTGATTGTCTGATTGGCAATGGTTCTTCCATTGTAGGAAGTTCCATATGTAAGTGGTCCTGGTGCTGGTGTCGATGATCCGTCCTTGCTATTCCTGCCTAACCACTTTCTACAGAAAGCAGTTTTCGGTCAGGCCTACACCGTGCGGGCGACTTTCATCGCACACGGCGTTCCATCAACGAGAATAGAAGATTATGATTAGATTTACAATGGGCCTAACCATCTTAGCATGATCACTATGATCATTCATACTAACTTTAGTTATCTATTGTTGATGAAAGACAAATAGGACTGCAGAAACCATTCTTCTGCAATCCCATCTGGTTGTTTGTTCAATTGTAATTGAGAAACTACAACGCCCATTGTAAGGTTTCTCGCATCCTTCTTTCCCGCTGACTGGGTTCCTTCGCTCCGGCCAGTTTTCTCCTCCCCGCATGTGTTGCCACTACGGGTACCAGCGGCAGGCCATCAACACTACTACGAACCCGCCGCCATCTCATATGGATCTCTGACGCTACCCCGTCTCCCCACATGAAACTTCAAACGTTCCGTCCCATCTATCCCTCTTTTTGATGACCGTAGGTTCCCACTGCTCATTAGAAAGTTCAACCGGTTTAACAGCCGAAATTATGCCGGTTGCCGCTGCATCATCGCAAATGCAGGAAACAAGGCCGAACTGCTAGCTTTTTGACAACCTTGCTCTCTTTCTAACTTCTCGACATGGGTTCGTCTCCTAACCATAGTCACCTTTTATGGAGCCCCGCCTCTTTCGAGTACGACTTCACCTGACTTCACCCCTTCGGCTTTGGTAGAGCCTCACTGGATGCAGGAGGATTAGGCACATGACGGATTGGCTGTTGTCATGGACAGGGATTTCACCTGTCAGTTCGATGGGACAGTTAGAAAAAGACCCCATACACATTGCTGCGTATGGGGTGCATTTTCTACTTCTTTCGCTCAGTTGAGCTTATGAAGTAACGTTTCGATTAGTTAGTTGCAGCAGTTGCGTTTACTGTCACACCTGTTTTAAGCTTGTTAGCTTGGTTACCAGCGTCTTCAAGTACAGATGTAGTTGCTGCTGTACTTACTACTACAGTTTGACCTACAACGTTAGTAGTACCAAATGTCAGTTTCAGCTTGTTATCACCAGCTACACCAGCTTCTGCAACAGCGGCATCAGCAGAGACATCAACATTGTTTACTGTTACTACGAAATCAGCTTCAGCACCAGTGAAAGTCGTAGTTGCAATTGCTTCACTAAATGTCAATGTGATGCTGTTATCAGCGTTAACAACAGCTGTAGTCAAAACTGGATCAACTGTGTCATCAAGTGCAACTACTACATTCGTAGCAGCAATTGTATTTCCAGCTAAGTCCTGAACCCCAGATACACCCAACTCATAATTACCATCGTGCGCTACTGCGCTTTCTGGCAATGTAATTTTGGCAACACGATTATCGTTGGATTGTGCACCTTTAGTAAGAGTAACTACAGAGCCTGCTGGAAGAGCTGCGCCATCAATTTTGAAATTCGCAGCACTTACTGCTTTAACTGGTTCAGAGAACAATACTTCAATAACGTTGCCTGTTCCACTTGCAGTAACTTTAGTACCGTTTGCAGAAGCGCCAGCCAATTCATCCAAAGTATTTGCATCCGTACCAGTACCAGCATCAGTTTCGATTACTGGCTTAGTTGTGTCACCCGCGGTAGACGGAGTCGCAATTGTGAACGTATAGTTACCAGTCTTGTTCGGAATAATCGCTTGGTCTTCTGCGAATCCAGCAACAAAATTGATAGTGTAAGTTTCATTTGCTGGCAGACCAGAGATAACAACGTATTTACCGTCTGCAGCAGTTGTTGTTTTGTCAGCAGAAACCACAGCTCCACTTGGAGTCACTTCAGCTCCTGTAGAATCAGTAATGAGAAGTTTAGTGGTATCAACTGTAGAGCTTTCCAAAGTCTTATCAAACGTAACTACAACGTTTGTTCCATCCCACTTAGTAGTTGTAACAGCAGGAACTGAAGTGGATTTAGTGATAGAAACAGATTTGGAGGTAGCAGCGGCTACGTTTCCAGCTACATCTTTAAACGATGCAACATCAACGTTTACATTTGCTGTGTTTTGTCCAGCAGGGTACAGTACTTGCGAAGCACCACCAGCGTTTGGATCAAGTGTAACCAAATAGGTTGTATCGGTAGTATCGTCTGCGTCCAGTACACCAGTAGTCAAAGCTCCAGACCAGAAGATGCTAGTTCCGCGATAAACATCTACATTTGGAAGAGCTGCAGAATCAAGCTTCTCACTGAACTTAACTTTCAACGTAACATCATCTTTTTGAGTCACAGAAGCTAGAGTAGGTGCAACTAAATCTTTATTGTATGTTACGGATTTAGTAGTTGCCGATACTGCGTTTCCTGCCAAATCTTGAATACCGGAAACATATACAGAGTAAGTTTGGCCACCAGTCAAAGTTGCTGCAACATTTACGGAATATTTGTCAGGACCAGCAGAGATTGCTGCAGGTACACCATTTACTCTAGCTACTCCTGTTGCGTTGTTAACAGGTTCGTTGAAAGTAACAACAAAACCATTTTGACCTGCGTTAATTTTAGCTTCTTTAACTGTTGGAGCTGTAGCATCTTCTACGTAGAATGTAGAATCAAATGGAGCAATCAATTGATCTTCCGTAGATTTCACATTGCTAACTGTAACTCGAACTGCAGACTTGTTAGCCAAGTTAATTGCAGTACCATCAGTATCCAAGTTAAGAATTACAGTTCTTTCATCTGCTTGCAATTTAGCTACCGTATCTGGCAATGTGGCATCAGTGTCAAACGTTACTGGAGTACCATTCACAGACACTGTGTAGTTAGTAAGATCTTCTGCAGTAGTTTTATCAACTTTAGTACCAAATACAACTTCGATTTGATTCAAGTTAATAGCACTTACAAATTTAGTTGAATTTTTTCAACCCAGTTGAAGCGTAAATAATGAGGAAACTGGATTAAAACGAATTAATCAGTCAACTAAAACCCTTCCTTTCGCCATATAGTGTAACAACCGCTCATTTGCGAAAGGGGAAATGAATGTTGCTTACAAAATCCGATTATCTTCTCTTTATGCAATGTCCCAAATCATTCTGGCTACACAAAAACAACCCATCCCTTTTGTCTCCAGGTGATTACCAATCGAAGGTGAACAAGCAAATCGAAGCCGTCTTTTTTGCAAGAGACTTATTTCCAACTGGTTCTGCTGTGAAATACTCTAACGACCCGTCGCAAATGATAGCAGAAACTCAGAGGTTGCTTGCTTTAGGAGAAAAAACGATTTATCAAGCCACTTTTGAATATGATGGAGTTTATGTTATCTGCGATATTTTGCGGCACACAGAACACGGCTGGCACCTCTATACTGTAAAGTCATCAACCCGAGTAAAGGACCGCCATCTTGATGATCTCTCTTTTCAATGGTTCGTTGTTAATGAAAATTTACCCTTGTCTAATTCATTATTAATTTACATAAACAACGAGTATGTAAGAAGGGGAGTTCTTGATCTTAAGCAATTATTTACCTTATATGATTTAACAAGCGAAATAATAAAGCGACGAGATGCAGTTCCAATTCGGATTTCTCGTATGAAGGAACTGATCAATGAAAATGGTGTTAAGCAAGATATTGGACCTTATTGCAAGAAATATGGGAAAGATGATCTCGAATGTAGGGCAAAAGATCACTGTTGGTCGCACATTCCGTATTATTCTGTCTTTGATATAGCACGGCTTGGTAAAAAGGCGTTTGAGTTATATAATCAAGGAATCGTTACTTTAAGTGATATCCCCGCGAATTATAAGTTAACTGACCCCCAATCCTTTCAAGTAAAAGCATATAAAGAAAACCTTAAAGTAGTAGATACAAGACGAATTCAAACATTTTTATCAACGATTTCGTATCCGTTATATTTTTTAGACTTTGAGACGTATCTTCAAATGGTTCCTTTATATGACGGTGATAAACCCTATAAGCAAATACCCTTCCAATATTCTATCCATTCGTTGAAATCAAAAGGAGCTGTCTTGGATCACTCAGAGTTTTTAGCAATAGAAGGATCCGACCCAAGACGAGAAATTGCTGAACGACTTGTTACGAAAATTCCTAAAGGAGCCTGTACGATTGCATATAACATTAGTTTTGAAAAAATGGTGTTAAAGAACCTTAGTGATCATTTTCCTGATTTAGCTGAACACTTACTGGATATACACGACAATTTAGTTGACCTGATGCTCCCATTTCAAAATAAGTGGTTTTACTTAAATGAAATGAGAGGAAGTTACTCGCTTAAAGCAGTACTGACAGCCCTTTTTCCTAACGATGTATCGCTCAATTATAGTCACTTATTAATTAAAGACGGCTCCATGGCAATGGACACTTTTGAAAATTTACACACTCGAACCCCAGAAGAAAGAAATTTGCTTCGGGAAGCTCTCCTTGCCTATTGTAAGCTGGACACCTACGCGATGGTTAAAATATGGGAACACTTGATGAAACAATAATACGTTGTGATATTACTGAATATTTCAACAAAAATCCAGATGTTATGTTTCAACGACTTCCCCTTGGAGTATTTAGTTGGAGTCTGAAGATATATTTGCTGATATTCACAGTGGCGGGATTAATGAGCAATGGAATAGCTATTCATTCAACAGCAATTCTGTCAAATCTATAAGGAACTAACATGAAAACAGGAGCCATAAGGCTTCTGTTTTCATGTGGAATGATATTTAATTTTACTCTCCCTACAACTTTTTTCGAGGATCTTTCGCTTCTTGAAAAACGATCATTCATACCGTTAATATTGAAAAATATTAGGTATTCCTTGATTCTCTATAAATGCTTGAGTTGGTAAAAAGAAAAAGCAATTTCTCGCATATTTTAACAGCCCTTTTTCTTTTAATTCACTTTCTAATCTCAGCCATAAATCAACTAAGTAACGGACATCATTAATAGCATATTCTATTTGCTCATCTGATAATTGCTCTCTTGTCCAATCCGACAATTGCTGTCGCTTATCAATTGAAACGTGAAAATAATCATGTATTAAATTTTTCAACGAAGTTTTCGTTTCAGGTCCAAATAATAGTTTTGCTGCAATTTTTGTACAAACAACATTTTTTATCTCTTTACAGCCCAAATAGTTCATTAGAAATTTTACGTCAAAAGTGGCGTGATGGAAAATTTTGTATATAACTTCGTTATTCAATAACTCTACGAGATTCTTTGCAGAATAATTATCATGAAATCGAATTAGAAAGTATCGATTACTAGCTGCAATCTGAACTAACGAAAGTTTACTTTTTTGGGGGTCTAATCCCGTAGTTTCTGTATCTACAGCTATATACTTAGAATTCTCTAATATCCATTGAAGATCATTTGTTGAAATATCTCCATCTAAAATGTTATATTTATCAAAATTCATTTTTACCTCCTGCTATATGAGAGTAAAATAGAAAAATCCCTCTGGCAGTATTGCAAAGAGATTTTTCACGGTATTCCACAGCTACATTATGTTTGAACGGAAATTTTCACCCACTCATCCGGGGAAATGTTATCAAAATCAGTGTAAACAATGATCGCTTTGTAATCCTTAACTTTAGCAAGAATTTCGGAAATAACTTTACTATAATACTTTGGTACATGACCAATATGGATATTTTTATCTGCCAACAGTACCTTTACCGCATAAATATCATATTCATTAGCTGGATTTGGTTCCAATATAACTTGAGCACCTACATTAATTTTTTGTTTTAATTCTGATTCAGTGATGTAGTGTCGAGCTCCAGCTATGTCAAAACTTATCTGCAATGGCTCATTTTCAACAAACTGGATATCCCTCACAAACTCAAAGGTATCGGTTGGCAAACGTCCGCGAGTTGCTTCTAGGATTTCCATCTCCGAACTAGTTGGATTTAAACCATACCGCTCTAACAGTAATGGATAGTCAGGACGAGCTGAACGTGGTAATCGCTTTAGAAAGGGTTGGAATAGGGTGCCTTCTGACGTATACGTTTGAGTATGATCCGTAAAATTAGGGTAATATTTGAAACCATGCGCTACAGCGTCTGAAAGATCTGGGTCTTTATACTTAAAGATATACGTATTTTCTTCAAAAGATAACTTTCCAACTGTAAAGCGGTTCCTTGTATTGGGGTCTTTCCAAATCAATAATAATTTTGATGTTTCAACGTTCATTTTCTCACCTATTCTAATTAAAATGTCTCTTCTTTCTTTAACAAATTGAATTACGAATTGTTTTTGTATATCTGTCATGATTGTTTTTGGCATTTTATTGAGAACTTCTTCTACGATCGAATCATTAAGCAACTTTAATCTTTCAAGAAGCCCGTGCATTTCTTCGGGATACTCTCTTGTCAACTCCTTAACTAGTATAAAATGCTTCTGACAACGAACATTATCCCATCCAATTTTTGATTTTGATCTTGAAATATACCGTATCATTTCCGTACGTGAATCAAGCAATTCGTTTAATCTTTGTTCGTTAAGATCTCTCCCCAAGGTTGCACTATTATCGTACAAAGGAGAAATAAAGGCTTCTTCTCTTGTCTCATGGCGTGTGATACCCCAATTATCTTGGTGGCGGTCACCATTTGCCACCAATGCATCAAAAACAATAATGTAGAGAAATTCTTGAAATAGCTTTTGTTCTGATGTGTCTAATTGGTCCATTACTGTTCTGATTAGCTGAAGGTTGTACCCAGCATTTTTTTCAAAATCGTAATCGTTGGGAAAATAGTTTCCACCATCAAAATGTGAATATCCATTTTCCTTATCAACAAAGAAATAGCTTAAACATCCGATTACACCATTACGTACCGCAATATTTACATCTGCACAAGGAAAATCAAGAACTTTAGCAAATTCACTACAAAGTTTTTCCGCCCAATGCTCTCCTCTATCCTCCCGTGGAATCTTAAACATAGCTAATTTTCCTGTTCCAGGATCGATTAGCCATTCTTTTGCTCTTTCTCCGGCACCATATTCCCTTGGGTCCTGCTTCCACGATGAGACATCAATGATCGGATATTCCATTCAACCAGGCTTCCTTCTCTTTTCCTTTATAAACAACTAGGACGATATTCTTATGAAATAGCCTTAAAATTTTATACCTTCAATGCAGGCATCAAAAATTCTCTTGCAATACGATCTGAAATTCTAACTTCTAGTTTATCAAGTCCATTCTTCAAAAGCTAGTAATTCCCCGCCTTTGTGATTGGAAGAAATAACAAAGCAACGCCCAAAATGAGCGCTGCTTCTGTTATGGTAATAATTACATTTCGGAATCGCAGTTTGAACCAATTGCTAATAGTTAACAGACCTAAACTCATTGCAAACGAGCTTAGTTCAATTTCCATGTTTCAAACTTTGGTATTAAGACGCTGCTTAAAGTAGCCTCCACGAATCTTCGGTTATTCTCGTCCTCAAGTTCAATCCAGTATACCTTTAAATTCCCTCGATGGTTTGAGAAAAAATCGAACCATCTTCCCTTTGGATCGCCTTTTACCAATTCAAATGACTCGCAATAGTGGCTATACAGCCGTACCTTTATTGGCTTACCTTTTCCAATATATAAGATCTGTTCATCTTGATCTTTGTACACATACAATCCGTTTTTATTGCCGGTCTGATTATAAATGTAATCCTTCATGCATTTTCTCTCTTCCGAAGTTTCCGGTCGTTGATGCTCTACTTCAAACATATTCCATGTAGGCACTTGTACGGGAAGTAAGAGATCCAAAATGCTCCGCTTGCTCTCCTCCAAATAATCCTCCACTTTTCGGGACATGGATACCCCCTATTAAAATATCGGGTATTCCTTGATGAAATTGGAAGCTACCCTTTTTACAAACCTCTGAAAAGCTTCGATCCGATCAGTTTGTCTGTAATGAAATCAACCAATCGTTCGCGTGAATGTAGTGCCGATTTTCAATATGTTAATTCACCGAAAGCACATCGGAAACAATTACCAAAAAGGTTTTCCTTTTTTCTTTAAAACAGATATAAGGATTTAAAAAATGTAAGCAGAAAGCGAATTTCCATGATAATTCATCAAGAAAAAGGGTTTCTGATTTTGATTTGCTTGTTGTTCAAATCGTACACCGCTAATTAATGATGATTCTTCATTAACTGATATGAAATTGAATAGGCTTGGCAAAGTTGCCCATCGTGATTCGACAGGCGTACCCACGGTGAAAAAAGACGTTATAAATTGCTGAGAGTTTCCCGTCTACCTCCAGCACGCTTAACCCGCGTTGAATCGCCCGTAAATAGGGGCATTATCCATTCCAGAACGAGTTCATGTAAAATGGGCTTGTTTTTTTTATCCCATATTTACGTGAACATCGTACATCCCGTCCCTGTAGCCAATTGGCTAGGTAGATCATTGTGTCTTTGTGGTGGAGCATCCGTAAAGCAGGACCTGGAGGATGTGTGTTTATGGACCCTTGTTCATAAAACAGCACTTTGATTGCGACGTGATATACTCCGGCTCCATTACCGGTAATCATGCGCTTCCTACCCCTTTAAAAGGGGGTAGTCTGCTCTGATCAACCCACTCACCATCCCCGGTGGAGCGCGTGTAAAAGATCCAAAACCAAAACCACTTCGAAAAGTAGTCCGCATTCGATAGCAAAGCGTCGTGTATCACTTTACAACTACGTCAAATTTCTTATGGATTTGATACTTGTGTTTCAAACAGGTTAACGCGTCATACACCTTTTCGAAATCGGTTTCCCCTTCACTATTAAGCGTAAGATGGGCAGGCACTTGATAATTAATCTTCCCATCATAGCTCACCAAAAGAAACACAGCTGGCTTACGGTTACCGTTCTTCTCCCAATCAACCTCACCATAACACACATGGTACTTTACTAATCCATTCGGGTTATTGTTTGCCTTAATAATATAATCCTCCACTTTTCGGGACATGGCTACCCCCTGGAAATGGAAGCTGCTCTTCTTCACAAACCTCTGAAAAGCTTCGATCCGATCAGTATGTCTGTAATGAAATCAACCAATCGTTCAGGGGAACGGAGTGCCAATTTTCAATTTGTTATTTCATTGAAAGCCATTCGGAAACAATTACCAAAAAGGTTTTCCCTTTTTCTTTAAAACAGATATAAGGATTTAAAAAATGTAAGCAGAAAGCGAATTACCATGATAATTCATCAAGAAAAAGGTTTTCTGGTTTTGATTTGCTTGTTGTTCAAATCGTACCGCTATTTACCGATGATTGTTCATTAACTGATATGAAATTTGAAATTGAAAAGGCTTGGCAAAGCATGCCCATCGTGATTCGACAGGCGTACCCACGGTGAAAAAAGACGTTATAAATTGCTGAGAGTTTCCCGTCTACCTCCAGCACGCATACCCTGCGTTGAATAGCCCGTAATAGGGGCGTTAGCCGATCCAGAACGAGTTCATGTAAATTGGACTTGTTTTTTTTGCCCATATTTACATGAACATCGTACATCCCGTCCCTGTAGCCAATTGGCTAGGTAGATCATTGTGTCTTTGTGGTGGAGCATCCGTAAAGCAGGACCTGGAGGATGTAAGTTTATGGACCCTTGTTCATAAACAGCACTTTGATTGCGACGCGATATACAGCGGCTCCGTTACCGGTGGTATATGCGTTTTCTACCCCTTTTTAAGGGGGTAGTCTGCTCGGGTCAACCAGCTCACCACCCCGGTGGATGCGCGTGTAAGATCCAAAACCAAAACCACTTCGAAAAAGTGTTTCGTATTCGACCGCTAACCGTATATCACTTAACAACTACGTCAAATTTCTTATGGATTTGATACTTGTGCTTCAAATACGTTAACGCTTCATACACCTTTTCGAAATCGGTTTCGCCTTCGCTATCAAGCGTTAGATGAGCTGGTACTTGATAATTCATCTTCCCATCATAGCTCATCAAAAGAAACACAGCTGGCTTACGGTTACCGTTCTTCTCCCAATCAACCTCACCATAGCACACATGATACTTTACCAACCCATTCGGGTTATGGTTTGCCGTAATAATAATTTCCTCTTTAATGTTATGAACCTTAAAATCACTCATTGACTAGTATTCCCCTCTTCCCCAAAATTTATACCTTTCTATTATATATGAATATTTCCCCATTACTTGATCAGCCATTCCTTTATTCCATTATAAAGAGAAAACGTAAACGTTAATTGTGGTCTATTTTCGAAAAACCATATGCATCAAGCACTTTCATACTTATTAAAAAATTTGCGTATGAAAAGAAAAATTTGTTTCATACTGTGGGTAATTGCACCATTACCGTTTTGAAGGAGGAAACTTATGGCGAAACCAAAAGCAAAACCCACTCCGCTTGGCAATCGAATTAAAGCGCTACGATTACAACGAAACATTGACCCAAAAGATTTAGCCAATCAGCTTGGTTTGAGCAGACAATGCATTGATTACCTCGAATCAGGAAGTCGGATTTCCCCATTACTTGATCAGCCATTCCTTTATTCCATTATAAAGAGAAAATGCATCCGTTAATTGTGGTCTATTTTCGAAAAACCATATGCATCAAGCACTTTCATACTTATTAAAAAATTTGCGTATGAAAAGAAAAATTTGTTTCATACTGTGGGTAATTGCACCATTACCTTTTTGAACAGGAGGACGACATGACAAAACCCAAAGCGAAACCCACTGCGTTTGGCAATCGAATTAAAGCGCTACGATTACAACGAAACATTGACCCAAAAGATTTAGCCAATCAGCTTGGTTTGAGCAGACAATACATTGATTACCTCGAATCAGGAAGTCGGATGGGTAGCGTAGACACGGTACGAAAAATCGCAAAATTTTTTGAAGTAGATGAAGACGATATGATCGCTCTTCGTAATGAAAGAGCGGAGGTGGCTGCACCCGAACATGAAAACTCTACTCCTACCCTCCCTGATCATATCGATCATTTTGTGAACTTACTTTATTCGATTGAGGAGGAAACCTGTAAAAAATTGCTGGAACAATTCAAGCAGGACATCCATCAAAAGCTGTATCAACTGCTCCCTCCTTTTGAATTGAGGGAAATTAAACAGTGGATGGTGCAAATCAAGCGAATATGGTACCCATTGGAAGGGGGTGATGATGTGATTGATTGGGCGGAAAAACAGGGATATTTTCGGGAAGGCGGCAAGGAAATCTTCCTCACCTTACACTACGATCGCGTATCGTTCACCGTCACTTTGCTCCAATGTGACCGAAAGCAAATCCGGTACCTTGAAAATATACTCCCGGAGCATGATGTCAGCTATGTTGACGACATGACGATCCCCCATCTGACCCAACTGCAAAAGGTCATGCGCTTTATCTGGTTTAGTCCTGACACCGCAGCAAAGGACAGGCTGCAGTATCTTCAATCCAAACAAGTGGATTTCACCTCTGCCACTTTGGAATGTACGGAAAAACAATTGAAGGTCTTGATCAAGCAACATTCGATCAAAGAAACAGTGGACAATTCTAGTGAGAATGGAAAGGAGAATGAACAATGATCATTCAGAAAAACTTTGATCTTTATGATTACACAGAAAAGTTTTTGGATCATCTTACAAAGCGCAAAAAATCGGAGGAAACCATCAAAGGTTATAAAAAGGATTTGAAGCAATTCGGGAAATTTTTGCACCAAACTTACAATGGTAATATTCTCACGGAAGAAATACAAAAAGGAGATATCCTTGATTTCTTGGATGTACTCGAAAAAAGAGGATTGAAGGATAGTTCTATAGCGAGGGCGTTGTCTACCTTAAAATCCTTTTACAAGTATCTGGTGTTTGAACAAGGTTTCACGAAAAATGTGGCAAGTTTGATCATGCATCCAGAACTAAAGACACCGACCACAGTTATTTTGACAATCGATGAAATTGAAAGGCTGATGGAAACAGCAAAAAGGCATTTCCCTTTTCATCACATGATTTTCCTCCTACTATACTTTACCGGTAGTCGCCTTTCACCTGTCCGAACTCTCCAAAGAAGTGACATCAATTTGAAAAATGGGACGGTGTACTTCGGAAAAACGAAGGGAGATAAGCAAACAACGCTCCCCCTTCACGATGAGCTTTTGCCGTTATTAGATGATTTCTTGCATCTTTACCGAAATAATGGCTCGTCGTACGTTTTCCCGTCCCCGAAATCCATTCACAAGCCAATTAGTGCTAGTGATATACGCAAAAAGTTGAAGCAAGCCGCCGAATTGGCTGGAATTGAAAAGAGGGTCTACCCTCATTTACTTCGTCATATCATGGCATCACGCCTAACCGCATTAGGGGTGGGACAGGTTCAGCTTGCTCGTCTATTGTGTCATGCAGACACCCGTCCAACAAATCGGTATATACATCTTGATGTGGAACATTTACGTCCAAGCATAAACTTGTTGTAGTAGGTGGTAGTTGACCTGTACAAGCTTCCTTATTATTAGCCATCGCAAGGTGTACTGACCTTGCATGGTTATTTTTGTTTTTTCCCGGCAAAAACCTATGTAAAAAGGGGATTACTCCCCCTAGATAGACTCAATTCTTACTACAAAATTGTTCGAAAAGCTCGGTTTCTTGTAGTTATTGTACCCATACTTTTTGTTGGTTGCCATCGTCATGCCGATCCAG
This sequence comes from Brevibacillus centrosporus, assembly GCF_003710815.1. GTDB lineage: Bacteria > Bacillota > Bacilli > Brevibacillales > Brevibacillaceae > Brevibacillus > Brevibacillus centrosporus. The sequence continues at coordinate 76,392 of NZ_RHHP01000016.1, forward strand.
TATTGCTCGCATTGATCTAAATATTGAACATCTTCATCATATTGCGTTTCATACAAGATTACAAAACGAAATGATCTTTCCCCATACTTGTGCCAATCTTTTTGAAGCTCTTTGTTAAAGTGATTATTACCTTTTAACGAACTCCAGTGACTCGCCTTTCTCGGATAAAGGTCTCCCTTTCCGATATAGACTTTATGGTTTGCTTCACACAGAATGGCATATACACCAGGTTTGTTGGGTATGCGTTCAGCGCAACCTTTTGCCATCTGGATCAGTGAGCGGTGATGTTGATGACTTGTGTGTTTACTCAGTGATTAGCACCTCCACCTTTAATATGCCCAAATTGAAATAGTTCATACGTAATTTTTACTATTTCAAATGCGAATAGCAATTCTGATCACTGATATTTTTTATACTCCTCCAATTGGGTAATTCTCTCCTTCACTTCATTGATTTGATTCGATAAATCTTCAAAAAAAGAACTCCCACCAGGATCTTTAGGTAGTTTTGCATGCTTCAACTGGTGTAATTCCTTCCATGCAGCCTCTAACTGACTATCTACATTATTAATGAAGGAATCACGTTTTGCCTGTTTTTCTACACTCTGGATGATTAACCCCTCCGTGTTAATAGTAGTAGTCAGCTTTTGATTCATGCGTACTTCCGTATCGTCAGGGTCTCGATAGCCTCTCACAATTTCCCACTTTCTCAATTTCTTTAATTCCCACGGGAAGTCAAGAGCTTGGATAATACATCGATAAGACAGATCTTGGGTAATACGCTTTCGATAGTGAGTTTTACCCACATCCTTAAAATAGGTTCCTTTATGACGCATCTGTTGATCAGCAGCTTCGTCACGAGAATCCATTAAGTCCGGAGAAACGCGTGCTGTCTCGATCCATTCATTCAACGTGTGCCGTCCATCGTGGAAGGATAAATACGGTCTAACCTCAGGAGATAAGAAATATAACTGTGCATTTTTGTCCATACGATGCAGCCATAAACCAATGGAATTCACACTGTAACAACTATTTGGATATTCTTTTCTCGGACGAAACAAGTATCCATGCCCCTTGTGATATACATGTTTTTCGTGGGCTGTAGAAAAGGTAGTTCCCTCAAATTCTCGGTGACTTTGGAAAGGGCACTTCTTGTAAAGTGTCTGTAGATAAAAGTTGATCAAGCGAACCAGTCGAGGTGGTATTAAGGTGCCTGAAGTTTTTGATCCAGAAATACCCAACTTCGATTTTGGGTTGGGCAAATAAAGCTTCCCCACGCCGTTTTTGTCAGTTAATAAGAAGCCGTTTTCATCAATGACAAAGTCCTCCACCGCCACCAAAGTAAGCTCTTCTCTTCGTAATCCCAAAAGAGTACAAATGGCAAACATGAGCGATTTTTCTAGACCATGAGATTGATTAAATTGTTTTAAGCAGAGAACAAATTGTTCCCGCGTAAGAAATACTTTTCTCGCATCATCCATATCATCGTAACGATCCTTTGGTTCCGTTACCTGGTTAATTGCAAGGTGAAACCTTCTGCAAATAGACTGAATACGATGACTTTCAATAGCACTTTGAACAGGATCCCAACGATTGATCACGGCTTCTTTATCAAACTGCTTCTCCATTTCCATTTGTACGTAATGAAAGAATGGCTTCAACGTATCGTTTACATACGAATGCAACGTGACTAACGAGATGTCCTTATCTAAGGATGCAACATCACTACTTTCAAACTCCATGATTGAAAACCTATCTGGATCAAAACGTTGTCGATCAGTTGGAGTAGCGAATACATGGGCACCATTTCCCTCTTTTAGACGCTTTACCTGTGCTCCACTGCGGTTACATATCATTAGAAAGAAGAATCGCGACAAGTCTTTTCTTACTCTTGGTCCTTGATTTTTTGGCTTCGTAAAACCTGTTTTATAGGAAGTCGTCATTCCAAAATTAATGATGATGGCAGGCATTTTACTGGATCGATGCTGAATATAGCGATCAATCCAATCCCTCTGCTCTTCATTGAGCAACTCATAATAATCCATCGTTTGGTTTTGCGATATCTTCTTTCCCGCATGATCATACACTTCTTTCCGTATATACGGCAGCAAAGATTGTACCCTTTTTACATCGTAAAGAACATGATTAAGACGAGCTTCACTAAGATATCCTTTTGAAGAGTACCCATTCACCGTAGGAAGAGGAATCCCCGCCCGTTCTTCATCTGTAAAGTATTTTAGTGGTTTATATCGGAATTGAAATTCCTCCAATTGATCTTTCCGAAACAATAACTTCACCTGGGATCGTTGAAGAGAAGTCTCTCTTCTAACATCCAATCCAACGGTCAAATACATGCCCTCCAGAAAGCCTTGGTCAATCGCTCTATAAATGCTTTTATGATCCATTTTCATATATTCTCTCGCGGCAACGGAGAGTCCAATTAAGGGACCATATTTCTTTTCAAGTTCCTCTTTTGCTGGGAGCTTCTTTAACGGTTTCTCTTCAAAAAAATACTTAGCAATTGTGAGGACGCCTTTTCGCAGTTCTTTTGCAATCTCCCAAACGGGTATTCCGGAAGCTGACATCATTAATACTTTCTCTTTTTCTTCTTGCGTTAAACCGCCAACGGACTCCCTCAGAACACTGATCCTTAGTAATGACAGATGGTGTAAAACATCAAGTTTACCTATAGCAAGAATCTTTGAAATCTCATCAATACTGATGCCTTCTTGATATAGCTTTTCTATCATGTCCTCTGGTTGACTATTTTGCGTAATGCCACCGTTTAACTGCCACCCGTTTCTTCTTGCAGTCTTATAAATAGTCGAAGTGTCGCGTTCATACAGCTTTGCTATTTTCGAAACACTGATTCCTTTCTCGAGTAATTCACGAATCTCTTCGTACTGTTCGGCACTTAAATATTTGCCATCATTAGCAAATGCCATGTGTACCCCCCTTTTCATAAAGTCTATTCTATGTAATTTTCTAAAAAATATGTGCAATTACCCACACACGAACCACACGAAAGCTACGAAGGTTTGCAATGTCTTTCATCAAAGACATTGCATTCTTTCAATCTTTTCGTGCTTTTTGTGCGTAGGGCGTTCAAAATCATGGTTTTCCTTCAAACTTTCCGGATAAAAGTATCGGATATTGTTTTACGAGCTTGGGATAATCCCGAACGAAAAGCCAACGTTTCAGTTCAAGTCCTGTGATCCTATGTCTGGTTGGATCGATTGAAAGTAATTTTCCATGCTTTAACCCCTGTGAAAACCACATTTGTATGCGTTTTTCGTTACGATCCAAAATCTGCGCAATATGTTTTGGAGTTAGTTTCCACTCATCTTGAATAATTCGATAGTAAGATGGCATCTCTACAAACAATCCATCTTCTTTCGCTGCTTCGACGAGTTGTATAAAATCTACATAATCCAGTTATCTCACCTCCCTGGTTTATCATTTATGCGAGTACATAATTTTTCCTCGCAAAAAAAACAGGTGATCAACTACGATCAACCTGTTCCTCCGTCTTCTGGCATTAAATACGCCAACAAGATATTCAACTTTTTATAAATGGACTCCAGTTCCTTTGCATTCCTTTTATCTTTCGCCCTGGTCATCATTAACCGTAATCGGTAATTAATCTGATTTCGCTCATGTTTTGGATGATAGATCTTTTTTCGCTGCAAACAGATTGTATTTTCGTCTGAATGCTGAACGAGTTCATGAAGGCTTTGAAGATTTCCTGATGCGCCACATCCCGAACAATCCCATGATGTGTTATAGATCATCATGGTGACTCGACTCCCACAGAGCAGACAAGGAAACAATACTTCGTCATGATTCTGATAGTAACTAATCTTATATTTCTTGAAGAAAGCAAACACAACCGCTGCTAATTTCATTCGAAAAGATCCCTCAGCTCTTTGGAACCCGTTTTTGCCTGTTTCATGAAGCGTTTAAAATCTTCCCCGATAATAATATACTTCCCGCCAAATGAATAAGAAGGAAGCTTTCCACTCCTACACCAGCGCCGTATGGTCTCGTTTGATCTACATAATAATTCGGCAATAATTGCTGGTGATAATACAGCTTCATCTGGCACACTTTCAAAAGTTTTGCTGATGTCTGATTGAAAAAACTCATTATTCTGCACGGAACTTAGCTCTATAACAATAATCCCTCCTAATGGTAATACACATAGTGAAGAGGGAAGGGTATCCCTTCCCCCTATTGATTAAGCCCTTTTAAACAAGCCTTCTTCCTCGTCGTAGATATACCATCTTTTTCCTTGACGAATAAATAGCCTATCATCTTTTTGGATCACGTCATCGGGTTGGTTTCTCTTGCGTTTCATGTTGTATAATCGCCTCCACACTCCTATTCTATGGAGGCAACCAGTTCTTATGACATATTCTTAAAATTATTTTCTCTTTTTCGTATGAATGGAATTGTTCAGTGGTAGACTACCTACAGTTAAGGAGGTTGGTTCATCATAATAGATGAAGAAGGATTTGGAAGGTGTGAAGAGTGCAATTGCTACTTCGATCCAGACTTAGAGGTTGTATTAGTTGCCGACTCTTCAGAACAGGTGATCAGACATTTTTGTTCCTGGAGTTGTCTGGCTTTTTACACTCAAAGAATTACCGAAATAACAGTTGTCGTCGATCCGATAACCGGTAAGGTTGATGAGATAATATTTTTGTATCGTGGAGAGCTCACTTAACAGAATTATACGATGTGGTATTTCTTACTGTTTGCAATGTATGACTTCCTTTCACACCTAGAAAGGGTTTATCACCTCATGGTGATAAACCCTTTCGTCATTCTTAAGGCGGTAACAGGACCTACCCTCTAGGTCCAACATATAGAAAAAGCCTGCCTCTTTCGAGACAGACCCTATCGACACGCTTCGGGTGGTGACAGGTAATGATCAAAAAAGAAGAGCCCGATTCCTCGGACTCTTCTGCCAAGCTGTAGAATTACTTAGTGATGTCTACTTTAACATCTGCTTCTTGTGCATTTGGAGTTTCAGCAACATCTACTTTATCAGTGATGTTGTTTCCAGCACCATCATCTACCGTTGTGATAGTGTGAGCTTTAGTAAGATCAAATGTAGTTGGAACACCAGTCACTGTCAAAAGTACTTTGTTCGGGAAGCCAGAGACTTTAGTAGCAACAAGAGCTGCGTCAGCAAGAGTTACTGCAGTAGTACCTTGCTTGATCAGGAACTCATCACCAACCAGAGCGCTGCTTGGATCTTCCATAGCTTCACTATAAGTCAATTCGATAGTAGTGTCGCTCAGGAATTTAGCTGCAGTCAAGGTCGGTGCCACTTGGTCTACAGTTGGTACTGCAGTGTGTACAGTTTCAACAGTTTTAGTTCCAGTGGAGTTTTTCACACCAGATACTGTCAAGATACCATCAGCAGCATCCTTAGTTACATAGTTAGCTGGCAATTCAATTGTTGCCGTACGAGTAGCAGCAACATAAGTGATGATTGTATTTGCAGGCAGAGCAACATCGTTCAGCTTGTAGTTGCTAGGGTTAGATACGCCACCTGCTCCGCTACCTGTTGTAACAGCTTCGCTAAATACTACAGTGTAGACGTTATCGGAACCAGCAACAGGTGCTACAGTAGCTGTCATCTTAGTAGTATCTGCAGCTCCAAGATTTACTGTCAGAGTCTTAGCAGAGCTTGTATTTTGAGCGAAAGCATCGTCCTGTACAAGTGCTGCTGGGAGCAGGATGGTTACATCACCATTCACGCTGCTAGAAAGAGCAACGTCAGCTGGCAGGTCTACAACCAGTTTGTTCTGAGCAGTTGCAGTTACAGCACCAGTAGAAGTAGCCAATCCAAGAGTACCAGTGATTTCTGTACCAGCTGCGTTAATTACACGGATACCTGTAGTAACAGGAGCACCTACTGTCAAGTTGGAATCGAAAGTAACTTCGAAACCAGTTACGTCACCATCGGTATTTTTCAGTACACGAGCAGATTGAGCAACAGGTTTAACTGCGTCTTTAGTTACCTTGAACGCCTTAGTTGTCGAAGCTACTTTGTTACCCAAAGCATCTTCAGCAGCGTTAGTAACAACCAGATTCAGATCACGAGTGTTGCTATCATCAAACAGTGTAGGATCTACGATAGTAACCAAGAACTTGGTGTCATCATTCAGATCAGGCTGAGATACTGTGTACTCAGTTGTAGCTGTAAGTGCAGCACCATTTTCGTCAAGTACTTTCACTTCAGTGGTTGTTACTTTTCCTGGGTTCATGTCATCTTTGAACTCGACGAGAACCTTGTTATCGTCAACAACAGTTACTGTCTTAACACCTTCAGCCGCCGCATCACCAGTAACTGTGAAGGATTTTGTAGTTGTTACCAAGTTACCAGCACCAGAAACAACTGCAAGGTCTTCTTCATTCACAATTGTCAGCGTGTAAGACTTGCCAGCCTCAAGTGCTTCACCTGCTACCAAGTTAACCACATAAGGGTTAGTAGCGCTAGGAGTAGCAGCTGCAGTTACGCCGTTAATTTTATAAATTCCACTACCTTCTACAGGCTCAGAGAATTTAACAGATACATTAGTTGTTGTACCGTTGGCTTTAGAAGTGACTTCTGCAACTGTTGGCGCAGTAGTATCTTCGATTACTACGGTGTTAGCCCATTTCGCAATTACTTGGCTAGCATCATCTTTCTTTTGAACACCTTCAACAACTACTGCCCAAGCTTTACCTTTGGCATAAGTGTAGTTTGCTGGGTCAAGTGTCAAAATTACAGTTTTACCGTCAGCTTGCAGTACAGCACCGTTAGTTGCCAGCAGGTAGTCATCGGTCCCGCCACCAGACTTGCCATCAAAGCTGTAGTTAGTAAGAGTTTCAGCAGTAGTTTTATCTACTTGAGTACCAAATTTAACTTCCAACTGCGTTGCGTTAATAGCACTTACAGACTCAACTTTCAGATCGCCAGCTGGAGTGTCGATAGCATCGTTACGAGGATCGTAAGTGCCATCTGCAGAACCATCAGCTTTGATGTTGGAGTATACGCCTTCGAACTTGTCAGCTGTCAGGTCTTTTTTAACACTGTCGAAATCAGTTGCGCTCATGATTTCAGCGATGGAAGCACCTTTACCATCGAAGTCTACATAGATCAGGTTGCTGAAACCAGCAGAACCAATTTCAGTGCTGAATTGATCCAATGCAGAAGAACTCATACCGCCCAACAGCGTGTTCATGGAATAATATTTGTCTACATTTCCGCCGATGTACAGACCGGATTTTGGTGCAGCAAAAGCAGAAGCTGCCATGCTGGCAAAGACTGTAGCGGAAAGAACAGATAGAGCTACTTTTTTATTCACGTACTACCCCTCCGTAAGTTTGATAGGAAGTTTCTATTTTTTGTAGAGAGTATGTAAGAAACAACGGAAGGAGGTACCTCCCTCCGTTGTTCAACTCTCATGAAGCGTTAGACGATGCTAATTACTTAGCTTCGAATGTAACGTCTGCAGTATCTTCTTGACCTTCTTCGGAACCTGTTACAACCAGTTTACCAGTTTTAGCAGTAGACTTAGCAGAGAATTCGAAGGTCACTTTGTTACCATCGATTGTGCCAGTGTACTCTTTACCGTCGACTGTCAGAACAGCTTCTTCAGCTTCTTCTTTCAGGTCAACTACCAGTTGGTAAGCAGTTACGGAACCGATAGAGAACATGGAACCAGTCACTTTGGAATCAACTGCATCCCAATCGTCGCCAGGAGTACCTGGATCAACATCATCACCCAATTGGCTCAGGAAGTCAGCGATTTCAGTGTCAGTGATGTCTTCTTCGTCGATGTAGTCTTCAGTACCAACTACCAGTACGTAGTCGAAACGGGAACCGTCATCGTCAGTGTCGATCAGGATGAGCAGATCGCCTTCATCTACACCGTCGATACCAGTGATGTCATCCCACGCATCGATGAATGCAGTAGAAGATTGAGTGTACAGTTTTTTGCCGCCAGTAGTCGTGATGGTGTTGCCATCAACGTCATCTACTTGTGCAACTGCGATTGTGTCGATGTTGTTTTTGTCCCATTTGGACTCAGGAAGTGTAACGCGTGCATCGATAGAGTTGATAGCACCGTCAACAACTTCAACTACATCGTCAACAACAACTTCATCATCGGAGTTTGTATCGAATGCGATGAAGTCACCACGTTTGATACCATCATCCAACAGGTTTTCTTTCTCGTCATCCAATTTGAACTCTTTTTGAACAACAGCGCCGGATTCGTCTTTCACGAGAACCACGATGCTATCTTCTCCACCTTTGGAGGAGTAGTTCAATACGTAACCGAATTGAGCGTCTCCACTCAAACCGTCACCTTCAACTACGAAGATTGCATCTACTTCTTCGCCATCTTCATCCAACAGGTAGTAAACTTTCAGATCGTTCTCATCAGCGATGTCTTTGAACTTCGCGATGCCAGCATCTTTCAGTTCAGGACGTTTTGCACTTGTATCCAGAGTACCAGTCATGTCGAAGATTGCAGTGTCGTCAGTTACTTCAGCGTCACCAACAACATCGTCGTCTTCGTCAGCCAGGTCATCCCACTCTTGGCCATCTGCATATTGCAGCTCGTCAGTGTTCAGGATTTTCACTTTGCTTACTTCACCTTTAGTATCCAAAGTTACTTCCAACAAAGCGAGGCTGTCATCGTTCTTAGGAGAGAGGATTTCGAGCAGATCGTCTTCGTTCAGATCTTCGTCGCCGTAGTCTACGCCATCAGCGTTTTCGATGTCATCTTTCTCCAGGGAGATAGACATTTTCTTACCTTTTTCAGTCATAACTACGAAAGCATACTCATCATCAGATGCGCTGTAAACAGCTGCACGAGTAACGATTGCTTTCAGTTTGCGATCGTCTACGCTGTCTTTTGTTTCAACGTGACGGATACGACCGGAAGCATCCAGGTACAGTTTTACATCTTCGCCATCCAAGTCGCCAAGCAGATCCCAGTTTTTGGAATCGATTTCTTTAACGTCTTTGTTAGCGTTGTCGGAGTAGGAAGTACCAGTGCGAGCACGGTAAGTTTTGTCTCCAACAGTCAGACGAACGTCTGTAGCGCTACGAGTAACTACTTTATCTACATTGCCTTCAACTACAGTGCGGGTAGCAAATACCAGCAATTTCTCGTCATCGCCATCAGCATAGTACACGCTGTAAACGTCCATTGGTTTCAGGTCAGCCAGTTTAGCTGGTTGGCCATTCAAGAATACCAGGAAGTCTGTACCTTCATCGAGGTCATCCAGATCGCTGAATTTACGGCCATCGAGGTTGTCGATTTTCTTTTTGTCAGCGTCGATTTTCTCGATCACTTCGGAACCATATTTAACACCTTTGTTAGATTGGTCGAAGGATTGATCATCGATAGCGTGAATGTACACGATCTCGTTGTTTTCGTTCAGAACCAACTTCACAGATACAGTGTAATCTTGAGCAACTTTGATGATGTCTTTCAAGCCATCGATTGCATCGAGGCGTTGGAAGTTGTAAGTAACTTCTGCATCTTCGCTGAAACGGTAGGATTTACCGCTGGAATCCAAGGACAATTTCAAATCTTCCAGATCGGATTTGCCCTTCAGACCGTCACCATTAGAGATGGTTTTGCCATTCAGTTGGAAAACGTCAGTGCGGTCCATAACCACTTCTTCGTCTTCGGAACCTTCCATCCATACAATTACGTTTTCTTTGTCATCTTTGATCCACACTTGTACGTGTTGACCAGCGAATTCGTTAGGGTTGATACCGTCTGCTACTTTGTAAGTAGTGTTACCCAGACCAGCGTCTTTACCAGCCAAAGTTACTTCGTTGGATTTGATTTTGCCCAAGCCGATAGCTGGAACGTTGGAAACTACTGGCAAGTCATCGGAATCGTTATCGGAGTCGTGAGCCCATTCCATGTCACGAACAGTAACGTCCAGGTATTTAGTCAGAAGAGTTTCGTCAGTTACGTTGAAACGGATGTCAGTACCGTATTCAACTTGCTCCATCAGGTCTACGCGAAGAGCGTTGTCCAGCATTTTGAAGATGTCGCCGCGAACTGCTGCATTGTTAGGGTTGTTGATACCTTTTGCAATGTTCAGCTCGGAAGCTTTGGAGATCATGCTGTTTGGCCATACACCTTTAACGGATGGCTCATAACCCAGAGCGCGAACGATCATGGTTACTGCTTCAGCATAAGTAACTTGGTTTTGTGGTTTGAAAGATTTGTCCGGGAAACCTTTAACGATTTCTTCACCGGAAGCTACGTTTACGAAACCAGCGAACCAGTCAGTGGATTTAACATCTGTGTAAGTAGTGTTGAATTGAGCCAGTTTAGCACCTTGCTCAAGTCCGCGAGCGCGAACGATCAAAGTAGCAAACTCAGCGCGAGTGATGGTTTTGTCTACACCGAAATCGCCGTTGCCATAACCTGCTACCAGGCCAAGAGCTTCCAGACGTTTTACGGTTTTCTCCATAGCAGCGTCCATTTTAGGAGCTGTAGTTGTGTCCTCTGCTGCGAAAGCCATTGGAGCAACAGTAAGTGCGAGGGCACTAGCCAGTACACTGTTAACGACCTTTTTCATAACCTTGTGTTCTCCTCCTCTAGTATAAACAAATTGTTCTTGGGGAATATTTGTTGTTAATCTATCTTTCTTTTTAAAGCCCGAATCCTGCAAGCGCGTGTCACCTCCTTTCGCAGGACAGCTTCGCTTTTTTGTGTTAAAAATCTCTAGTATATTCAGTATTGTGTAAAATGCAACAATCACTAGTGTAACACAATTGCTAGAATCCGTGAATCTTTTTTACACAATTCCCCGTTTTTCGTGTGACATCCTATTAAACGCCTCAGCTCAGCAAAAGTTGCGGCGCCTGAGAAAAAAAGTTTAAAGATTTTTCCATGGTCTTATTCACCTGTAATATGTAAGCTGTGACATCGGCCACAACTCGTATTATAGGGTACGCCACTCAACATGTCATCATTGAACCTTTTTCCAATTCCATTCAAAAACTTACAAATCTTGATTAGTTTCCGAGAGCTGTTTCAAAGTTTACGACAGCCAGGTTGTATTGAAGAATGGCTTTTTGGTATTGGTTCTCACGACTGGACAATTCTTCCTCGGCTTGAATGACTTCCAGAGTCGTTGCGAGACCATTTTCAAAGCGCAAATTGGTCAAGCGATAGCTTTCCGCTGCCGAATCCTTCGCTACTTTCTGGTAATCAATGGCTTCTCTAGCTGCATTCAGATTCAAGTAAGCTTGGGATACCTCTTTGGAGATCGCACGTTTTTGCTCATCGATCGCCAATTTGGATTTCTCCTCATTATTTCGTGCTACCCGCCCAGGCAACGTCGACAGAGCAGAATACTCCTCAATCAGTTTCACGTTCAATTGAGCCAGTTTGAGCTCTTCATTAGCCTTCGTTACTTCAATACGTTTGGAGATTGCCTCTTTTTCTGCTTCTTCCATTGTCATTTTGACAGGGGCAACCTGCTTGTTCGAGGATACAACTTTCCATTCCTTTGTGAGGTCAACACCAAGGAAATCATTCAGATCCATACGAGCTACTTCGACTGCGTTTTTCGCACTAGTCAAGTTGGCCTGAGCACCTGCCAGACCCATTTCTGCTTGCAGGACATCTGTTTTGGCTTTCGTACCTACTTTAAATGCAGCGTTTGCTACTTTCAGCTGTGTTTGGGCACGGGACAAACTTTGTTTTTTCAGTTCCAGATCGTCTTGAGCAAAAATCAGATTGTAGTAAGCCTGTTGAGCTCCCAGCTTGATTTTGCTCTCTGTCGCTGTTACTTGCAGAGCATTGAGTTTTTTGGTCATCTCGGCTTGTGCGTTGTTGACATATTTTCCTTTCGCTGCAGCCAGAGATTCAATCATGTCAGATGGCATGTCAGCAGACGATTTGTAGGAAAGCATTTGGTTAATGTCTGCATTTTTGGCATCCAGACGAACTGTTTGCAGCGTCGCGTTGGTTTCGATCGCCTGAGCAATAGCCTTTTCCAATGTCAGCTCTTCTACACCTGTAACCGGAGCAGTGGTAGCTGGTTTTGAAGTCGTATCATTGGTGGTTGTTGCAACTGCGTCTGTTGCTTTCGCTTCACTAGCTGCGTCCGTTTTCACGTCAGTTCCTTCAGCTGCTGGAGCCGTTGTTGTTTCTTTCGCCTGCTCAGTCGCTGTCGTTTGCTCGGTTGTCGTTGTATTTGCATATGCCGTCAAAGTCCCAGCGCCAATCGCCGTAGTCAAAACTGCCGCCAAACTAATGGTCATCCATTTCTTGCTCGAATAAGGGAAATTCACTCGTTTTCCACTCCTTTATCATTGTGTTGATGATAAAACCTTTCACCACTTGAAATATCTCTGTTTGTCCCAAGATCACTATAACACAGAGTATTCCTTCGTACACGAAAAATTAGTGTAATACCACCATTTTCATATCCGGTCAAACGCACTGTATCATGTATAGAAACTTCCCTCCCCGTTTATTCCATTCTTGCTTCCTAGAATAATACGATTGTGTGTCAAAAAAATTTCAGGATTCGCTTACCAATCATCGGCATGCTATGCTTTTCTTGAGGTGAAAAGACAATGTTGCAGCAATATAAGACTGTAGCCGGTTATGGAGAAGATATGATCGTGATTGAGCGATCCCGATTTATTGGCTACGCACAGCGCGTGACGACCGAAGAGGAAGCTACCGCTTTTATTGCCATGATCAAAAAGAAGCACTGGGACGCTACTCATAACTGCTCGGCCTTCGTCATCGGAGAAAACGATCAGATCCAGCGCTCGAGTGATGATGGCGAGCCAAGTGGGACTGCAGGAAAACCGATCCTCGAGTGCATCAAGAAAAATGGAGTGAAAGACACGGTTGTCGTAGTGACTCGTTACTTCGGTGGAATCAAGCTGGGCGCAGGCGGACTCGTGCGGGCCTATACCGCTGGAACCGTGACTGCTTTGAAAGCGGCCAAGATCGTCGTTCACACGCTCCATCAAAAAATTTCGGTGAATGTCGATTATCATTGGTGGGGCAAGGTGGAAAACGAGCTGCGCCTAACAGACCAACGCGTAGTCGGTACGGACTACACTGATCGGGTCACTGCCCATGTCCTGATCCCGGATGGTCTGCAGGATGATTTCATCGCTGGGATGGTAGACCTGACAAACGGCCAAGCTAAAATCGAACGCGGTGAAAAAGAATATGTCGAGGTTCCGGTAGAGGCTGTAGGTGACGAAGAATAGGCTCAATCGGGCTTGTAAACACACGAAAAAAGCTGAAGAGGCAGATGACCTCTTCAGCTTTTCTTCTATTATATAGTCGGATTGTTACGCGTTCCTGTTTTACTGTTTCGGGAGCTTTTTCAGTTGAACCATGACGCGCACGGTGATGACTGCCATTTCAGCACGAGTCAGGGGATTCGTTGGCTTAAAGCTGTACGTTGGCTTTTTCGCCGTTGGATCGTTAGCCGAGCCATTCATCAGCTTCGCCTTGGCAACGACCAGGACGGAAGGTGCTGCATAGTAGCCTACGTCTTTTGCATCCGTAAACATTTTGTTTAAGGACAGCTTGGAAGCTTCGAGTGTGCCCAGCTTCAAGTTCATGGCGCGAGCAATCATGATTGCAGCTTCTTCACGAGACAGTGAATCATCTGGACGGAAGTAGCCAGGCTGCTTACCGCGAATGATACCAGCGCGGGCTGCTGTCTCGATGTACTTGTATTCGTAATCCCATTGATCTCGGTTTGGACGCACGTCTGTAAATGTTGGCTCTAACGGATCTCGCTCGTTGCTATCGCGATATGGACCAGCATTGATTGGCAATGACAATGCCTTTACGAGCATCGTTGCGAATTCACCGCGGGACATATCACGGTTTGCGCCAAAGGAGCTGCCGCTGTATGCCGGCATTACACCTTTCGCGTACAGAGTTTCAATCGCATCACGAGCATAATCGTGGTTAACTACGTCATCATATGTTTCTCTTGTTTTCATGACCATGTAGAAGCCGAAGCCTGCGAATGGCACTTGTACCGTTTTGCTGCCTGTATTGACTACCCCGCCGATGTTTCTCCATTCGTCACCGTTGTGGTAGTAGATCGTCAAAATGTTGTTGGCCGCATTCACAATGGATGGATCGTATTTAATCGTGAGTGTACCGCGGCGGCTAGGAACCAGGTTATCTTCCCAACGGCTCTTAAAGTCCTCAGCGTCACCTTCATCGTAATACGGGTCACGTCCACCTGGCGCTTCTGTATCCCCTGCATCCACGTAGTACAGTGGGCTTGCGTAGTTGAAGTTAGAATCCAATACGAGACGGTCTTCCAAATCGTCATTCGAAATGTTAACCTGTCCTGTCGTACGGTCGGCGATACCGAAGTATAGCGGTATGTCGACGAAGATATCCCCGTTTGGATCCTTTACTTCTTGCCCTGCACGACCGTCATCTGGGGAGAGCAGCACGGTTCCACTTGGGAACTTCAGCTCAAATTGCTTTTCAAAGACACTAAATGATACTTTTTTGCCCAGAACATCACGGTATTCCGCTCCATTTACCGTAGAGTTGGCATTGTAAATCTTAATCTCATCGTTATACGTGCTGTCGCCTACTACTACGGAGAACTTCACGGTGTTCAGCCCTTTTTTGAGTAGAACCGTAGAAGTAAAGACGTAGTAGGTTTCCGGAATTGTTTTGCCTTGATCGTCATCATAGTAGAAATCGCGATTGGTTGTGTTGGTGACTTTTGCTTCTGTTTTGCCGAACAATACCTTATTGGCATTCTCCGCAAACACCTTAACCACTGCACTGTTGCTGTTCACGATGATATATTGATCGGTCTCTTTCGCTTTTACTGGAGAGAGGACTTCCCAGCTGGAGTACTTCTGATCGATGTTAATGTCATAGCGAATTACTGTTCCATTATCATCTTCCGCTACGATAGTGTAGACAGTATTACCGCCTTTTTTCAAGGTCAAAGGGAAGAGAGCAAGTTTTTGTTCCTGTTCCTGTGCATCGGTGACTGCATCTTGAATTTCTTCAACCAAATCACCGTAATGTTTCGTGGTCATCTTACCTTCGAATCGTGAGCGGGAGAGAGAATCTATGTTTCGATCATCATAGATATCGCCCAGATCATTGTTAAGCGCCGCATCTAATCGTGCGTTCACATACTCCTGGTTGGTTGTATCTTGATCCCAATCTCCATTATTATATCGAAAATCGTTGATTCGTTTCCCGTTTTTCTCGATGTAGACGTGTGTTGCGTCATTAACCGTAAAGCTGAAGCTGCTCAGGAAGTTGGCCCCTGTCCTATATGACTGATCGGTTGCCTTTTTGGTCAACTCTTCGGTGTCACCGTTCGAATTGATTTCCAGCTTCACATCTTCCACTGACGGGGTTTTTGACGTGTTGTAGGATACATTGTAGGTAAAGACAGTTTGAGGGTCATCCGTCAGTGAAATTTTGAGTACGTTGTTCCCTTTTTTGTAGTTTAGTTGGCTTTTTTGAATTTGAAATACGTCTTTGCCCGTAGTAATATTGGTTATTTTGATATCTGAACCGTTTAATGTCGCCTTGATATTACTGTCAGCACTATTACTAGTTCCATCACTCGATTTCAAAACGTAGTTGTATACTTTACCGTCTAGGTGCTGAATGTCATTGTCGCTCTTGATTTGGTACCCATCCTCGAAGCTACGCACCTGACCAGTTGTGTCTACATAAGTGATTTGTGCATAGGGTGTGATCCGTACATCCAATGTGTAATCCGCTTTGGTTTTCCAAGTTGGTGGTGTCGTCGGAGGTGTGATTTCCTTATAGGCAATCGTCAACCTTCCTAGACCTTGTGGAAGCTTGTACAATTGGAGCAAAAACTGGTCGGTCTCAGGTGCCTCAAGTTTATAGTCGACATCAGGTGTTAATTTTTTTCCGTTGTAGAGTATGTCTATGTCACTTATTGGAGTATCCGGGATGTTCTTTGTAGCTACTGTCAGCTTCAAAGGAGAAGTTACGATCGTATTCGTATCTGTTGGAGAAAGTAATAGCGTACTTGCTGTATTGGTTACTGATTCAATGATTGGCTTGTTAATATCCACATATTTCAATTGGTACTCATAGTTGCTGACTTTAGTGTAGCCGTTTGGTGTAAACCCCCCACCGGGATTATAGTTGTATTGATAACTCAGACCGATTTTGTAAGTATTTCCATCTTGAAATCTACCAGCCGGAACATCAAAAGTCACATCATACTCGGTAAATCCACTTTGCGGATTACCAACCCGATTAAAGGTTACTCCGTCCGCTTGTATATAGTCTGTCTTATTGGATGCATCCGTGATGGTTACCATAAATTGATCAAATTGCTGCTGATTAGTGATATCCACATATCGCAAAAGTGCTGAACCTGTAAGTGTCAAACTATTTGATGAAATTGGACCTTTAATAACCACCTCTTGATTAGGTACCAATTTCACTCCGTCCAATGTGGCTTTGTAGAACTGATCGGAACTTCCCGATGAAGTAGTGGTCACCAACAACTTACGAACAAAAGTACCTACTTCCTTGTTTTGGTTGAATACTCGAACTTCCAGTGTATTTTCACCTAACTGCGATGGGATGCTCAAGCCAAAAGAACCCGTTCGATTTACTTGAGTTTTGACAACGTCACCGGTACGCAGGTTTTTCACTTCAACTGTATCCGCATTGAGTGCTTTTCCATCCATATTTAAGTTCAATCGATTTAGAGAAGGCACGGAAATGTAAGTTGGGTTTGATGTAACATTCGGATCATTTAACGACGTATCGTTGATTTTCAAATCACTTACAAGCGGCGTATTGTTGTATTGGACATAAAATTGGTAATGCTCTTTCGTTACATTTCCTACTTTTTCATAAAAAGCAATTTGGTTCAAACCAGGTTTCAAACCAATATCTGAGAATGTGAAAGTGCTACCACTGATTTGCGGCGCGGTATTGCTTAGATCCTGTACAGTCTGTCCGTTATTGGTAATAAGTTTAAGTCGCAGATTGCTTCCGCTTACACCACTCCCATATGTACCCATCAGTGTAATTTTGGAATCCCCGTAAACCACAGGTTTGTAGGCAGTCGTACCATCTGTAAAGTTAGAAATGGTGATTGGGCTATTCGTTGAATTGTACTCGTAATAAATGATGTCGCTCTCCGAAGTGTTGGTAGCAAATATTTGTATTGCATTCAATCCGGGAGACAAATCTATGTCGGGTATCGTAGTGCCGACTCCGTTGAGTGTTCTAACTGTAACTCCGTTCACTCTAACTTCAACGGCTTGTGTAATGTCTATCGTATTGGGCACGCCATATGTGTAAGCCAGACCAGATAGAGTACGATTTGTCACCTCAATTGGGTCACTCGCATATTGGCCTGTTGGATGTACAGGGGGCGTTGCAGGGGGAGCAGGCTCGGTAAAGTTTAGTTTCGTTGATGGAGTCGTCGGAACATACTGGTAGTATATTTCCGCTATATCATCTGTAGCACTAGGGGTAACCTTTGGTTTTACGGTTACTTTCGTCAGACTCCCGTCGCTTTTGAGGTAGAAATTTGGCAATGTTACTGTGTTGCCTGAAAAGTTGTTCGCGCTTGTCGTTGGTACTGGTAGCGCCTCCACAGTAACATCGATCCCTTGTGTGTTTCTTAATGCGCTATTATATGTCAGCGTAACTCCAGACATCAGTCTTACATTTGTCTTGACTGGATTTGCACTAGTACCGGTACCACTAATCATGGTCGGCGTACTAAAGGTTAACCAATTTGTTCCATTTGAGCCAACTGCCGCAAACGCCGGAACCGCCGGCAGCACACCAGTGACAAGCAGCATCATCGTCAGGCACATGGCAAACCAACGACGAAATTGTTGATATGGCTTCTTCATATTTTCACCTCTCCATATTTTCTGATACTCATGCTACAGCCCGTTTTTGATATAAGCCCGGACTCATACTTCTCCCTTACTTTATCGGAAAAACATCGCTTGTACTTAAGGGTTTCCCCCTAAATAATGGCGAAAAAAAAGCCCCTGCATCTGCAGGAGCTCTTCGTCAACCATTCCAACCTATTGTGTTCTTCTCTGCTGCTCCGCCTGCTTCAAGCGCAAGCGGCGATACGCGTTAATCAGCGGGCGGTGGCGGCGGCTTACCAGGCCGACAATCTCGGTCGCCAGATGTGTGACGATGAGCAGGGCTACCATGACGATGATGGTTGTCCACTTGGTGGTCTTTGTAAGCAGGATCGCCATCGTTCCGAAGAAGATGCTGATCGAGTAGATCGTTATCACCGTGCTGCGGTGGGACAGGCCCATGTTCAGCAGGCAGTGATGCAGATGCCCTTTATCCGGGCTGGAAATCGGCTTTTTGTTCACAATGCGGCGCACGATGGCAAAGAACGTGTCCCAGAGCGGAACGCCCAGTACGACAATCGGGATGATGAAAGAAACGAAAAGTGCTTCTTTAAAGCCCATGATCGACAGGGCAGCCATATTGAAGCCTAAAAAGAGTGAACCGGTATCGCCCATGAACAGGCGGGCCGGATGAAAGTTGAAATACAGAAAACCAAGAATGGCTCCGAGGAGCACAAAACAGTAGATCGCGACTTTGTGATCGCCCATGAGCAGGGCCATGATTGCCATCGTTGCCGTAGCAATCGCTGAAACGCCTGCGGACAGACCGTCCAAACCGTCAATCAGATTGACAGCGTTGGTCACCCCGACGATCCAGAACATCGTGATCGGGATCGCAAGCCAGAAGAGCCATCCGCTGCTGAAGTCAATGCTCCCGGTATACGGCAGATTGACGACACCAATTTTCAAACCAAACGGAATGACGACAATCGCTGTGGCCACCAATTGGCCGAGCAGCTTCCACTTTGGCGAGAGCTGGTATTTGTCATCCAGCATCCCCACAATCATCACAATCGTACTACCGATGAAAATCCCCAGCATTTCCCCCATGCTCGAGTATGGTACAAACAAGAAGAACGCAACCAGATAACCCAGGTAAATAGCGAGACCGCCCATTCGCGGCATGATCCGCGTATGTACCTTGCGTTGATTCGGTGCATCTACTGCCCCTACCTTGATAGCGAGCTTCATGACATAGGGTGTTGCGATAAATGATACGATCAGCGAAGTCAGTAATCCGAAGATCAATGTAGACATCGACTGTTCTCCTCTCTACGGGTGCATCTAGGAGCGGCCACTCCATTTTTCTCTCAAGACTGTCAGGACAAACCGCGGAATAGCGAGCTGGCGCTTCCAGCGGGAAGGCTGGGATGCCAGGCGATAAAACCATTCCAGATGCAGTTTCTGCCAGATAGCAGGGGCACGCTTTACTTTCCCGGAAATGACGTCAAAGCTGCCGCCCACTCCCATCATCAGGGAAGCATTCAACTGATCGCGATACTTGACCATCCATTCTTCCTGTCTCGGCGCCCCCAACGCCACAAACAAGAGGTGGGGCTTTTTCTCCGCGATATCTTGCACGATTTGTTCTTCTTCGTCTTGTCGGAAATATCCGTCCCGATACCCGACGACGCGCGCGCTCGGATAGCGCTCAGCCAGCTTCTGTGCAGCCAAACTGATGACCTCCGGGTGCGCTCCCAACAAATATACACTCCAACGGCGCCGATCCGCTTCGGCCATCAAAGCCTCCAGCAGCTCGACTCCCGTAACGCGCTCATAAATGGGTTGATTCGTCCATTTGGCGGCGTACACGATACCAATGCCATCTGGAACGACATAGGCTTGTTCCACAATAGCACGAAAGCCCCGGTGTTCTCTCGCCAGCATGACGATTTCCGGGTTGGCGGTAACGACATGTGTCTGTTTTCCGCCCTCGATCCTTTCGACCATGTAGTCCACGCTTTCGCGAAAGCCTCGTGTAGAAAACGGTACACCTAATATACTTGCGACCTGTTTGGTCAATGGTTTCACCTTCAATGTATAAGTTGCCCACTAGCCATTTTACCTGAAAAGAAAGGCACATTCAATAAGATCGTCAACGATCCGTCTTTAAAGAGACGAATTTGTATCTAACCAGCAGTACGAACGTTTCTCACAAAACTCCTGCCTTTTTACACCCAGGGCGTGTTGATACATCATGGGCAGGTTGACAGCTACCCAACTGCATAGGTCATGCCTGTACAGTCGCTTCAACGATGTACTCGATTCCTTTTCGTTGAAGATTCATGGCTCCTATCCGATCATCATTGGAGGTATATGAGCAATTTTTACAACTAAACGTGTGTTTCTTTTTATTCCGATTTGCCCTTTCTGTGTGACCGCACTTCGGACAGCTTTGTGATGTAAATCGCGGATCCACGGTAATTACCTTTGCTCCTTGCAGGAGAGCCTTATATTCGAGCATTTGTCGTAATTGGTAGAATGCCCATGATACAGATTGATAACGATCTTTGGTTCGAACTCTTTCTGTCGCTTGACGTACACCTGACAATTCTTCAATAACAAACAAAGTATTTGCTCCATAACGGGTAACGAGTGCCTTACTGACAGTATGATTTATGTCTGCCATCCAACGGGTTTCTCGTTGCCCTATAGCCTGTAAACGTCTGCGAGCCGATGAAGTTTGTCTTTGTTGAAGTTGTTTACGAAGGTGTTTGTAATGTGCACGTTTATCCTTGATGGGTCTGCCTTTAAAAAACAAAGATTTTCCTTTCGAATCATAGGACACCGCTACAAAGTTAATTCCCATGTCGACCCCAACAATTTGATTGATCTTCTTTTCCGAAACTAACTCGACTATCTTAGTCATGGGAATATGTAAAAAGAATTTTCCATACTTCATTACTAATTTCGCTGTGCCGAATAACCATTCACCTTCAAAATATCGTTCCAACCCTTTGGTTTCAAATGGTACTTTTATTCTCCCTTGAAGTGTATTGATGGAAAAGTGATCCTTGGTTAACGAGTAATCGCGATTCCATACTAGATCATACACTGGCTTCTTAAATTGCACATTTGTCCAGTTACTACCAATTGATAGAAGGGATTTATAGCAAGAAATGACCGTTTTTATTACCGATTGCGCCATTTGCGAACGTAAGGCATAATCACGTCTCAATATTTCATAGGTCAACTTGTGTAGCTTTAGTTGGGCAAGGTCTTTCGTTTGATACACAAGTTCAGATACAAAATTGCATCCCTTTTGATAAGCGCGAACGGTATCACACAACAAAGATTGTTGCTCAATAGTTGGTTTAATTTTGAATTTTGCAGTTATCGTTATTTCCATGTCCATCACCACCTTTCACTAAGAAGATTATAGCGTATTTATTAGTGAAATTTTATAAATATAATTGGAAAGAAGCTAAAAAAGGCTTCGGACAGATAAACGGATTATTCCCGTTCACATCCAAAGCTCGTTTCACCTAGCCACAATAGTTCTCCATCTTCATGAATGTGCCCCTGCTCCTGCAGTCAGTGCGAACATCAGTCCACCCTCAGCTACTACCTTGCCATTTACCAATGCTTTCCCGTATCCTTTTCCTACCGTACCGCGTACTCGGGTCAACTCAACCTCCAGCGTTAGCGTATCACCGGGCTTTACTTGGTCCTTGAAGCGGAACTCATCGATCCCAGCGAACAGTCCGATTTTTCCTTGATGTTCCTCTACGCTCAGCATAGCTACTGCGCCGACTTGGGCCAAAGCTTCCACAATTAGGACGCCAGGCATGACGGGATACCCAGGAAAGTGACCTTGAAAAAACGGCTCGTTGATCGTTACATTTTTCACACCGATTGCTTTTTTGCCTTGCTCCAGCTCTACGATCTTGTCCACCAGCAAAAACGGATACCGATGAGGAATGATTTGCTGAATCTGTACAATATCTAGAGGCGCTTTGATTTCCATATTACACCGCTCCATTTCCATTCTTAACTAGACTTGTCCATGCATGAAGACCCGTCTGCGAAGTGAGACTATAAACAACACCCAACTCCGTTCAAGCGGGGCAGGGGTTAAGATAAAGGAGCGCTTCCCAAAGCGGGAAGTGCTCTTTTTCCCCATCATTACGACCGGTTCAACAAACGAAACTTTCCCAGATAGATCGCGCTGGTGATAAACGAAAACGCAATGACTGACCAGAGAATGGCTTCGCTGTATTCATAACGAAACATCACCAAAGGGAATACTAGGTAAAATAATACCGTGGTCAGCTTGCCATATGTATTGGCTGGTACCGTCTTTTTGCCCCGCAGGTGATACACGGCTCCTGTTACGATCATCGCGATGTCCCGCGCAAAGAAAAACAAGGCGGCCCACAGACTGATGCGCTCGGTCAAAAACAGCGATGCAATCACTGCCATCATCATTAATTTATCCGCAAGAGGATCCATCATGATCCCGAACGTGGTCACCAGCTTATGCTTCCTCGCAATGTACCCATCCAAAATGTCTGTTAACCCCGCCAAAATCAGGATACCCAAAGCAATCTCTACATGATACGGTGCTTCGGAAAAAAAGACGTACAGGTACAAGGGGATGAGAACAATGCGAAAGACCGTAAGCAAATTAGGAAGATTCACGGATATCCCTCCGTAGTCAGATCGTCACTTCCTTTTTCAACCACTCGATCTATTATACTCTGTGGACAATCGCCCCAACAAGTCCCCGCAAAAAACGCGTGCCCAAACCATTCGGTTCAGCCACGCGCTCTTCTATGACACGTTCATTACGTACCGGCAAACAGCAAGTCCCACATATGCTTGTATGTACCGAGATCAAACACTTCAGAAGCTGGCTCGTGCCCTACGACGCCGTAGCCGATCATCAAACCGACGATCAGTGAGAGGAACAGCAGCAGCGGAACCATCACGATCTTGATCAGGACGATGGGCCAGTTCTTGCCTCTTCGTACGCGTTCTTTGGTCTTGATCTCCTGGGCTTCACGCGGGAATGGTTGTCCCTTTCCTCGATCCATGCTCCTCTCTCCCGTCATCATCAGTAAGTTATTATCTGCTTCGAATGGAGTTGGCAATTCCCATCATCTGATCGCTAATGCCAATCGCGCGAGAATTCAGCTGATACGCACGCTGAATGTTCACCAGCTGAGACATTTCTTCCACCATATTTACATTGGATGTCTCCAAAGCACCTTGGCGAAGAGTCGCGATCCCTTCATCGATGGCATTCACATATTTGCTGTCAGGCGCAGCCCCAGACGCCAGTTCTGCGTCATACAAATTTCCGCCTAATGCCTGCAGTTGATCAGGGTTGTCCACTTTCCACAGACCGATCGGCGCATACTCGGTACCATCCGCAGTCAGCATCCCATCCTTGGAGATCTGAATATCGCGTACCGGCTCCGGCAAAACAATCGGAATGCCGCTATTGTCCGTCAACGTATATCCAGAGGCTGTGTGAAGGACATAGCCTCCCTCATCGTCATTGTATTGAATTTTAAAGGAGCCGTCACGTGTAAAACGATTTTGTTCCTCAATGATTGCTCCCGTAGCATCCTTGATCTTTTTCGTAACGAGGAAATATCCGTCGCCCTCAATCATCAAGTCTGTCGGCACATCGGTCTGTTTCATGTTTCCTTGACCCATGTCCAGCTTGATCATTCCCAGGCGTGCCCCGCTGCCTACGCGCAAGCCAGGCGGCGAATTGCGGTTTTCTTCATCGACTTTGGGCTGCTCGTTCATCGAGTCGGAGAGCAGCTCAGAAAAGGAAGCCACCCGACGCTTGTACCCAACCGTATCGAGATTCGACAGGTTGTTCGACGTATTGTCCAGTGCTTGCTGGATCCCGCGCATAGCGGCAGTAGAAATGTTAAGCGACTGCATCTGTGCTTCCTCCTATTACCCGTTTACCCGGCCGATTTCGTTCGCCGCTTTTTCCATGGTGCCGTCAATGGTCGTGATGACACGCTGGTTTGCTTCGTAGGCGCGCAATGCGCTCATCATGCTTGTAACCGTCTGCATCGGATCGACGTTTGCCCGTTCAATCCAGCCTTGCTGTGTTCCGTATCGTCCAGCAACAGTAGGAACGGTATATTGCCCTGCCGCAATCGCAGCCTGATCGTTCGCTTCCGCCTCATCCAGCGCTTCGATTTGTCCTTCGCCTTCGTAGCGGAAAATGTTTGTGCCTTCCCGAACGAGCTTCAACGGATCCGTTACCACGCTCAGTCCCAGTCTCAGGTTGTTCGGCATCGTTACCAGGTCTTTGGTGACTGGGTCTTCGTATTGCAGCTCGCCCAAACGGCTAATCTTCAGTCCTTGTCCAACATTCAGACCAGTCACAGGGTCGTTCACCCGAATGGCCTGACGATCGTTATCCAATACATAGTAGCCATCTGCCGTGACGAGATACCCATCCGAGTTCACATTCCAGTTACCGTTTCGCGTATAGCGCACATCCTCTGGCTGTGCAGGCTGTGCCGCATCCTCCAGCTTCGCTACGCTGTAAAACAGTCTCCGCTCGTTTCCGTCCTGATCTGGCTGGAGGTTGTCCAGCAATGCTACGTCAAAAGGATTCCGCGTCTCAGTGATATCCCCCTGCTTGAACAGAGGAAGAGCCTCCGACATGTAAACACCGGAGTTTAGACGTCCGATAACGGCAGCCTGTCCATCCAAATTGGGATAGCCGGCAATATCAGGACCTTCCTGGTCGCGAATACGGGAAATCAATTGTTCTGGAAAAGCACGCATCACACCCATGTCCTGTTTGAACCCTGGAGTGTTGACGTTAGCCAGATTGTTCGCCAGCGATTCCTGCCTGTTCTGCAAGGCCAACATGCCTGATGCAGACGTATACAAGCCTCTGATCACGTAATCTTACCCCCTGAATAATTTCTTATTCCGGTGCGCTGGTACTTTGTCCAGGTAGTCCAGCATCATTCCTGTTCCTTTGGCTACACACATCATCGGCTCGTCCGCAACCAGTACAGGGACCTTCAATTCGTCCGCCAGAATCTGGTCGATACCGTGCAATAATGCGCCGCCACCGGTCAAGAAAACACCCTTATCAATTATATCGGCAGAAAGTTCCGGAGGTGTTCGTTCTAAAACAGATTTTGAGGCTTGTACAATCGCACTAACCGACTCGGCCAGGGCTTCTTGGACTTCGTTCGAGCGAATCGTAATCGTCTGTGGCAGCCCGCTCACCATATCTCTCCCTCGAATGTCCATTTCGTCCTGGCGCGTATCGGAAACGGTCCCAATCTGAACTTTGATGTCTTCAGCCGTGCGTTCTCCAATCAGCAACTTATATTTATTTTTTATGTACCGCATAATAGCCACATCAAATGTATCGCCTGCTATTTTGATGGAGGATGAAGTGACAATGTCGCCCATCGACAGGACAGCGACATCGGTAGTACCTCCACCGATATCCACTACCATATTGCCCGACGGCTGAAAAATGTCCATACCTGCCCCTACTGCAGCCACTTTCGGTTCTTCCTCGATGTATACTTCTCTGGCGCCGCCGCTGCGTTCAGCCGCTTCTCGAATCGCCTTTTGCTCAACCGAAGTAATATTCGTCGGGCAGCAAATCAAGATTCGCGGGCGAGCAAACATGCTTTTTCCGCCAATCTTGGTCAAGAAGTGTTTCAGCATGGCTTCTGTAATTTCAAAATCCGCAATGACTCCTTCTCGCAAAGGTCGGATCGCTACTATGTTCCCTGGGGTACGGCCCACCATTCGGTGCGCTTCGTTGCCCACAGCCAATACTTTTCTGGTTTTGCTGTCAATTGCTACGACAGATGGTTCATCCAGGACAATCCCCTTGCCTTTTACAAAAACCAAGACATTGGCTGTCCCCAAGTCGATCCCGATATCTTTGCCAAACATGAAAGGTCCTCCCTGTTACCAGTTACATTTCTACCTAATATCATAGGCTCTTCTACGTAAGAGGACAAGGAAATTCTTTCTTACACACTCTCCTCCTGTTCTATTCGAACCTTTTTACTGCGACGTTTGTACTTGATTTTCGTGGCTTCTCCACCCCGCAAATGTCTGATGGCTTTGTGATATTCCAAAATTTCCTTTACCTGGTTTGCCAACTCTGGATTTATCTCAGGCAGCCGCTCAGTCAAGTCCTTGTGCACTGTACTTTTCGAAACACCGAACTCTTTGGCGATCATCCGGACCGTATTTCGCGTCTCCACAATATATCGTCCGATTTTGATGGTTCGCTCTTTGATGTAGTCGTGCACGTCACTCGCCTCCTTGTATCTACATTGTCTGATACAATATATGGGTGCGTAGGGACACATATTCTACGTTTCCAAGCCTGACAAGCCAGCACGGCCCCATCTTTTTTCAACAGTTTGTACACATTGGGCAAAATTGTCCTTTTTCATGCAAAAAAACACCCGTGAAAGGAGAGCCCTTCACAGGTGTTTGGCAAAATGACCGATTATTGGTTTTTTACTTCCGGTTCACCTTGAATCAAGTATTGCTCCGGATTTACTGCCTTGTTTTCAACGCGAACTTCAAAGTGAAGGTGAACGCCCGAATCCTTTTCGTATTCGTTGCGTCCAGCAGAACCGATAACTTGGCCTTGGGTCACTTCATCGCCTGGTTTCACGACAACGTTTTCCAAGCTTTGATACGCCGTTACCATTTTATCCGCATGTTCCACTTCGATCACTTTTCCGACAAGTGGGTCGTTTTCCACTTTTACGACCTTCCCTGCCAAAGCAGCTACGACATCAAAGCTTTTGCCATCCGTAGACTTCAGATCAATACCTGTGTGCGGGAAGAAAGAGTTGTTGTACTTGACCAACGCTTTTTGCTGATCGTCCTTGGAGGCTTGCTCATCATAGAAGCTCATCCCCAATTCGTACTGCACTTGTTTGCCAACGGGCCATACCAACGGTTGCGTTGTACCTGCGACAGGTACCGCTTCTTCGCCTTGTGGCTGTTCAGCCGGGGTTTCGGGAGTCGTCACAGCCACGTCTTCCTTAACGTCTGTCAAATTGGAGACGGTGCTGATGATGCTGCCCTGATACCACATCACAAAAGCGAGAATGATTGCTGCGGTGCCGATGTAGATCGCGGGAAATGCCCATTTCTTACCCAAGACTTTTTTCCATGCACTTGCCTTCTTGAAAGGAATCGGTTGATTTTGATTTTTTTGATCTTCCATTATTTTCATCACCTCATCCCTCAGTATCGCCAGAATTTTGGCGTATAAACCTGAGAGAGAAGGGAAAAGTAAAAATTTGCAGAGACGTAACTAAACAGCCACGAATTTCGTAAAGTTTTGCAGGGAGATTCCTTGATAA
Organism: Brevibacillus centrosporus; assembly: GCF_003710815.1. GTDB lineage: Bacteria > Bacillota > Bacilli > Brevibacillales > Brevibacillaceae > Brevibacillus > Brevibacillus centrosporus. Next base: position 103,700 of record NZ_RHHP01000016.1, read on the forward strand.
AAGTACTTTACGATCTCTTCGGCGTTCTTTCCGCTTTTCGCCATGCCGTTCGCTCCCCATTGACTCATGCCGACGCCGTGACCGTATCCTTTGGTCGTAATGTACACCTGGCCGCCACGCAGCTCCAAGGTAAAGGAAGAAGAATTCAAATTGAGCTTCTCCCGAAATTCCCGTCCAGAAAACTCTTTGCCGCCAATGCTGATTTTGCCAACCCGGTTTCCTGTCGTTTTTGCCTCGATCTGATACCAGGCTCCGTTGGTGGATGCCTCCTGTGTCAACTTGACACCCAGACTCTTTTCCAGCTGAGCGGTAGACATCGTTACTGTCTCTTCATATCGCGGCGATTGAATGTCCCAGGGACTCGGTACGCTTTTCAAGTACGGAATCGATTGTTCCCAGTACTCCCCCGAGTTTTCCGTAAAGCCGTTGCTGGTAGAGAAAAAGGTCGCGTCGATCGGCTTTCCATCGTAAGTCAATACGACACCTGCTGTTTCCCGGACGGCTTGCAAAATTCGTTGATTTTTCCATTCGTACTGGTCACCCCACCGCTCACGCCGCTGTGCATCATCCATATACACCTGATGCTGTACGGTATCCAGTACCTGGGCTCCCTTTGGCACATCGTCCAGCTTGCCTTCGTTCAACCTGCGAACGATATAAGTCCTGGCTGCCATCGCTTGCGCCTTTAAGGCTTCCAGTTCAAATTCGGCAGGCATCTCCGCTGCTACCACACCGGCGATGTACGTTTCCAGAGGCATCGTTTCCACCACCTTTTTCTCGGTGCGGTAAACTTTCACCGGTAGAGAAGGCCCTGTGCTGGCAGGTTTGTCCGGAACAGACACGGCCACATCCGCAGTCCCTCCCGTCGAGGCCGTTGGCGAAAAGAAGTAGACCAGGGAAGCCGGAATCGCGACGAGCAAGATCGGCAATACGATGAACCACAGGAGTAGGTAACGTTTCATGCGTCAGATCCTCCTCGCTTTGTAGCTAGACACTGTAATATCTATGTCTTTTGCGCAGGCGGTAGAACGCGAGAATGAGAGAGAAGCGAGAAAGAAAAAAGACCCTCTGCTTTCACAGAGAGTCTCGCTTTTTGTCTATGCAAAATTAGGAGAGAAGCTTACCTTCATGGATTCAGATACGCTCACTTCACGAGTCTTGCTTTCCGGAGTGACGCGTTCGACATCAGCGCCCAATGCCAGCAGCTTTTCCGTAAAGTTCACATAGCCGCGGTCGATGTGGTGAAGGGCCGAAACCTCTGTCTCCCCATCAGACACCAGTCCTGCAAGCACGAGTGCTGCACCTGCACGCAGATCCGTTGCAGCGACTTTGCTGCCAGTCAGCTTGGAGCCACCTTCGACGATTGCACTACGGCCTTCGATTTTGATATTGGCATTCATACGGCGAAATTCTTCCACATGCATGAAGCGATTCTCAAAAACAGTTTCCGTCACAATGCTAGTACCCTCGGATACGAGCAAGAGCGCCATCATTTGTGATTGCATATCTGTCGGGAAGCCCGGATACGGCAAGGTTTTCAGGTCGACAGCTTTCAGCGCGCCTGTGCGGCGAACGCGAATTCCGTTTTCCTGCTCATCCACCTCGACACCCATCTCGCGCAGCTTCGCCGTTACGGATTTGAGGTGATCGCAAATCGCCCCTTCTACAAACACGTCTCCGCCGGTAATCGCTGCCGCTACCATAAATGTCCCCGCTTCAATGCGGTCCGGGATCACGCAATGAGTGCACCCCGTCATTTTGTCCACGCCTTCAATACGAATCGATCCAGTACCGGCACCGCGGATTTTTGCACCCATCCGATTCAGGAAGTTTGCCAAATCTACGATCTCCGGTTCCTCTGCTGCATTTTCAATCACGGTGGTTCCCTCTGCCAAAGCGGCTGCCATCATGATATTTTCCGTGGCACCTACACTCGCGATGTCCAGGTAGATTTTCGCACCTTTCAATCGTCCCTCTACACTTGCCTCAATGTACCCTTGTCCGATTTCGATTTTGGCTCCCATAGCCTCAAACCCTTTCAGGTGTTGATCGATCGGGCGGGTACCAATAGCACAACCACCTGGAAGAGCGACTCTAGCTCGTCCTTGTCTTGCCAAAAGCGGCCCCATTACCAGGAAGGATGCACGCATTTTGCGAACGAGTTCATAGGATGCTTCCACGCTAGTCAGCTTGGCAGCATTTACCGTCAGCACTTCATGATCATATGTAAGGGAGATTCCCATCGATTTCAAGAGGTCGCATATTGTCCTGACATCGTCAAGCGCCGGTACGTCTGAGATGACGCAAGTCCCTTCTTCGGCCAGGATAGATGCTGCAATAATAGGGAGCACGGCATTTTTGGCGCCAGAGACTTTCACATTCCCCGACAATGCCTTACCACCGCGGACAATAATTTTATCCAATGTGTACCCCTCCGCGTGCTAATATTCCACTGTGATAATTGGTGTTCCTACGGTGATCCACGTTTTTTCAGCATCGCTGTCACGATGGGTTGCCACCTGTAGATTCATTTTTTGTCCGTTTAACGCAATGAACGGTTCCCACATACGGGTATGCCCGGATATGCTTACAACCGTCTCATCCTGCAAACGTTCGAGCTCTGTTGCTTCGAGGGTCCGAAAAATCGACAAAATCCTACCCTCCTGTTGGTCAACACTCATCTTATCATTGTACATTCCGCGAATACAAGTGCTAATTTGCGGAATAAAGTTGGCTTTTTTCAGGGCTTTCGCGAACGTTTCCTGCATCTCTTCCATATATAGTAGCGTTTGAGGACTTCCCGTCAAGTGCAGCACTACATATGTGTCAAAAGAACCATTTTTGGAAACGGCTGACACCTCATAGCGCAATTGGACGCCCTCTTTCTGGGTTTCGGACTGATACACGATCATCTGGTGTTTTCGCGAGATTTCGACATGGGAAAATGGAATCTCTAGTTGCTTTGCCCAACGCTCTGCCAACCTTTTGACTTCGTCCGGACTCTCTACCAGTCCCATCGCGGTACGTGCACGCACCTGAATCGTTTCTCCAGCAGCTCCGGATTCTTCCAAAGCACGCAACAGTTTTGCGGCAACTGGCTTTTCTTCCTTTGCTTGTGCAGGCATCCAGTAGATAGCCCCCAAGATCACAACCATTGCCAGCATAACGAACCCAGACCATTTCCCCATGTTCAATCCCTCTCCCGTTCACATGCATCTCTTTGTACTTCTCATTTTGCACATGAAACTGGGTGGATATACCAGTAAATCGGCTAGAAGTTTGGACTGCTATTGAAACATGTTCCCGAACGCAAGGGACCAGCCCAAATAATCGAGGAAGAAGCGAGATATCTCATACCCTACCACGACTGACAATAAGATTTGCAACAGCTTGGCCTGCGCGCTGTTTGGCTTCTTCACGATCTTCTCAAAGCGAAGCGACTGCAGGGACCACCAAGCAAGACCGATGAATACGATCGTGACGATAATGCTGACAAAGCCGTAAATTTCTTGCGGCACTCTCATTTCCTCCTCTGTTCTCTGTAGAAAAATACGAGTGTAAATACGTAAAAAGGGACAGCCCCGATTCGAGGCTATCCCTCTATTGTACATGAACCGCTACGCTGTTTCGAGTTTCATCGGAAGCTCGGCGGTAGCATATTTCCGAAATCGAATGACGGATTGAAATGCGCCTGGATATAATCGGTCACGAGTCCCGGGAAAGCCCCAAAGAACACGGTTGCGACCGCCATCACGAGAATAAAGGTCCAGATCCCTTTTGGTACGTACAAGGAAGCTTCGCTCGAACCAGGACGCATGTACATCTGCCGTATAATCCCGAAGTAGTAGTAGTACGAAACGACGCTAGTGATGATCATGATCGCGGAGAGCCAGTAGTTTTCCTGTGCGAGAGCGCTCATGAACAGATAGAACTTCCCGAAAAACCCTGCCGTGATCGGAATCCCTGCCAAGGAGAGCAAGAAAATGCTCATCGCGATAGCAAGGCTTGGCGAGCGATGATACAAACCGGCAAAGCCCTTCAAATCCTCAGTTCCTTGCTCGCGGGAGACGACCATGATGACAGCAAAAGCCCCGAAGCTTACGAGCAAATAGCCAAACAGGTAAAAAATCACTTCACTAAAGAACAGCGTGGTTGGCGGGACAAACGGTACAAGCAAATACCCAGCCTGGGCAATACCCGAATACGCCATCATGCGTTTGACATTCGTTTGTCTGAGCGCCATCGTGTTGCCGATAATCATCGATGCTGCCGCCATAAGTCCCAAATAGAGACTTCCGTGGTCGAAGAAGAATCGACTAGAGCCATCTGTCACATTAAAGAACGAGATCAACAGCAGACGGAACAAAAGCGCGAAGCCCGCTGCTTTGGAGACCACCGCCAGGAAGGCCGTGACGGGAGTTGGTGCCCCTTGATACACATCCGGTGCCCACATATGATTCGGAGCCGCAGATATTTTGAAAGCTAGACCAACCGCCAGAAAAGCAAACGAGACGTAGACGAGGAATTGATAGCCCGCCATGCCTGCTTCCGCCAGCTTGGTCGAAATCTCATACACATGCGTCGTTCCGGTCAAACCGTAGACGTATGACATCCCGAACAGCGTAACAGCTGTAGCGATACTGCCAGAGACGACGTACTTGAATGCCGACTCGTTCGATTGTAGCGACTTTTTCCGCAATCCGACCAGCACGTAGGAGGATAGCGACAAAAGCTCCAGACCTACAAACAGTGTGATCAAATCAGCAGAAGATGCCATGACCATCGCACCGAGAAGGCCCGTCAGCAGCAGGTAGTAATACTCACCCGTGTGCTCCACTTCTCTCTGCTTCAGATACGACAGGGACAGCAGCAAGGCAAACGCCGTTCCCGCCAGGAAAAGCAGCTTGAATGCATTGCCGTAGTTGTCGATCCGGATCATATCCGCCATATAGCTGTACGGCTTGTCGAGTGTGTTTACATTGACGAAGACAAACACAGCAGCCAGTACAACACCCAGCAGGGAAAGCCAGCCGATCACCTGCTTGCCTAGTCGTTTCCCCGCGAACAGGTCCAAGAGGGACAGCACCGTTGCAAAGCCTAGGATAATAAACTCGGGCAGAAGGTAACTCCAGTTATACGAGAAGATATCTTTAACGTCCATGGATTTACCCTCCTATTCCCGTGACAATGGGTACGATCGTTTTCAGAGCTTGCTGCATCGGATTTCCCAGGACAGCCGGGTAAACACCGATCAGGATGATGCAGCCCAGCAGCACCACCATAGGAATGACCTCCATCGGCTGCGCGTCAGCGAGTCCTTCGAAACGTCCCGGGGTTTGGCCAAAGGTCGTACGCAGGATTGCCCGCAGCAGGTAGACTGCCGTCAAGACGATACCAATAGCCCCAATGGCTGCAAGAATCGGCATGCGCCCGAACAATCCCAGGAAGGCGAAAAATTCACTGATAAACCCGGACATCCCTGGCAGACCCAGAGAAGCCATCGCGCCAGCCAGCAAAATTCCGCTGACAAACGGCATGGATTTCGCCAAGCCGCCGAGCTCGTCGATCTGCGAGGTCTGCGTTCGATCCCAAATCACGCCAATCAAGAAGAACAACAGCGCGGAGATAAACCCGTGAGATACCACCTGAAACATCGCTCCCTGAAACCCGATGCTATTCATCGAGGCAAATCCGAGAAGGACGATTCCCATATGGCTGATACTGGAGTAGGCCAGCACCATTTTCAAATCCTTTTGGACGAAAGCCAGAACGGCTCCATACAGGACGTTGATGATCCCCAATACCGCCAGCCAGGTCGAAAACGAATAGGCTTGCTCCGGAAAGAACCCGATGCCCATACGCAGCAATCCGTACGCGCCCATTTTCAGCAGGATCCCCGAGTGAATCATAACGATAGAGGGCGGTGCCTGTACGTGTACCTTCAGCATCCACGTATGGAACGGAAACACGGGAAGCTTGATGGCAAAGGCGATAAACAAGGCCAAGAACAGTCCGTAGCGGAAAGCTGGTGACAGTGCCGCTGCCGCCGGATGCTCAGGTGTAGATAAAATGGTTGCGATTTGTTCGATATTCATCGTACGCAGCACGATAAAGATGACGATGAAGGCGAGCAGCATGATGCCGGAGCCAATCCCGTTGTACAAGAGGAATTTGTTCGCGGCATGCTCACGTTCCCCGTAGCCCCAGATTCCGATCAGGAAGAACGTCGGAACGAGCGTCATCTCAAAGAAAATGAAGAAGAGGAACAGGTTGTCGGCCGCAAACACGCCGAGCATCCCCATCAGCAAAACATGAAACAGGATGAAGTACTCTTTCTGCCTCTTTTTGAGCTGCCAGGAGGCCACTGCCGCGAGTGTAGCAATGATCGCTGTCAGCAAAATCAACGGCATCGAAATCCCGTCTACACCCAGCTCGTAGTTAATATCAAACGTGAATACCGCTCCAGTCTGTGCCAAACCGATCGGAATCGAGATCCAGTCGTGCTTCTCCACAAACTGCAGGGCAGTCGCGTTGTAATTGAAAGAACCAAACATCCACAAAGCCAGGATCAGCGGAAGCAGGGTGCCGTAAATGCCGATCTGCTTGATTGCACCGCCCTGATGATTCGGCACAAAAGCGAGGATAATGATCGCCAGCAGCGGAGAAAACACCAGTGCTGACAGTAGGATATTAGTGACCGAATCCAAAGAATCCACCTCCCTGCGCCGTCAAGCTGATGGCGACAATCAAGAGCAGCAATCCAAACAGAACCATCGCCCCGTAGGACTGCATCTGGCCACTCTGCACTCGTGCATGCAGGGCACCGATCCCTTGGGTAATCTTTGCCGTCAGTCCCACCAAGCCATCTATGATGTACTTGTCAAAGGCATTCAAGAAAACGCCAAGCCATCCAAGGGGTCGAACGAACACGTAATGGTAGAGCTCATCCACGTAATACTTGCGATAGGAGAGGCGATAGAGCCATGGCAACGTCTCCGGTATGGAATCTGCAGGAATCGATTTTCGCCCGTACATCAGATAGGCAAGCAAGATACCCAAGAAGGAAATAGCCAGAGCCAAAACTTGCAGCCAAGCCGCAGCATGCTCACTTCCTTCTCCAAACACGCTGGCAATGGTATCGCCCGTTGGTGAAGCAAGCAGCCAATCCGTCAGCAGCGGTGCATACGGCGTATTGACGAACCCAGCCACAATGGCGAGAAAAGCGAGCACCAGCAAAGGACCCGTCATGACGGAAGGTGATTCATGCGCCTCATGCTTGCCACGCGCCTCGCCAGTAAAGGTAAGGAAGTACAGACGGAACATGTAGAAGGCGGTGAAGAAAGCAGCCACGAGTGCCAGCACCAAGAGATCGTATCGGTGCGCCCCGTACACCGCGCCCAAGATCGCTTCCTTCGACCAAAAACCGGCAAATGGGAAGATCCCTGCAATCGCCAGGCAGCCAATCAAGAAAGTGAGTGCGGTAATCGGCATCTTCTTCCACAAACCACCCATTTCAAATACATCCTGCGTATGTACAGCATGGATGACGCTACCCGCTCCTAGGAAGAGTAACGCTTTGAAAAAGGCATGGGTCATCAAGTGAAAAGATCCTGCGACATAACCGGCAGCGCCCGCAACGCCCAGTGCCATCATCATGTAACCCAGCTGACTGACCGTCGAATAGGCGAGAACGCGTTTGATATCCCGCTGCGTCAGACCGATGGAAGCTGCGAAGATAGCGGTAAATCCACCGACGTAAGCTACCACAGTCAATGCTGTCTCCGATGCGATGAATACCGGATAAGTCGCTGCCACGAGGTATACCCCTGCTGCTACCATGGTTGCAGCGTGGATCAGGGCAGATACAGGAGTCGGACCTTCCATCGCGTCAGGCAGCCACGTATGAAGCGGGAATTGCCCCGACTTCCCAACCGCTCCAACGAAGATGAGAATCGCAGCCAGCGTGACCATCCAAGGCTCCAGCCTGCCAAGTGCCACACTTTCAAAAATTTGATCGTACTCAAAGCTTCCAGTCCACCAGAACAAAAGACAGATTCCGATAAACAGACCAAGGTCGCCCACACGTGTAACGATGAACGCCTTTTTTGCCGCTGCCTTTGCTTCCGGCTTGAAGAAATAGTAGCCCACCAACAGGAACGAGCAGACACCCACTAGCTCCCAGAAAATGTATACCTGCAAGAGATTAGGCGAAATCACCAGTCCCAGCATGGAGAAGGTAAACAGAGCAAGATACTGATAAAACACAGGGAAACGATCGTCCCCGTGCATGTAGCCTCTGGAGTAGATCTGGACCAAAAGGCTGACCAGTGTCACGATCACCAGCATCATGGCATTGAGCTGATTGACCTCATAGCCCATGTTGATCACGATATCTCCTACCTGAAGCCAATCGACAACGAATTTATAATCTGCCGCTCCCCCCTGAAATCTCTCCCAGAAGATGAGCGCTGCTATCCCGAACGAAACTGCCGTCAGCACGATGCCGACGAGTGAAGCTCCTTCTTTCAACTGGCGACCAAACGAAACGATCACGATGAAAGCTAGAAGCGGAAACAGAGGGATGAGCCATGCGTAGTGCAGAAGAGTATCCATCTTTGTCCTCCTTTTCTGGTTTCCATCTTATCGTTTCATTTCATCCATTTCGTCTACGTTCACTGTCGCCTTGTTGCGATAGAAGGCAATCAAGATGGCCAATCCCAACGCTACCTCTGCAGCTGCGACTGTCATGCTAAACAACGTGAAGATTTGCCCGGATACGGAAGGGTACAGCCCGTATTTCGAGAATGCGACCAAATTGATGTTCACCGCATTCAGCATCAGCTCGATCGACAACAAAACGACGACTGCATTTCGTTTCGTCAGGGCTCCATACAGACCGACACAAAACAGAATCAAGGCGACTAGCAGATAGGAGGTAATGCTTACCGTCATTCGTTATCCCCCTCCTTCTTTGCCATAATGATCGCTCCGATTAAAGCGACCAGCAGAAGCACGGATACCAGCTCAAACGGAATCACGTACTCGGTGAAGACTACCAGACCAATCTCCTTCGCATTGCTCACTCCAGATGCAGCAGGCGGCGGAGATGCCGGCCAAGCGGTATTTTGAATCCCCCAGAACAACAGGGCGAAAACAAGTGCTACAAACAGCAAGATGAACCTGTTTTTCCACTTGCGTCCGGTTCCCTCATCATAAGCATCGTGCTTGGTGAGCATGATCCCGAAAAGCATCAGAATGGAAATGGCGCCTGAATAGACGAGTACCTGCGCGACTCCCACGAACTCTGCTCCGACGAGAACGAACAAGCCCGCAATACTGATAAAGGTAATACCTAGAGAGATAACCATGTGAACGACTCGGGTAAAGCTGATCATAAAGACAGCTCCGCCAATCGTCAGCAGAGAAAGAATAAAGAAGGCTACGAATTCGCCTGTCATCACTAGTTCTCCTCCCTGACGTTGGTATTGTTGTCATCTAGCCATTTCAAGTTCTTGTACAGCTCATCACGGCTATACGCAGCCAGCTCAAAGTTGTTGGTCATCACAATCGCTTCTGTCGGGCAAACCTCCGTACACAAATCGCAAAGGATACAGAGCTCAAAGTTGATATCGTAGGTGTCGATCAGCTTTCCTTTTTTATCGGGATCTGGATGGGGCTTGCCTGTCAGTTGGATGCATTCTGTCGGACAAATACGTGCGCACTGATTGCAAACAATGCATTTCTCCGGAGAAAAGTGCTGGATGCCGCGAAAACGAGGCGGCATGGGAAAAGGAACATCCGGATAGAAATGCGTTATTTTTTTCTCAGTCAGCTTTTTAAAGGTATATCCCAGGCCTTTGGCCAATCCTAGCATGTGTGTCACCCCTCGATTTTGAGAACTTCGCCTCGCTCATTTCAATCCTTGGCGAGCCTACGTGCCTTCCATCCATCTAGCTATGTGCCTCTTCCCTTATTAGAACATGCCGTTCTGATAAGAGATGACGACGGCTGTGAGCAGGATGTTGAACAACGCTACGGGCAAGAGCACTTTCCAGGCGAACGACATCAGCTGGTCGACACGCATACGTGGCATGGTGGCCCGCAACCAGAACTGGAAGAATACATAGAGGGAAAACTTCAGCACGAACCAGATAATTCCCGGTATGAAGCTCAGTGCGGGATGGATCGGCAGCCAGCCACCCAAGAACAGAATGGTAATCAACGTCCCCATTCCAAACATGTACACGTACTCCGCCAGCATGAACATCGCAAAGCGGAAGCCGGAATACTCGACGTGGTAACCTGCGACGAGCTCGGACTCTGCTTCGGGCAAGTCAAACGGGGTACGGTTCAGCTCTGCTTGTGCAGCGACAATGAAAACAACGAATCCGATAAACTGCGGAACGATATTCCAGACATCCCGCTGTGCCTCGACAATTTCCCTGAGATTCATGCTGCCCGTCATGAGGACGATACCTACCACGGACATGACCAGCGGAACTTCATAGCTGATCATCTGCGCAGCGGAGCGGAGACCCCCGATCAGCGAATACTTGTTGTTCGAAGCCCAGCCTGCCGTAATTACCCCTAGGACGGTAATCCCGGACAAAGCGATGTAGTACAAAAGCCCAATCCCTAGGTCAGCAAACTGAATACTCTCGGTAAATGGCATCACCGCCAATACAGCAAATGCAGGCGCGTATGCCAGAATAGGAGCTAGCGTAAACAGCGCTTTGTCTGCGTGCAGAGGACGTGTATCTTCTTTCAGCAAAAGCTTGGTCACGTCGGCTACCGTTTGCAATAGTCCCAGAGGACCTACCCTGTTTGGACCAATCCGAAGCTGCATCCACCCAATGACTTTTCGCTCAAAGTAAATGGCGTAGGTCACAAACCCCAGCAGGACCGCAAGCAAGACTACTGCCGCTAAGATAAACCAGATAGTGTTTCCCAATGAGGGTGCTTGCTGCAAGAGTGTACTCATTAACAGTCAACCTCCCCGAGCACGATGTCGATGCTGCCCAGGATGGCGATCATGTTGGCGAGGTTTTCACCCTCCAGCAATTTGGGCAAGATTTGCAGATTGGTGAATGAAGGGCGTCTGAACTTCAGCCTCCACGGCTTATCCTTGCCCTGGCTTGCGATGTAACAGCCGATTTCTCCACGTGGAGATTCGATTCGCACGTACGTTTCCCCTGCTGGCGGCCGAATGACACGCGGCACTTTTCCGATGATCTCTCCCTCAGCAGGGAATTGATCGAGCGCCTGCTCAAGAATGCGAAGAGATTGTTCGATCTCGGCCATACGCAGGTGGTAACGCGCCATGCAATCTCCCTCTGTCGCCGTCGGAACGTCGAACTCAAAGCGGTCGTAGATGCAATACGGCTCGTCTTTGCGGATGTCCCACTTGATACCGGTTGAACGCAGCATGACACCGGAAAGCGAATAGTCCAGGGCGGTCTTGGAATCAAACTTCCCGATGCCTTTAATCCGACTGATAAAGATTTCATTTCCCGTCACGAGCTGATGATAGCTCGGGAGTTCTTTTTTCATGTATTGCACGAAATCCTTTGCCTTCTCGATCCAGCCTGGCGGTGCATCCCATTTCACTCCGCCCACTCGCATGTAGTTGAAGGTCATGCGCGCACCGCAAAGCTCATTAAACAGGTCGAGAATCATTTCCCGATCACGGAAAGCATACAGGAACGGTCCCATCGCCCCGATATCGAGCAAATACGTTCCCCACCAGACCAAATGGCTGGCGACACGATTCAGCTCCATCGCAATCAATCGCAGAAATTGAGCTCGCTCAGGAATCTCCAATCCCATCATCGTTTCGACTGCATGACAGAGAACGTAGTTGTTGGTCATCGCTGATACGTAATCCATCCGGTCCGTATAAGGAATGATCTGCGTGTAATTGAGATTCTCCGCCAACTTCTCTGTGCCGCGATGCAGATATCCCATCACAGGAATCGCTTCCCGAATCGTTTCCCCATCGATTTTGACGACGAGGCGGAAAACGCCATGCGTACTGGGATGCTGTGGTCCTACGTTCAACAGCATCTCTTCCGTGCGAATGCCTGTATCCGGCGAGGTTTCTACTTGCGTTGTGAGGATGTTCTGGTTCATTCGTTAAACCTCCTCGTCGTATTGCACATAGTCTTTTCGCAACGGGTAGCCTACCCAGTCGTCCGGCAGCAAAATTCGACGCAAATCCCTATGTCCCGGGAAATGAATACCTAAAAGGTCAAAAGTCTCACGCTCGTTCCAATTCGCTCCCTGCCAAACATTCATGACAGAAGGAACGGAGGACTGCTCTCTGCTCGTTTTGACCTTCACTGCCACACTTTGCCGATTTTTGTAGGAATACAGATGGTAGTAAACCTCCATCCTGTCCTCGTAATCGACACCGTGCAAATCGGACAAATAGTCGAAGCCCAGCTGCTCGTCTTCTTTTAAAAATGGAGCCACTTCATGCCAGCGCTCGTTTGTGATGACGAGGGTCGGCACTTCTTTTGCTAGTTCGTTTATATAAGAGGCTTCCAACACTTCTGCGCCAAACGCCTCTGTCAATCGGGAAATGTATTTGTCCAGGTAAGGCTGGTTTTTGGAAGGAGCTTTTGGTGCTGCATCGGCTCCAGAATCCTCTGCGCCAGTCGCCCCTTTGGCTTTCGCTGCAGCTGCAGCGGCGGCTTTCGCTTTGGCGGCTGCCGCTGCCTTCGCCTTGGCATCCTCTCCACCTGCGTCTGCAGAGTCCCCGCCTGCTTCCCTGGCTGCCTTTGCCTTCGCAGCAGCCGCGGCTGCCGCTTTTGCTTTAGCTGCAGCCGCTGCTTTCGCCTTGGCATCAGCATCTGCTCCTGCTTCACCGGTGTCTCCGCCTTGGGCTGCATCCTTGGCTGCCTTTGCTGCTTGGGCCTTTGCCAACGCCTCGGCTGCTGCCGCTTTCTTGGCTGCTGCCTTTTCCTCAGGGGTCATCTCAGATACTGGCTTCGCTGGGGCTGGAGCTGGGGGCGATTCTGGAGCAGTATTCTCGCCTTGCTCTCCCATTTGCGAAGCTGCTTCCTGGGAAGCTTCCCCCGCTGCTTCCTGTTCTCTTAATTTTCGCAAAGCTTCAGCTTTGGCACGAGCCTCGGCTGCCGCCTGCGCCTTTTCTTCCGGCGTTGGCCTGCGCTTCTCCTCGCTCATTGACTGGTCACCTGCTTCCCAGTCTTCGCCTCATAGCGTATCTTTTCTTGCAGCTTGTTGATGCCATAGATCAGCGCTGCCGGATTCGGTGGGCACCCTGGAATATACACGTCAACCGGAACGACCTGGTCGACCCCTTTTACTACGCTATAAGACCGCACGTATGGTCCTCCAGCCGTCGCACAGGAACCCATGGCGATCACCCATTTCGGCTCCGGCATTTGATCATACAAACGACGCAATAACGGCGCCATTTTCTTCGTTACCGTCCCCGCCACGATCATGACGTCTGACTGGCGTGGAGAAGCACGGAAAATCACACCAAAACGGTCGAGGTCATAACGAGCTCCACCTGTTCCCATCATCTCAATCGCGCAACAGGCGAGACCAAATGTCAATGGCCACAGCGAGTTGCTGCGTACCCAGCCTTTTACCGTCTCCAGCGTCGTAAACATGACGTTGCGATCCAGTTCCTCCTGCAGTTCAGGCGCAATGCTTGTCAGATCTAGTTCCATTCCAGCACCTTCTTTCTCCACGCGTAGATCAAACCTACTACCAACAAGGATATAAAGATGACCATCTCGACTAGGGCAAACAGACCTAGCTGGTTGTAAGCGACGGCCCACGGGTACAGAAAGAGTGTTTCTACGTCAAAAATCACAAACATGAGCGCAAAGATGTAGTACTTCACATTGAAGCGTACCCAACTGTCCCCAACCGGAATGTTACCGCTTTCATAAGTTGTTTGCTTCTCCCGTGTTGGTTTCTTTGGGCGTAACAGCGGACCGATGAAACTGACAGTAGCCACGGGCAATAACACACCAAGGATCAAAAAGATGGCGACAATGACATAATTGTTGGTATAAATGTCATTCACCCACGTTCCCTCCGCTCTGTGCAAGGTATGAATCCTTTACTACGTGCCCTCTGCTGGAGTCGACACTCCTCTCAAAGGGTACTGCCTGCAGTATACGGGTGTAGGTACGACTGTTGACATCTCTGATACTGGAAGAACTCCTGAATCAAATCGTCCCTTTTTCATGTGCTACAATCTGATCCAGATAGAAAAAAATACCTTTATCATTATATCAAATCGCCCAATAAGTGTCTAACGAAAGCCTCGAAACAAATCCATATATAGGAAAAAACCCAGAGAAATTTCTCTGGGTCCACTCTTCAAACCTTGATGCCCAAAGCAATCGGCTTGTCCGATCACCCTTGTTGGCTTTATTGCACGTTTTTCGAGAACTGCTCTCCGAGGAAATCCTCGTATACACGCTCCCACACAACGGTGAAAGTCATGCTCTCATCTTCTGGAATCTCCAGAATGCCTTCTACTGCTTTTTCCATATATGGCGTCAATTTGATCAAAACCTCAGCCAGCATTTCGTCGTTCGTGTTGAGCATGCTTTTCAGCTCAGCTTTCGAGAGCGTGAAGCTGTTTTCGTCTCTCTCATGAAGCATCATGATCAAGCGGCTAAAGATCGGATGAACCAATGCCTCGAGCTTCACATGTGCCAGAGCCAATGTTTCTGCTTCGTTCAATTGGAACAGATCAGCAGCGTCCGGGAACGGATAAACCGGTACGTCCCAAACATCGCCTTTATCGATGACCAGGCCCCATTTTTCGAAGAGAGCAACCGCTTCTTCCAGAGAAGTCGGATACTCATAGTTGGAACGGCTCAAAAACGCCTTGAAACGGTTCAAGAGGTTCACGTAGCCGTTGTAGTCTTCTTCGGATTTGAACTGTTTTTTTACAGGAGCAGTGAATGTGCCTTCCAGAGCTTTAAACCCCTTCAAAGCCGCTTCCATTTCTGCTTTTGTTTCATATTTGGTTGTTACATAGCAAAACGCTTGGAACAATACATTCATCTCATGAGACAGCACACTAGACCAGCCGTTTGCTGTATAGCTGCTGGGAATTACTACGCCTTCGTTGCTCTGGCGGATATCGCGAATGGTTTGCATCACTACTACTCTCCTTTTTCCCCAATAGCCAATGCCGCTTCATCCCGATGTCATCCTTACAATTACGCTTGTCGGCAGGGCATTAGGTCTATTATACACAGAAACCACAGGCAATTACCAACTGGAAATATCATGCCCCCAAACAGTTCCAGTTCATTCAATTCGTACGAAAAATCCCCGCAACCACATGGCCGCGGGGATTCCAGCTTCTTGCTGCTTACTTCGTTACGTCGAGACGAGCCATCGCACGTTGCAGGGCACGCTCTGCTCTTTGGAAGTCAAGGTCAGGGTACTTCTCGGACAAACGCTTTTCCGCACGGCCTTTTGCAGCCTGCGCACGTTCTACATCGATGTCACCTGGCAATTCAGCCGTTTCAGCGAGGATGGTTACCTTGTCGCCGCGCACTTCCATGAAGCCGCCGCTCACTGCCATCTTCACTTCTTTTTCGCCTTCTGTTTTGATCCGAACTGGCGCTGTTTTCAGCGGGCTCACCAGCGGCATGTGATTCGGCAAAATACCGAGATCCCCTACTACACCGCGGGCGATGACCATTTCAGCTTGACCGCTGTAGACAACCCGTTCAGGAGTTACGACTTCAACTGTCATCTTGCTCACTTACTGGTCTCCCCTTTCCAGGGTGTCTTACGCCATGGACTTCGCTTTTTCTACCGCTTCTTCAATCGTACCAACATACAGGAACGCGCCCTCTGGCAGGTGGTCGTGCTTACCTTCGAGGATTTCTTTGAAGCTACGAACTGTATCTTTCAGTGGAACGTATTGACCAGGGTTACCGGTAAATTGCTCGGCAACGTGGAAGGATTGGGACAGGAAACGTTGAATGCGGCGTGCACGCCCAACTACTTGCTTGTCCTCATCGCTCAATTCGTCCATACCCAAGATTGCAATGATATCTTGCAACTCTTTATATCGTTGCAGGATTTTTTGTACGCCACGTGCTACATCGTAGTGTTCTTGACCTACAACGTCCGGGGACAGAGCACGGGAAGTGGATGCGAGTGGGTCTACCGCAGGGAAGATACCCAACTCAGCGATGGAACGCTCCAGGTTAGTCGTAGCGTCCAAGTGAGCAAACGTAGTAGCAGGAGCCGGGTCAGTATAGTCATCCGCTGGTACGTAGATCGCTTGAATAGACGTTACGGAACCTTTTTTCGTGGAAGTAATACGCTCTTGCAGCTGACCCATTTCGGTAGCCAATGTTGGTTGGTAACCTACCGCGGATGGCATACGGCCGAGGAGAGCGGATACTTCAGAACCCGCTTGGGTAAAGCGGAAGATGTTGTCGATAAACAAGAGTACGTCGCGGCCTTCTTCATCACGGAAATATTCCGCCATGGTCAAACCGGTCAGTGCTACACGAAGACGTGCACCAGGTGGTTCGTTCATTTGTCCGAATACCATCGCGGTTTTCGGCAGAACGCCTGCGTCTTTCATCTCGTGGTACAGGTCGTTACCTTCACGGGTACGCTCACCTACACCAGCGAATACGGAAATACCGCCGTGTTCTTGTGCGATGTTGTTGATCAGCTCTTGAATAGTAACGGTTTTACCTACACCCGCACCACCGAACAGACCGATCTTACCACCCTTGATGTAAGGAGCCAACAGGTCAATAACCTTGATTCCTGTTTCAAGGATTTCAACAGTAGTCGCTTGCTCAACGAACTCAGGAGCTTTGCGGTGAATTGGGTCACGACGATCTACTTGACCAATCTCTTGCAGGTCAATCGGTTCGCCGAGTACGTTAAATACGCGTCCGAGAGTTACTGCACCTACTGGAACGGAAATAGCTGCACCAGTATCAACTGCTTCCATACCGCGAACCAAACCGTCGGTAGAAGACATTGCTACGGTACGAACCATGTTATCACCCAGGTGAGTCGCAACCTCAACGGTCAAGTCGATGTCGCGCTCGCCAGCGCTTTGTGCTTTATGTTGAATCTTGATCGCATTGTAAATGGCAGGCAGGTGTCCACGATCGAACTCGATGTCAACAACCGGACCCATTACCTGAACCACGCGTCCATTCGCCATCTTACTTCTTCCCTCCTGTAAAGCTGAATTGGGAGCTATTCGCTGCCATTACGCCTGTGCGTTTGCACCTGCGACGATCTCGGAAATCTCTTGAGTAATGGCTGCCTGACGGGCACGGTTGTAAATCAACGTGTAACGGTTGATCATGTCCGTTGCGTTATCTGTCGCGTTGCCCATTGCAGTCATACGGGAACCTTCTTCGGAAGCCTTCGCTTCCAGAAGCGCACTGTATACCAGTGTCTCCGCATATTTTGGCAGCAGATCGGCCAGTACTTCTTCCGAGGACGGCTCATACTCGTAATTCATTTTGCGGTCGTTTGTGCTCTCGGGAGCCTCCAACGGCAGCAAGCGTTTTACGGTAGGTATTTGCGAAATTGCACTCTGGAACTTGTTGTAGCAGAGGTACAGCTCGTCGATTTGCTCATCCGCGAACATTTGGACTGCCGCGCCTGCAATTTTCTTGATATCGCCAAAGGATGGGCTGGCTGGCAGACCCGTAACCTCTTCCATCACCGAGTAATTACGTTTACGGAAGAAATCGCGACCTTTGCGTCCGATAACAAAAATGCCATACTCATCCTTGGACTTGTGCTTTTCAGCAATGGTATTGACTACAGCGCGAAGCATGTTTGCGTTGTAGCCACCTGCAAGACCACGGTCGGAAGTGATGACGATGTAACCAGTTTTTTTCACAGGACGGGATTGGAGCATTGGGTGCTTGGAACCAGTGTTGCCGCTCGCAATGCTAGAAATCACTTCCTGGATTTTGTCAGCGTACGGACGTGCCGCTTCTGCTTTCTCCTGGTTGCGGCGAAGCTTTGCAGCTGCCACCATTTTCATCGCTTTCGTGATTTGGCGCGTATTTTTGGTACTCTTGATACTGCGTCGAATCTCACGTATTCCTTTAGCCACTCGTTTTCACCACCTTGAGGACGCATGGCCGAGCGAGAGCGCCCGGCATGCATCTGATGTCAATCGTTCGCGATTAGCGAGTTACCGAAAAGCCTTTTTTGAACTCTTCGATCGCTGCGTTGAATTCTTTTTCATCTGGAAGCTCTTTCGTAGTCCGGATATGCTCCAACAATTGCGGTTTGTTGGAATCCAGATAGGACAGAAGCTCCTTCTCAAAGCGGCCTACGTCGCCAACTGGAATGTCATCCAGGAAACCTTTTGTAGCTGTATAGATAGAAGCAACTTGCTTCTCAACAGGCATTGGATCGAATTGACCTTGTTTCATGATTTCCATCAAGCGCTCACCACGGGTCAGACGAGCTTGGGTTGCTTTGTCCAGATCGGAACCGAACTGAGCGAAAGCAGCGAGCTCACGGTATTGAGCCAACTCAAGCTTGAGTGGACCTGCTACCTTTTTCATCGCCTTGATTTGCGCGGAACCACCTACACGGGATACGGAAAGACCGGTATTCACCGCTGGACGTTGACCTGCGTTGAACAAGTCTGTCTCCAGGAAGATCTGACCGTCCGTGATGGAGATCACGTTGGTAGGAATGTAAGCGGAGATATCGCCTGCTTGTGTTTCGATGAAAGGAAGAGCTGTAATAGAACCGCCACCCAATTCATCGGACAGTTTCGCAGCGCGCTCCAGCAAACGGGAGTGCAAGTAGAATACGTCACCAGGATAAGCCTCACGACCTGGAGGACGGCGGAGCAACAGGGACATCTCGCGGTATGCAGAAGCCTGTTTGGACAGGTCATCGTATACGCAGAGGACATGTTGTCCTTTGTACATGAAGTATTCACCCATGGTTACGCCAGTGTAAGGAGCCAGGTACAGCATCGGAGCTGGGTCAGAAGCTGTAGCGGATACGATGATGGTGTATTCCAGAGCGCCTGCTTTACGCAGAGTTTCTACGATGTTAGCAACAGTGGACTGCTTTTGACCGATTGCTACGTAGATACAAATCATGTTTTGACCTTTTTGGTTGATGATCGTGTCGAGCGCCACAGCTGTTTTACCAGTTTGGCGGTCACCAATGATCAACTCGCGCTGTCCACGACCAACCGGGATCATCGCGTCGATCGCTTTGATACCTGTTTGGAGTGGTTCGTGTACGGATTTACGCGCCATAACACCAGGAGCTGGGCTCTCGATCGGGCGGAAACCGTTGTTTGCGATAGGACCCTGGCCATCGATTGGTTGACCCAGTGGGTTTACTACGCGGCCGAGCATTCCTTCTCCAACTGGAACTTCCATTACGCGGCCGGTACGTTTTACAGTATCGCCTTCCTTAATGTCGCGGAAAGGTCCCATAATAACGACACCCACGTTGTCTTCTTCCAAGTTGAGTACCATACCCATTACGCCATTTTGGAACTCGAGGAGCTCCCCTTGCATGGCCTTTTCCAAACCGTGAACGCGGGCGATACCGTCACCTACCTGGATGACTGTGCCTACATCCACAACTTCGATTTCAGATTTAAAGTTAGCGATCCGCTCTTTGATGAGGGAGCTAATCTCTTCTGGTCTGATTGCACTCACTTACATTCACCCCATTCATCCAACTTCTTAGTAGAGGTACTGCCAGCTTTACGCTTGATGCGCAAAGGTTTCCAACTTCGTTTTCAGGCTGCCATCATACAGACGGTCACCGATCTTGATCACGATGCCTCCGAGGATTGCTGGGTCTACCACTGCCATCAAACGCAATTTTTTATTCAAGGTTTGACCGAACTTCTCAGCCAACTCTGCTTGTTCTTCAGATGTGAGCGGTTTCGCGCTCGTCACGATCGCATCCGCGATGCCACGTGCGTCGTTCGCCAGCTTCACAAAGGAACTGTAAATCGCCGCCAGCTCCGCTTCCCGTCCATTTTCAATCAGTACGCGGAGGAAATTAAAGCTTTCTTCCCCTACATGACTTTTGAACAGTTCGTCTACCAGCTTGATTTTTGCATCAGCAGCAATGTGCGGATGATGCATGATCTTGCTCAGATCGGCATTCTGCTCGACAGCTTGCACGATCGCACCGAGGTCTGCTTCTACCTGATCGATCTTGCCACGCTCGCTCGCTACATCGAAGAGAGCGCGAGCATAACGTTTTCCTACAGCGCTACTCATAGGCGATCTCCCACTTGAGCGAGAAATTTGTCAACAGTAGACTTTTGCGCAGCTTCGTCCAGTTCTTTCTCGATGATCTTGGAAGCCAAGAGTACGGAAAGGCTAGTCATTTGCTCACGCAGTTCCAGCTTCGCTTTTTCTACTTCACGAGCCAGTTCAGCACTTGCATCAGCTTTCATGCGCTCGGAAGCAGCTTGAGCTTCCGCTACGATTTTGCTAGCTTCATCAGACGCTTGCTTTGCAGCACGGTCGATGATCGCTTTGGATTCAGCGCGTGCTTCATCCAGTACACGACGTTGCTCAGCGAGCAGTGCTTCCGCTTCTTTGCGGCCCTGCTCAGCCGAGGAGATTTCATTTGCGATATGCTGACGGCGTTTTTCCATCATGCCCACGATCGGGCCCATGGCGAATTTACGAACAGCCAGCAACAACAACAAGAATACAATTGCTTGGGTTAATAGCGTTCCCCATTCCAGGGATACAGCTCCAAAGTCGAGCATTCGTTTCACTCCTTCCTGCGAAAAGAAAGATGTATCTTCACGGATTCATAAAACCGTTTCTTCCAAAAATAGAGGCGGGTAACAAGCGCCCGCCTATCGTTTCCGTTGCTCGCTTACAGACGACCAAAGAGGATGAAACCGATCGCTACAGCGATGATCGGAACTGCCTCTACCAGACCAAGACCCAGGAACATGAGACCCATCAGGTTACCACGCGCTTCAGGTTGGCGAGCTACGCCTTCAATTGTACGAGAGATTACCAGGGAGTTACCGATTGCCGCGCCAAGAGCAGCAAGACCAAATACGATACCGATTGCAAGAGCCAAACCTTCCATTGTTTAAAAACCTCCTTAGTGTTGTAAAAAAGAATGAAATACGGAAATTGCCGATTAATGATCTTCGTTCACTTGCTGCGAGAGGTACACCATTGCAAGCGTCGTGAAAATGAACGCTTGTACGGAACCTACGAATACGGAGTAACCCAGCCAGATAAACAGCGGGATGCTACCGAAGATTCCTACACTCAGCAGGAAGGCGATCAAAACCTCACCCGCAAAGATGTTACCGAATAGACGCAAAGGAAGCGTCAACGGCTTAATGATGAACTCCTCGAGAATGTGAATCGGGTTCAGGAATGTATGTTTCAGCCAACCGCCAAAGCTCTTCTTGATTCCCAGATAGTGAGAGTATAGAAGAACGATGAGTGCCAAAGCGAAGGTAACGCTCGGCGTCGCGGTAGGCGATTTCCACCAACTAATTACCACACCGTGTGCATGCGGATCGGTAGAGTTCAACTCTTCCGTTACTTTTTCCAGCTTTTGTTGTTTCATTTCATTGCTAGTGGAAACAGTCAGCATGTCGATGAAACCTTGGCTTACCTCTTGGCCATGACTATTGTGGTGAGCCGTGTTCACGTTGAACAAAAGTCCCAATTGGTTCCCCAAGAAGATGTACAGGAACAACGTGAGCGCCAAGGAGACAAAACCCGCAGCTTTCTTCGGTGTGATGTAGCTCTTAGTAATACCGGTGACAAAGTCCACAATCCATTCCATCACGTTTTGCGTGCCGCCTGGAGTAGCGGAGGTCAGCTTGCGGGTCATACCGATACACATGAAGAGTACCACCAGAGAGGTTACCAGAATCATGAGAATAGTGGAGATGTCAAATACCATGCCCAACCATTCAAATCGCAGAGAATAATGCATGTATTTCACCCCTTTCTTCCGCGCGAGTAGTTTTTCGCATACATGTAAAAAAGAAATGCAGATATCTATTTAAAGGAGCGATACACAAAAAGGAAACTAAGAGCCTGAAAGAGGAACAACCCTATCAAAACGCCAGCAAGTCCAAATAAATGAGGGAATCGCATCGTCAGGAAGACAGCAAACCCCGCGACGATGAGGCGTTGTAGCATGCCAGTCCCTTTAGGCCGTACACTTGGATCGACAGCCATCTGACCGATACGCCAGGTTTTGCTGAAGAGGACAGTTCCATTCACGAGACTGCAGACCATCCCTAAAAGAAGGCCCTGCAAAAAGAATCGATACGATGGCAACACTGCCCAGAGTATCGCAGCTATCGCCATACAGAAAAAGGCATAGCGAAAAGTGGCTCGCATAGCCAAAGTAAACGTTTGCATGTCCCATCTCCCTAGAGGTACCCGCGAATGATGCGGTAGACGCTGTACACGCCTATACCTAATCCTGCGAGCAATCCAATCATCAAAAACAGCGGATTGGAAGCGAAAAGGCCATCCAGATATTTACCCAGAAATACCCCTGCAATCACACAAATTGCCATATCGACACCAATTAAAGTAACCAGTGTGATGGCTCGCCATGGATTATCAATTTTCGACACAGGACATTCTCCTTTCAAACATAAGGAGAGGGCAGGTGTCAAGCGCCCCTTTGCCCTCATCCATATTAACGAAAGATTATTCCCTTTGTCAACGTTCGACCCGTTCTGTACACAAAGCGTTCACAATTGAAAACTATTGAAAATACTACAGTTTCTCAATGACCGTCGCTACTCCCTGTCCGCCGCCAATGCAAAGAGTCGCTAACCCATATTTTACCCCTTCACGCTTATGTAATTCGTGAATAAGGGTAACTAAAATTCGGGCGCCGCTTGCACCGATCGGATGCCCCAAAGCAATCGCTCCTCCGTTCACATTTACCTTCTCCGAATCGAAGCCGAGTGCTTTTCCAACGGACAAGGATTGAACAGCAAACGCTTCGTTCGCCTCGATCAGGTCGATGTCAGCAATAGACAAGCCCGCTTTCTTCAATACCTTCTCGGTAGCCGGAACCGGTCCGTAGCCCATAATGCTCGGATCTACACCAGCGCTGGCGTTGGCGATGATGCGCGCCAACGGCTTGACGCCAAGCTCGTCAGCCTTTTCTTTAGTCATAATCAAGAGAGCAGCTGCGCCGTCATTGATTCCCGAAGCGTTGCCCGCAGTGACGGAACCGTCTTTTTTAAAGGCTGGCTTCAGCTTGCCCAGCGCTTCTGCGGTAACGCCTGCACGCGGGAATTCATCCACAGCGAATAGGACAGGATCGCCTTTTCTCTGCGGAATGGCCACGGGGACGATCTCTTCCTGGAAGCGGCCGGTTTCAATCGCCTTCTGCGCCTTCTGCTGGCTCCATGCGGCAAATTCGTCCTGCTCGTCGCGGCCAATCTCGTATTTGCTGCAAAGATTTTCTGCCGTGATCCCCATGTGATAGTCGTTGAAAGCACACCACAAGCCGTCGCGAATCATGGAATCTACTACTTTTTGATCTCCCATGCGATAGCCGTTGCGTG
Organism: Brevibacillus centrosporus; assembly: GCF_003710815.1. Taxonomy (GTDB): domain Bacteria; phylum Bacillota; class Bacilli; order Brevibacillales; family Brevibacillaceae; genus Brevibacillus; species Brevibacillus centrosporus. The sequence goes on from NZ_RHHP01000016.1 coordinate 127,287, forward strand.
CGCCTTCCAAAAGGTACGGCGCCTGGCTCATGTTTTCCATGCCACCTGCGAGTACCACTTCAGAATCACCGCTGAGAATCGCCTGAACGGCCAGATGTACTGCTTTCAGACCTGAACCGCACACTTTGTTAATGGTCAGGGAAGGAACTTCATTTGCCAAACCAGCTTGGATGGAAGCTTGACGTGCAGGATTTTGACCCAGACCAGCCTGGAGTACGTTTCCCATGATGACTTCGTCCACAGCTTCCTTGGGTACCCCTGCCCGCTCCAGAGCTGCTTCAAGCACGATTCCTCCCAGTTTTGTAGCGCTTACACCAGACAGCGTGCCTTGAAAGCTCCCTATAGCAGTGCGGACAGCACTCGCAATAACGATTTCTCTTTGACTCATATTCAAACACTCCCCGGAATAATCATGTTAGCCAACTTTCCTATGATTCCATGTTTGTGCTCAGATTCCTGCTTCGACTTGCTTGAATATAAAGCAAATCGTATGTGACCGGAATGCCGTGATCGAAGGCATATGTTCGTTCATAGTAACCGATCATCTCAGCCAAAAGCTTTCTTTGCCCCAATCCTTTCTCTCTTTCCTGGCTCGCATTTGCCCCTATTGATTTGACCGCATGCAGAAACTCGACAACGGAGGGATAGGATAACACTGCTTTTCGCGTGGTAGTGCGAATGTCCTCCATACCAGCATCTCTTAGCATGCGCTCCCACTGCTCAGATGAGACAAACGATAAACCGTGACGAACCTCATTCTGCCCTAGACAACGATGCGCATACCCGAACGAAGCATGAAGCTCCTGAAAAGTCGCTGGTCCGAAAGTCGAAAAAAGAAGCGGCGCCCCCGGGCGAAGCAGCTTTGCGATGCCCCTTAAAGTCTTTGCCGGATGAGCGAGCCATTGAAAGCAGGCACCGGACACGATCAGATCGTACGTCTCAGGGGGCTGCTCCCAGACCCATTCTTCGATATCAGCATGCAGAAACTCGCAAGCCATGCCTTCAGCCTGGAGGTTATGCTCTGCCTGCTCCAGCATTCCTCGTGCGATGTCCATCGACTGATAGGCGGACTCGGCAAAATATCTGCGGAGCATCCGTGTGAGCCCCCCTGTGCCGCATCCCACCTCCAATAGCCTCGCGACTCGATCCGGTTCTACCGCCGCGCATGTAAGCTTTTGCAGCTGGCCTGCCATCTCCTTTTGAACAAGCGCGTAGCGATCATAGCTGCTCGCCTTTTGGCTGAACCGGCTTTTAAGCCTTGCCTTCTCCATCACTCTCCACCATCCTCTGCACAGCAAGTGTTACGATTTCCGGATAAAAAATGGGCGGTGCATGACCACTGTCCTCTATTGGCACCAGCTCCGCTTGAGGTAGGCTCTCCACCAATTCCGCTCCTGCTGCAAACGGCCAGATCGCATCGTTCTTTCCATGTATGATCGTCACCGGTACGTCCAAAGAGCGGCATAGCTGGCCGCAGTCCTCTTCTCGCAAGTAGGCGAGTCCCGCCAAAAGCGCTTCAGTGGACCATTGGTTTACCCGCAATTCCAGAAACGTGTCCTTCTTCTCTCTTCTCTCCTTTTCGGTAGCAATACTCTCGAAAAAATCTCCCCACACACGCTCTCTATTTTCAATCAGTTCGCGCTCCATTCTCAGCAGCGAAGCCACGGGCCATCCTTTGCTCCGTTCTTCTTTCGGTCGAACAAATCTGCTCCCTGTACTGATCAGAACCATGCCATGGAGAGGTGCGTTTGCGGCGAGACGCTGGGCGAGCATGCCTCCCATCGACCATCCAATCACGAACAGCCTTCCGCTGCCGATCGCTCTTACTTCCTTTTCAATCACTGCCATAAAATCTTTTGGATACGTCGCGCGCGTGAAGTCGGGTGTGACGTGATGACAGGTAGGAAATCGCGCCTGAATCGGGTGCCAAAGGTCGTTGGACATCCCCCAGCCCGTCAGCCACAGTAAGACGGTTTGGATTGCCATTTACCCGATCCCTCCTTCCAGATCGGCCCGGATACTCTGCAGTTGGTCGGCTGCCCATTCCAGCTCTGCCCAGGTATGTGTCGCCATCACAGTGAGACGGATCCGCGAAGTCCCCGCTGGCACAGTAGGCGGACGAATCGCGACGGCAGCGATCCCCATTTCCTCCAGCTTGCGGCTGTAGCGAAGTGTTTTTTCGTTATCGCCGATGATCAACGGGATGATGGGAGTATCTCCCTCCCCTACGGAAAAGCCGTACGAGGCCAGCCGTTCGCGGAGCCATTTCGCCTTTGCCTGCAGACTTTTTCGCCTCTCTGCGTCCTTCATCACAATGGTCAATGCTGTTAGCACGGAAGCAATCACCGCCGGCGGCAGGGCTGTCGAATAGATGAGCGGTCGAGATTTGGTAGCAAGATATCGAACCACGCTATGATCAGCGCAAATATAGCCTCCGTATGCCCCAAACGCTTTGCTGAACGTCCCCATGATCACATCGATCTCCCTGTGCAGCCCTAGGGCGTGACAGAGCCCTTCTCCACGCTCTCCAAGCACACCTCCTGCATGAGCCTCGTCTACCATCAGCAATGCCCCATAGCGAGCCCGCAAGCCAACCAGATCGGGTAGCAAAGCTGTATCACCATCCATCGAAAAGACCGTGTCTGTCACGATCAGTTTTCGGCGAGCTCCCTTGTGCTTCTCCAGCAAATACGCCAGATGCTCGGGATCATTGTGACGATAGCGGTAATGCTCGGCACGGCTTTGGACAATTCCATCCACGATGCTGGCATGATTGAGGCGATCACTGAATACGGCATCTCCCCGGCCGACCAAAGCGGAGATGACGCCCGTATTCGCCTGATAGCCGCTCGCGAACACCAAAGCGGCTTCACGCTCTTTCCACGCTGCCAGTCGCTGCTCCAGCTCGGTATATAAGGCGCAGCTGCCTGTAACGAGACGGGAAGCAGTCGCTCCCGTCCCCCACAGCTCGATCGCCTCCATCGCTGCCGCTTTCAACCGCGCATCATGGGCAAGTCCCAGATAATTGTTGGACGATAGATTCAACAGCGTTTTGCCTTCAACCCGGATCCATGCACCTCGATCTCCCAGCACAGCATCCACGCTGCGTATTTGCCTAGTCAGCGCCTGTTTTTCCAATCGCTCATAATCTTCATCCAGCCAAGCGTATCGATCTAGCATTTCGAACACCTTCCTAAAGCGCACACAGCTCGATTTCAAACCCCAGATCCTCGATCATCTGATGGTCCGTCGCAATTTCCTGCCCTGGAGTCGTCAAGTAATCACCTACAAATAACGAATTGGCTGCATACAGCGCGAGTGGCTGCAAGGACCTCAGGTTGACTTCTCTTCCTCCTGCCACACGAATTTCTTTGGTGGGACAGAGAAAGCGGAACAAGGCGAGCACCTTGAGTGCTTTTCTAGCAGGTGTCCGTCCATAAGCTTCGAGGGGGGTCCCCGGGATTGCATTTAAAAAATTGACAGGAATCGAGTCGGCATCCAGCTCTCTTAATGCCTGCGCCATCTCCACGATTTCCTCTTCGCTCTCTCCCATCCCGATAATGACACCGGAGCACGGGGACATCCCTGCTTTTTTCACCGTATCGACGGTTTCTACCCGCTGATCGTACGTATGCGTGGTCGTAATGTCCCCGTAATGGGAACGGCTCGTATTGAGATTGTGGTTGTAGCGATGCACACCTGCTGCCTGTAATCGCGTGGCCTGCTCTTCGCTCAGAATCCCCAGACAAGCACAAATCTTCAGGGGCATCGTTTCGCGAATTTCCTCTACCGCCTCGATGACCTGCGCCAGCTCTTTTTCCGTCGGTCCTCGTCCGGAAGCCACGATGCAATACGTCCCTGCTTTGCGGTTCAGCGCTTCTCTGGCACCTGCCAGCAGCGTTTCCTTGTCCAGCAGCGTGTATTTCGCTACAGGAGCGTTAGATACGATCGATTGTGAGCAGTATCCACAATCCTCCGGGCATAGACCGCTTTTGGCGTTTAGAATCATATTCAGCTTTACCTTTTTGCCAAAAAAATGACGCCTGACCTGGAAAGCCGCGTGCAGCAGCGGCAATAGCTCGTCGTCCTGTGCCTGCAGCACGTGAAGCGCTTCCTCGCGCGTCAGCATTTCGTTATGTATCGCTTTCTTTGCGTAGCTCATCCAATCGATCATCGTGTCCCCTCTTCTCCCAGAATATGAGCGGCAATGGCCCCCAAATTTACATGCTGGCGTATGGCCGCAATCAGGTCCGGACGAGAGAGCGGCTTCCTCAATCTGGGAAGGCTTCCCCACACCTTGACTTGCCCATAGCGTTCAATCATGCTCGCGTTGCTCGCCTTACTGGCGTCGTCGGCAAAATCTGCATCTGCCTCGTTTAGCAGGACACCAGCGACAGGCACGCCTTGTTCTCGGGCATACCAGACTGACAGCAGCGTATGATTGATGGTTCCTAGGCCATCTCTTGCTACCAGCAACAGCGGAAGCCCAAGCTTCCTCGCCAGATCGATCATCATTTCCGTCTCGGTGAGGGGAACAGCGAGTCCCCCCGCTCCCTCTACCAGCAAAAATCGATGTCTTTTCTTCAGAAGCTCCCCTCCCTGCAGGACTTGCTCCATCGTAAGCTCATGGTTTGCAGCTCTAGCTGCCAGCAGTGGAGTGAGTGGCTGTGGAAAGACGAGAGGAGCGATCTCGTCAGGCAGATCTGCAACCCCGGAGAAAGTATGAAGAAAGGCTGCATCGCTTCCGTCCTCATGCGCTAGGGCTCCGGACATCACGGGCTTCCAGACGCCGATTTCCAATCCATCCTCGCGCAAAGCAGCTGCCAGGCCAGCCGTGACAATCGTTTTCCCTACCCCTGTATCGGTACCGGCGATGAATAAGCCGGCACATCTCTGTTCGTTCATACCGATCCCTCCTTTGTCGCCGAGGTTGCCTCCTTGATCGACGCCTCGAGAATGCGGACCATGTCACGCAGCTCCTCACAGGTAGAAGCGAGCGGAGGAATGAACACGATCACGTTGCCCAATGGACGCGTCAACAGTCCTTTTTCCCGGGCCAGCTTGCAGACGCGAACTCCAATGCGCTCGTTCCAGTGAAACGGCTCCTTTGTCCCCTTATCCCGCACGAGCTCAATGCCTGCCATCATCCCTTTTTGGCGGATGTCCCCCACATGGGCCTCTTCTGCCATAGGGAGCAGCAGCTCGGCGAGATATTTTGCCTTTTGTACGGTACCCTCTACGAGCCGCCCCTCCTCCATCAAGCGCAGATTAGCCAAGGCGACTGCACATCCCAACGGATTGCCAGTAAACGAATGCCCGTGGAAGAACGTTTTTTGCTCCTCGTAGTCGGCATAAAAAGCCGCATACACTTTTTCTTTGACCACTGTAGCGGCTACCGGCAGATAGCCACCAGTCAGCCCTTTTGCCACAGCCATGATGTCTGGCGTTACCCCATCATGCTCGCAAGCAAACATCTTCCCCGTACGGCCAAAGCCAGTCGCTACTTCGTCGGCAATGAGCAGCACATCGTACGCCTGGAGCATTTCCGCGATCTGCCGTAAGCAGCCATCCGGCATGATGATCATCCCGCTCGCGCCCTGCACCACCGGCTCCACAATCATGGCAGCGATTTCCGTCCCTTTTTCCTGTAGCAGCTGCTCCAGTCTGTCGAGTGTGCTCTTTACCGCAGCCTCATCGCCGCCATCCCGGTATGGATACGGGTATGGAATCACATGAGGCGAAAATAGCAATGGCTTGTAGATCTGATGATAGAGCGGGATTGCCCCTACACTCGTAGCACCGATCGTATCTCCGTGATAGGCATTGCTCATGGTGATAAAAGACTTCTTCTCGTGCATCCCACTGTTTTGCCAATACTGGAAAGCCATTTTCAAGGAGATTTCCACAGCGGTAGCCCCATTGTCTGAGTAAAACACTTTGGTCAAGCCTTCCGGAGCGAGGCGTACCAGCTCCTCTGCCAGCAATATGGACGGCACATTCGCCATACCAAGCAAAGTTGAATGCGCGACCTGATCGAGCTGCTCGATGATGGCTTGATTCAGCTCCGGGACGTTGTGGCCGTGCACATTCAACCACACAGACGAAAAGCCATCGTAGTATTCCTTTCCATGCACATCAAACAGCTTGATTCCTTTTCCTCGGGCAATGATGAGGGGCTCGTCTTCCATGTAGTCTTTCATCTGCGTAAATGGATGCCACAAATACCGCTTGTTCTTGGCGGCCAGCTCCTCAGGTGAATATAGCAACTTGATAACCTCCTTCGTTAACACTTATTTGTTAACTTGTATTTTAATTTGGTTAACATATTTTCGCAAAGCCTTTTTCCTTCGTTTGGCAACAAAAAAAGGACCTTGTCGCTCCCTGAGGAGAAACTAGGTCCTTTTTTTGGGTATTTCCTGCTTATTTCGTTTGCTGCAAAATCCGGTACAGAGCCACGACACACACTGCACGGGTCGTTGCCTTGTTCGGCTGGAATTTGTTGCTGACCGGATCCATCAGACCGAGCCCGACCATGTTGTTGATCGAGGAAGCTGCCCACGTAGGCCATGTTCCTTTATCCCCAACGGTTTTAGTGGCTCCCTTTTTATTTACGAGACGATCGAGAATCACGGCTGCTTCCGCACGCGTCACCGGCTGGTCTGGACGGAAGGTATTATCTCCGTATCCCTTCACCAAGCCTTTGGAAACAGCAACCTGCACAGCTCCTTGTGCATAGGAAGGCACTTTATCCTTGAAGCTTAGCTTTGGCGCAGACGGCAGCTGCCAATCAAACGTACGCGCGAGCAAAGCGACAAACTGCGCACGGGTCAGAGAAGCCTCCGGGCCGAATGTGGTGTCGGTCAAGCCCTTCACATAGCCTTGATCTGCCATGTACGTGATTTCGTTTTTAGCAGGGTGGTTGGTAATGTCAGTGAACGCTGGTCCCACATTATCCAGATAGTACGGCACGTACTTCCCGTAGGAATTGACTTCGTAGACCCATTGTCCTTGTGCATTTCTCGTACCCAGCAACGGATCGAGCGTATTGTTGGTCTCGTTCACATACAGAAGTCCAACGCCTTTCCCCGCAATCCAATTTTTCGGCACGAGTGTCAGCTGAATCGGAGAGGTAGAGATGCGATCTTCTTCTCCAGCCTTCAGCTCACCCGGCTGAATCGTAAAGGAGTAGTCTGCCGGCACGTAGCCTGGAAGCGGCTGCGAAACGATCGGCTCCACATCGATCTTCGCGGTTTCCAGGAACGATGCTGTGTTTACAAAGGAATGCTGCAAGTCGAGCTCCGCTCCGAGAGACATGCTTCCCGGCAGCTCAGGCACGATCACCGAATCACTCGGTTGACCCGTTTGGTTCGGCAAGAGGAGAGATGCCTCGTCGAAGTACAGGGTACCTTGATCGTGCGTAATTCCGTCGTTTGCCTGGTCGACGACGTAAATGCTTCTCAGCTTCAACGGATAGGCGGCATTGCTCGGGAAGTAGCCTTTCACTTGCTTCCAGCCCGACCAGTCGATTTCTTTTGCCAGATCCACGTACACAGTCTTGCCGTTTGCATCGATGACTTCCGCACGCAGCCAGTGTCTGCTGCTGTCGCCATTGACCCACAGTCCCAATCCAAGTGGCTTGCCTGGGATCGTCACTGGATTTGCACCAAGGACGCCGTAAGCGATTCTCATGCTGCTTGCTGGCGCTCCCGAGAAGTTGTAGACCAGTTTCGCTGCTTTTTTCGTACGGAACACAGGATCGGTGACAGCACCGAAGGAACCAGCAGAGCTGATGCTCGCAGGGTTAGCAGCGTGGTACATGCCCACTTGGTTGTCAAATGTCAGCCAAGGCTGCTCGAATTGACCGATCGCAAACGGAATCGTTGTAGAAACCCCATCATAGGTCACAGTGAGCTTGCCGTTGCCTGGCAGATCTCCCGCTGTCAGCTGCAGCTTGTCGTTCACCGTAGCGATCGAAGAGTCTACACTTGTCTGCACACTAAGCGGAGTCGCCTGAACAAGCGCTCCCTTTTTCGTCTTGATTTTGATGTCGAGCGTCAAGGTTTGGCCAGGAGCGATCGTCACCGGATTTGGCGAAACCACAATCTGCTGGACCTCGCTGCCAGAAACGACGTGAATTTCTTTATTTTGCGTCACATTGCCCAAACGCCCTTGCAGGGTGATTTGACCCGAACGGGCTGGAGTAAAGCGTGTACCGTCTACTGTCCCTACATCCGAGCCACCGCTTACGTCCCATGCGACATTAGACGAATTGATCGCGTATGGCTGGTAGTGCGTGTCGTATCCTTTTGACGCGGTCATCGAAACCGTTTGTCCGATCAGAACATCGGAAGGCACATCGATTGTAAAGCCGCGCAAGTCGCCTTTTGGGGCAGTGTTATACACAGCAAGGCCTGTTGGTACTCTTCGCTCTACTCCGCCGCTCGGCACGTTGGAAAGGTTCGCCTGCGTCTCACCCAGCATTCGGGTAGCCAAAGTCGTGGAACCACCGCCGTCAAAGTTCACTGCGCGATAGGAGCCCAGCTCTGCCATGATTTTTGCCAGCTCGTCCAGATAAACCCCTTTGCTCGCATCGATGGTGACCATGTACATTGTTTTGCCGTCTTGGGAGATACCGACAGCTGTACGAGAATTGATCGAGGTAATGGATTTATCTGCCTGGAAGGAGGTGAGCGCTTTTCCCTGGTTAACCAGAAGCACGTTTCCTCCTACCGCATCCAGCAGATCGATGTCTTGAGGTGTTGTTTGATATTGTACCTGCGCTTTCGCACCGACAGGGAAATTTTGTTTCAGGAAAGCCGCAGCCTCGCCATGTCCCCAAAGGACATAGCCGTTGTAAGGTATGTATACGCCAGGTTGATTGACTCGGATTTCTTTGGCGACATCGTCGACGAACAAAATTTCTACGACGTCTTTGTAGCCGGAAATGGCCCCGAGGCTCGTCTTGCCAAAAGACGGGGTGTACAGATTCAGCTGGTTTTGATGGCTTTTGCGGCCTTCGCTGGGATTGTACTCTTCTTTGTTGACCCCTTGGATCGAGTAGGTAGCTCCACTTGGTGCAGTTACCTTTCCGCCAAATCCAAATTTTTCGATGATTGCGGTCTTGTCGCCCGTCAATCCGAGGCTGTACCAGTAAGAGATCAGCCCCATCGAGGAAACCAGCTCGCCGTCCTTTTGCACGATTCCGAAAGGTGCGCCGCGTTTGGACATGTTGAAAAAGTCCGCATTGATCGCTGCGATCGCTCCCGTTTCCCGCGCCATCTGGGTTACGGTTTGCCTTTCCGTCAGCTTGCCTTTCGTACCGTAGACCGGCTTTACTGCCACGTACTGATTGTTGAGATCCACCTTGGTTACCATGACCGTAACCAGTTGATCCGCAAAAGATTTTGTGTATTTGAGTAAAGTGGTCCCTTCGCCAATCGGCGTTTGCCACATCATCTGCAATGAACTTGTCTCCGCTCTCGCTTGTGCCACATTGGTCGCAAGCGGCACAAACGGAACAAAAGCTCCCCAGGCTACTGTCGCAGCCGTGAGCAGCGTAACCGCCTTCCGCGCTCTCATGTTGGTGACTCCTCTCCGTTTTCCGATCTTTTTTATGTCTGTGGTTCAGGTACAAAAACCCAACTAGAATTTAGACGCTCCATGGTAGTTGATAGTTTCGCCTTGTCGCTAGATTCTCTATTAGAAAAATATAACAAATAGTTAGTCGACAATTTTGCGGAAAGAAAACCCGTCCGGCTATACCAACAGCACCGGACGGGACTTCAAAGAAAATCAGTATGTGCAGACCTAGATGATTAATGACCAGAATGGAACGGCTCCGGACGCTCCTCGCGCAATCCGAAATAATGAAGAATAGCCTCTACAATCCGACGGGAAGCTTCCCCATCCCCGTACGGATTGGCAGCATGCGCCATAGCATCATACGCTGCTTGGTTTGTCAGCAGCTCTTTTGCCATCGCATACACCTGCGCTTCATCGGTACCAGCCAGCTTGAGTGTGCCTGCTGCAATCCCTTCTGGACGCTCTGTCGTATCACGCAGCACGAGAACAGGAACTCCCAGAGAAGGTGCTTCCTCCTGTACCCCACCGGAGTCAGTCAGAATCAAATGCGCGCGTCTCGCAAAGTTGTGGAAATCAAAGGCATCGAGCGGCTCGATCAAATGAATGCGCTCATGTCTGCCCAGGAGCTCGTGGGCCACTTCCTGTACGGCCGGGTTGAGATGCACAGGGTAGACTACCGCGATCTCTGGATGCTCGTCCACCATTCTTCTCACGGCACGGAAAATCTGGCGCATCGGTTCACCCAGATTTTCGCGACGGTGAGCGGTCATCAGCACCATTTTGTGATTGGAAACCAGGTCGAGCACAGGATGTGTATAATCTTCACGCACCGTTGTCTTCAGCGCATCAATCGCTGTATTACCAGTGATGTAGATGGTCTCTTCCTTTTTGTTTTCCCGGCGCAGATTGTCAGCGGAGCCGTCGGTTGGGGCAAAGTGCAGGTCTGCCATGACGCCTGTCAGCTGACGGTTCATCTCTTCCGGGAATGGCGAATACTTGTCCCACGTACGCAAGCCCGCTTCGACGTGGCCAATCGCAACCTGGTTGTAGAACGCTGCCAAGCTCGCGACAAAAGTCGTTGTCGTATCCCCATGGACCAGCACGATGTCAGGTTTTACTTCCTTGATCGCTTTGTCCAAGCTCTCCAGCGCACGGGTAGTGACTCCTACCAGTGTCTGCCGGTCTTTCATGATGTTCAAGTCAATGTCCGGTTTGATATCGAAAATCTCCAGCACCTGGTCCAGCATTTGGCGATGCTGCGCAGTCACGCAAACGACGGATTCAATCTGTTCGCTGTGCTTGTTCAATTCGTGCACGAGCGGAGCCATTTTGATCGCTTCCGGACGTGTACCAAATACCGTCATTACTTTACATGTTTTCATCGGTTTCCCTCTCCCGCTACTTTGTGCCGTACAGACGGTCTCCCGCATCTCCCAAGCCTGGCACGATATATCCATGATCGTTCAAATATTCATCAATCGCGGCTACGAAAATATCTACATCCGGATGCTCGTCCTGCACCATTTTAATACCTTCTGGCGCAGCGATGAGGCACATCAGCTTCATGTTCTTCGCACCGCGCTTTTTCAGTGCAGTAATCGCTGCAACGGCAGAACCGCCTGTTGCCAGCATCGGATCAATCACGATCAATTCACGCTCAGCTACGTCAGAAGGCAGCTTTACGTAGTACTCAATTGGCTGCAAGGTTTCCGGATCACGATACAACCCAACATGGCCTACCTTGGCTGCAGGAATCAGCTTCAACAGACCGTCAACCATACCGAGACCAGCGCGCAAAATCGGTACGAGACCCACTTTTTTCCCTGCAATCACGTTGGATTTACAAGTAGCCACAGGCGTATCAATCGTGGTTTCCTCCAACGGCATATCACGGGTAATTTCATACCCCATCAGTGTCGCTACTTCGTCCACCAACTCGCGAAATTCCTTGGTCCCCGTATTCTTGTCACGGATATAAGTTACTTTGTGCTGAATCAGCGGATGGTCAAACACATATACACGGCTCATGAACGTTCCTCCGTTTCCCTATCAATACATCCTTCTCATAATAGCGAAGGAGTGTCCCGCCGTCAATTTGCCCAATCTTCGAAAAAGCCGGTCTCCAGGCTGCGCTCCACCCTAAGTCCTGCTGAGGGTAGGACTGCACGCTGCGCAATGAGTCACGGGGGCGCGTAAAAGTGGTAGCCGCTACGCAGAGTATTCACGGTTACGCCCCTTTTGCCCGCGCCTCATCGCTCCGCTCGGTCGGACTCCGACAGTCGCTCCGCCTGGAGACCGGCTTCTTGGCGTTTTTGTTTGTAGTACTTCGAAGCTTAGAAAACAAACCATTCATTACTCTTCACGGGTAAACCATCAAAGCCTTTTCTCCCCCGATAAGAAGAACATTTCCAAGCGGAGCGAGTTGTGGAGCCCAACCGAGCGGAGCAGCCATTGACGGGCAACAGAAACGCAACCTGCAAACGCTGCGCAGCGGCTACCACTTTTGCGTTTCCCCGCCAATGGGTGCGGAGCGGACAGCCCCAACTCTCAGCAGGGCGCAACATTGAGCGCAGCTTGGAAATGTTCTTCCCCACTTTTGCGTTTCCCCGCCAATGGGTGCGGAGCGGACAGCCCCAACTCTCAGCAGGGCGCAACATTGAGCGCAGCTTGGAAATGTTCTTCTCCTACGAAAAAAGCAGACCCCATTCGGAGTCTGCCTTCCTATTCAACGCACGAAGCTTAGATTTCCAAGCCTTCGTACATTGGGTAGCGTTGGCACAGAGCAGCTACGCGCTGGCGAGCTTCTTCGTGTTTCGCTGCGTCTTCTGGATTTTTCAAAGTGAGCGCGATGATCGCTGCTACTTCTTTCATTGCTTCTTCATCAAAGCCACGGCTGGTAACCGCTGGCGTACCCATACGAACACCGCTTGTTACAAATGGGCTCTCGGAATCGTAAGGGATCGTGTTTTTGTTGGTTGTGATGCTGACTTCATCCAACAGATGCTCAGCCACTTTACCAGTCAAGCCGATCTTGCTTACATCCACCAGAACCAAGTGGTTATCGGTACCGCCGGATACGAGCGTCAACCCTTCTGCAGTCAAAGCTTCTGCAAATGCTTTTGCATTGCTTACAATGCGAGCTGCGTAATCTTTGAAGTCTGCTTGCAGAGCTTCACCAAAAGCAACTGCTTTTGCAGCGATTACGTGCATCAAAGGTCCACCTTGTACGCCTGGGAATACGGATTTGTCGATTGCTTTTGCAAACTCTTCTTTGCAAAGAATCAGACCACCGCGAGGACCGCGCAAGGTTTTGTGGGTAGTAGAAGTAACGAAATGAGCGTATGGCACTGGGTTTGGATGCAGACCTGCTGCTACCAGACCTGCGATGTGAGCCATGTCTACCATGAAGTATGCGCCCACTTCATCCGCAATTTCGCGGAACTTAGCGAAGTCGATGGTACGTGGATACGCACTCGCGCCCGCTACGATCAATTTTGGCTTGTGCTCGAGAGCTTTCGCACGAACGTCTTCATAATTGATGGTGTGGGATTCTTGATCTACTCCGTATTCTACGAAATTGTAGAGCGTACCGGAGAAGTTTACAGGGCTACCATGCGTCAAGTGACCACCGTGGGACAGGTTCATACCAAGTACAGTATCGCCTGGCTTCAGGATGGTGAAGTATACAGCCATGTTTGCTTGAGCGCCGGAGTGAGGTTGAACGTTGGCATGTTCTGCCCCAAACAGTTCCTTCACACGATCGCGCGCAATATTTTCAGCAATATCCACGTATTCGCAGCCACCGTAGTAGCGACGGCCTGGATATCCTTCTGCGTATTTGTTTGTCAGAACGGTTCCCATTGCTTCCATTACAGCACGGCTAACGAAGTTCTCGGATGCGATCAGCTCAATCTTGTCGCGTTGTCTTCCCAGTTCCAACTGGATGGCTTCCAATACTTGTGGGTCTTGCTGGCGCAAATGATCTAGCATGATATATTCTCTCCTCCTTGAACATGAGCTTGTCTCACGTTCTTTTTAGGTACAGCTCTCCGTAGTTGGTGCTTTTTCATACACGGCACGGGCGCCGCCGATCAGCTTCGGACGAGTCCGCGCTGCCGTAACATGTGCTTCCCCGATGACGCGAATTGTTGGCCGCACCGGAACCGCTACATGCTTCAAATGCATGCCAATAAGCGTATCGCCGATGTCGATCCCGGCATGTGCGGAGATATGCTCGACGACGGCAGCGTCCTTCATCTGGGTGTAAGCATGCGCTGCCATGGAACCGCCTGCTGTAGGAACGGGGACGACCGATACCTCATCCCATCCGAATCGCTCCAACACTTCGCGCTCCACGACCAACGCCCTGTTCAAATGTTCACAACATTGAAAAGCCACGGCAAACCCGCTCAGGTCTTGTACAGCACGAATACCGCGATAAAGAGCAGCTGCCACTTCCTTGCTTCCCGCCTTGCCGATGTGCTTGCCCAGCACTTCACTGGTACTGCATCCGATGACGAGCAGCTGTCCTGGCTTCAGCTCAGACAGATGGACAACTTCCTTTACAACCTCAATGACCTGTTTTTCAATGGCGACCAGATCCACTTACTTCACTCCCGTGTGTTTCGCTTCGATCTCCGAGATTTTCTCCACACGTCGCTCGTGACGTCCACCCTGGAAGTCCGTATCCAACCAGATCTTCACGATATCGAGTGCCAAACCAGGACCGATGACACGTTCACCCATGGCCAGGACATTCGTGTTGTTGTGCTCACGAGTTGCCCGTGCCGAGAAGGTATCGTGCACCAGCGCGCAGCGAATCCCCGGCACTTTGTTCGCAGCAATCGACATGCCAATGCCAGTACCGCATACCAAAATACCACGGTCGAACTCGCCTGCCGCTACTTTTTCCGCTACAGGAAGCGCATAGTCAGGATAGTCTACCGAGTCGGCGCAGGAGACTCCGAAGTCTTCGGTCTCCACATTCAAGGATGCAAGCAGCGTCTTGATCTCCTCTTTGAGCTTGTATCCACCATGATCAGCAGCAATTGCTACTTTCATCTTGTCATCCCTCGCTTGTACTTGATCTCGTTCATTATACATCATAATCCCACAAGTAAAAAGTGAACATTTCAATCCATGTTAGAGAAAATGTTCGTACTCTAATGCGAAACAAGGTACTGACAAGGGGCCAGCACCTCATTCTTAGCGCGATTCACGAAAACGCTCTTCAAGCAACCTTACCGATAGCCTGTCCAGCGCCTCCTCGATTTCCTCTGCACTTCTGCGATAATCCTCCATAGACCCACCAAACGGATCTGCAATATCGCCAAAGCCTTCTACTCCTACATATTCACGTAAGGTATGTACCTTGTTTGCTGCAGCTGGATAGTACATCAAAATAGCCTGCTTGTGATTGGCTGTCATCGTCAAAATCAGATCGGACCACTCGATCAGCTCTGCATCCAGTCTGCTTGACGAATGGTTGTGCTCAATCCCACGCTCTTCCAGTACTTTACTGGCGTGAGGAGAGGCCGCTTGCCCGTCATAGGCTGCCACCCCTGCTGAGCGCACCTCAAAATCCTGCCCATCCGTTTTTGCTCGGAAAATCGCTTCTGCCATGGGACTTCGGCAGGTATTGCCTGTGCAGACAAACAATATCCGTTTCACGTATCTCGCCTCCTTCTGCCTGCGCCATCCTGCTATAACATAAATTTTAACCCAAAACAGAACAAAATAAGTCCACCTACTAATTCGCTGTAATCCCCCAACCATCCTCCCACGCTTCTGCCGAGAAGTAATCCGAAGTAGGACATCGCACCGCCCATGATGCCGAAAAGCGTGATGGCGAGCAGCCTGTTCACTTCGATCAATCCGAAAGAGAAGCCGACTGTGAGGGCATCCAGGCTCACACTGAAGGCGAAAAGGATCAAGCCAAACCCTTTGGTCCGCAGCACGCTTTTTTGATCGCTATTCACAAATCCGTTCCATAACATATGCAAGCCAATCACCATCAGAACACCGCCTCCCATAAAAACGGCGATATCCCCAACCAAATCAGACAAATACGCCCCAACGAATATCCCTACAATCGGCATACCTATATGAAAAAGCCCTATGGTGATACTGACTTTTATTATCTCCCGAAGCCGAATCCCTACCATTCCTACTCCGATTCCCAACGAAAATGCGTCCATACTCAAGGCAAATGCGATCATGAGCAAGGTCAGAAATTGCCCCCATTGAAACAAGACCTGGTCCAACTGGCCTCCCCCTCCTCGTCTCTTCAACCTATGCGGACAAGAAGGAGTTTAGACAAGGCATTTTACGCCTGCTCGATTCGACCGCCAGCTGCCTTTTCCAGACGATTCATGACAGCCATACCAAGGCCCTCTCGGGAAAACGTTTCGCCTACAATGAACTGCACGTGGTGGGCATCAAAATCGCGCAGGACGGCATACAGCTGATGGGCAACCTCTCCCAAATCAGAACGCGATCCAACGGACAGCACGACATCAGCGTCAGGATGTGCACGCCACGCCTCAAAAGTCTCCTCCGTTGCCAGCACACCTGTTTTTCGCCCATGCTGCTTCGCTTCCCGCAGCATAGCGGCCATCTTGTCCCACACTCGCTTTGCTTCTCCTGCCACCAGCCACATTTCGCCTTCCGGTGCGTAGTGTGTATATTTCATGCCAGGCGCACGCGGAGTCTCCGTAGCTCCCGCCTGAAAAGATGGGTCCAGTGCGACAGGTCCAATCACGGCTTCCATCTCATCACGGGTAATGCCTCCCGGACGAAGAATCACAGGAGGCTCCACCGTTACATCAATGACTGTGGACTCCAATCCCACTCCCGTTGCTCCCCCGTCCACGATACCCGCTACACGGCCATCCAAATCGGCAAGAACATGGGCCGCTGTCGTGGGACTCGGACGCCCGGATCGATTGGCACTCGGTGCAGCGATGGGAACTCCTGCTTCAGCAATCAAAGCCAGTGCAATGGGATGATCAGGCATCCGTACCCCGACGGAATCAAGACCCGCCGTGACGAGCGAGGCGACCTCATCTGTCCGTGGCAAAATAATGGTCAACGGACCGGGCCAAAAGGCATCCATCAACTTCTCCGCCTTTTCCGGTATTTCCGACGCCACGGTGGATAACTGCTCCTTTTTTGCAATATGCACAATCAGCGGATTATCACTGGGCCTTCCTTTGGCTGCAAATATTTTCTCCACAGCTTCGTTGGACAATGCATTGGCTCCCAGACCATAAACGGTTTCAGTCGGAAACGCGACGACCGCACGATCCCGCAGCAAACGTGCTGCATCCACAATCTGTGTACAACTCTGTATTTTCTCCACAGCATTTTCCACAATATTATCCACAGTCCAAACTTTGGTGACTACCTTTTGCTCCATGATAAAAATATCCTTTCTCTAGCACGTTTCGTATTCATAAGTGCCTTAAGTATAGATGTGCTGATTAAAGTTTTCAACAGCCTGTGGGTAACTTGTTGATAACTTTAATCAGCACAGTGGAAAAATCATTGTTACCGATTTTTAACCGAGTGTTGCTAAGGAATGTAGTAGGATAAGAGTATCAACAGCATTCCAAACCGTCCCTTCTTGAAAGGATCGTGACATTCTCATGAAATCATTCAAATCCATGGCAGCAAGCCTGCTCGGTTCAGCTGTCCTGCTCAGCGCTGTCGTTTCACCAGCAATAGCTGCTACTCCGGTGCCAGTAAAGCCTGCTGTACCGGTAAGCAGCCCGCAAGTAAAAGGAGTCGTGATTACCTCCAAAACCATTCAACAAAAGACAGCCGAGTACGAAGCCAACATCACGATCCCTGTCATCAGCGGGCT
This sequence comes from Brevibacillus centrosporus, assembly GCF_003710815.1. Classification (GTDB taxonomy): domain Bacteria; phylum Bacillota; class Bacilli; order Brevibacillales; family Brevibacillaceae; genus Brevibacillus; species Brevibacillus centrosporus. The sequence goes on from NZ_RHHP01000016.1 coordinate 144,733, forward strand.
GAACGATAAAGCGTATGAAGCAAAGCTGAATGCTGATTTGCTCAAACAAGCTCAGGATGCATTGAAGGAACGACAAATCATGAGCAAGCAAGACGCAATCGACGCTAAGAAATACGGCTATCCGATGCGTCCGCATGCTGTGGATATATCCTATAAGGTTCACTCTGTCGGCAAGCTCGTCGCATTCTCTGTGCAAACGTATCTGTACACAGGTGGCGCACACGGCATGACCGATGTTACCTACTACAATATCGCCAACCTGGACAAAGCCCAGAACCTGCAGCTCGCTGACCTGTTCCAGCCTGGCATCAATTATCACTATGTCCTGAACAATCTAATCAAGCAACAAATTCAGGCGGATCCTGAAAAGGCCGAGCTCTACAGCTTCGAAACCGTTGCCGATAACCAGCCTTATTCCTTTGAGAACGGAAATCTGGTCATTCATTTCACTCAATACGAAATCGCGGCCTATGCAGCGGGAATGCCTGCTTTCGCGATCCCACAGCACAGCTACCTGAATTTGCTTCGATCCGATGTGAAAGCCTTGCTGCAATAACGCCTACCCCCATCATCAAACGAGAGAACGACACCTGCGCCCACTGCCAGGTGTCGTTTTTTCTTTGTTTAGGAGAACAGCTTCTCCAGCCGATCCCAGAGAAAGAATCTTACCTCGATTTCAGGTGCAGGAGCCACAGCTTGCTGTTCCGTCTCTGTCTGAGCTTCTACGCTGCCTGCCACGGATTCATCTGTGCTGGCAGATACGACTTGACTCTCTTGCCCACGTTCAGGCTCGCGGTCAGCTTGGCGCTCTCCATACACATCCTCTAAACGCAGCTGGCGCCACTCCTTCCATTCATCCCGTGTTCGGCCTGTAGCCGTATCCACTGCTGTAGCAGCTACACTCGCTTGCGTTTCAAGTGCTGCATCGGTCTCATCCGCAACAGACTCCTGCTCTGTATCCGCTGGAGCTGCTTGTACACCATCCCCGTTGGACATATCGATAAAGCAGAGCGGCGGGAACAAGACACACCACCAGTTTTGCCCTTTCGCCTCACCGATTTGTACGCGCAGCGCCTCATAATCGCCTGCCGGGTACACATAGGAACCATACAGCTTGGTAGGAAAAGGGACTTGTCCAAAATCGACGACAGCTTTATAGCTAAAACCGCGGTCATGAATCGTTTGGTCGACCACTTGCTGCATCACAGGCAGATTCGCTCTCACGACTTTCTCTGCATCTTTGAAATCCTTGATATCTGTTGCCCATGTATCCATTTGAGCGATCAGCGCATCACGCACTTCCCGCTTTAACCACTGATCTTGAAAGGAATCGCTGTTGGCAATAATCCGCAAGCGAATGGATTCTTGAGGGATCGGCCCGTTATCCACAACATTTGCCGAAGTAAGCTGTCCCTCCCAGCTCATCATTAACATGAGTACACAAAACGCCATCCATAGTGTCCGTTTCATATCGAACAGCTCCCTCTTGTACTGTGCTAGTCACGCTCTTTTTCTCTATAGCACCAGTATGGGCAGAAGGTTCTGAATTCAAACGGCAGATCGAAAATATTCTGAACGAATCGGAAAGAAAAAGGCGAGCAAACGAGTCGCTATCGTCTTACGCCGATGACTACCCGCTCTATGCCCGCCAAATCAGGTACAACATGCACTTCATCAATAACGCCGGATGCCTTCATCAGATCCGCAACATCACGTGCCTGATGAATACCCACCTCATAGGCAACCAGTGCTTTTTTCTTTAAAAGAGCTGGCAGTGCCTCGCACAAACGTCGATAGCAGTCCAGTCCATCTGTTCCACCATCCAAAGCCAAGCGTGGCTCGTGCTCGAGTACTTCCGCATCCAGCTCATCAACATCTGCACTTGGAATATACGGCGGATTGGATACGAGGATATCTACCTGCTCCCCGGCAGCGAGCAACGGCTGCACCAGATCCCCTTGCAAAAAGCGAACGGCAGCTCCTAGACGCTCCGCATTTTCCTTGGCGATCACAGTCGCGTCCAAAGACAAATCCACGGTCGTGACCTTCCAGCTAGGCCGCTCGCAGGCAAGTGTAATGCAAATGGCACCACTGCCTGTGCCGATATCTGCTACAGTCAAAACGTCAGCCTCGTCCCCCTGCCACAGCTTGGCCGCATGCAGGAGCACCTGCTCCACCAAGATTTCCGTTTCCGGGCGAGGAATCAGCACACCAGGACGCACATGAAACAGCCGACCAAAAAACTCCTGCGTGCCAAACATATACTGCAAAGGCTCGTGCTGGGCACGCCGCAAAAGCAGCTCATCCAGCTTCTCTATCGCCCCTGGAGGAATCGGATCCATCATCGCAATCAGGAAACGGGTACGGTCCCAGTCCAAGCAATGGCGAATCAGCAGCTCTGCCTCAAACACCGGATCATTTGCCCCATGCTCACGCAAAAAGGAAGAAGCCCGTGTCAGGGCTTCTCGAATCGTCGTGACAGTAGACCAATCAAGCTGTGTTTGCATGGCTTTTCAACAGCTCCGTCTGTTCGTGCATGATCAGGTTGTCGATCACTTCATCCAACTCGCCTTCGAGAACCGATTCCAAACGATGCAGCGTCAAGCCGATACGGTGGTCGGTTACACGGCTTTGTGGATAATTGTACGTACGGATACGCTCGCTTCGGTCACCAGTACCCACCAGGCTCTTGCGGTTGGCATCTACTTCAGCGTTTTGCTGCTGCATATAAAAATCGTACAGGCGAGCACGCAATACTCGCAATGCTTTATCTTTGTTAGAGTGCTGCGACTTTTCGTCCTGACAGGAAACCATGATCCCTGTAGGAAGGTGAGTCACACGAACGGCAGACTTGGTGGTATTAACGCTCTGTCCACCCGCACCACTGGAACAGAAGGTATCGATGCGAATGTCCTTGTCGTGGACTTCTACTTCTACTTCCTCTGCTTCAGGCAGAACGAGAACCGTAGCTGTCGAGGTATGGATACGACCGCCGGACTCGGTTGCCGGGATGCGTTGCACGCGATGCGCTCCGCTTTCAAACTTCATTTTGCTGTAAGCTCCGCGACCACTGAGCGAAAACACGATTTCTTTGTACCCGCCGATGTCAGTAGGGCTAGCCTCCAGGACCTCGATCTTGAAGCCGTTGCGCTCTGCAAAGCGTGTGTACATGCGGAAAAGAACCGCAGCAAACAATGCAGCCTCGTCGCCACCTGCAGCACCTCGAACCTCCACGATCACGTTTTTCTCATCGTTTGGATCCTTCGGCAAGAGCAGGATTTTCAAGCGCTCTTCCAGCTTTTCTTTACGCGAAGCCAGCTCACTGATTTCGAGCTTGACCATTTCGCGCATTTCATCGTCCAGTTTTTCCTCCAACATGGCCTTGGCATCTTCCATCTGGGATACAACTGATTTATATTCACGGTAAGCCGTCACGGTTTCTTCCAGGGAAGACTGCTCCTTGGACAATTCACGCAAGCGCTTTGTGTCACTAATGACGTCGGGGTCACAAAGGAGATTGGTCACTTCTTCAAAACGCTCTTCAACAGCAGATAAGCGTGTAAACACTGTACTTCACCCCAATCGTAAAAAATACGAAGATCAATCATAACAGATAAATTATAGGAGGAAACCGGAAATAAGTCAAAGCGCATTATTTTACTGGAAAAAGGCTTCCAGTCGCGCAAAAACAGGCCCGGCAATGCCGAGCCCTCCATTTAGTCTCGCTATGTCAGCGATGAAAACCTTCATTTGAGGTGATGTGGAAATCATAGCGAGGAATTTTCTGCTTCAGTGCATCGATGACCTGCTTCTCAATGTTTCGAGCTTGACTTGCCGTCACGTTGTGCACGAGATCAAGAGTAACATATGCGTTTCCGCCGTTTAGTGTGATACGCGCATTTTCCACGCCAGGAATGGACTTCGCCATCGTCTCCATATTGTTCAGATCAACCTGATACCCACGGGTCTGATTATGTCCAATGATCAGGTTCGGATTTTGGTTTCTCCCCATCAATCCATCACGGTCTTCCGTAGGAGTAGCCGCACGATGGAGAACATCACCGCTTTGTTCCCCTTTTATGGTCGTATTGTGTTGACGATCGAGATTTTGCGTTCCATAGCCCTTCTCCTGCGTCATCGTCCGGTTGCATCCGACAGTCAGCACAGACGCGAGAGCCGCCACGCAAAGCACCGCCATCGAGCTTTTCCAAAAAGGCAAGCATCGCATGAAAAAGCCACCTCCTGTTTTGCCTTAGTCTGCACATCACATCGAATGCTCATGCACGGCCAAAAGAGAGGTGGCGTTGACTTAAAATCCCGGCGGGTGGTAGTAGTGACGACGGCAAACACTGCTGTACGTATCATTGCCAGCGATCTCGATCGTCTCTCCGGCATACACCGGTTTTCCATTTTTAAATTTGAGGATGTGCGTTGCCTTTTTATTGCAGTAGACACAGACGGTCTTGATTTCTTCCACCTTGTCTGCCTCACAGAGCAATGCAGCACTTCCTGGGAACAGTTCGTTTTTAAAGTTTTTCAGCAAGCCGTAGACAATTACAGGGATACCCAGCTTGTCCACAATCGCAACGAGCTGATCGACATGGTGCTTACCGATAAATTGTGCTTCATCGACCAGCACACAGTGGGGCTTCAGCTCCTCTGCCGCCACAATTTCATACAGGTCGGTTTCATCCGTTATCGGATAAGCTTCCCGGCTAATCCCTACACGAGACGCCACTTTTCCGACGCCAAAGCGATCGTCTACCGCTGGCGTAAACACCATCACTTTTTTACCAGATTGCTCGTAATTGTGAGCGACAGTCAAAAGCTGAATCGATTTGGAAGCATTCATTGCTCCGTAACGAAAGTAAAGTTGTGCCACGATTCTATCTCCCTTTATCAAGAAGTCATTACTCCGTCTTTGTCAGATGCCGGTCCCTTGCCTCCTGAAACAAGGTCAGGGCGAGCTTCCTTCTTTGCGCATGGTCTACGCACGGCGGCGGATAGTCCAGACCGATGACGCATCCTGTTTGCTCCTGTAAATGCAGCGGCATTTCCCACGGTTTATGGATATATTGTAGAGGTACATGCTGCAGCACGGGAAGATATTTTTTTACGAAGGCTCCATCCGGATCAAATTTCTCCCCTTGGGAAACTGGGTTGAAAATGCGGAAATACGGCTGTGGATCTGTCCCGGTAGAGGCGCTCCATTGCCATCCACCGATATTTGCCGCGTCATCGCAATCGATTAGCTGCCTGGAAAAATACGCCATCCCCACTCGCCAATCAACCAGCAAATGCTTCTTCCCCAAAATGCGAAGGCTTCCATTGCTCCCCGAGCGGTTTCTTTCGACCGAATTGCTCTACAACAGGTGCCTTCTCACTAAATAACTCTGTGATCCCGTCCCAGGCTGGTAACTTTTCAGCCATTGGGTAGAGTCTGTCTTTCGGAAGCGTCTGCCACACTCTCCGAAACGGCGTAAAGACGGCATACGCCTTTCCCTGCTTGTTCATAATTTCCCCTGGCTCATGCAACACCAGATCTTTGCACGCCTGAACAAATACTCCTTTTGAACGGAGGGCCATCTCCACCTGCTCATCACGGCTTCGTGCAAAAGGAGAGTAGTCCCGGTTGTAAAACAGCTTGTCCGCCCCGGTCTCCTGAATCAGCTGTTCGAGCACCTGCAAAGGCTCCCCGTGACGAATGATTAAACGGCTGCCCACATGCTCCAAATTTTTCCCCAGAGCACTCACGGCCGACAAAAAGGCATGCAGACGCCGATCTCCCACCGTCTCCGAGCGGCAAAAACGATCCTCGAGAATACATACGGGAACGATGTCCTCGCCCGTTTGCACTGCTTTATGTAGCGCTGCATGATCATGCAGGCGCAAATCACGCCGAAACCAGACGATGGCTGTCATCAAATGACCTCCTGCTTTGTTTCGCTGTCTATGCCCTATTCGAAATATTCCTAAGAAAAAACAAAACCAGGCAGATTGCTCTACCTGGTTGCTCCAATCCTTTCCAATTAGGAAAGATTGTATTTGCGTTTGAAACGGTCTACACGGCCGCCAGCATCCACGAATTTTTGTTTACCGGTGAAGAAAGGATGGCAGTTGGAGCAGATCTCCACTTTCAGCGCTTGCTTCACAGAACCGGATTCAAATTCGTTACCGCATGCACATGTTACTTTCACAGTGTTGTACTGTGGATGAATACCTTGTTTCATCTAAATGCACCTCTTTCCGCCCTGAATCGTTTGCCGAAACAGAGTTATATAAACACAGTAAAAATAGTAGCATGCCAACGTCGCAAATGCAACAGGTTGCCCGCTTAGGCCATGTTTTTCCTGCGGCGCAATTGCTCCGGTGGGATGTGTGTAAACGACCCGATTACAACGTCTGGCAGCTCTTCCTGATAAATCTCGATGGCTTGCTTCATGCCAAACACCTCACCCTGAGCCTTCGGAATCATGGCCAAATAGCTCTCTGGATCAATATTTAGATTGCGCATCTGAATCAATTTGATTCCGGTTCGACGGATGAAGTTAATCATTGCTTCCATTTCTTCTTCACGGTCGAAAACACCTGGGAAGCACAAGTAATTGATGGACGTATAGACACCCTTGGATGCCGCATATTCGGCGGAACGCGCGACATTCTCCAGCGTGTAGTTGCGCGGGCGATAGTAAGCGTTGTAATGCTCGTCAATCGCACTGATGATGCTGACACGCATAAGGTCCAGACCCGCGTCCACAATTCCTTTGATGTGGTCGGTCAGCCCTGCGTTGGTGTTGATGTTGATGTAGCCCATGTCTGTTTGCTCCCGCACACGGCGCATCGCAGGAACAATGATGGAAGCCATCGTGGACGGCTCCCCTTCACAGCCTTGTCCAAAGCTGATGATGCTCTCCGGCGTTTGCAAGTGATGCAGCATGACCTCTACCAGCTCTTCCTCTGTCGGCTTGAAGTTCATCCGCGTCTGAGGGGACGGAAATCCGCTGTCTTCGGGCTGCTCGGAAATACAGCCGTAGCAGCCGGCATTACAGGTATAAGAGACAGGCAAGCTGCCTTCCCAACGATGGAAGAAGTTGTTGGAAGCCGTCAAGCATTCGTACTCCAACGCACAATGGGACAGATGGTTCAAGATCCGATTTTGCGGAAATTGCTCCAGCGTTTTTTCTACGCGCTGACGCAGCTCGTCCATCGGAAAGTTGAGCGGATCCCATTTATAGATGTCATCACTCGATCTGCCCGCTACCCAGAAGCTGCCATCTTTCCACACAACTGCGGAATAGCCAAAGAGTGGCAGCTTGCTGTCCTTGTTTGATTTCACATACCCAGGGAGCAGCAGCCGTGTAATTCCTTGAGGAACAAGTGCTCCCACCGCCGTGCAACCGTCCAGCTTCACCATTTCACCCGTCTTTGGATCCATCCCGATCGGAACGGTATCTGGCAGGCTGACCAAGGTCGCGCCTTCTGGCAGTGGAATCAGCTCTTCCTCCAGGATTTCTGTCAATATATCACCGTTACGTGCCACCGAAAGCAATCCCGGGTGGTCGTAGACATTACCTTTTTCATCTGCGTACACTAAATACATGGGAAAATCGCCTCGCTTCTTTGCTTTGCCCATTGTAACGCATAGAAAAAGTAAAGTAAATTGCAGGAGTTTACCTGCCCAGATATGGCAGTGGATTGATCGGCACATCGTCCTGCCTGACCTCAAAATGCAAATGATATCCCGTCGAGTCTCCCGTATGCCCCATGTACCCGAGCATTTCACCTGCATCTACCGATTGTCCAGGCGCCACGATAATGCTGCGCATATGGGCATAAAAGGTTTGCAGCCCGTCTCCGTGGTCAAGCACCACCATCCTGCCGTAGCCCGAACGGTTCGCCCCTGCCTCTACTACAACTCCTGATTTTGCCGCATAGATCGGAGCCTTGGCTTCGCTTTGATTCCACAGGTCCACTCCTTTATGCGCCTTTCCCCATCGCACTCCAAACCCACTGGTGATCGTCGCCTCTTTCACCGGCCATTCCATGCGCTCCCTGATTCGCCCGATCACCTGTCGACTGGCTGCCTGTGACGTATTCCTCTTTTGCTGGAGGTCTTCTGCTTGCAAAGACGGCTCACCCACAATCGGGACATACACAACCTGTCCCACATATAGGTTGTCCGACAGCCACCTAAGCAGCGGATTGCGGTCTATCAACAATTCCCGGCTGACGCGATAACGACTGGCTATGTAGTTGAGCGTTTCCCCTCGTTTTACGATATGCTTCACCTCGTCTTTGCTAATGATGAGCTTCATTCCGACACTGACGAAATTGGGATTATTGATTTTGTTCATTTCTACCAGTCTTCTTAAAGTAAGACCGTAGCGCTGGGCAATACCCGAGAGCGTATCTCCCTGATTGACGGCATATACCATGACATTACTTTTGGATGAAGCATCTGATTTAGCCAAGCCTGCATACGGATTGAACGCTTGAAACAAAGCTTGTTCCACGACCGTTCTTTTGGCTTCGTCCAGACTCTCGATCGGAGCTGGCATCTGCTCGAATGGCACAGAAAACTCCTCCTTCGTTCAAATTCTATTTCCTACCGTATGCGTGCCTGGACAAAAAAATGACGGTGAGTCATGAAGAACTCACCGTCGTATTAGCTGCTTTTCCGCGTCCTTGCTTGGATTCAAGCGTTTGCAAAAATTCATCGTTGGTTTTCGTATCCGCGAGCTTTTTGATAAACGAATCAACAAACTCGTTTGTCTCGTTCATGTTCTTGCGGATCATCCACAACTTGTCCAGCTCTTCCTTGGATAGCAGCAGCTCTTCACGCCGTGTACCGGAACGACGAATGTCGATCGCCGGGAAAATACGACGCTCTGCCAGCTTCCTGTCCAAATGAAGCTCCATGTTTCCTGTTCCTTTAAATTCCTCGTAAATGACATCGTCCATCCGCGATCCGGTTTCTACCAGCGCAGTCGCCAGGATCGTCAGGCTGCCGCCTTCCTCAATGTTGCGTGCCGAACCGAAGAAGCGCTTGGGACGATGAAAAGCTGCCGGATCAATACCACCGGAAAGCGTCCTGCCGCTTGGAGGAATAACCAGGTTGTAGGCCCGAGCCAAACGCGTGATGGAATCAAGCAAAATGACAACGTCCTTTTTATGCTCGACCAGACGTTTTGCACGTTCCAATACCAGCTCAGCCACTTTGATATGATTTTCAGGCAATTCGTCAAAAGTAGACGCTACGACTTCACCTTTGACGGAGCGCTGCATGTCTGTTACTTCTTCGGGACGCTCATCGATGAGCAGCACAAACAAATGAATATCAGGGCGACTCTCCGTGATGCTGTTAGCGATTTCCTTTAGCAGCATGGTTTTCCCTGCTTTTGGTGGAGCCACGATAAGTCCACGCTGACCCAATCCAACAGGGGAGAGGAGGTCCATCAGGCGGGTGGAAACACGCTCAGGTGAGGTTTCCAGGACAAGCTTGGTTTGAGGATACAACGGCGTCAAAGCGGGGAAATGCAAACGCTCTGCAGCTGTTTCGGGGTCTTCTCCATTGACTGCTTCTACTTGCAAGAGGCCGAAATATCGTTCGTTCTCTTTCGGCGGTCGCGCCTTACCCGATACTACGTCTCCCATCCGCAGATCAAAGCGTCTGATCTGCGATTGGGAGATGTAGATGTCCTCGGAGCTAGGGAGATAGTTGATCGGGCGCAGGAAGCCATACCCTTCCGGCAGGATATCCAGCACGCCCTCCATAAACATGAGACCGTCTTTCTCCGCTCTGGCACGCAATATAGCGAAGATCAATTCCTTCTTCTTTAACTGCGAATAGTAAGGAATGTGATACTCTTTGGCCAGCTTGTAGAGATCGGTCAGCTTCTTTTCTTCTAGTTCAGAAATTAACATACATCCACCACTCTTTATTTACTCTTTCTACTCATTGGAGCATCTATTACAGCGTCGGCTTTCTTTCCAAACGATGGTTGCCTTCGATAAAACGGACGGTTCCCGTTTTTGCACGCATAACCACCGAATTCGTCGTTGCACGAGTACCTTGGAAACGCACACCCTTCAGCAGCTCCCCATCGGTAACACCAGTTGCTGCAAAAATGGCATCGTCACCTTTCACCAAGTCGTTCATGAAAAGAACTTGATGCGGGTTCTGCAGGCCCATTTTCATACAGCGCTCGATTTCCTCCTGGCTTTGCGGCAACAGCTTTCCTTGGATTTCTCCGCCCAAGCATTTCAGAGCGACAGCAGCCAGCACTCCCTCAGGCGCACCACCGGAACCGAACATGATATCTACGCCTGTATCAGGGAAAGCTGTATTGATCGCAGCAGCCACATCCCCGTCTGAAATAAGGCGGATGCGGGCACCTGCCTCGCGGATTTCGTGAATAATCTGTTGATGGCGTTCCCGGTCGAGCACGATCGCTACCAAATCGCTGATATCTTTCCCCTGTGCTTGGGCAACAGCTTTCAGGTTGTCGCGAATCGGTGCATTGATATCAATTTTGCCTACTGCTTTTGGTCCTACTGCTATTTTCTCCATGTACATATCAGGAGCATGCAGCAGATTGCCGCGGTCCGCAATGGCAATAACAGAAATAGCCCCCCACGTACCTTTTGCGAGGATATTGGTTCCCTCCAGCGGATCAACGGCCACATCGACAGCAGGAGCTACACCCTGACCCAAACGCTCCCCAATGTAGAGCATCGGCGCTTCGTCCATTTCCCCTTCACCGATGACGACGATTCCGTCCATCGGTACCTTTTCAAACTCTTTTCTCATGGCCGTTGTTGCTGCATCGTCAGCCTCATCTTTTTTACCGAGTCCCATCCAACTAGCGGATGCCAATGCTGCTGCCTCGGTCACACGTACCAGTTCAAGTGTTAAGCTGCGTTCCATTCTGGAAGACTCCTCTCCTGGTTGATCTATTTAGCGTTGATGATTTTCCGAGCGATGCAAGCCTACTCTTTGTACATCGGCTCCTAGTGTTTGCAACTTTCCTACCAAATTTTCATATCCACGATCAATATGTTCCAATCCTTCCAGCTCGGTTACGCCATTCGTCGCAAGGCCAGCGATGAACAAAGCAGCTCCCGCCCGCAGATCAGAGGCAACTACCTTAGCACCGTTCAGGCTGCTTCCACCTTCTATCACGGCGGATCTGCCCTCTACCTTCAAATTTGCCCCCATGCGTCTCAGCTCGTCAACATGACGAAAACGGGAGCTGTAAATGTTGTCGGTGACGATGCTGGAGCCTTTTGCCATCGTCAAAAGGGTCGTGATCGGCTGTTGCAGATCTGTCGGGAATCCTGGATAAGGACTTGTTTTCACATCAATGGAACGGTAGCCCTTTTGGCCGATCACTTGAATGCAATCGTCCATTTCCACTACTTCCGCTCCTATTTCACGCAGCTTGGCTGTCACGGACTCCAAATGCTTGGGGATGACATTCTCCACCAGAACATTGCCGTTTGTCGCAGCGGCTGCAATCATATACGTACCTGCTTCGATCCGGTCAGGGATGATCGTATGGCGACAGCCACGCAGGAATTCTACACCCTGAATGCGGATCATGTCAGTCCCGGCACCTTTGATATTGGCTCCCATGTTGTTCAACAGGGTGGCTACATCGACAATCTCCGGCTCACGGGCTGCATTTTCAATAATGGTCACGCCGTCTGCTTTGGCAGCAGCGAGCATGATGTTAATAGTAGCGCCGACACTGACAAGGTCAAGGTAGATCCTCGCGCCTTGGAGTCGGCCATTTTTTGCTTTGATCGTCATGACGCCGTTCTTGTTTTCCACTTGGGCGCCCATCGCTTCAAAGCCTTTGATATGCAAATCAACCGGACGCGGACCCAGATCACAGCCACCCGGCAAGCCTACTTGTGCCTCTCCAAACTTGGCCAGCAAAGCGCCCCACAAATAGTAGGAGGCTCGCAGTTTTTTGATGCGGCCGTTAGGCATCAGCATAAGCTTCATCGCCCGACCGTCTACTTCCATCCAGTCTTCTTCAAACAATACATCGGCTCCCATTTCCTGCAGGAGCTCAAAATAAATGTCCACGTCCTGAATACGGGGCAAGTTTTCGATGACGACTGGCCCATCTGCCAGAAGCGCTGCCGGAATCAAGGCTACCGCGCTGTTTTTTGCTCCGCTGATGGTTACCGTCCCCGCGAGCGGTTTCCCACCATTGATGATTAGCTTATCCATGCTCTGCTCTCCTCAGGCGTAATCGGGAAAGAAGCACCTTCCCCAGTGGAAAAGGTGCTCGAAACTGTAACGTCCGATCTTATTTTTGCATGCTTGCCCAGTCAGCGAGGAATTTTTCCAAACCGCTGTCTGTCAGAGGGTGGCCAATGATTTGCTTAAATACTTTTGCTGGGATGGTAGCGAAATGCGCTCCGCGTTTTGCCGCTTCCGTCACATGAACAGGGTGGCGAACCGACGCTGCGATGATTTCTGTTTCAATCCCATGTACGGAGAAAATCTCAGCGATATCGTCAATCAGCGTCATGCCGTCCTGACCAATATCGTCCAGACGTCCCAGGAACGGAGAAACGTAGCTCGCTCCTGCACGTGCAGCCAGCAGTGCCTGGTTCGCGGAAAATACCAGCGTCACATTGGTTTTAATTTTCTTTTTCGCAAAGTACTTCGCTGCCTTCAAGCCTTCTGCCGTCATCGGGATTTTGATCACGATATTCTTCGACAGGGAAGCCAGCTTTTCGCCTTCTTCGATCATGCCCTTCGCATCGGTGCTGATGACCTCAGCACTGATCGGACCATCTACAATGTCGATAATTTCTTTCAACGTGTCGATGAAATCTCTGCCTTCCTTGGCAACCAGGGAAGGGTTGGTGGTTACGCCTGCAAGTACGCCCCACTCGTGAATCTCACGAATTTCATCAACGTTTGCTGTATCTATCAGAAAACGCATGGTTATCCTCCTTGGTTACGCGCGGTTGCTACTGCCGAACAAGCGCATTTTTCCTTTAACTACTTCCTTGATCGCGTCGCGAGCAGGGCCCAGATATTTGCGCGGGTCAATCTCGTTCGGTTTGGCAGCGAGCACCTTGCGTACCGTTTCGGTGCATGCTACTTGAGACTCTGTGTTCACATTGATTTTACCAACGCCCAGGCTGATGGATTTCACAATCGCTTCATCCGGAACGCCAGAACCACCGTGCAGTACGATTGGTGCGCCGATGTTGCTTGCTACTTTTTCAATGATGTCGTAGCGGATTTTCGGAACGCCTTTGTACATGCCGTGAGCAGTACCTACAGCGATCGCTACATAGTCTACTTTGGTCTCTTCCCAGAAGCGGATTGCTTCCTCAGGATTTGCCAGAGTAGCGTCTTCCTCATCCACAGACAGGTCGTCTTCTACCCCGCCGATAGTGCCGAGCTCGCCTTCTACAGAAACGCCTACAGCGTGAGCAGCCTCGACAACTTGTTTCGTCAGGCGGAGATTGTCTTCAAAAGAGTGGTGGGAACCATCAAACATAACAGAAGAGAATCCTGCACGAATGCACTTCATAACCATGTCAAAGTTGCTACCGTGGTCAAGGTGCAATGCAACGGGGACACCGGCACGCTCCGCCGCCACTTTTGCGATGGCTACGGTGTAATCAATGCCCATGTATTTAAGAGCCCCCTCAGACACACCGAAAATCACAGGCGATTTTTCTTCCATCGCTGCTTCGGTAATTGCTTGAGTGAACTCCAGGTTGTTCAGGTTGAATTGTCCGACGGCGTATTTATGCTTTTTGACGTCTTCGGTAAAAGCGGTCATAGGTACGAGTGGCATTTTCGTAAATCCTCCTCTAGCAAACTTCAATACTGTGGCTTATTATACCACAGTCACTGGCTTGTTAACAGGTACGCATGTCTGGGATACAACCGGGACTAACATGCTAATTGCTGATGTACCGCCATGCGCAATTCGTCGATATCAAACGGCTTGGTAAAGTGCGTCAATGCACCCAGCTGGGTCGCTTCCTTTATCATGTCCAACTCACCGTACGCAGTCATCATAATGACCTTAATATCTTGGTTGATTTTTTTGATGTGCTTCAAAATCTCGATTCCATCCATACCCGGAATCTTCATATCGAGAATTACCAGATCAGGAGACTCCTTTTCTACAATCTCCAGCGCCATTTTTCCGTTAGCTGCCTGAAATGTCTTGTAACCTTCCTTACCCAATACTTCGTATAACAAGATGCGGATTCCGTACTGATCGTCGACTACCAATACTTTCTTATCATGCTTGTCCAACATCTGATTATTCCCCCCCTGACCTATGCCTTTTCCTTAACGACATTAGTTCGCCTAAATTTAGGAAACTCCTTCCTGAATCTCGTTGAAATTTTCCTGCCCTCGAGCTATCGAGTATAATAGGAATACTATTTTTCCCACTTAGTGAGGAGCCGAGAACAAAATGGACGCTGTTTTGCTGATATGCCTTTTGACATTTATAATCCATACCACAGAGACATTGTCCTACGCCGTGCGCTTTGCTGGCGTACAGTCGGGGAGACTCGCCGTAGCTCTGTCACTCGTCGGAATTATTTTGCTGCTGTCTCGTACATCCAATCTGATTCAGGGCCCTTTTACCGGAGGGTTGATTGACGAAGCGGCTCTCACCCATACCGATCCAAGTCTCAAGCTGCACCTGATCGTCGCCGCCGCTTCTCTTGGGACTTGTTTCTCGATTCTGCTTTTTCCCACTGCCGCCCAGCTATCCAAACGGGTGATTGCCCGGCTGGAGCTCGCTGGCTCCATTCCCCAAATGCTTCGCACGGCCGTTACCATCGACAGTTTGCGGAGCGTACGGCATCACGTCAGGGTCCCGACTTTGAATGTCCTCGCACGCTTTCAGATCAAGGGAGTTCCCAACCGGCTGTTACTTCTCAATTGCCTGGGAACAGGCATTTACACGAGCAGCATCCTGTCTGTTTTATACGCTACATTGCTCGTACCCGACTACAAAGCGACCGTCCTGATGTCCTCTGGCCTGATCAACGGGTTCGCCACCATTTTCATGACGATTCTGGTCGATCCGCAGGTAGCCCTCATGACGGAAAAAGCCATGCAAGGCAAGTCCTCGCTGGAGTCCATTCGCGATATGTACATGTGGCTGATGATTAGTCGTTTTTTTGGAACCTTGCTTGCTCAGGTCCTGCTGATTCCTGCTGCTTACTGGGTAGCCTGGATCACTCCGCTTTTTCATTAAATAAATATGCTTTTCCAGCAAAAAGCACCTGCGATTTTTCCTTCGCAGGTGCTTTTTTATCGAAAACGATTATTTTTGGTTGGTCAGCGCAGCTTTGACAAAGTCACGGAACAATGGCTGCGGACGATTTGGACGGGACGTAAACTCTGGGTGGAACTGCGTAGCTACGAACCAAGGATGCTCAGGAACTTCCACGATTTCAACCAGTCTTCCATCCGGCGTCGTACCTGCGAAACGCAGACCCAATTCGGCCAGTTGAGGACGGTATTCGTTGTTCACTTCATAGCGGTGGCGATGGCGCTCATATACCACCGTGCTGCCGTATGCCTGCTCGGTCAAGCTGCCTTCTTCAACCTTCGTTGGACCTACACCCAAACGCATGGTGCCGCCTTTGTCCTCGATTTCTTTTTGCTCTGGCAAGAGATCGATAACTGGATATGGCGTTTCCGGATTGATTTCGGAGCTGTTGGCCAGATCCATGCCAGCAACGTGACGGGCAAATTCAATAACGGCGATCTGCATACCCAGGCAAATTCCCAGGAATGGTACTTTATTTTCACGAGCGTAGCGCGTCGCGATGATTTTTCCTTCGATACCACGATCACCGAAACCGCCTGGTACGAGGACACCATCTACATCACCCAGCAATTCGCTGACGTTTTGCAAGGTGACTTCTTCTGCGCTTACCCATTTGATGTCGATTTTGGAGTCAATGGCATATCCGCCATGATAAAGCGCCTCTGCAACAGACAGATAAGCGTCGTGCAGCTCCACATATTTACCAACAATCGCGATGCGAGTAGTTTTGGACAGGTTCTTGATTTTGCCTACGAGCTGTTTCCACTCCGTCATATCTGCTTCCTGACAAGTCAAGCCAAGATGGCGGCAAACGTAATCGTCGAGGCCTTGTGCCTGCAATTGCAATGGCACGTCATACAGCGTTTCTGCATCGATACATTCCACAACTGCGTTTTTATCGATATCACAGAACAGAGCCAGCTTGTCTTTCATTTCCTGGGTCATCGGTTGCTCTGTACGTGTAACGATGACGGTTGGCTGGATCCCCAGGCTGCGCAGCTCTTTTACACTGTGTTGGGTTGGCTTTGTTTTCATTTCACCTGCTGCCTTGATGTAAGGAACAAGTGTTACGTGAATGTACATGACATTCTCGCGGCCAATATCGCTTTTGATTTGACGGATTGCTTCCAGGAAAGGCAAGCTCTCGATGTCGCCCACGGTTCCACCGATCTCCGTGATGACCACGTCCGCTCCTGTTTCACGACCGGCACGGAATACGCGCTCTTTAATTTCGTTCGTGATGTGCGGGATTACCTGTACGGTTCCACCCAGATAGTCGCCACGGCGCTCTTTGGCGATTACGGAAGAGTAAATTTTACCGGTCGTTACATTGGAGTTGGAGCTCAGGTTGATGTCGATAAAGCGCTCGTAGTGCCCCAGGTCCAGGTCGGTTTCTGCTCCGTCATCCGTAACGAATACTTCCCCGTGCTGATATGGACTCATGGTACCCGGGTCCACGTTAATGTATGGGTCAAACTTCTGGATGGTAACCTTCAGTCCCCTATTCTTCAGGAGTCGGCCCAGAGACGCCGCTGTAATCCCTTTTCCCAACGAGGATACGACCCCGCCTGTCACAAAAATATACTTCGTCATCGTTTACGTCCCCTCTTTCCCTAATCCTCAAGATGATGATAAATCGTATGAAGACGGCTCCAAAAAAAAGAAAAAACAAAAGCGAGTCCTATCCCGTTTAGCAGTGGGGTAGGGGCACTTTTGTTTTATAGTTTCCCATATTTGATCCTTCTTCATGTGAAGCCCAAGGAGTATTTTATCTGTCCCTCAGACGGAAGTCAAGGACTTATAATTTCTCGTCTTCTTCCTCTTCAGCGTCGTCTTCCAATTCCTCATCTTCTGCTTCCTCGCCCTCGAACAGCTCTTCTTCTTCATCGAGCTCTTCTTCGTCGATTTCAGCATCAATTTCCTCTTCTTCGATCTCTGCATCTTCGTCCACGAAGTCTTCTTCGTCTTCAAAGATAACCACATCGTCTTCCTCGAATTCTTCGACGATGTCGTCTTCGGTATCGTAGTCGTCGAAATCGTCGTCGAGGATGACTTTTTTCTTCTTGGTTCCGCCGCCCTCTTGTGTTTCTTCGACAGTGTCGGTAGGGTACCAGCGTTTCAGACCCCAGATATTGTCACCGAGGCAAACGAAACGGCCGTCAATATTAATTTCTGTGTATACTTGAGCGATGATCGCCATGAGCTGTTCCTTCGTCATCTTGCGAACGGCAACCAGTTCATCCATCAGCTCGCGGAAGTTGTAAGTTCGATTGGTTTGACGCAAAATTTCATAGGCAATGTCAACCAATGCCATCTCACTCAGTTTCTCGGAATCAACATGAGCAAATAATTGACTCACTCAGGGCACGTCCTTTCCATTGAAAACTATGGGATACCATACGGCCGTCACTTCAATGTGAGGCGCGGCTTTGTATAGGTAAATCTACAATAATGTCGGATTCTTCGATTGTACAACATACGAAGGCTAACATACAGTATTCCTTATTTTAGACGAAAATGCAAGGCTTTCAAACAGGCCGGCAAATATATTATTCGCCCCCGTTTTCCCCTGGCAAAACCGGGCTGTTTTCGCCTGGTAATGACAAAGCAGATCAAAGGAGAAAGCAAAAGCGGCCAGTGATCATCACCAGCCGCTCTTTCTTGCAGAAAAAAGCCTTCTTACATGTTTCTGCGGTATTGTCCCCCTACTTCATACAGGGCCGCACTGATTTGCCCCAGAGAAGCTACCTTGACCGTTTCCATCAGCTCTTCGAAAATGTTACCTCCAGAAGTCGCGACCTCCTGCAAGCGACGCAGAGCCGCTCCAGATTGCTCGCGATGCTTTTCCTGGAAGGCACGCAGATTCAAGATTTGCTGTACCTTTTCTTCTTCTGTGGCACGAGCCAGCTCGATCTCGTAGTCTTCCTCTGACGAGTTTGGATTGATAAAGGTGTTGACCCCGATAATTGGCAGTTCACCCGTATGTTTTTTCATTTCGTAGTACATCGACTCATCCTGAATTTTGCCCCGTTGGTACTGAGTCTCCATCGCTCCGAGAACACCGCCACGCGAGCTGATCCGCTCAAACTCCTGCATAACGGCTTCCTCGACCAGATCAGTGAGCTCGTCGATGATGAAAGCACCCTGCAACGGGTTTTCGTTTTTCGCGAGGCCCAGCTCCTTGTTGATGATCATCTGAATAGCCATCGCGCGTCGCACCGAGTTTTCTGTCGGTGTCGTGATAGCTTCGTCGTAAGCATTCGTGTGCAAGGAGTTGCAGTTGTCATAAATTGCAACCAGCGCCTGCAAGGTTGTACGGATATCGTTGAAGTCCATCTCCTGCGCGTGCAAGGAACGGCCTGACGTCTGGATGTGGTATTTCAGCTTCTGGCTGCGGTCATTTGCGCTATAGCGGTTTTTCATAACAGTTGCCCAGATGCGTCGTGCCACCCGTCCAATCACGGTATACTCGGGGTCGAGTCCATTGGAGAAGAAGAACGACAGATTCGGTGCAAAATCATCGATGTTCATGCCGCGGCTCAAATAGTACTCGACGTACGTAAAGCCGTTGGCCAGCGTGAATGCCAATTGGGTAATCGGGTTCGCCCCAGCTTCTGCAATATGGTAGCCCGAAATCGACACGGAATAGTAATTCCGCACCTTTTTATCAATGAAATACTGCTGGATATCGCCCATCATCCGCAGGGCGAACTCCGTAGAGAAGATGCAGGTGTTTTGACCCTGGTCTTCCTTCAAAATGTCAGCCTGTACGGTACCTCGGACCGTGGAGAGCGTGTACGCCTTGATTTGCTCGCTCTCTTCAGCAGTTGGCTGACGTCCTTCGCGCTGCACGAAAGCTTCCATTTGCTGTTCGATTGCCGTATTCATAAACATCGCCAAAATCATCGGTGCAGGACCATTTATCGTCATCGACACAGATGTGCTTGGCGCGCACAGATCAAAGCCTGCATACAGCTTTTTCATGTCATCCAGCGTACAAATGCTCACACCGCTCGTTCCGATCTTGCCGTAGATATCCGGACGGTAATCCGGGTCTTCTCCGTAAAGAGTAACCGAGTCAAAAGCGGTACTGAGCCGTTTCGCCTCGTCATTTTGCGAAAGGAAGTGGAAACGTCTGTTGGTCCGCTCTGGTGTCCCTTCTCCCGCAAATTGGCGCTTTGGATCTTCTCCTTCTCGCTTGAACGGGAAGACGCCAGCCGTGTACGGAAACTCTCCTGGTACATTTTCTTTCAGGGACCATTTCAAGATTTCGCCCCAATCCTCGTACTCAGGGACGGCCACCTTGGAGATACGCGTACCGGACAGCGATTCACTGAACAGCTTCGTCACAAGCTCCTTGTCGCGGATTTTGGTCACGAACTGATCCTGCTTATAGGCAGCTTTGAGCTTTGGCCATTGCGCGAGAATTCGTTTGCACTCTGGATGCAGCTTCTCCTCGAACAGCTCAATCTGTTTATCCAAGACAGCTGCTACCTCTTGTGCCGAAGCTTCCCCTGAAGCCAGGAGCGTCTCTTTCGCCCCCTGCAGCTGGAACAGCTTACGTGCGATGGTGGATTGCTCATCCGTGTATTGACTGTATTTCCGAACGGTATTGGCGATGTCTTGCAAGTAGTTGATCCGCTCTGTCGGAATCAACGAAGTTTTATGAATTTTAACAGGAGTCGTATCCAATCCCTCAACCGACCAGTCTACTCCTGTCTTTTCTACGATTTTGTGCATCAGTGCCGCAAACAGGACGTTTGTACCCGGATCGTTAAACTGACTGGCGATCGTTCCGTACACTGGCACTTTTTCATCCGGCAGCTCGAACAGCTGGTGGTTGCGGCGATATTGCTTTCGCACCTCACGAAGGGCATCCTCGGAGCCTTTTCGCTCGAACTTGTTGATGGCAATCACGTCCGCGAAATCGAGCATATCGATTTTTTCCAGCTGCGATGGTGCACCGAACTCACTGGTCATGACGTACATGGATACGTCGCACACATCCGTAACCTGCGCGTCGCCCTGACCGATCCCACTCGTCTCCACGATAATCAAGTCAAAATGGGCAGCCCTTGCCACGCGGATCGCATCCTCCAGCGCCGCAGACAGCTCCATGCCCGATTTGCGGGTAGCCAAGCTGCGCATGTACACACGAGGTGTGTTGTTGGCATTCATACGGATGCGGTCGCCTAATAGCGCTCCACCCGATTTTTGCTTGGATGGATCGACAGATAAAATCGCAACGGTCTTGTCCGTATACGTTCGAATAAAGCGTCGAACCAATTCATCTGTCAGCGAGCTTTTCCCTGCTCCCCCTGTACCGGTAATCCCCAGCACCGGGATCATCTCCTGCGGCTCTGGTACGCTGTTTTTGATTGGCTCTACCCACTCCGGCTGGTCAACGGCATATTCCGCTACAGAAATGAGTCGGGCCACGGCTTTATGATTTTGATCGCGAAGCGCTTGTACTTCATCGTTCAGCTGTTTGACCGTCGGAAAATCGGACTGCCGGATCATGTCATTGATCATCCCCTGCAATCCGAAGTTGCGGCCATCATCTGGCGAATAGATTTTACAGACTCCGTACTCTTCCAACTCCCGAATCTCGCGTGGAACGATCACGCCGCCCCCGCCCCCAAAAACGCGGATATGCTCAGCTCCTCGTTCTTTCAACAAATCAATCATGTACTTGAAATATTCCACATGACCGCCCTGATAGGAGCTGATGGCAATCCCTTGCACATCCTCCTGAATCGCTGCGGTAACTATATCATCAACAGAACGGTTGTGACCCAAATGGATGACTTCCACCCCTGAAGACTGCAAAATACGGCGCATGATGTTGATCGAGGCATCGTGACCATCGTACAAGCTGGCGGCGGTCACAAAACGAACTTTGTTTTGCGGACGAAAAACTTCTGTTTCCATCGTTCCACTCTCCCCGAGATTCAGTTTTAGTCGGAGACACTGATTTCGCGCAGCAACAATGCTATCTGCTTTTCGGTGAACTCCTCTAGCGTATAGTGCTTGTGCAGAGCCCAGCGACGGAATACCCACATCTCGCCCAGAACCATGATGTTATCCGCCATGAGCTTGACGTGTTTTTCATCCAGACGCAGGGAGCCGTCATTAATTCCTTTGTGAATGATCTCTACGAAAACTTGTGCAATCGCTTCTTCACGTCCTAATACAAAGCGAAGCGTTTCTTTTGGCAGTGACTTGGCTTCCTGATAAATGAGCAAAACACGGTCGCTCATCTGGTCCATCACACGGATAAAGCTCTTTAGTGCGAGGGTCAAGATTTTCAAACCAGACCCGTTAAAGTTGATCGCTTCGCGCAGACGAGTCTCCATCTCCGCATGGATCGCATCACATACGAGGTACAGCACGTCCTCTTTGGATTCAATGTACTCGTACAAGGTACCAATACTAAAACCAGAAGCGCGTGCAATCTCTCTCGTCGTCGTTTTATGAAAGCCTTTATGAATGAACAAGTTGACCGCTGCTTCAACGATTTGTTCGCGGCGCTTCTCAATGAGCTTAGGATCCTTAACCAATGAAGGAATCGTTTTTCTTTTCTCGGACATGACCGATCCACCTTTTCCACCGACTGAGCGTTTGGTCAGACATTTCAAAAAAGTCAAGACAAAAAACACTCGTCTTTCGTATCTTATCGCAACCATTATACGCGAGTAAGACGAAGAAAGCCAAATCTTTCTTTTCCCAACCTACAGAAAGCGGACAGAAGCGAGAAGAATTGGCGGGAGCAGGTGAGACCTGCCCCCATGCACTCTTTTATGGTAATCGGTTATCTGATCAGCGCCTAGACTTTAGGGCTCGCCTATTCTTTCAATAAATAGTTGCTGATAACGACTCGCTGAATTTCGTTCGTTCCTTCATAGATCTGCGTGATCTTCGCATCGCGCATGAAACGCTCTACCGGATACTCACGCGTGTAGCCATACCCACCGAATACTTGAACCGCTTCGGTCGTGACTTCCATAGCTGTATCGCCCGCGAATACTTTGGACATGGCGGATGCTTTTCCATACGGCAGTCCTTGATCTTCCAGCCATGCTGCTTGGTAGGTGAGCAAACGAGATGCCTCGATCTTGGTCGCCATATCTGCCAGCTTGAACTGAATTGCTTGCAAGGAAGCGATCGGCTTGCCGAATTGATTGCGTTCTTTTGCATAATTGCGGGCCTGCTCGTATGCACCCTGCGCGATACCCAACGCTTGTGCGGCAATCCCGTTGCGTCCGCCATCGAGTGTCATCATGGCAATCTTGAAGCCCTCGCCCTCTTTGCCCAGCATGTTTTCAGCCGGAACGCGGACATCCTCGAAGTTGACCGCGAGTGTTGGCGAGGAACGAATCCCCAGCTTCTTCTCTTTTTTGCCCATCGTGAAGCCGTCCATGCCTTTTTCCACGATAAAGGCGGTAATGCCCTTGTGCTTAAGCTGTGGCTCCGTAACCGCAAACACGATGTAAATTTCGGCTTCACCGGCATTCGTGATGAAGATTTTGCTGCCGTTCAAAATATAGTGGTCGCCATCGCGGACAGCCGTGGTGCGCATACCTGCCGAGTCCGAGCCCGAGCCCGGTTCTGTCAGGCAATACGCGCCCATTTTCTTGCCTTCTGCCAGCGGACGCAAAAATTTCTGTTTTTGCTCTTCTGTACCGAATTTGTAGAGCGGCCAGCTCGCCAAGGATACTTGTGCAGACAACGTCACGCCGATGGATGCGTCCACACGGGACAGCTCTTCCACCGCGATCACATAGCTCAGGTAGTCGGCTCCTGCTCCACCGTATTGCTCAGGCCACGGGATTCCCGTCAAGCCCAGCTCAGCCATCTGCTCAAAAATCGAGCGGTCAAAGCGTTCTTCCTCGTCGCGTTCCGCTGCCGAAGGAGCCACCTGGTTTTCGGCAAAGTCACGTATCATTTTTCGCAGCATTTCATGTTCTTCCGTCAATTGGAAATTCATTTCTACCACTCCCCCGTGTGCTTTTCGGTCAGCCCGGACATCGAACGCGTCGACGGACATCCTCATTATTTAGTCAGCAAGCAAATGCTTGGCGATCACAATGCGTTGAATTTCGTTGGTGCCCTCGTAAATCTGCGTGACTTTTGCATCTCGGAAGAGTCGCTCTACCGGATATTCACGCGTGTAACCGTATCCACCGAAGATTTGCACGGCCTCTATCGCGAGCTCCATCGCCGTATCGGTTGCGAAGCGTTTTGCCATAGATGCTTCCAAGCCGCATGCTTTGCCTTGACTGCGCAGAGACGCCGCCTGATATACCAGAAGCTTTGCTGCTTCCGCCTTGGTCGCCATGTCAGCCAGCTTGAAAGCAACTGCCTGCTGCTTGCCGATGGACTGCCCAAACTGCTTGCGTTCTTTCGCGTACTCCGTTGCATATTGCACGGCTGCTTCCGCTATCCCCAATGCTTGCGCGGCAATTCCGATTCGCCCTGTATCAAGGTTGGCCATCGCGATGGTGAAGCCTTCTCCTTCCTGACCAAGCAAATTCTCGGCAGGGACGCGAGCGTTGTCAAATACCAGCTCAGTCGTATAGGAGCCGTGCAGCCCCATTTTCTTTTCCTTTTTGCCGACGGTAAATCCTGGAGTATCTTTTTCCACAATAAATGCGGAAATTCCTCTCGTTCCTTTCGACGGATCCGTAACCGCAAATGTGATGTACGTATCCGCTTCGCCGCCGTTGGTAATGAAGACTTTGTTACCATTTAAGATGTACGCGTCGCCCTGGCGAACAGCGGAGGTACGGATACTGCTCGCATCGGAGCCCGCATGCGGCTCAGTCAATGCAAACGCTCCCAGATACTTGCCTGCTGCAAGCTTGGTGACGTATTTGTGTTTCTGCTCATCGTTTCCGAAATAAAGAATCGGGTTGGTGCCTACCGATGTATGAACGGATAAGATAACGCCTACTGTCGCACTTACCTTGGATATCTCATGAATCGCGGTAATGTACGAGAGAAAATCCGCACCGGCTCCGCCCCATTCCTCCGCGATCGGGATCCCCATCAGCCCCATTTCACCCATCTTTTGCAAAATGTGGCGCGGAAACTGATCCGTCTCCTCCATGACCGGAACAAAGGGTGCGATTTCTTTTTGCGCAAAATCGCGAACCATTCGCCGCATCATTTCATGTTCTTCCTTCATTCGAAGATCCATGTCTAGTCCTGCCTTTCTGCCTCAATCATCTGTCAGTTGTAAACGTAGAACCCACGACCGGACTTCTTGCCGAGCCATCCTGCCTTGACGTATTTGCGGAGAAGCGGGCATGGACGGTATTTCGAATCGCCGAACCCTTCATGCAGCACTTCCATGATATAGAGACATGTGTCCAGCCCGATAAAATCAGCCAGCGTCAGCGGCCCCATCGGATGATTCATGCCCAGCTTCATCACTTCATCAATTGCCTCTGGGGTAGCTACCCCTTCGTACACGCAATAGATCGCTTCATTGATCATCGGCATCAGCACGCGATTGGAAACGAAGCCAGGGAAGTCATTGACGCTGACCGGCACTTTTTTCATTTGCTTGGAGAGGTCTTCTGTCAGCTGGTAGACCTCGTCTGCCGTTTGCAGGCCGCGAATGATTTCGACCAGCTTCATCACAGGGACCGGGTTCATGAAGTGCATCCCGATGACTCTCTCCGGACGCTTCGTTACTGCAGCGATCTCAGTGATGGGCAGCGAAGAAGTGTTGCTCGCCAAAATCGTATGCGGAGGGCAAACCTCATCCAGTTTGGAGAAGATTTGTGTTTTGATGGCCATGTTCTCCGTAACGGCTTCGATCACAAAGTCCGCGTCCTTCGCATCTGCCAAATCGGTCGACAGGATAAGACGGGACAATACCGCCTGCTTTTCCTCTTCACTGATGGAGCCTTTCTCCACGTTGCGCGTCAGGTTTTTCGTAATAGCAGCAAGCCCGCGCTCAACGAACTCCTGCTTGATGTCGTTTAAGTAAACGCGGAAGCCTGCCTGTGCCGATACTTGGGCGATACCGCTCCCCATTTGTCCTGCTCCGATAACCATGATGGTTTGTACGTTCATGTGAAGTGCCTCCCTATTCCACTTTAATCAGGACCGCATCACCTTGTGCGGCTCCGCTGCAAATCGCTGCTATGCCAAGGCCACCGCCTCGTCTTTTCAATTCGTAAGCAAGATGCATGATGATGCGCGCACCACTCGCTCCAATCGGATGACCGAGTGCAATCGCTCCACCGTTGACGTTTACCTTTTCTTCATCCCAGCCGACGATTTTGCCGCTCGTCAGGGTAACCGCTGCGAAAGCTTCGTTTACTTCAAACAGATCGATGTCTTCTAAAGCCACTCCGGTCTTTTTCAACAGCTTTTGGATAGCGAGGCCCGGGGTGGTCGCGATGTACGGCGCCTCCGCTCCTACCTCAGCGTGACCCAAAATGGTTGCAAGCGGCTTGATTCCAAGCTCAGCTGCCTTCGCATCCGACATGAGAACCATCGCCGCAGCGCCGTCGTTGATTCCCGGCGCATTTCCTGCTGTAATGGTGCCGTCCTTTTTATATACAGGCGGAAGCTTCGCCAAGCCTTCGAACGTTGTATCTGGTCGAGGTCCTTCGTCTTTACTGATAACGAGAGGATCTCCTTTTCGTTGCGGAATGCTGACAGCTACAATCTCATCGGCGTAGAGTCCATTTTCCATTGCTCGAGATGCACGCTGCTGGCTGCGTAATGCCCACTGATCCTGAGCTTCCCGCGTAATGTCGTATTCATCGGCCACATTGCTGCCATGAACTGCCATCGGAACTTGGTCAAACGGACAAGTGAGACCGTCGTACATCATCAGATCACGAACCGTTGTATCACCCATGCGCATTCCGTACCGGGCATCTGGAAGGGCATACGGAGCATTGCTCATGCTCTCCATGCCTCCAGCTACGATGATCTCTCCGTCCCCTGCGCGAATGATCTGATCTCCCATTGTGACAGCACGCATCCCGGAAGCACAGACCTTGTTGATGGTTTCACTCGCAACGTCCCACGGCAATCCCGCTTTGCGCGCTGCCTGACGAGAAGGAACCTGACCCGCTCCAGCCTGTACGACCATGCCCATGATGACTTCATCCACTTGCTCGCCAGATACACCAGAGCGCTCCAATGCCTCTTTGATAACGATTGCCCCTAGTTCAACAGCAGACAAAGGTTTTAATGCTCCGCCAAACTTTCCAAAAGGGGTTCTTGCCGCTCCGACAATCACTGTTTTCATCGCACGATCCCTCCACTTCGTTTTATATGACCGAGCGTTCGCTCATTTCTTATATACTCATTTTGCCGTTTGGTGCCACAATAGTCAATGTATTTAGAAAGAAAAAAGCTGCCTGCACTGACAGCAGCACAGCTTTTCTCCCTTGAGGCTTGCGGATTTAGATAGCGTCTGCCAGGATCTCCGCTACGTCACGCGTTTTTACCTCGTCTTCTTTTTCTTTCGTTTTCACACCGTCGTTCATCATCGTCAGGCAATACGGGCACGCACTCGCGATGGCCGTCGGATTGACTTCCAGCGCCTGCTCGGTGCGCGTCACGTTCACGCGGGAGCCTTCATGTTCTTCCATCCACATCAAGCCGCCACCCGCGCCGCAGCACATGCTGTCGCAGCCACTGCGCTTCATTTCGAGCACTTCTACGCCCGGAATAGCTTCCAGGATGACGCGCGGTTTGTCGTAAATCTCGTTGTAACGACCCAAATAGCAGGAATCGTGATACGTAATACGCTCGTTTACTTCCTTGGTCGGTTTTAGTCGGCCTTCTTTAACCCACTGAGCCAACAGCTCGGAATGGTGGTAGACTTCTGCCTGCAGGCCAAACTCTGGATACTCGTTTTTAAACGTATTGAAAGCATGCGGATCGCAGGTCACAATCTTCTTTACTTCATACCCTTCAAACAGTGCGATATTTTCCTGAGCCAGCTGCTGGAACAGAAACTCGTTTCCGATGCGGCGCGCGGTATCGCCAGAGTTTTTCTCCTCGTTTCCGAGAACGGCGAACTTCACACCTGCTTCGTGCATCAGTTTGACAAAGGCTTGCGAGATTTTTTGGCTGCGCAGGTCGAACGATCCCATCGAGCCTACCCAGAACAGGTACTCGAATTCCTCTACTTGCTTGACGGTCGGAACCTCGTACTCTCCATTCAAGCCCTCGATCCATTTCATCCGGTCTTTGCGATTGATCCCCCACGGATTGCCTTGACGCTCGATGTTGTTCAAAGCGCGCTGGGCTTCCGCTGGCATGCTGCCTTCTGTCATGACGAGGTAACGGCGCATGTCGATAATTTTTTCCACGTGCTCGTTCATCACCGGGCATTGGTCTTCACAGTTGCGACAGGTCGTACAAGCCCACAGCTCCTGCTCCGTGATGACATCTCCAATCAGGTTCTTTTCGTAGACTGTTGCAGCTGCAGCGCCTTCAGCGGTCGCAGCTACTTCGGATGCTTGCATCGCGATTTGGTTCGCTTGGGTATTGGCAAATGCAAAGCTTGGCATCCAAGGCGTACGGGATGTGACCGCCGCCCCTTTTTCCGTCAGATGGTCGCGCATTTTTGTAATCAGGTCCATCGGGGACAGCATTTTACCGGTTCCCGATGCTGGACACATATTCGTACAACGTCCGCACTCCACACAGGCGTACAGATCGATCAGTTGTGTTTGGGTAAAGTCCTCGATCTTGCCGACACCGAAAACTTCCTGGGTCTCGTCTTCAAAATTGATGCTCGAAAGCTTTCCTGGCGGGTCCAGCTTTTTAAACCAGACGTTCACCGGAGCAAACAGCAAGTGTGCGTGTTTGGACTGCGGCACGTAAACTGCAAAGCCGAGCAAAATGATCAAATGCGCCCACCAGAAAATGTAGAACAGGACGGCACTAGCTGTCGTTCCCACCCCGATCGCAGAGAAGAGACTGGCGAGAACCGAAGAAATCGGAGCAAAACCAGAAGGCTCATGACCAAGCCAGATCTGCTCAAATGCGAGTGAGAGCAGAACCGAAGCCATCAGGGAGGAAATCAGCAGCAGCACAATCCCTGATTTGAAGCCGCGTTTCAGGCGTTTCAGCTTTTCGATGTATCGGCGGTAAAAAGCGTAGCCAACTGCAGCCAAAATCAGGAACGTCGTGATCTCCTGCATCAGGCTGAAGTACTTGTGAGCGCTGCCAAACGGAAGCTCAAAGCCCTTCGACAGCCCTTTGATCACCAGCTCGATCGCACCGAATTGCAAAATGATAAAGCCGTAGAACATGACTACGTGCATAACGCCGCTCTTTTTGTCCTTCAAGAGCTTCTTATGAAAAATGACGTTGTCCAGCAGCAGATTGATGCGTGCGCCAAAGTCATCTTTCACTTCCGGCTTTTTACCCAGCTTGATGAACAAATACCGGCTGTACACAACATGTCCGGCCAAGTAAAGTCCATAAGCAAGCACCAGGAAAAAGGCAATCAGATTAATAAGTGCCAGCATGATTCTACTCCTCCTCCAATGATCGAGTTATCTATTTGTTTTATTTTATCAGAATCATCTCAGAAAATGAATGACTATTCAGTCTCTAGGGCATTCTTTTTCTGAAAAATAAAACAAAACTGAGCGGTCGCTCAATTGTGATTATGCTATGATCTTACCACACTTATCGTCGGTCAACCATACTAAAAAGTGGGCCTTCGTAAACTTGGCTCGGTCAAGCCTTTGGGAAGGGCCCATACTCATCTGTAAAAGAAAAACAGTCGCCTGGACGTGCCAGACGACTGCTTTTTCAGGTGCAATCTCTTACTTCCCGGATACTTCTTTTGAAGCAGCATCCGATTCTACCGTTTTCTTCTGCTTTTGCTCTTTTTGCTCACTGCGCACATCAGCCAAGGATTTGACCTTCGTCGCCTTGATACGCTTGTTACGTGGCAGATCGGTAGGCTCCAGGTTGTCTGCCTCATCCTGCATAAGCGCCGCGATCCCGACCGCTTTTCCTTTGGCTGCCTGGCAGTATTCGCAGTTTTCTTCGTCGTGCTCATGATATTGCTTTGGTTCTGGATAGGAGGTAATGACACCCTCGAAGTTGCGCAGAACGACTTTATCGGATGCCTGCGAGATAATGTAGTTCGGGCTCACCGGGATTTTACCGCCGCCGTGTGGAGCATCGACTACGAAGGTTGGTACAGCGTAGCCAGAGGTATGGCCACGCAGGTGTTCAATGATCTCGATACCTTTGCTGACAGGTGCGCGGAAGTGGCCGATCCCCTCTGACAGGTCGCATTGATAGATATAGTATGGACGGACGCGGATTTTCACCAGATCCTGCATCAGTTTTTTCATCGTATTGGGGCAATCGTTGATACCAGCCAGAATAACAGCTTGGTTCCCCAGCGGCACACCTGCGTTCGCTAGCATCTCACAGGCCTGTTTTGCTTCCAGTGTAATTTCTTTTGGATGGTTAAAGTGTGTGTTTAGCCAAACTGGGTGATACTTTTTCAGGATATTGCACAGGTTTTCGGTGATGCGTTGTGGGAATACCACAGGCGCACGAGTACCGATACGGATGATTTCCACGTGCTCGATTTCACGCAGGCTGCTGATGATGTATTCGAGTACACGGTCGTTGATCAAGAGACCGTCTCCACCGGACAAAAGAACGTCACGGATTTCTGGAGTACGACGAATATAGTCAATACAAGCATCCAGCTGTTTCTTTGGCACGCCCATTCCGATCTGGCCGGAGAAGCGGCGACGAGTACAGTAACGGCAGTACATCGAGCATTGGTTGGTTACCAGAAACAGGACGCGGTCTGGATAGCGGTGAGTCAGACCAGGAACAGGAGAATCCTCGTCTTCGTGAAGCGGGTCTTCCATGTCGTATTTGGTGCGGACCATTTCCGAGGAAAGCGGAACGGACTGCATGCGTACAGGATCGCTCGGATCATCTGGATCCATCAGGCTGGCGTAGTAAGGAGTGATGTTCAATGGGATGGTCTGGGTGGAAATACGTACGCCTTCTTCTTCTTCAGGAGTCAGATTGACTACCAGCTTGAGGTCATCTACGGTTTTAATGGTGTGGGTCAGCTGCCACATCCAGTCATTCCACTGTTCGTCGGTAACGTCTTTCCAGAGCTCAATATCGCGCCAATTGCGCTTCGTTACTACTGCCATGGTTTGTTACATCCCCTCTCGTCAATAGTGAAGCAATTGTCATTCACTCGTTGAACAAGAGATGCAAGGGTCGTGCCAATCAAATCAAAAAATTTAGAAAATAAGGAATAGAGCGGTTTGTCGGCCTCCAGCTGTGCTTTGCGCTCCTGCTTCCCCTCTAATTAGTATGCCGAAATTTCGGCAGTTAATTGAGAGGGTTTGCCCGTTGATTCAGCTTGTATTGCAGGGTCTGCCGCGGAATTCCTAGCAGCTTGGCTGCTCGAAGGACGTTTCCCTCCGTCGTTTTCATGGCATCCTGAATTACGTGCTCCTCTATCTCCTTCAATAGATCCGGGAGAGTTCTGCCTGCTCCGGGCTGCAGCAGATTTGTCGGGACGACCTGCTCCGCCTCGCTTTGTCCCAACGGCCGCTCCAGCAAGTGCGGCGGCAAATGCTCCATGTCAATCGTAGTACCTTCGACCATGTTCATCGCTGCCTCTACGACATGCTCCAATTCCCGCACGTTTCCTGGCCACGAATAGGAACGAAACAAACGATCCACCTCGCTGCTGAAAGCCCGTACGTTCATGCCAAACTGCTGATTGAATTTCTCGAGAAAATGGTTCGACAATAGATGGATATCTTCCCTGCGATTTCGCAGCGGTGGCAGCTCAAACGATACCACGTTGATGCGATAGTACAAGTCCGTACGCATCAGCCCTTGCTGAACAAGCTTTTGCGGAGGCTCGTTGACGGCTGCGATCACACGAACGTCGACTTTGCTTTGCTGACTGCCGCCGATCCTGCGAATCTGCCCATCCTGCAATACCCGAAGCAGCTTTGCCTGTAAATCCAGCGGCATGCTGTTCAGCTCATCCAAAAACAATGTCCCTCCATCTGCTAGCTCAAACAGACCCGGTCTGTCATCTGCCCCCGTGAAGCTCCCTTTCGTTGTACCGAATAACAGGCTTTCCAATAACGACGAAGGGAGCGCCGCACAGTTTTGCGCAATAAAGGGCTTGCTGCTGCGTGACGACGCTTGGTGAATCGACTGGACGAACAATTCCTTACCAGTACCCGTCTCTCCGTAAATCAACACGGGCGAGGAAGTACGAGCGGCCCTGCGAGCACGATCTTTCACCAGATCCATCTGCTCGCTGCAGGTCAAAATATCATCAAAGTGAAAGGAGAGCCCATCCTTTTGGTTCTTGGTTCGCTTGGGCTTGCTGATCTTCGCCTGCAAATCGACCAGTCGCTCCGACAATTCTTTCAGCTTTCCGATATCCTTGGCTACTTCGACTGCTCCAACCAGCCTTTTGCCAACGCGCACAGGCAAGGTCGTATTGATCGTTTCCACCCTGACGCCTTTCCAGTTTTTATAGACCTGCGGCTGATTATAGATCGATTCGCCGCTGTCTATGACCCGGAGCAAAGTACTGGATTCACGATCCAGCGAAGGAAATACCTCTAATAACGGCTTTCCCAGCACCTCCTCCGAGGTGAGGCCATCGAGCTTGGAGGCTACGTGATTGTAAAAAATCGTGATTCCGTTTGCGTCTACCACGTGTATTCCTTCATCAATCGCTCCCAGAATTGCCTGCAACATTTCTACTGTATCTGACAAAGGCATCCGCGTACTCACTCCTTTAAGCCCATGCTGCCAAAAAATCATCACAATGCCGAATATTCGGCACATTTCATTTTTAGTGATCGAGAGCGCAGCCTGTGTATTTGCACCGCAAGCATGCCCGTGTATATTAGGTGTCCCAGCACCCAAATCAAAAAAGCCATCCATGATAAATCCGCGCCGCTGAGAAAACTGAATGGGAAAAATAGAAGGGCAAAGGCCAGCATCCAGTACAAGCTGAATTTGATCTCCCGCCCTTTGCCGGACCGAGGATAGACGAATACCCACACACAGGCGATCGCCACACTAATGAGAAGATGGATCAACAGCTCCACGACAGACGGGAGGTTTTCCATGCCGGGAACATACCCAACATCGATCAGCACCGAGAATGTCCGCGTACCAAACAGTCCATCACACAAAGCTAAAAATCCTGCAAGAACGAGACCAGCCAGGAGTCCGTTACCCACTACGAACATCAAGCAAACCTCCTTTTCTTCCTGAAGGAGTACTTCCATTGTACGTGTAGAAAACCGCCCTTGCCAAGGACGGCTTATTTTTATTGGATTTGTATCGTCAGCTCGTGTTCACCGGCATATTGCTCGTTCATCCACAACTGATAAGCCAATTCCACGCGTGCAGGCATCTGCTGTTCGTAGCGAATCCGCAGCCTGTTGGTATGCGTTTCCATGGCGAATGGACCATACGGACTTTGATAGCTGGCATGGGTGCTCGCCCCTTTTTCAAACTGCTGGCGCGTAGAAACCCCGCCCTGCCGAACAAGCGTGATGGATTGCTCCGTCAGCTTGAGAGTCGTGCTGACTTCTCCCGCTCCTTCTACCTGCTCTTTATAGGTCAAATACCAGGCCCCGATCTTTTGTACGCATTTTCCTTCATAGGTATGAGTCGTCTCCTCCCATTCACCATCGACCCGGTGTTTGGCAGTCAATTCGATTTTCACATCTTGCATAATCGCTTCCACACTCCACTTTTTCTTCCTGTCCACCATCGTTTACATCCGTTCATTTTACCCTTCAACTCTCTTCGCTTGCAACAGCAGCCTGAGTGGAAGCTTCTGCGAGCATGGACCGCATCGTGATGGCGATACCGACAGCAGCCAGCAGCAGCAGTCCTGCCAAGACCAAATATCCCGCACCCGCCCCAGTATAATCAATCATCGTGGTAAAGCCACCAATCAACACCAAGCGCATCATCATGCCGACGGAATTGAAAAAGCTCATGACCCGCCCCATAAAGTGCTTCGGAACGATGGTCATATAGAGGGACTGTCTGATCAGCCGCACCGAAGCGTTACACCAGCCGTAGACCATATAGGAAGCAACCAGCGCCCATCCATACGGCAATGAAACCATCGCTACGATCACGATAGCGAATAGCAGCGTGTTGCCGACAATCGCCGAGAGCTGCCCCATTTTCGCTACGAGAAGAGATACGAGGATACCCGCTGCTACGGCCCCAATCGCATAGGCCATTTCACCAAGGGAAAAGATCGAGACATCCGCCTTCAGGGTCTGACTCACATAGACCGGCTTTAACAGATTGCTCGCCATGATTGCGATGAAAGGCATCATTGCGGAAATGCCAAAGACCATAAACCCTCGTTTCTCCCGTATGTACCGCCAGCTTTGCCCGAGCTGTCCCAGCCAGTTTACTCCTTGGTTTGCTTTTGCCTCGCCCTCTAGCGTGAAAGTATACTTCATGGTGGACAAAAGTCCAAAGGCAAACAGATACGTCAAGGCGTTAAAGAGGATTACGATATGCAATCCGTACGAGTTTAACAAGAATCCGGCAACCCCGCCTGCAAGAACAGATGCCGTCTGTCCTTCAATCTCAAGCAGGCTATTGATGCTATTGTAATGCCTTGGTTCAAAGCCCTCCTGAACCAGCGCAGATTGAGCCGGGTAATGAATTTGATACATAAAAGTCGTCACGAGATAAATGGCGATCAGCATCCACTCCACGTACGAGCCGAAAAATCCCCAAATAGCCAAGGCTCCTAACACACTAAAGCCGATCAGGTTCTCCACCAGCAGCATTTTTTTGCGGGAGAAACGATCGATCAATGTACCGATGTACGGGCCAATAAAGAACATGAGCACCGCAGAAGTGAACATCGTGCTGCCCAACAGCTGGGCGGATCCAGTCTTTTCTACCAGGTACCATGCAATCCCGATCATCGTCATGCCTTGACCAAACCCGGAAAACAAGTTGGAGAAAAACAGTTTGCGAAAATCTACGTTCGCGAATACCTCTTTCATCGGATACAACTCCCCGTCACAGCTTCTCGAGATCATCGTACCTTTATAATTATATTTTGTAAACAAAAATGTTTAAAAATATTCTGCAATCGAAATTGGAAACAAAAACGCCCCCGGAGTAGGTATCCGGAGACGTATATTGATCGTCTGTTATTTTACAAAGCTCAGCAGCAGCTCGCGCACGATTTTGGATGCAACGATTTGCGTCATTTCACTGTGGTCGTATACAGGCGCTACCTCTACCAGGTCGCAGCCGATTACGTTTGCCCCGTTGTTTGCCATGAAATGAATCGTGTCCAATAGCTCGCGGGAAGTGATGCCGCCTGCTTCTGTCGTACCTGTACCTGGCGCGTGAGCCGGATCGAGTACATCGATGTCGATCGTCAGGTAAATCGGGCGGTTGCCGATCGTTGGCAGCACCTTTTTTACTGGCTCCAGCACATCGAATTTTGTCAGGTGCATGTTTTCCTTCGCCCACTCGAACTCTTCGCGCATACCGCTGCGAATACCGAACGAGTACACGTTTTTTCCACCGATCAGGTTGCACACCTTTTTGATCGGAGTGGAGTGGGAGTACTGATAGCCCTCGTAGTTGTCACGCAGGTCTGTGTGCGCGTCAAAGTGGAAAACGACCATATCCTTGTACTTTTCATAAACCGCTTGGAAAACGGGCCAGGAAACCAAGTGCTCTCCGCCCAATCCGAGTGGGAACTTGCCATCTTTCAGGATCTTCGCCACGAAATTGCGGATCATGTCCAGGCTGCCTTCCACATTCCCGAAAGGAAGCGGAATATCGCCTGCATCAAAGTACTTGATGTCTTCCAGAAGTCTGTCGAGGTACGGGCTGTACTCTTCCAGACCGATGGATACTTCACGGATACGGGCAGGGCCGAAACGGGAGCCTGGACGGAAGCTAACCGTCCAGTCCATTGGCATTCCGTAAATAACCGCTTGGCTCTCTTCGTAGTTTCCGTGGCTACGGATGAAGACATTGCCAGAGTATGCTTCGTCAAATCGCATGCTTCGTCGTCCTCCTCCGATTAGTCGCGTGTCAGCTCAGCCACGAAGTTTGGCAGCTTGAAGACAGCGTGGTGAAGGTCTGCATTGTAGTATTTAGTGCCAACATCTTTGATTTTCGCCGGATCTACTTCCAATGGATCATGCTGCTTGGAAGCGATCGTGAAGCTCCACAGACCGGATGGATAGGTCGGGATGCTGCAAGTATAGAGACGGGTTACCGGGAAGATCGATTTCAGGTCTTTGAATACGCGCTTGATCAGCTCGCGGTTGAACCAAGGAGATTCTGTTTGAGCAACCATGATACCATCTGGTTTCAGTGCATCATGGATACCTTGGTAGAAGCCTTTTTCGAACAAGCCTACAGCTGGTCCTACTGGCTCCGTGGAGTCAACCATGATCACATCGTATTCGCCTTTGTGGTCATGAATGTGCTTGATACCGTCGATTACTTGCACGTCCACGCGGGAGTTGCCCGTCAGCGCGCTTGCGATCTCAGGGAAATATTTTTTGCAGGACTCAATTACGCCACCGTCGATTTCAGCCAAAACCGCTTTTTCCACGGATGGATGCTTCACGATTTCGCGGATCGCTCCGCCGTCTCCGCCGCCTACAACCAGAACTTTTTTCGGGTTCGGGTGCGTGTTCAGCGCTACGTGAGTAATCATCTCATGGTAAACAAACTCATCGACATCGGTGGTCATAACCATGCCGTCGAGCACCAACATGCGTCCAAATTGCTTGGTAGTAATCACATCGATTTGTTGAAACTCGGTTTTTTCACTGTATAGGGTGTCTGTAATTTTCGTTGTAATCCCGTGATTTTCCGTTTGTTTCTCGGTGTACCACAATTCCATGTTCATGGTTATGTAACCTCCTTCAAGTAACCGCATGCATGTATTTTGAAGGCTTGACGATCGCAAGCCTTTTGGTGCAACCTTAGCATCCAAGGAAAATGGTCAGGCTTTCACTCTTTGGTTCGAGTTGCGCTGGTACTATCAGCCATTCGCATAGTACAAGAAAATTATAGTGGCTGTCCTTCAAAATGCAAGGTTTTTTTGGGCAGGCTTCCTTTCATTGGCTTAGCAAGTTTATCCAACGATTTGCTGACCCATACTAGGAATAACTTGTGTCTTAGTATGCCCCGATTCTTACAAACCATCGGGAGAAAGGAGGAAAGACACATGGAAGTCATTCGGGAAGCCCCTCTGCTTCGCTATTTTCGCTGGGCCAAGAAATTCGTAAAATTTGTCATACTCAGCCTATTGTGCGTGTCTTTTGCCATTTTGCTCCTGATTCTTTACCTGCGTTCTCAGCCCTTGCCAGAGACATTTGTCAAACAGACGACGACGATTTACGCCTCCAATGGTGATGTGCTCGATACCATGCACCGAGGGGAAAACCGTATTGTCGTACCGATCAATGAAATCTCACCTGCTCTCGTAGACGCAACTATCGCGATCGAGGACCGGACGTTCCGTGAGCATTACGGCTTCGACTGGAAACGGCTGGCGAAAGCTGCCTACGTAGACGTCATTAACATGGACATGCGCCAAGGAGCGAGCACCATTACGCAGCAGCTAGCGCGAAATCTGTATTTAAGCCTGGACAAAACGTGGGAACGGAAGATCAAGGAAGCCTTGCTCGCTATCCAGTTGGAGCTAAATTACAACAAGGATGAGATCCTGGGCATGTACATGAACCAGATTTACTACGGTCACTCTGCCTATGGCGCTCAAGCTGCCGCCCAGACGTATTTTGGAAAGGATGCAAAAGACCTGACTTTGGCGGAAAGCGCCATGCTCGCCGGGATTCCAAAGGGACCTTCTTACTATTCTCCTTTCGTCGATTTTGAAAAGGCAAAGTCGCGGCAAAAGCTGATTTTGGATGCGATGGAACGGGACGAAATGATTACGCCGAAGCAAGCGGAGCAGGCATTTGCTGAGAAGATTAAGCTAAAAGAGCGTTCAGCGAGCAGCATCGTAGAGCAAGCTCCCTATTTTCGCGACTATATCGCCAATTTGGTAAAAAACAAGTACGGCATTGATGAAGAGCTGTTTATTCATGGGGGCTTGAAGATTCATACGACGCTCGACCCTGTGATGCAGAAAAAGGCAGAGGATATTGTCGCTGCTGTTTTGCCGAAGGATAATCCCAATCTGCAAGTAGCCCTGGTTGCGATGGACCCGAGCACAGGCTACATCAAAGCGATGGTAGGCGGTCGGGATTACAAGCAAACACAGTACAACCGCGTGCTTGGAAAGCGCCAGCCCGGTTCCTCTTTCAAGCCGATCATGTATTTGGCAGCATTACAAAACGGCTATACCCCATTGACCATGATGAAGAGTGAGCCAACTGTCTTTACTTACGACAAAAACAAGCAGTACATCCCCAGCAACTTCGGGGGAAAATATGCGAATGCCATGATCAACATGCGGGAAGCCATCAAGACCTCTGACAACATTTACGCAGTCAAGACAATCGATTTTCTCGGTCCTCAAAAGGTAGTGGATCAAGCCAATCGGTTGGGGATCGCGAGTACCCTGCAGGCCGTTCCTTCCCTTGCATTGGGAACCTCGCCTGTCTCACCTCTGGAGCTGAATACAGCATATGCTGCGATTGCCAACAAAGGGGAAGCAGTCAAGCCTATCGCCATTACCTCCATCGAGGATAATCAGGGAAATATCCTGGTCGAGGAAAAAACGGAAAAGACACCTGCAGCCGATCCGGTAGCTGCATCTCTACTGACAAATTTGATGCAGAGTGTATTTGAACGTGGCGGCACTGGCTTTCGTGTCGTCAATGAACTCAATCGTCCCGTAGCAGGAAAAACAGGCTCTACAGACTACGATGCTTGGCTGGCCGGATTTACTCCGCAGCTGGTATCGACCGTCTGGATCGGCTACGACAAAAACCAAAAGGTCGATGATGTAAAGGAAGGGTACTTGTCCAAGAAAATCTGGGCGCAGTTTATGGAAAGCGCCCTAAAGGATCAGCCCCCTGCTCTGTTTGATATGCCTGCCGGAGTTGTTTCCGTCTATATTGACCCGCATTCCGGAAAGCTGGCTACGGAAAATTGTCCGAATCCACAGCTGTTTTATTTCGCAAGCGGAACTGAGCCTCAAGATTATTGCACAGACCATCTGCCAGCGAACCAACAGCCAACACCGCTTCAGCCGCCTGATCCTTCCTCGTTCTGGCAAAGGATGGGCAGCTGGTGGAAGCCAGAGCCATAAATGGACATAGAAAAAAGGACGTGGCTTACCTCCACGTCCTTTTTATCTATCCACTCAGCATTTCCTAACGGAGAGACTGATCCTCTCCGCCAGCGATGACCCCATCTCCATCTGTGAACACGTGGTCATTAATAACGCTGATCATGCCAGCTTGATCCAGCTGATCGAGCACCTCAAACAAGCTTTCCCGTTTTCCCGCAGGTAGCTTGCGAATAAAATTGTTGATTTCCTGCGGAGACGCGTGCGTACGGAAATGGACGCCGCCGTGCTTAACAAAATGATCGTCGGCTGTTTCCTGTGTGCGTATCTCTTCACTCATCGGGTAACGCCCCTTCCGTCGTCAGACTTAAGTAGTCATGCCTCAGTAGTGTTCCGCTCCAGAAGGAAAGCATGAGCTGAAAATAAAGCCTGATACGAAAAGGTCCAAAAAAACCCATTTATATGACAAACAGGGAAAGAGTGACGGCTCTTTCCCTGTTTGATGACCTAGTGTACATGTACACAGATATGAAAATAAGTTTACCTCACTACCAAACTGGTAACAATTGATTTCACAATTTGTTCACAGACCGTTCACGTTTTTTAATGGAAGTAAGGTTCCTTTTACGGTTTAGGACAAAGCTTCCTTCAACTCGTTAGTGGAATTCTCGAACATGGTCGCGTTATTTTCAACCAAAAGCTTTTTCAAAGCAGCCTTTTCTGTTGCACCAAGATCAGACAGCATAATCCGTCTTTTCATGGAATAATCCATACGGTTCACGTGGTCTGCCAAAATTTTATAGCCACGACGTGCTTCTCGATCCACTTCCATGTAGCAAGCAGTAGCCCCTGCATAATAAGGCCCCGCTTCGTTGCGGTCTACGGTAACCCACACGAGCCAATATGGTTTTCCATTTGGGACTTCTTCTTTATTCGTCGTCCACTTGATCCCTTTTTCGACTGCGCTCTTTGCATGCAGAGCGCCCATATCGATATAGGCTTCGTCCCCATCGATAATGACAGAAGAAACAGCATTCAGATCAAGTACCCCTTGACCGTACCCGCCATGCACATCGGTTTTGCCGCTCATGATGGTAAAGCCGCCTTTTTTATTATCAAAAATATCCATTTACACACCCTCCAGACATCATTCTCCTTTCTTTATTCTACTCGGAAACACATAGCGACGCAATTTGACTGTGTGCCCAGCTATTCGTCAATCGACTCCTTTTCTTCAGCCTGTTGGCTGCGCGGGCGTCTTACCTTATCAAATATCCACAGAATGAAGGTCACGAGCAAAGAGGTATGCAACGCCATTAACAGCTCAATAATCCACATGCCTCCTGACAAAAGCCCACCAGAAGGGATGATGACGAAGTAGTACAAAAAGCTGGAGCAAAACGAGGTTAAAAGCGTCGCCCATATCCGAAAACCGTAAACGATTCGAATATAAGCCGCCAAAAACAGAGCAAGAAACGGGCCTAATAGCTGCCACGCGTAAACAAAGGGTCCAAGAAATAACCAAACGAGTACATTTTCCATTTATCTGATCCTTTCCTAGTCACGAATCACTTTGACCAAACCATTTTTACCCAGCCGGTACCATTGCCCTGTTTCTTCATCTTGTTCGGAGTCTTCAGATGAGAAGCGTTGAATATTGAGATTGGCATTCTCCAGCTCCACCGAAGGATCTGCTTGAAAATGCAGCTCTTCTCCGTCTTTTACATGCACGACCACAATGGTCCCGTGATATTCAATCGTGAGATCGTCCCTCACTTCTTTTTTCTTCGGTGAAAGGGTAATTGTTCTTCCAGATTTGGTAAAGGTCACTTCCGGAAATGCGCCATCCGAACGGGAAATAATATAGGTTAGATAGCTTGGACTCTTGACGGAGGATTTTCGAAGCCCGGGCTGAGTCGCATCATTTCCCTGTAGCAATTGGGATACTTGTGTGATGACCTCCGGAATGGTTGGCAGCTTCGCATGCTCCCCTTTTACGTAATACTTTTTCTTCATATCCTCTTGAGCGTAACTCGCACTTAGGTACGGAACCGTCCCGTCACCCATTCCTTTATCGTAATAGGGCGCCCACTCTTGATGGTAATGATCGAAGAAATAGCCGAGCAATGTAGGCTCCCCCTGACCTACGATGGCGTATTGTGGGACGTTGATCGTCTTGGTATCCCACTTGTCGTGAAGCTTACCTGCCTGTTTGACAAGCGGGGAGTAAGGCAAGCGGATGGCTTTGTCCTGCAAAAATTCTTCGTAGCTGTAGGGCTCGTCTTTGTCCTTTTTTAAGAATCCCACAGTCTGAAAGTACTTCTTGGATGGCAACAGCTCATATACGGCAGGCGCATACTCGGAAATAATCTTCCCCGTTTCCTCGTCCATCCAAGGAATGGAGAAGTTGTAGCCATATCGAATGGCCTGATACGCTCTAGGAGCCCCCAAAAAAGGTGTGCCCATATAGATAATGCGGCTCACTTTAGATTGGTAGGAGACATTGGCCAGTAGCGTCTCGCGAACGAGCAATCCTCCCATACTGTGCGCGACCAGCTGAACCTGTCTGGCACCCGATCTCTGTAGGGCGGTATCAATCTTTTGCTTGAGTGCCGCTGCATTTTTCGTGCTGCTATATCGCCAATCATAGGGCATCGCAAAAAGGGTCTGAAACTTTTTGTACCCCATCTTTTCCAGCTGCTTCACCATGCTGTAATACTGCTCCGTCGTATCGCGGACAGGACCTATAGGTGAATGGGACAAGTACTCAATGGCGGAAAAGCCTTCATCAGCGCGCTCTGGGAAAATGCTGATTCCTTTTGTTCGTGGCTGAACATCTACACTGTTAGGGCGAATCGGCTCCAGAGAAAGCAGTCTACGGTGCCTGGGGTCATTTATTCCAATGAGGCTGTCTCCCAGGCCCAGCCAAATTTCCGATATTTCCCCACCTTCGTCTACTTCCAGCCTGGAGCCGCCAATCCCTGGGATCAAAATGACCGGGTTGGGGTTGGTTTCGACGTGGAGCTTGTACGTATTCGGAGCAAATCCAGACCGTGAGCTTGCTGCGACCTTGGCAATGTATTGCCCAGGGTTTGCCTGAAAAACGATTTGCTCGCTTGCGTTTTTCGGCTTTTCCGATTTGGCGAGCACCT
Organism: Brevibacillus centrosporus; assembly: GCF_003710815.1. Classification (GTDB taxonomy): domain Bacteria; phylum Bacillota; class Bacilli; order Brevibacillales; family Brevibacillaceae; genus Brevibacillus; species Brevibacillus centrosporus. The sequence continues at coordinate 186,531 of NZ_RHHP01000016.1, forward strand.
TTCCTGATGGGTCCTGCAGGTAAAGGTCGATATCCATTCCCGCGGGGATTTCCTTTACATCGAGGATCACCGTAGATGCCAGTGTTACCCCAAATTGATAGAAATCAACATCTGCCAGGCTGTGGAGATTTGCCTGGAGAGTCTCATCGAAATCAGTAGCGAGAACATGCGGTTCTTTCACCGAATTGTTGGGCTCGTATTCATCCAGCTTGCCATCGCCCTGCTCTGTCAAAAAATCAGCCTGCAATCGATAGTAGAAATCTTTGTGGAAGGAGCCATTGATTCCTTTGACCATGACGTAGTACCACTCGGCCTTTTCAACAGCAATTCCGTCGACAGCCTCGTCCTCAGTCCCCTCCTTTTCCGAATGCCCCAGCTCCCGATTCTTCTCGTCAAAAACGTATAAATTGTAGTCTTGGCCCAGCGGAATATCACGGAGAGAGAAGCTCATCAGGCCGCTCTTTACAGCTTGGATTTTCCACATATCCACATCGCCTGATTTCCCGATCTTCCCGTGGGCATTTTTCGCATCGAAAAGCCAGTCAGCTTTTCCCACAACATCGTTGGGCTCCATCTCGAATGTGGCTGCTCTGCTACGCAAAACCGCTTCCCTCGGCTTTTTTCCTTTCGTGAAATCAGCATAAAAGTCATCCGCCAGCCGCTGCACCTCGGCTTGCTTTCTGTTTGCCTTCTCGAATGTGCCCAGCTCGGATTCGCCCTGCTCAGCTGCCCCAATCAGGTCCAGCGCGCCTTCTTTTTTCTCCGCCTCTCGATCCCAGGGAGCTTCTCTTACATCGAGCTGAGCTGATGCCGAACGAACAGAATCCGACAATGGAACCTGCCAGCGAAGCTCAGGCTTTTTGGTTCCGTCTCGTATCCATTCTATGGTCAAGGCTCCCTGGTCATCGAATGGTTGAACCGCAATGGAAAAGCGTTTTTCGTCTTTTATCACGTAGGAGACCTCTTGGCTCTCCTGTTTGATCACGACCTCGATCTCATCTTTTGTCGGCTGCAGCATTGCCTGCACCCTAATCTCGCCATCTTCTGCCCAAGCCCAAGCCTCTTTTACGAGAGATTGCCGTTCCAATCCCCATCCCGGCTGGGTGAAGCTGCTGCAGATCAGTGTCAGCATCCAACAAACTATAACGATGCGTTTCGCCGTTTTCCACATAAAAATCCCCCCTTTGCCTCTTCCTTCAAGGTAGAAAAAGACAGAGAGGGGCTGCAAATAAATTTACTGCGTAGTATGGTTGCGGATTCCTTGTCGTTCCCATGCATTCGCAATGATCCGGAAGGGAACACGATAGTCGCTGAGATCATGCCCTTGACCACTGCTTTTCACCGGGTACCCAAATCCTTTTTGCACACCAAAGCGGAACTGAACCGTGTAGTAAACGGCATAGGAGGCATCCTTTTGAAACCCTCGCTGCTTATCCCCCATCAGCGGAATGTCTATACCGACCTCACGTAAACCCAGCTTGGAGGCCGAGTACGTACTGCCCCTCCAGAGCTGCGGTGAGGCTGAAACGAGGGACTGTGAGGATTGCAAAAGCGTTTGTCTCCTCCCTATTTCTGAGATCCAGGCTTGCGCAGAAACAACGTCTGGATACTTGCCGCTGACCGGATGCCGATGACGCGCCTGCAGCTCCACTTGGGACAAGATACGCTCTCCTGCGTAAAAATCGTTTGGAAGGCTGTTCGGATAACGATCCCGTGCGTGGTATTCCATCCATTCAGCTGTATGACGCAGCGTGCCAGTGGCATTTGGCTCAAACACCTCGAAGGGCCGTTCCCCACCTTTTACTGTTATGGTGTATGTTCCTGCCATGTTTTTGGCATCGTTTTTAGGTTCACATACGTCTTCGCCGTCATCATTTGTCGTGCAGCTGTCGTACGTCAGGCTGAACTGGATATTATACGCCATGGAGATGACAAAGCCGTTGATCTGCGCCTTGTATTTCACCGACTGCAGCTCCTCACGCCACGTCGTTTGGGTCGGTACAATCGTCCCCGTGTAGATATAGTCTCCACCGGTAGATGCACTGTTTACCTGCCACTGCTGGGGTGTTCCGGGACCTGTTATTTTCAGATCGAGCTTTTCGGGACTGTATACGGCCATACTTTTGGCATCCGCGATCCATTCCGGCTGTGCTGTGACCGATACGTTTTGAATCCCCTCTCCGCTTACGGCTTGCTCAAGCTGGGCTTTGTACGCCGCGATTTTCGCATTGATTTCCTGCTGTGTACGCAAAAAGCCTTCATTAATTTTTGTTTGGTCAATGCTGACACGAATGGTCGCAGGCTCGCTCTCCCAAACGCCATCTACCTGAACGGCAAGCTTCTGTAGCTGGCGGTCGTCACTGTCGTAAATCTCCAAACCGATTTCACCACCATCAAAATTCCCCCCTCCACCCGGCGGATTTGGCAGCTCTGACCCGTTTATTTTCACTGGCCACTGCGCACGATTGTCCGTCCAAATCGTCTCATCCGAAGGTTTGTTTTTGTACGGATTGATGTTGGCGATAAAGTTTTCCCCTTGCTGTGGATACTGTGTGGGTATCGTGATGGTCCGAATCTCACCTGATTTGAAGTTATCCACATCTAACACCGTCTCTTGTGGAGAGCTTTCCCAGCGCACAGCCAGCTTGGTATCGTGCATGAGCTGCCCCGCGTTTTTCACTTGAAAAGTAATCGTACTTGCCGTCCCCGCTGCCTGTGGTGATTTGGGAGAGATCGCAAAGCTGCTTTTGATAATCAATAGATTCTCCCCAGCAGGTTCGCTTTGGCCTATCTGAATAAAAAAGTGACCGTCACAAGCAGTAGAGGAACCATCCTCGTCATAAAACTGAACCAGATACAAGCCTTCCAGCATTTCACTGGTATTATCGTCTCGCGGAAGACGCAGCCAATGCTCCTCACGCGGGTTTGTATCTCCTGGCAAGGAATGCTCGTCTCGTTTGAACTCCCAAGTCTCTGAGACAGGGTCAAACCACTGCACAACCATCTTGGTGTCTTCACCGGTACGCAGCTTTAGATCGTACCCATCATCAGGAAGTTCTGCCGATTCAAACTGTACGACTTCGCCCCTCTCGATGGGCCGTATCCATTTTTGGTCACCCCTGCTGTTTTCTAAACCAAGCCGCAGCCCGTAGCATCGTCTCGATGAGATTACCGTAAACACAAATTCACGAATGCACCCTGTTTCCGATTGAAACACGAGCTTCATCGGCTCCCCGACCTCAAAATCATCCGGGAGAAGAACATCCTGCTTTTCATCGGCTGAAAGCTTTGACCCTAGGGCTACCTTTTTCTCGCTATATACCAGATACCAACTACCTGCTGTACTTGCGGAAACTTTGATTTGCGTGTCGTATCCATCTGCGGCAGGTACGAAATCCTCTACGTAGATCGAGTCAAGATCCATCCTCGTAAAGCTCTCTCCTCCCGGTGGATACAGGGACGGAGGAGTGCCGTACCTTTTGAATTTGATTTTGTTCTGCTCGGTAATCGAACACGCCGCATCTCGCACCTTGATCGTAATCACCCAACTGCACTCCGGCCTGTCCTTCCATAGAGTTTGACTGAAATTAAGCTTCACTTGATAGGTCTTCCCTCGTTCCAAAAGGACATCGTGGGAGTCGCTGCCATCTCCAAATGGGAGTTTCAGCTTGGCAGAGTTGTAGACTCCCCACCGATCCCTTCCTCCCACTTCATCGTAGGAGCCTGGCAGTGTCTCCACGGAGCCGTTGGGCCTGGTCACATCCCATTTTACTTCCGCTGGCCCTGTCTCCCCATGAGCATCCGTATACTTCGCCTGCAGAATGACTTCCTCGCCTGGCGTCACTTCCATTGTTGAGCCGCTCGTTTTCACACTGCCTTGAATGGAGATGATCGGGCATCGGTCCACACCTTCCTCGCCGTTTGACACCACGAATATCTTTTGCCAGCACTCGGTTCCATCGTCACTCTCATAGGAAATCGTGAATGTGCCTGCGGCGGAAGCGTACGTAATTCCTATTTTGCGATTATTCCCTGTCCCGCTTTGCATCACGTCTCCGTTGTACTTGAATGTCCCTGGTTTTGTAGCAGTCGCTACAATCCTCGTGTCGTCTTTGACTGAAAGGGAGTCTCCGCCGCTCGGGACACCTGTCAGTTCCTTATCACTATTTTCCTGCTCCAGCCTCAAATCCATCGCAACGCGTTTGCAGGATGCTGGCGGGTCTGTACCTGGATCGGGGTCAGCGGGAACCTCCCCCACCGTAAATTGATACGTGTACGGCGTTGATACGCTCATACTCGGTGAACCTTGACGGGAACGATGATGCCTGTCTGTGATCGTGAGAGAAACCTCGTAGAGACCTGCCTCGGTGGGCTTATATTGGTAGTTTTTGAGCCAGGAAAACGGATTGGGGCTGCTGGATTCGTTCACTGGCGGAAGGTAACCGCTCTGGTCAGCGATTACTTCATTGCTCACAAACTGGGTATAGCCTTTTCCAGTTGTCTTGTTGATAACTGACAGATTCCAAATGAAAATGCCACGGTCATAGTAAGAATAGTCCGTGGCATTTGCCGAAATGGTCACCTGTTCGTTGACCTGATATATTGTTTTGTCTGTCTTGACGCCCCCTGTTGGAGGAGAAGTCGTCCGGAAGTGTCCTACTGAAATATACCCATTTCCGTAGGGCTCCAGGTTATCGCCGATCGTGTAGCCAGCGCCGCCTGAGGCTGTGGCTAGTTCTGCTAGGTTGTAGGCTTGGTATCTATCCATGCTAGGATTAGTAATGTTTGAAACTGTTTTACTGTATACGTTAGCACTACCACCTAAAATGTAGTTTGCATTTCCTTTGAACTTTTGAATCCAGTACAATGTTTCATCGAAGTCTTTATTTACGTCTTGTGGTGAAGGGGAGTAGACATAGTACCAGCCTCTGTCTGCTTTCTTATCAATATCCGCGAACCCTAAAACTCGCCTCGAGTCTTTGTTCCCATCAATCTCAATTTCAGATATTGTCGCCCCAAGACGAGCTGAAATACTACTAATTAATATTTGGTCATATTCATTCTTGGGTCCAATTACTTTATTGCTGTCGATCACTCCCACTTGTATTCCCCTATTTACAGGTTCTGCAGCAACTGCCCTTCTTGGATAGTTATTTAAAACCGCAGAAGAAACAAGTAGAAAAACCAACAAGGCAAATAGTACACTTCGTTGCTTTTTAAGATTTTGATTCATACTACTCCCCCAATATTATTAGGAAAACTCTTGATTCTTCACTTGCTTTTCAAGTAGTGGGAGAACGAAATAAATCAATCCTGCATCTGATGAATCATTATTGTTATGAACAGAATAAACCATATAATTTGTAACTTTTTTCAACTCCACTTTAAATGAATCCCCATTTAAAAATCCTAATCTCCCATTGTCGACCGTAACGAAACTTACACGAATAGTAAAATTACTGTCGCCTTTTGGCACCTTCCCTATTATTTGACCATTCGTTACTTTTAGACTCCGCTCAAACTCCTCAGCCCACTTCGCCCCCAACTCCAACTGCCACTTATCCTTCCATAGATAAGCCAGAATCTTCGCCGCATCCCCGCGTGACACCGGCAGATCTTCTCGGAATTTTGGCTGTCCTGCTGGGGCGGGGTCCATCCAGCCCCATGTGATAAGTGCGCCTGTATGGGTGTAGCCCTTCATTTTCACACCGCGATAGGGCTTCCATGCGTTAAAGACGAGCTGAGCCGCTTCTTCTTTGGTCAATAGCTTATTGGGATCGATTTTCACATCAGCGAGAATGCCTGCCTTTTGTGCCCGTTCGTACGTTCCTTTTGCCCAGTGTCCTACAGGAAGCTCTGGCACCGGTGCCGTCTCTTTCACGCCTCGAATCGCGACGAGACTAGCTACAAACTGTGATTGGACGATCTGTTTGTCGGGGTAAAAGCGGCCGTCAGGATATTTCCAGATGTATCCCTTTTGCAAGCCGAGAAGGATCGATTCTTTGGCTGGGTGTGCAGCAAAATCCGACATGGTCTGCAAAGGCTGAGCGGCTGCAGCTGGATATACCCCCCACGTGCCTCCCCATAGCGTTTGCCCAATCGTAATCCCGACCATCATCAGGCTTGTCCCCAAACCTTTCCACAGTATCTTCATCGGCCATCCCCCTTATCTACTACCAATATTTTACTTATTTATTCAATTTCCAGAAAGAGGATAATTGAGATTTTTTTGAAAAAAACTTCGGAGAACCTTTTCGGTCACATCGCCCTCCAGTTTTTCGATAGCTTGTTCCCCTTTTACGATAAACACGGTGGGCGTTGCTTCTGCACCTAACCCCAAAGCAGCTTCCAAATCCTCCTGGTCACGGATATCCAGACGTTCCACAGTATGGTGTGGATAATCGGCGAGAGCAGCCTCAAGCGTCGGTCTGAAAGTCTGACAATATCCACAAGTATCGCTGTACACATACACAATCTTTTCCTCATAGGCGCTCACTGGCCCCCAATTCCATGCGAGCAACACAGCAATCAGCAGACTAGCACCTCCTGCCATCCACAGCCATTTTGTTCGCAAGCCTCTCATCCATATCACTCTCCCTCTATTTCTGGTGATCTCAGTAACGGACTTCTTATGGAGTTTTCAAGGAACGTTTGCCATTCATTATGCAATGGCGTATTGAGACAAAAAAAAGCAGACCTCGCTGGAAGTCTGCTGATTGGAAGCACAGGCTTGTATAGATAGTGCTAGGGCATCATCTTGTTTCTGTTAAAAGCAGCTTCAAAAAGCTTGGCATAATGCTGGATGCAAGCGAGGGCGCTCGCTTCGGCAAACGAAAAAAATCCGGTACCTCTCGTTTCTACGTTTGCCTCCAACGCCGTCTGTCTATTCATTCGCCCCCAGTAAAAGACGAGATAGCTTACCGGATATGGGTAGGCATCGGGGATGGGCATCGGAGCATGAATCATTAGCTTCTCGTAACCGATCAGCTCTGCCTGTCCAAACGTCGCTCCTGCTTCCTCCCACAATTCCCTTCGCATCGCATCAAATGCCGTTTCTCCTGCCTCCACATGTCCTCCAGGCAGATCCCATCCGCGGCTGTTCAAATTTGTCAGCAGGATGCGATCTCCGTGAATTAAGAGGATAGAAAAAGACGCATCCTCTACTTTTGCAAGTTTAGATCGTGCGCCCTACGATTCTCTATTTTTCTATTCGTTCGCCAAATCTTAGTTCAGCCTGCTGTCGTCGTCTTCTGTCATCATGGCTCGCAATTCTTCCACAAACGCCTGACCCTTTTGGATTTCTTCCTCGGTGTAGCGCTGCTTGCTTTTGAAGGTAAAGATCTTCGCTTTCATCTCTTCATACGGCAGATCATTAAAATACAGAATGGTAGAAACAAGCTCCAAAAAGCGTGAGTTCTCTTCGTTCATCCGGCGAATGACTCGCTCGCCGCTTCCGAAATCCACCTCATGAAAACGCAAAAAATCCCTGCCGGTCTCGTTCAACGTATAGCGATACATATGGATCGCACCCTTGCTCTCCATTTGCTCGTCCAAGAGACCCATGTTGCACAGCTCATCTACCCGCAGAGTCAGCTCTTCGGAATATGGGCCGTACATGTGAAACTCGTAGCGTTCATCGAAATCCATTTGCAAATGTTTTCCTATGTACACCATTTTTTGCAGCTTTTTTCGCCCACTCACTTCGCCTACGATCTCGATCAAGCGTATGATTTTGGCGTGACGATTAAGCATCTTCCATCACTCCCAGACGTTCTCGAATCTTCCGGGACACATCCCCCGGCAATGCCATGACTTTATCTAAAGGAAAGTACAATTTGTAATCAAACCGACGCTTTCCGCTGATCGCCTGGACAATCTCAGACTTCTGCGAAAGCTCGACAAGCTCTCCTGTCGGCATTTGCAGCATGATCGGGATACGCTCTTCTTCTTCACCGGCACGGTAAAAATCATACGGAAGATCGGAGGTGGTGTCTACCTCCAAATAATACATTGGATCAATCCCCGCCTTTTGGAACTCTTCCTTCAGCTCTGCCAGCAAGCGGAAATCTCTAGGGTTATATTCGACGTATTTGTAGAGATTCCTGTCCAAAAAACGCCCGCATAAATCTTTCAAAATCGGATCGGCCTCGCCTCTCCACACCTGCATGTAGAAAAGAATAATCGATTCGTCGAGAGCCAAATAATCTTTCAGCTCTACCTTGTCCTGTAAAAAAGGAAGCAGCATGACAGGCTCCTGCGCAAACGAATATCCCTGTGAAAACAGCATCTTGGCACGCTGGAATATTTTTCGCAGGACGACTTCAGCGCTGCGCGTCACCGGATGGAAATACACCTGCCAGTACATTTGGTAGCGAGACATGATATAGTCCTCGACGGCGTGCATCCCGCTGAATTTGAAAACAATCCCATCCTCTTGCGGACGCATCACTCGCAAAATTCGTTCAATCTCAAAATTGCCGTAATTGACCCCGGTATAGTACGCATCTCGCAGCAGGTAGTCCATCCGGTCGGCGTCCAATTGGCTGGAAATCAGGCTGACGATGAGCTTGTTATCATAGGTTTTGTTGATGACCTCTGCCAGTTTTTTGGGGAAGTCCTCGTCAAAGCGGCGCAAGATCTGATTAATCTGTGTATCTCCCAAAAGGATCGCACGGGTCCAATCCTCATGATGATAGCGAAATACCTTTTCAAAGGAATGGGAAAACGGTCCGTGACCCACATCGTGCAAGAGTCCGGCACACAGGCAAAGCAGCCTCTCTTCATAGGTAAGCTGAATCCGCTCCTTAAACGTATCCAAAATCCTGCGCATCAGCTCGTACACGCCAAGGGAATGATTAAACCGGCTGTGCTCTCCGCCGTGAAAGGTAAAATAACTGGTGCCCAGTTGCTTGATCCGGCGCAGCCGCTGGAATTCTGCAGAATTGATCAAATCCCATATGAACTTGTCCCGCACGTGGACGTATCGGTGCACTGGGTCTTTGAATACCTTTTCTTCATGGAGAAGTTGTGGCTGTTGCATCCTGGACACTCCCTTCCTGTTTCTCTCGTAGTTGCCCCTATCATATCACAGCCCTTTCCTGGGAGAAAACGCTGCGTGCCTATTTTACTCGGTTATTCGGACAAAAAGGAAGAAGCACTCGAGCGAGCACTTCTTCCATCCTTCCAGCTTACCAAAACTTAATTCATTTCCGCCTCAGGCCCATACAAATCAGGGCGTTTGGCTGCTTTTTTTGCCAGCTTTTTCATTTTACGCTGGGTCAAAACGGTGTAAAACGAAGGAACGACAATCAGTGTCAGCATCGTCGAGAACAGCAAGCCCGAAATAATCGTCACAGCCAGGGGCTTGAACAGGACATCGCCTGAGATCGCTAGTGGCATCAAGCCTGCTACAGCTGTCATCGACGTTAACAGAATCGGACGCAGACGCGCCTCTCCTGCATGAATAACAGCCTGCTTCAGCTCTACTCCTGCGTGTCTTGCCTCTTCGATGAATTCGATAAACACGATCCCGTTTCGCACAACAATCCCGGAGAGAGAAATCACGCCCATCATCGTCATGAATCCGAGTGGGGTCTGGGTAATAAACAGCCCGATCAAGCTGCCCGCCACCGCAAGATATACCGTACTCATGACCAGCACCGGGATGGTGAGTGAGTAAAACTGCATGGCAATCAGAATCAAAATCAGGAAGACGACGAGAATGGACAGTTTGCCCATATCGATAAAGATGTCCGTCTGCTCTGATGTCTCTCCGCCTACTTCAAAGCGGTAGCCTTCTGGCCATGAAATTCCATTCAGCTTTGGCGCAAGCTCCGTCATCACATCGGTTGCCGTGCGATCCTTCAAGTCGCTGGAAATCGTCACAGCGCGGGACAAATCACGATGCGGGATCGCCTGCGTGCTAAATGTCGGTTTGACCTCTGCCAGCTGGGAAAGCGGGATCTGCTCTCCTCTCACATTGGCAATACTGAGCCGTTGGAACAGAAGCGCCGGCTCTTCCTGATCTTTTTGCAGGAACAGCTTGATATCGATCAGGTCTGTGCCGGAATCAAATTCACTGACCGTTATCCCCTCGCTGACAAGGCGCAGCGTTTGGGACAGATCTGTGTAGTTGACCAGCTTTTGCTCCATCAGCTCTTTGTTGACTACGAACTCGAGGGTATAGCGCTCGACGCCAAAGTTATCCTGCACATCGTAGGTTCCCTGTGCATTCGCTACGACATCTTTCACCTGGGCGGAAAGAGAGCGCAGCGTTTCGATGTCTTCTCCATAAATCCGAATCACAACAGGCTTCCCAACTGGCGGCCCTGCCTCCAGCTGCGTCGGCAATATCGTCGCTTCCGGGTACAGCTTCTTAAACTCCTCGGTCCAAGGCTCAATCATGTCTTCGATTTTTACCTTTTTTTCATCAAAACGGACCACCAGCTGCCCTACCGTTATCCCGCTTCCTGCTGCCGTGTCCCCTCCGAACATTTTCGGCGCGCTGCCACCTGCATACGAAGCAACAGATTCGATCGCGGGCTGCTTGCTGATCCAATCGGAAACACCTCGAACAACCCGATCTGTTTCATAAATACTGCTTCCTACTGGTACCCGAATATTGACCAGAAACTCAGGGCGGTCGTCATTCGGAAACAGCTGCACGGGCGTCAGTGGAATCAATCCGTAGGCTGCGGTCCCGATTAAAACGCCAATCATTCCCGCCATCAGCGGTCGACGCAAAATTTTAGGCATCAGCTTATTGGCGTACCACTTCGTCAGCTGGTTCAACTGCTTGCCGAGCAGACCTGCCGGCTTCCGATAGCCCTCTGCACTCGTTTTCCTCCGCTGCTCATACCATTGACGGAATATCGGAATAATCGTGAGCGACATAATCATAGATGCCAGCATGGTCAAAGAAATGATAGCTGGTACTGGGCGAATGAACTGCCCGGCATTCCCACTTAAAAACATGAGCGGTGCAAAGGAAGCGATCGTAGCAAGCGTAGCGGTAACAATGGAAATCGAAACTTCATTCGCACCATTGACTGCAGCTCTCAGTGGCTTCTCGCCCAAGACGGACAAGCGGCGTTCGATATTGTCGTTGACTACCACAGCATCGTCTACCAGAATCCCCAGTACGATAATCAAAGAGACGATCGAAATCATATTGAGGGAAATCCCCAAGGATGGCAGGAACAACAAGCCCACTGCCAACGAGATCGGGATGGCCAATGCCACAACAAAAGAGGTAATCAAGTTCAAACCAAGTGTACATACGAGCAAAACGGCGATAATCGCAATCCACATTTCCCGGGTAAGATCGGAGAAAAGCTCATCGACCCTCTCGTTTTGACTGTAGATGGAATGCGTCTGCGCCCATACAGGAAGCGACTTTTCGAGCGTCACCATCATTTCGTCCACACGCTTCTGCAAGGAGGGAACATCACTTCCCGTCTCCGCATTGACACTGACCGACAGCGAAGGCTTGCCATTGTAATAAGACATCGACTTGATGCTCTCCGTCGTCATTTTTACTGTGCCGATATCCTTCATATAAATGGGATAGCCCTCTGAAGTGCGGCTGATGATCACTTGATTGAGTTCATCCACATTTTCTGTTTCCGCCAGCTTCAGCTGGTAGGTGCGCTTGTCAGTCGTGAGGTCGCCCAATGGAATTTTCTCATTTTCCTTTTTGACCGCCATCATCACCTGAGCCCATGTAAGTCCGTACTGGCTCAGCTTTTGCGTATCGACCTCGATGTGCACCTCTTGTTCTGGCAAGCCCTCGACAGTCACATCGGCAACATTCGGGATCGTACGCAGCTGTTCTTTCCACGATTTCATCATGTCGCGCAAGCTGTAGAGCTGCTCCGTCGTGTCCGCCGTTACCGCAAGAGTCTGAACAAAGGTTCGGTTTAAATCGTCATTAATAATGGGCTGCTTCGCGTCCGCAGGCAAATCTGCTTCGGAATCCTTTACCTTTTTCCGCAGCTCATCCCATTTTTGCTTCGGGTCCACACCGCTTTTCGTCTCCACAATGATCGAGGATACGCCTAAGCTCGATGTTGAAGATATATAGTTAAGCCCTTGCAGCTCGTTGATTTTTTCTTCCAGCTTTTTCGTAACGGTCTGCTCTACTTTTTCTGGAGAAGCTCCCGGGTAGATCGTCGTGACGGTCGCCATGTTGATGATAATGTCCGGCGACTCCTGCTTCGGCAGCTGAAAGAAGCTGAGAAAGCCGACAAGCACGATCATTACGAAAAACAAAAGCGTAATTTTGCGCTTGCGTACGATGTACTCGATCACGGTTTTGTACCTCCAGCAGCTTCGATCGGATCTTGGTCAAACAAGCGATCCACACCTTTGACGATCAGCTCATCTCCTACTCTCAGACCACTGCGAATCTCCAGGCGATCATCGGTCAGCTGACCTATGGTTACGGCTGTTTTGACCGCTTTTCCACCTACATTTACGAAGACATGTGCATCGTTTTGCCCTCTGCTCAGGACAGCTTCGACCGGAACGTAAATTCCTTCCTGCCCCTTCATCGTCTTGGTCGCCTTTACTACCTGCCCGGCAAACCAATCGTGCTGCGGGTTGGCCAGTTGAACCTCGACGCCGATGGTTCCTGTACTCTGGTTCGTTGCAGGGAAAATTTTAGTCACCTTCGCATCGCGCTTTTGTCCATACAGATCAAGGGACAGTGTCTCCCCTACCTTCCACGAGGAAATCTCCCGGTCAGGCACAGGCAGTACGACTTTCAGCGTGTCGATGTTTCCCACCTGATAGACAGGAGTCCCTGGGCTGACCAGCGTTCCTGTGGAAGATAGCTTCGCCAGGATCGTCCCGCTGATCGGAGCCCGCAGCTGTGCTTTTGCCAGGGTAGATGCCGCTACTTCTTTGGCAACTACGGCTTGATTGTACGTCGCTTTGGACAGCTCCTTATCCTCCGCTCGCGCCCCTTGAGTTACAAGTGAGTACGACTGCTGTGCATTTTGCAGATCTTTTTCTGCCAGCGTCAGGGCGTTCTGTGCGTTTTCGAATTCGCTTTTGGAAATGGCCTTTTCCTGATAAAGCTGTTCGATCCGTTTAAAATCGTCCTGCATCTTTTGGTAGCCGGTCTTTGCCTTTTCGACGAGCAAACGTGCCTGAACAACTTCTTGCTCACGTGCCCCGTTGTTCACTTTGCTCAAACTGGCCGCTGACTGCTGCAGGGCGGCATTGGAGGACGCTACCTGCAGGGAGTAATCCTGCGAATTGACACGTGCCAGAACGTCGCCAGCTTTTACGTTGTCTCCTTCATTCCGGTTCAGCTCGATAACGCGTCCCCCTACCTCAAAGGAGACCACTGCCTCCTCCAGCGGCAGCAATGTGCCGGAGGTTTCCGACACAAAATTGGCTCGCTCCTGCTTTACCCGTTCCAACACGACTTGCTTTACTTCTTTTACCGGCGCTGCTGCCTGCTCTTGCTCACTGCAGGCTGATGTGGCCAATATACTGATTACTATTGCAGAAACAAGCCATCTCTTTTTCATGACATCCTCCGCTCCTATGTAGCTAACTTGGTTAGTTCTGTTTATCCGTAATCCCATTGATCAAAATGTCACATGCGTTCTCGACCAGCTGCTCTTCATCCAGATCGAGTGCAAGATTGATGCGATGCTTTGCCATAAAGGCGTAGAAAAAGGTCGAGACAAACATGAGCGCTGCCGTAAAGGAATCCTTCTTCGGCAAATGTCCCTGGTCCTGAAACTGCTGGAGCTTGCTGCACAGCACTTCGACGGCTGTTACGGGAACGCTGCTGAACAGCTTGATGACCTCTGGGTGATTATCCGCCTCGATCATGCAGATCATGAGGATTTCCTTGCGCTCGACCAGCATGCCGTAATAGCCATGCGCATATCTTCTGAGCATCTCGCGGAGCTCGGAATACTCCCCGTGCAGATGGTTCTCCAGCTGCTGACGAATATTCAAAATCCCTTTTAAAAGCTCCTCGAGGATCGTTTCCTTGTTTTTGAAGTGCCGAAAGATCGTTACCTCGTTGACTCCTGCGAGCTCGGATATTTTGCGCGTCGTCGCACCCTTGTACCCCTTTTTCGCCATAAGCTGGCTGGCTGCTGCCAAAATGCGCTCGCGGGTCTCCTGCTCTTCGCCTTTCCCTCCCTGTGGCGGTTCTATATGCGGTTGATCCATCTCGATCCTCCCTATCTATGCAAGTACTCACTAACATTTCAAATTTTACCAACGCCATTATATCCCGCAAGCAAATGCATGTAAATACTTGCATGCGCTTTCACCAAAATTTCACAAAGTCTTCCATTTCGCAGCCGTTTGTTCCTAGAGAAAAAGCCTGAATATCTCAGGCTTCTCCACGCTTTGTATGCTCTTTTACACGGGAGCTGCTGTCCTGACGGAACTCTCCGCTGTATTCCACCAGATCAATCTCGCAGCCAGGGCCGATCTCGATGTTAGTTCCGCGCACAATCTTGGCCCGTGTATACTCCAAGTAAATCTCGTCACCCTCCACTGTATCGACAGACAGCGTGTTGTTGAAGAATTGCTTCATCAGCTTGTTTAACGTGCTGATCCCAGCCTTGCGCACCTCGATATGCTCTCCTCCAATCTCCCTCGCTTCACTACTGCCGTGCAAATGGATGGAGACGTGTCCTGCATTCAACAAACCTCCGATCGTAAATGCTCCTTTTGCTTTGAACACCTCAGCCTCACAGTCACCTGTAGCCTTTAAAAAGCCGTTGAGCAAAATCTCCTCGCCAGATACACTGCCATGCACTTTCACACTGCCATCCACACGTAGCTGGGTGAATGTCATGTCGCCGTTTACGTCCAGCTGTCCGTAAACCTCCATATTTTCGAAATGAGCAGCCCCGCAAATATTGGCGTTGCCCTCGATTTTTCCGCGGCTCGCATGCACATCCCCATCTACATTCACGTGACCTGCACAATGCAGATCCAGACACTCGACATTCCCTTTGATCTTGCCAAAGCCATGTACAGCAACTTCTCCATACACGCCACCAGCTGCATTTACCGTTCCGTGAATCACCAAGTCTGGTCGATTATCCTGATTCATCATGACCTACCTCCTTCTAATATTTCAGCTTCGTTTTCAGCTCTTCCAAACAACTGGACACATTCAATCTGCTGACAACTTTCACGCTCTGATCGAAATACAGCTCAGACGCATTCGAAGCCAAGGCAAACGCAGAAATCCCCATTTTCCGGATAAAGATCAGCTCGCACGGCTTGCCCTGAAATTTTGGGTAATGGCTCTCCAGAACTTGCAGCAAGCCTTTTCCTTCCTCCAAGCTCATCTCTCCCATCACGAGCAGGCGCTCCACGATGTACGCATACAGAAAGTGCTGAAACGGATACGACTCTGCACTCCCGAAATGCTGCGTAAATAAATCCACGGTTGCTTTTGAAACAATGTTCTGTGCGATAAGTTCCTCTGGCTTGAGCATCGATCCGGTGAGGTTGGGGGAAAACATGTCTGCCAGCTCATCCAAGGAAAGGTCATCCTTCATGTGAATGATCTTGTCGATCCTGGCCATGATCTTTTCCTTTGGAAAAAACGTCTCCTGCCCCGTAAAGGTAGAGCGGCGAATAAACCAGTCCTCAGGGATCAGATTCTTTCTTTTCCACCTGTACAGCTGACCGTACGAAATACCGGTAAGCTCCAATAGCTCCTTTTTCGAGATATAGTCACGATCCATGTAAAGCACCTCCAAAAACAATGTAACATAACACTGTTACGTTAATCAACCAAAAAAAAGAGACTGCGCTCGAATCGCTGTCTCTCATCCCTCGTTCTATTCAAATTCTGCTCGGATCAAGCGCTTCATATCCACTGGCAGCGGTGCTACGCAATGGACTTTCTCGCTTGTTAACGGGTGCTGGAAGCTCAACGACGATGCATGCAGAGCCTGTCTGCGTAACAATCCTCTCGCTCCTCCGTACATCGCATCTCCAGCCAGCGGATGACCGATATGCTCGAAATGAACGCGGATTTGATGAGTGCGCCCCGTTTCCAGCCAGACACGCGCCATTGTCATGTAAGAAGAACGACGGATCACCTCATAATGAGTAATCGCCTCGTCTCCACCTGCTGCCACTCTCCGTTTCGTCGGGTGCTTCGGATCTCGACCGATCGGTGCCTCAATCGTGCCTCGCTCATCTGACAGAACGCCGCTTACGACCGCTACATACTCCCGATGAATGCCGCCCTCTCGCAATAGACGATCCGCCAGCTGATGACCGTAGCTGCTTTTGGCAAGCAGGATCGCGCCTGACGTGTCTTTATCCAAGCGGTGAACCGAGTGGACATTCGCACTCTCTCCTCTGGCTGCAAATAGCTCAGCCAACGCGTCGACGAGCGTCCCCTCCTGCTCCTGTTTGACCGGATGCACGGTCATCCCCGCCGGCTTGTTGGCTATGAGCAAGTGATCGTCCTCATACAACAGCTCAATTGGCAATGCCACAGAGGGCAGCGCATCCTTGTTTTCCCGGAGAGTAGAGCGTGCTGTCCGAGTCTGGCTGGAAGCTTCGGGCTGTCCTTGTGTTTCCTGCGTTTTTTCCGGCTGCCGATCCACGACTCGGATCGCGACTTGATCCCCTGCTTTTACCAGTCGCTGTAAAAACGGCTGCTTGCGATTAAGCTGGATCCCTTTGCTTCTCGTCAGCCGCTGCATCATCCGCCCTGACACGTTCAGCTTTTGCCGAACGATCTGCTCTACATTCATTCCCGCGTCTTCATCCGTGACGGTGTATTCAATCCAGTCTTTGCGGCTCACTTCAAATCCCTCTGTTCCTGCTTTTTTTCCTATTGTAGCAAAAATGGCAGCTGGACATGCCTTTTTCTCACCCTGAGCCTTATCGATAGATTTGTATGTCATGCAGCACCTGCTGAAAGTCGGCTACCGCTTTTCGTTGTCCCATCTCCAGCATTTGGGTCACATACCCTTCGTCAGCTAAAAATTCGCACCCGAGCAAACGACCCGCAAAAAAGGTGTGCAAGCATTTTTTCCAACCCAATCGAATCATAGCTCATTCCCCCACTTCAACTTATTAAACTAATTTGTATAATAAGTATATGGTTGAACTTGGTATTTTGTAAACATTTTTATTTATAAAGTTACGAAAATTATTCAAACTCCAGGGCGAATCTATTCCGAAACGTAACAAAGCCACCATGCTGCTCAGCATGATGGCTTGATTGTCCTGCGATTCCAGACGTTTTCCTCAGCCTTTCAAATTTTCCGGGTTCAGTCCTTGTAGCTCTGGCAAAACGAACAGACCGTCTTTTCGGATCAGTACGTCGTCAAACCAGATCTCTCCGCCCCCGTACTCTGGACGCTGGATATTGACCATGTCCCAGTGAATTTGGCTGCGGTTGCCGTTATCCGCATTTTCATAGGCACGACCGGGTGTGAAATGGAAGCTGCCCGCAATTTTTTCATCAAACAAAATATCGTTCATCGGGTGCAAAATGTATGGGTGAACACCGATCGCAAACTCACCGATATAGCGCGCTCCCTCATCGGTATCAAAGATTTGGTTCAGCTTTTCGGTATTGTTGGAAGTCGCTTCTACGATCTTTCCATTCGCAAAAGTCAACCGAACATTTTCAAATTTGGTCCCCATATAGCTGGTCGCCGTATTGAATGTGATCGTTCCATTTACGGAATCACGCACAGGTGCTGTGAAAATCTCACCGTCCGGGATGTTGCGAAGTCCCGAGCAGATCACATTCGGGATGTCCTTGATGGAAAAGCTCAGATCCGTACCCTGTCCAACCAGGCGGACTTTATCTGTGCGATCCATCAGGTCCTTCAGTGGCAGGAATGCCTCGTGCATCTTCTTGTAGTCAACCGAGCAGACATCGAAGTAAAAGTCCTCGAAGGCTTCCGTGGACATGTTTGCGCTTTGGGCCATGGCGGCAGTCGGATAGTTGAGAAGAGTCCAGCGCACGTTCGAAACCAGGAAATCATTCAGCTCCTGCATGACCTTTTGATGCGCGCGGCGGCGCTCTACCGGCACGTCAGCCATCTCGCTGTCATTTACCGGGCCATTGATGACGATGTACGTATCCAAATCCTTGTACATCGGCTCCTCCCACTTCACCAGATGAGCAGCTCGCTCCTCGCTTGCCCCCATCATCAATTCACGCTGAATCGTTGGGTCGATGATGCGCACAAACGGATACGCTCCTTTGGCATACGCTTGTTTGACCAGTTCTTTTGCCAGCGCATGACCTTCGCCCCGTACCTCAATCAAAAGACTTTCCTTTTCTCCCAGCTGGACGGAGTGACTCAACAGGTTCTCAGCCAGCTTTACCAATCGGTTATCTAACATACGCTCTCCCCCTCACGATCAAAATTCATTAATAAAATATATTTTACCGAATGGCCAGACTTTTTTCAATTATGTCCCCGATTTGTTCGACCGCTGCAGGCAAATCCGTCGTGTCGATATGATGCTCCAGCTTTTCTACGTACTCGCTCTGCTTGTTTTGGTAACGCGGATCGTAATAGGAAACCAGGAATGTAGCAATCGCCGTCCGATAGTCTCTTTCAGCCAACGCCCCCCGCAAGAGCGCAGCCTGTTCAGTAGGAATTCTCCTCGCTATGGATGTGTACGCCTTCTCTATCTTTTCTACAAAATCAGGACGCCAGGAAAACGGAATCACGTACTCGTCGTAAATTCGCTGGACGCGGACCTCCAATGGAGCAGTCAGCTGAATATGAATGGCCTGCTTTTTCGCCTCCATCAAAAAGGAAGGTACGATGGCGTTCCCGATTCGTTTGCTTTCTGCCTCCATGACAAAGAAGGAAGAGTCACGGTTTTCATGCAGCGTCTCAAACAATCTCGCATCAAACATTTTCTGATTAGCCGGCTTGCCTTTGCCGATATGCCCAAATACCGATCCGCGATGCCCTGCCATACGCTCCAGATCCAGGACTGGATAGCCTTTTTCCTCCAGCTTTCGGAGCAGTTCTGTTTTCCCCACTCCCGTCATACCGTGTAGCAAGAAGACAGGGACTTGCAGCTCGTATGGCGTGATCGTTTCCAGAACGTGCTGACGGTAGGAACGGTACCCACCCTGCAGCCGGCGAACCCGCAGACCGGAAAACGTGGCAAAGGTCGCCATCGCCCTGCTGCGCATTCCTCCTCGCCAGCAAAAAATCGTAGGGGGCTCTCCCCATTCTTCTTCCCGCTGACGAATCGCCTGCATAATCGCTTCCATTTTGGGAGATACGATCTGCATACCCAACCATTGGGCGGCCTGCTGCCCTTCCCGTTTGTACGTCGTGCCTACCCGCGCACGTTCTTCATCACTGAACAGGGGGATATTTACAGCACCCGGGATGGTTTCCCGCGCAAACTCGCCTGGAGAACGAACATCTACCAGATTCGAATAGCCTTTCACCAATAATTCCTCAACGGTTATCTCTTGCAATGTATGTCACCCTAACTTCTGTTATGCTAGATTTATCCACTTGTTTTTTCTAGTATTCTATTATTATACCTCGTAAATCAGGAGGCCATAACATGTCTGAAAAAGTGAAATTGACGTCCTTTACTACCAAAGGCGGTTGTGGGTGCAAAATTAGCCCCGATGCCTTGTCGGCGGTTTTGAAAAACCTGCCTGCTCCTGCCGCCCGTGATCCACGCCTGCTAGTCGGTGTAGAAACATCAGATGACGCCGGCGTCTTTCAGCTAAATGACGATTTGGCTATTGTCCAAACACTCGACTTTTTTACTCCGATTGTGGACGATCCGTACTGGTTTGGGAAAATTGCAGCAGCGAATGCGATCAGTGATGTTTTTGCCATGGGCGGAAAGCCGATTACCGTATTGAACATCGTTGGTTTCCCTATAACCAAGCTGGACCCTTCGATCTTGACGGAAATTTTGCGCGGCGCTGCGGAAAAGGTAGCAGAGGCCGGAGCTGTGCTTGTCGGCGGACATTCTATCGATGATCCCGAGCCGAAATTTGGCTTGTCTGTGACCGGGACCGTTCATCCCTCCCGCGTGCTGACCAATGCCGGGGCAAAACCAGGTGACGTGCTCATCCTGACAAAGCCGATCGGTGTCGGCATACAGACAACCGCGATCAAACGTGATGCTCTGTCTCCTGAACAAACGGAGCTGGTTATGAACGTAATGGCTACCTTGAACAAATATGCAGCGGAATGCATGGAGAGCTTCCCGGTACATGCCTGCACAGATGTCACCGGCTTTGGACTCCTGGGTCACGCTCTGGAGATGGCGGAGGGCAGTCAGGCGGGCATCCGCATTTACGCGGACGAGGTTCCTGTACTTCCTGGGACACGTGAACTTGCGGGGCAAGGCATCATCCCGGGTGGAAGCAAGTCCAATTTCCGCTGGGTCGCTGACCGGGTGCAGTTCCCCGAGGGTATGGAGGAGCTCGACCGCCTGATCCTGTGTGACGCTGTGACCTCTGGCGGCTTGCTGATCAGTGTGCCTGCAACGGACGGAATTCGTCTATTGGAGGAGCTGCATGCTCGTGGAATCGAATGGGCACAGATCGTCGGGGAGGTTGTTTCCGACCATCCGGGAACCATTCGGGTTATTTCGAATCCTTTGTAAAATTTTCCTTGCATCCCCACCCAGGTTTGCAGTATTCTAGTCAACAAGAGTTGATCTAACGAAAAATTTTGAAGGACGGGAGTGTTGGTTCATGGTCGTTTCTGTAGTTGTCTTCGCATAGGTGGGCCTCTGATAAGGGGCGCTGCCTCTCATCAACCATCTATAGCAAGAAACTGCAGGATGCCGGAACCGCTTCCGTCTTTTTCCCGATAGGATGCTAGGAGTCCCTTCTCTTTTTCGAGTCAAATGCTCTGGTTTGCTCTCGAATGAAAGGGGGTTTTTCTCTCCTTCTCCACATATCGATAGTCAAAGCGCAAGCGAGTGAGCACAGTCTCTCCCGTTTGCGCTTTTTCGCGTGCAAAGGCTCCTGCAGACAGAGAATCAGATTGGAATGGAGGATTTTTTGTCATGGTATGGCGCACTTGGGACTTGAACCTCAAAGTCCGACTCGTCGGCGAACTCATTACACATACGTTTTTCTGGATGTACTTTCCGTTTATGGCCCTGTACTTCAGCGATTCATTCGGAAAAGACATCGCAGGCATCATGCTGATGGTTCCTCCGCTCTTGGGCATGATGTCCAACCTGTTTGGGGGCTATTTGGCAGATAAAGTAGGGCGCAAACCGACCATGCTGCTTTCTCTCTGTACATCGTCGGTGATGTTTGCCATTTTTGCCTTTTCCAGCTCCCCTGTTGTCGACTATCTTGCCTTCATCGGCATTGGGATTGCCAGCTCTCTTTATTGGCCAGCCAGCTCCGCGATGGTGGCGGACCTGACGACTGAGGAGGACCGCCGTGTTGTCTTTGCTACGTTTTACACAGCGATGAACATGGGGGTTGTAGCAGGTCCCGTCCTCGGCTCCTTCTTCTTTGTGAATTACCGCTTTGAACTGCTGCTCATCTGTACGATCGTCGAGCTGATTTTCGCCGCTTCGATTTTCTTTCTCATCAAGGAGACTCTGCCCGCTACAGTTCGTGCAGAGCGCTCCAAGGAACGCTTCTCCATTACCCAACAATTCAAAGGCTACGCTGTCATTTTCCGGGACAAAGTGTTTGCCCTCTACATTGGTGCTGGCGTTTTGGTAGCAATCGCCTTTATGCAGCTGGACATGTACATGGCACTGTATGTGAAAGAGCACGTTCACGATCAGCCGTTGATGTGGTGGGGAGACTGGACGTTTACGGTTGGTGGAACCAGTGCCTTTGGTTGGCTGATGGGACTGAACGGCTTGCTCGTGGTCTTGTTTACTCTCCCGGTCACAAAGTGGTTCCAGCATTGGAGCGACCGCAACAGCTTGGTGATCTCGTCTGTTTTGTACGGGTTTGGCATGTTCCTGATGGCTTTTACCACGAACATCTGGCTGCTCTTTGGCTGTATGGTCATTCTGACGCTGGGAGAGCTGATCCGCACCCCAGTCGCTCAGAGCTTTATCAGTAAGTACTCTCCTGAGGATGCGCGCGGACAGTACATGGGAGCGTCCTCCTTGCAGTTTTCCATCGGTCGTTTCATTGCCCCCATGTCTATCTCGATTTCGCAATGGCTGTCGCCTGTTGGCGTGTTTGGCATCATTCTGGCTCTCACGCTGATCAGCGCGTATCTGTATATTCCTTTGTTCCGCATGATCCCGGAAGATGGGCATGATTCGGCTCACTCCTAATACGCAAGATTCTGGTCGCCTCTGCTCGTCAGTGGCGGCTTTTTTATGGATCAGCGCCTCCCCCTCCATAATCGTACTAGCCTTCAAAAACTAGCATATAGTGAGTAGTAGAAGGATGGGTCACGTCAGGAGGGTTTTTGCCATGAATCAGCCGAGCGCTTACGCTACATTCAAGACAAAGGGAGAGTTCGTTTACCGGACATCTGCCTATATTCAGTGGGGTACGTCATCTGAATCACTGGGAAGCTGTCTCTTGCTCAATCCGGGCTCGTCCACCTTGTACCGGGAAAGACCTGCGCCGCATCACGCCACGATGGGCGAAACCACTCTGGACCCAACCATGCGCCAGTTGGTCAAGCTGACCGAAGGAATCTACTCTGCGAAGGCAGCGCAAGGCACATTAAACGGCAGGCTGCACATCTACAACCTCTTTTCTTTGCAGCATCCGACTGCCAAGGAAGCGATCGGTCTGCTGGAAGATCTTTTGCAGAAGGGTGAAACGGCTCTCGATGAGCACATTACCCGTTCCCATGAGTTGGTCAAGCATCCGTGGATGCTGCTTGGTTGGGGATGTATGGCGAAGACTTCGCGTGCCATTACGTCGCTAAAGGAGCGCTGGCTGCAGGAAATCGCTGCTGCAGGCGTCCCGACATTTGGCAAGCCTTGCGCGACGGGGAAAAACTACTACCACCCGTGTCCGCAGCTTCATGCGATGAGAGAGTTGATTCTGCGGGACTTGATTGCATTGCATGAGCAGGTTTGTGGGACGGTTCGCGGATAATTTGCTGGGAAGCTGTTGCTCGGGGCTTAGTGGCTGGGGCGGAAAAAGGCGAAAACACTACAGTAGTAGGGCCACTTGCAGGGATGTCATTCCTGTTCGGCTCCATTTCAAAATCGGAACCCGCGTCCAAAGTGGTTGTCTCTACGATGTTATTCAGAGGTGGACGCTAAAGACAGGTTCCGTTTTTTCCATTCCTCCTGGGCTGTGTCCCTAATACCTCCGCTTTTTTCACCTTTTTCCGGGGATGCTGTTTCGTTTAAAAGCAGTGTCGGTAAGTGCTTCGATGTTTTCCGATTGAGATCGCTCGGAGCTTAGCGGCTGGGGCGGAAAAAGGCGAAAACACTTCAGTAGTAGGGCCACCTGCAGGGAGGTCATTCCTGTTCGGCTCCATTTCAAAATCGGAACCCGCGTCCAAAGTGGTTGTCTCTACGATGTTATTCAGAGGTGGACGCTAAAGACAGGTTCCGTTTTTTCCATTCCTCCTGGGCTGTGTCCCTAATACCTCCGCTTTTTTCACCTTTTTCCGGGGAAGCTGTTTCGTTTAAAAACAGTGTCGGTAAGTGCTTCGATGTTTTCCGATTGAGATCGCTCGGGGCTTAGCGGCTGGGGCGGAAAAAGGCGAAAACACTTCAGTAGTAGGGCCACCTGCAGGGAGGTCATTCCTGTTCGGCTCCATTTCAAAATCGGAACCCCGCGCCCAAAGTGGTTGTCTCTGCGATGCTGTTCAGAGGTGGACGCTAAAGACAGTTTCCGTTTTTTCCATTCCACCTGGGCTGTGTCCCTAATACCTCCGCTTTTTTCACCTTTTTCCGGGGATGCTGGAGTGAATAGAGCATCTTTTAACCAGAAAGCTCTGACTGAACGGCATGTTTCCATGCTCCGCTGCGTAGTCCTACCCAGCGGAGCCATGAAGACCGAAGCAAAAATTCGCTTCCCTTGAATCAGCGGCGCAGCGGACGGTCGGTCTTCACTTCCTCGCTAACATAGACTTGCGCGCAGCTCTAAAAGGCTTTCCCCACACCAATCACATTCTAATTGCTTTAGTTTTTATGTCTTTTTCCCACGCCAGAAAAGCATGTTTCCAAGCGGAGCGACTGTGGAGTCCTACTCAGCGGAGCCATGAAGACCGAGGCAAAGAATCGCTACCCTTGAATCAGCGGCGCAGCGGACGGTCTTCACTTCCTCGCTAACATAGACTTGCGCGCAGCTCTAAAAGGCTTTCCCCACACCAATTACATTCTAATTGCTTTAGTTTTTATATCTTTTTCCCACGCCAGAAAAGCATGTTTTCAAGCGGAGCGACTGTGGAGTCCTACTCAGCGGAGCCATGAAGACCGAGGCAAAGAATCGCTACCCTTGAATCAGCGGCGCAGCGGACGGTCGGTCTTCACTTCCTCGCTAACATAGACTTGCGCGCAGCTCTAAAAGGCTTTCCCCACACCAATCACATTCTAATTGCTTTAGTTTTTATGTCTTTTTCCCACGCCAGAAAAGCATGTTTTCAAGCGGAGCGACTGTGGAGTCCTACCCAGCGGAGCTATGAAGACCGAGGCAAAAATTCGCTTCCCTTGAATCAGCGGCGCAGCGGACGGTCGGTCTTCACTTCCTCGCTAACATAGACTTGCGCGCAGCTCTAAAAGGCTTTCCCCACACCAATCACATTCTAATTGCTTTAGTTTTTATGTCTTTTTCCCACGCCAGAAAAGCATGTTTTCAAGCGGAGCGACTGTGGAGTCCTACCCAGCGGAGCCATGAAGACCGAGGCAAAGAATCGCTACCCATGTATCAGCGGCGCAGCGACTCCCCTTTTAGCGATTCCCTCGGGATCATGGCGTAGCGGACTGTCTTCTCTTCCCTGTGGACGTAGCCTGGAGCGCAGCTTGGAAACAGGCTTTCCCCCCCTTTTAGCGATTCCCTCGGGATCATGGCGTAGCGGACTGTCTTCTCTTCCCTGTGGGCGTAGCCTGGAGCGCAGCTTGGAAACAGGCTTTTCCCCCCTTTTAGCGATTCCCTCGGGATCATGGCGTAGCGGACCGTCTTCACTTCCCCGTGGACGTAGCCTGGAGCGCAGCTTGGAAACAGGCTTTTCCCCACGAAAGCCGCGCTCACAAACAAGCAAAGAGCCCGCCCTCCATTCTGATATGCTCCCCTTTAA
>NZ_RHHP01000017.1 GCF_003710815.1 Brevibacillus centrosporus
ACACATACTTAGCAAACATGCAGAGCCAGTTTTGAATGAATGACAAAGCCATTCCGTAAAGGAATGGCTTTTTTGCTGCTGAAAAACACAAAATCCGCATTCACGGATGATAGTCCCCGTTAAGCTTCGCTACGGGTTTTCTTATTCATTCATTGCAATGCTTGTGACGGTTTCCTTCCTCTCAATCCATTTGACGGAGACGAAGTGGGCAGTTAAAAGGACCAATGCTCCAAACAGATAAGGCAAATGGATATGAACATCAAACAGAATGCCGGCAAGTAAGGGTCCAAAAATATTTCCCAGACTCATGTAAGCATTGTTCATTCCAGCGACGAATCCTTGTTCTTCCCCGGCTCCCTTGGAGAGAAGCGTGTTGATCGTTGGCCGCAAGATGTTGTTACAGGTGAAAAACAGCATCGTGATAAACATGACATACCAGAAATTCCCTGAATGTAGCAAAAGGACGAACGAGATCGAAGACAATAGCAATGTATAATTAATCGTCTTCTTCTCCCCGAAGCGTCGAATGAGCCTGGTAGTCAGCATAATTTGATTGAACGTACCCATCAACGAACATAAGGTAAACAAGATAGCGATGTCACGGCTGGTAAAGCCATAGCTCTGAACCACGTATAAAGGATAAATCGCGTCAAAGTGAGTAAGGCCAAAGGTAAGGACGAAGACAAGGAATAGTAGGACGAAAAAGCGAGACTTGATCGACAGGGCAAGCTGCAGGAAAACGTTGGGTTTTTTATCCCGGGATTGTTGTCGAGTCATACGGTGTTCCAACGATAGTGACTCGGGTAAGAAGACCATGCTGCCGATCATCGCCAGAACACCGATGCACGCAGATGCGAAAAAGGGCGTACGCATGCCAAACTCAGCGAGTAATCCTCCGACACCTGGCCCGATAATAAAACCGGAGGACATGGACGCTCCGATATACGACATGGCTTTGGTGCGCTGTTCGTTCGTTGCAATATCCGCTGCATAAGCCATGATGGACGGCACCAGAGCAGCAGAGCCAATTCCACCAATTAAGCGTGATACGAACAAAAGCATCAGATCGTCAGCAAGTGCTGCCGAGAAATTGGAGAGGGAGAATAAGCTCAGCCCGAGGACAATCAAAGGCTTTCGACCGTACCTATCGGCGAAATTGCCCGCCATGGGTGAAAAAGCGTTATCCACACATTACCTATAAAATCCAGCAAAACGAGTCGGCTCAGCTCTGCAAGATGGTAAAGGAAAGGGTGATCCAGCTGACGATCGTACGCTTCCCGCTGGAGCTCGATGATTTTTCCGTCATGCAGGCCTATCCGCTGATTTTGCCGAGTACCGAAGGCTTAGGGGTCTACCACATGATCGTGGAGGAATTTAGCCGTCGCAAATTGGAAGTAAATCTGTTGTCCGAATGCTCGGATATTCCCATGCTGTTGGAACTGGTTTCATCGGGTTTCGCGGCAACGATCGTGCCCGAGATTGTGCTGAAAATGCACAAGGGACACGAGTTGAAAGCCACGAGGATTGATGACACGCATTTAAGCGCCGCATCGGGGATCATTTGGCTAAAGGACCACTTCCTTTCAATGGCAGCTCGGCATTTTATTGAGCAAATCAGGCAGTAGAACGCTGAGCTTGTCGGAAAAGGAACATACCTGCCATTCTCGAATCTCTCATGAATCGGATAGCAAAAATTAAAAACGCAGACAGGAGCTGGATACGATGATTAAAGGTTTCGGAGGAGTATTTTGGAGAACGAAGGATCTGGAAGCGGTGAAAAAGTGGTATAGCGAAGTGCTGAAGCTTGACATAGAAAATTGGAATGGGACTGTGATAAAACCCCAATCAGGAAATGAGACGATCTTTTCTTTCTTTGCCGAGGATGACAGCTATTTTCCAACAGAGCAACAAGTGATGCTCAATTTCCAAGTACATGATCTAAACGAGACGATCCAGCATCTTGAACATATGGGTGTGCCTCTCGCAAAGGAAAAAGAGAGTAGTGAATTTGGAAAGTTTGTTTGGATTAAAGATCCTGAAGGTCGATTGGTCGAGCTTTGGGAGAAGTAATCGATTGGAAATTTACCTAAATAAAAAGGAACCATTGTTTTTTCAAAGGACAGAAGTGAAGCATGCCGAGGAAAAAGGGAAAAAAGCTAGTGCGTTCTCCCTTTTCCTCCTCTCCACAACACCTTGACCAAGAGCCGGTCTACAAACCCTTCACAAATCCCTCTTCAAATAGTAATGCGTATACCCTCCAGCATTGGGCAGCTGCCCGTACACCTCAAAGCCCAGCTTGCGATAGAAATCCAATGCCTGAAAGCTCAGCGTATCCAGCTTGATGAAGTCACACTGTTTTTCCCGGGCGATTCTTTCTGCTTCCCGCATGAGCTTGGTGCCATAACCGGATTGGCGAAGCTCATCGCTCACATATAAGTAGTGCACCTCGAGCCAGTTCCAGCAGATCTCACCGAGCAAGCCGCCAAGAACTTCTCCTTGCGCATTCTTGACGAAAAGATTGACCTCCTGATATCTCCCTTTCAGCTCGGCAGGGAAGTGTGCTGCATTGAAGACGTACATTTTTTTACGCACGTAGTCTTTATCTGCTTGCGTCGTTTCACTGGAAATGTGTAATTTCCGCGGCAGGCCTTCCCTTTTGATCGAGTAATAACTGTAGGATTCAAAATCGGAGAAATCCTCGGGCAGGTTATGCAGGGAGTGAGAGTAGCTCATTCCGATTTTTTGCAGAATCCGTAGGGAGGCGTGGTTCTGCGGATGCACAGTGGTGATGATTTCGTCCAGCTCCAGTACATCCAGTCCATAGGAAAGAACGGCTGCTGCCGCTTCTGTAGCAAAGCCCCGACCCGTATAGCGTTCCGAGATTCCGTAATAGATTTCTATTTTCGTAGGGTCGAGATCGTAGGGACCGAGCCCGCAGTACCCGATGAGACGATCGGTTTCCTTGCAGATGACGCCTAGATTGAATTTATGGATTTGCTCCTTGGTATTGCGCTCGCAGCAGGAGATGGACCAGTCTATGATCCCTTGTACCTCTTTTAAGGTAGGGGTGCTTTCTCCTGGGATGAAATCATAGAAATGCTGACCCGATACGGCTAGAAACAAGTCGTGGGCATCATCGGGCTGATAGGGACGAAGGAGGAGTCTTTCGGTTTCGATCCTCGCATCGACAAAGAGATGATGAGCGATAGGAATCACAGCCTTTCGTTTTGACAAAGACACAATTGGTCCACTATTTCTCCAGCTGCCTGGCGACTTCCTCCATGAACAAGACGATGGAGCGGTTTGGGGTGTCTTTCTTCTAGCAGGCGACGACATCAGCTTCGTATCCGTCCCCTTCCAGATCGATCAAGCGGAGGCTGGGAGTAGCATACATCTGGACATGTTTGGATTGGACCGTAATTCCGATCCCGGCATCGACCATGAGCATGACAGCATCGATACGAGAAGCGTGGCTGACGATATCAGGGGAAAAGCCATGCTTTGCACATAGTGTCAAAATGTGATCATAGCCTTGAGGCGACTGGGAACGATCCAGCATCACGAAGGGCTCGGTGGACAGCTGCTCAAGACGCAGAGAAGTGCTCGCGGCAAGTCTGTGATCATGCGGCAGGATGGCACAGTACGGCTGCGCCCAAAGCTTCTGGTAAGCGATTCCTTTCATGCTGCCCAGTCCGTGCGACAGGGTAAAGGCGAGATCGATTTCATCTCTCTCCAGCTTTTTGTTGATTTCTCCTACGTTGTAAAAAGCAAAATGAATGTGGATGTTGGGATACTTCTTGCGGAAGGACCTCACGACCAGTGGGAGAAACGACCGTACCGAAACACTCAAAAGACCGATGCGAATGGTTCCGATCCTTCCTTCTTCTGCCAGACGGACGTTCTCGACCGACTCCTCCAAGCGCTGCACAATCTCGCGGGCATCTTTTAAAAAGAGTGTTCCAACCAGTGTCAGCTCGACGGAATGCTTGCTGCGGATGAACAGCTTGACGCCCAGCTTCTTTTCCAGATACGCGATCTGTTGGCTAATGGCGGGCTGAGCGACGAAAAGGCTACGTGCGGCCTCGGAAAAATTCAAGTGCTCGGCGACGGCAATAAATAGCGAAGCTGACGGATGTCCATCTTTGCCTCCTGTGTCTATTTTCGAGAGAAAGCTTTGTTTTATGATAACACAGAGGCGCATTTGAGTAAGTTCGTAATAAGGAAAGCTTATGACGGAATAACGATCGGATATTTCAGCTCTGCGTGTGTCCAGGTGTACCATGATTGATAAGGACATAAAAGTCGGGAGGAAATTACGATGCAACGTTTACAGTCCCTTACTCATGAGAAAGCGATGGAGCTCGTCCGCGAAATGCTGCCGGCGATCCGCTCCCGGGCAGCTCTCTCTGAAGAGCTTCGCTGTCAGCCAAAGGAAACGATACAGGCGTTTCGCGATGCCGGACTGATCCGTGCGCTCATGCCCAAGCGGTGGGGAGGATCTGAGCTGGGGATTGACACGATGTACCAAACGACACGTGAGATTGCAAAAGCCGATCCTTCCGCTGGCTGGTGCTTTGGGTTACTGGTGCTGCATTCCTGGATGCTCGCTTATTATCCAGATGAGGCGCAAAGAGACGTTTGGGGAGAGGATCCAGATGCATGTATTGCCTCCTCCTTTGGCGGTTCGCCTGCCAATCGGGTCGTGCGGGTAGACGGAGGATACATGGTCGATGGAGAATGGGGCTTCTCCTCGGGAATCGATCACAGTGACTGGGCCATGATCTTTGCCCACGCGGCTGCCAGTGATCCTGACGTATCTCCGCAGGCGATGATGATGCTCGTACCCAAAAGCGATTTTACGATTCTTCCCACCTGGAAGACGATCGCGCAAAAGGGAACAGGGAGCAACAATCTCCGTGTACAGCAAGTATTTATTCCAGAGCACCGAACGATTGATATGGTGGCCTGGTGCCAAAAGGGAGAAGGGCCCGGAAGTCAGCTGTCTGACAATGAACTGTACAAGCATCCGCTGTATGCAGTGATTCCCGTGAGTCTCGCGTCCGCGCTGATGGGGGCAAGCCTGGGGGCTTATGAGCTGTGGAGAGATGGAATCAAAGGGAAGTCCACCGTACGAAATGCCAAGGTGGCTGACTTTACCCATCAGCAAATTCGCGTCGCAAAGGTGTCTGCGACCCTGGAGGCCGCCCAAGCGCTGTTTGAAAAATCACTGTCAAGACTGGAAACAGGTGGGCCGATCGATACGTACGAACGCTTGCGTTTACGGCGAAATTACGGCTTTACAGCGAGGCTGTGCAACCAAGCCGTGAAGACCATGATGGAGTCGAGTGGCGCAGGCAGCATGTTTGAAGCCAATCCTCTTCAACGCTACTGGAGAGATGTCCAGGCATCGGCTATGCACATCACCTTTAACATGGATCACCTAGGGGAGATGTTCGGCAAGCTGGAGTTGGGATTACCTCTGAACGAAAAGGATTCCCGGCTTTCCTGATCGATGAGAGAAATGAAAAAGCGGTAGTCCGGGGGAAGGAAAATCCCTCCAGTATTTTCATACCAACTGTTTTAGACCGCGATCATTTGTATTCCCAATTAGAATGTGATGGTGTAGGATAGTCTGCACAAGAGACAGGCGATCAGTAGCTAAAGGAGATCCAGACGTATGAGATCAAACCGTATGAATGTCCCGACGGGGTTTTGGGCTGGATTGCAACGACTAGGGATTGACCCATACGATGTCGTTCGCAAAGCGCGCCTACCAATCACCATTCTCACAGAACCAACTGCAGTCACCATTTCCCAATATTATAGCGTCTGGGAAGTAGCTTTCTTAATCGGGTATGAGGATCAAAACTCGTTTTACCGGGCCTTTCGACTATGGGAAGGTGATACCCCGTCAAATTGGCGGTCCGCATATTTCGGTTCAAACCCGAGTTGCTGATTCGTTGACCTAGTCGTTGCCAAGCATGCTTGGCGGATGAAGCAAGAAATTTGGCGTTGTACGCTAGTTACCGAACGATCCAGACAAAGTACGATAATCTCTATCCGGGGCACAAGGATGTTCCCAGATCAACTTCTAGTCAGCTTGCCGTGAATGACAACAAAGGAGACAAGAGTTATGGATATGGGATTAAGGAACAAAACAGCTTTCGTAACGGGATCGACGAGGGGCATCGGAAAAGCAATTGCCATTGAGCTTGCCAGAGAAGGCGTCAATGTCCTCGTAAATGGACGAAATCATGAAGAGGTAGAACGAATCGTAAATGAATTGAAGGCGGAATTCCCGGCTACTTCTCCTCAGAATGCTACGGCCGATATAGTCGATAGGCAGCAGAGAGAAGCTTTATTTGAGAAATATCCTTCTGTGGATATTCTCGTTAATAATATGGGCATTTATGAAATCATGTCCTATGAAGACGTCTTAAACAAACGAAAGGAACAGAAGTGACATCCAATACAATCATGCCAGGACCAACGCTTTCCGAAAATGTATATCAAATCATTGATCGTTTGTTTCCCGATGATCTGCCATTTTCGGAAAAGGAGAATCAGTTTATGGCTGCAAACCTGCCCCAATCCGAATTACAGCGGTTTATCAGGCCTTTTGAAATAGGCAGGCTGGTTGCATTTCTCTCCAGCCCATATGCAACGGCTTTTAAAGGTTCGCCAATCCGTATGGACGGAGGGATGGTGCCAACGATTTTTTAACAGAAAATCACATCAGAGGCTGCTGGAGAAGATCCAGCAGCTCTTCATTTTCTCAAGCCTTCTTCCGGATATACCAGCGGCGTTTGTGAAAGGAGATGGACCTATATTTCTTGGCAAGTTTTTTGATTCGTTTACTAGTCAGTGATGCCGGTTTTGAAGAGGAGCTTTTATTAAGGGAACCTCTTATAACCAATTGTCCGGGGTAGTGAGCTTTCACGAAATTACCGTACGTTTCAAACTCGGAAAAACCAGCATAACTCTGTTTGTTGGTTTTCTTGATAATCGCCCAGTACCACCTAGTTTTATGTCTGGCCTCAATTTTGCGCTTCAGCCGGGAGAGCTTCGATTTGTCGAACAGCATATAGTGGGCAACGAAAGAGCGCGAGGCGGTTGGCTTGGTCCCCAGCAATTTCTTATATGTGCGAAAATAAGCGGGACGACTCCAGTTACGGCAGTAAAAAATGGTTTTTCCCTTGACGAGAAAGACATGAGGGCGGATGAGGATGGTGTCTGCGTCTATCACGAGATAATACCTTCGTTTGGTCAAACTTCCTCCCGCCAGCTTCAACAATTGCTGGAGCAGCCAGCCTGAGCGATTCGTGCGCTTGGTTTGGTAGCGAATATCCTTTTTGGTAATCGGTAGGACACGTCTTTCATTGATGAAGGTGCAGTTTTTACGACGGCAAAGGGCCTGGATTCGCTTGCTTGGTGGCGATACAACCATGATCTTACCTAGGGGATGCTTCACTTGCTTACGGATACTGTCAATGACATAGGGGAGAGTGCCAAGATCTTTCTCAATAGCCGGGATCAGAACATCAATTTTGATAGAGCTGTTGAAGGCGCTTTTCGCTGAACGTCTCAACGTCCCAACTCCTTTTCGCGAGGCAGTTTCAATCATACGTGTCTGAACAGGTAGGCTAGGGTGTCCGACTTTCCAGATAGGATATGATTTTCTTTCTTGGGGTGAATAAGACATATATGGAAAAGTTGCGAAATGGATGTTTGTCTAGGGAAACGGCTCTCCCCTATTGGCGGCTGATTGCTGAAGAGGTAAGACAAAGATTTTCTTTTATAATAGTATATTTGTATAATAAATTGAACGAGAGGGGGTATCGTCGCAAACGTGGATTCCATACATATTCGCATCGGTCATAACCTGCAGCGTATCCGAAAGCAGCGAGGGCTCAGTCTGGATAAGGTAGCAAGCGCCACCCATGTCAGGAAAGGCATGCTGCATCAGATCGAACGGGGGGAAGTGACCCCCACAGTGACGACGGTTTGGAAGATTGCGACCGGACTGAACATCTCCTTTTCCTCGTTGTTAAAAGAAGAGAAGACAGCTGTGTCGATCGTGATTCCAGGATTGCAGCCGGACATCACGGAGGACGAGGGAGGATGCAAGGTCTACCTGCTGTTTCCCTTTGACCCGCAAACGCTTATGGAAATCTTCACCATCGTACTAAGCCCGGGAGCTAACTATTGCTCCTCGCCACATAACGATGGCGTGCTCGAATACATCACTGTCCAATCTGGCAGCTTCACGATCCAGGTAAAGGAGGAGATCTATTCACTGGGCAAAGGTGAGGCTATCCGTTTTACTGGCAATGTTCCGCACTGCTACAAGAATCTGTCCGCGCAGGAAACTACGATACAGGTCATCATGCATTATCCGGAAGCGTAATTTACCAAAAGCATAAGGGGAGGGAATCGAAGTGAGTCAGGGAATGAAAGAGAGTGCGCAGCGTGTCCAGAATGTGCTGCGAGAGCTGGGATACACCAATGAGGTCGTAGAACTGCCAGACAGCACACGAACGGCGCAGGAGGCCGCAAGCGCTATCGAATGCGAGATTGCGCAAATAGCCAAGTCGATCCTGTTTCGCCTGAAAAAGTCCGAGCGCCCCCTGCTCGTCGTGGCAAGCGGCGTGAACCGAGTAAACGAAAAGCTCATCTCGACGTATGTAGAGGACGAGCTGGGAAAAGCTGATGCCAATTTCGTACGGGAGAGGACGGGCTTTGTCATAGGAGGTGTCGCGCCGGTTGGCCACACGGGGGCGATCGAGACGATCGTGGACGAGGATTTGTTTCGGTACCAGACGATCTGGGCAGCGGCAGGGCATCCGAAAGCCGTTTTCCAACTGACGCCCGATGAGCTGCTCAAAATGACAGGCGGGCGAGTATTGCCGATCAAATAGCTAATTCGCATACAGAGTAAACAAGAACCATCCCACACGTCAGTGCGTGGGATGGTTTTCTATTTGGCCAGGCTGTTTGTTCCAATCGTTTTGTTTTTTGCCATTTTTCATA
This sequence comes from Brevibacillus centrosporus, assembly GCF_003710815.1. GTDB lineage: Bacteria > Bacillota > Bacilli > Brevibacillales > Brevibacillaceae > Brevibacillus > Brevibacillus centrosporus. Next base: position 9,031 of record NZ_RHHP01000017.1, read on the forward strand.
GCCCGGTTGAGTCATTTGAAAATAGTCATGTGCTGATATGCTTGTGATAGCTCCACAATAGTAAGTCGTCGAAGGGGGGATTCACCTTGCAACGAGGTTGGAAGCAGTGGTCTATTTATTTTCGTTTGTCAATCGGCGCTTTTCTCATCCTTTTCCAACTTCTCCCTGTTCGTGTGTCAGCTACAGGATTTATTGAACAGGACGCGCTGCAAAAACAAATAGACCAAGCACTTCCCGGCTCATTTTTGACAATACCAGAGGGCATGTACACGGGTCCCATTCGTATTGCCAAGCCGATTACGTTGGTCGCCCAAGGCTCTGTCATCATCTCAAATCCTTCACCTGATCCAAAAGATGAACCAGTGGTCGTGATCAGCAGTGATCATGTCACACTCAAAGGCATTGCGATCTCGGACAAACGAGTCAATAGTGCTGAAGCCTCCCTCGTTTTAAAGGGAAGTCACAATGTTCTCGAGCAAGTTCGCATCAAGACAATGGGAACGGGGATTCAGCTGCGAGAGGCAACGAATAATACTCTGCACAACATCAGTGTCACGGGTAAGGTTAAGGAGCAGAGTATCTACGGTGGGGCTGTGCATGATCATGCCAGTCATGGAGCTTCGTCTGCGAACAAGGTAGCAGCCTCAGCACAGAATGTCCCGGCTCGCAAAGGAAACGGTATCGATTTGTTCCGATCCCATCAAAATCGAATCGTTGCAAACCAAATCACCAATGTTTTTGATGGTATTTATCTGGAAAACAGCAACGGCAACCAGATCGTCCAAAACAAGGTCGAGACATCACGTTACGGATACCACTTCATGGGAACTGCCAAGACGCTGCTGCAAGAGAATACCGGCAGCGAGAACGTAACGGGCGCGATGTTGATGGAAACAACGCAAGCTACCGTTCTAAACAATCAGTTCTTCAAACAGAAAAACAACCCGAGTGCACAAGGCATCCTCTTGTATGCCGTGACCGATTCACAGATTAAAAGCAATTTTATCGAAGGCAACCGAGTGGGGTTGTATCTGGAAAACTCGACTGGCATTGAAATTAGAGACAATCGACTCAAGCTGAATTTCATCGGAATGCAGGTGAAAGCGTCGTCAGCGAATACGTTTACAGAAAACCTGTTCATCTCCAACGTGATTCAGGCCCAAGCCCAGGATAGTACCACGGACTCTTTTCGCGGAAACTACTGGGATAATTTGCAGACGCTCGACACGAATGGGGATGGGCGCAGTGAGCTTCCTTACGAAATGAATCCCTTTTACCTAGCATTGACGGATGCTGTACCGCCTTACCAGCTTTTTTTTCAGGCACCAGGGTTCGTTTTTTTAGAGAACCTTTTCTCTTCCGGAACAAATACCGTGATTCGGGATGAAAGTCCTTTAGTAGCAATTTCTATGAATGCGAAGGATCAAGCATCCGGCACTCCATGGGCAACCGGGATACTGGGGTTGCTCCTTCTCGCAGGCAGTACAACGATTATGTATAAGGGAGGAAAACGGCAATGAAGAAAAGAACATGGACCACCATTATGGGTGCGGTAGTTGGGATTAGTTTGTTTGTCATCGGCTGCGGTAAACAAGAGGCTCAGCCTGTTGAGATCGCAGAAGGGGTGGACAAATGTGATATATGCCACATGCATGTTGCCAATGACCAGCACGCGACAGAGCTTGTTCTCAAGGATGGAAAAGTGTTGAAGTTTGATGATATTGGATGCATGCATGAATGGACTGAAAAGAATGGAACAGAGCAAGTAGATACACAGTTCGTGCGCGATTACTACACAGCAGAGTGGTTGAAGGAAGAACAGGCAGCTTTTGCCTATGACAAGACATATAAAACACCGATGGGATACGGCATCCTCTCCTTCCAGGACAAAGCAGCGGCGGAGAAGTTTGTACAAGAACAAAAAACGGGCACCGTGATGAGTGTTGATAGTCTCAAAAGCCATACCTGGGAACGGACGATGAGTGAACACAAGGATATGAATATGGACATGAACATGAATCAGGACAACAACAAATCTTCGGAAGGAACGATGCAGCATTCGTCCCATTAATGACAGGGGAGAGTAGAATATCATGCACATCGAGCTTATCGCCAAACGGGAAGTGACTGTCGGTTTTCGTAATCCGTGGTCGTACTCCTTTCTCGCTTTGTTCACTTTGTTCAGCTTGGGGCTTTTGGTGATCCAGTCGCAGAGCTTTCTGGATGGCTACACGTACTCCACGGGTACCATGCTGAACCTCATTTTGTACTTGCTGCCATTGATGACCATGCTCCTCTCTTCTTTTTCCCTGACTGCGGAAAAAGAGGAGGGTAACTGGCAGCTATTATCTACGTATGCCATGACCACAACCTCGTTTTTGTTTGGAAAGTACGTGGGGCAAGCAATCGTGCTGATCGCGATTGTCTGTTTTGGATATGGTCTGTCAGGCGTAGCGGGCGTTCTTTTGGGTAAAAGTTTCTCTTTCACGGCGCTCTTGTTTCTGCTTGTCTTTTCGGTGTCTATCATCCTTTTGTTTTTAGGGGTGGCGATTGTCATAGGTGCTCTCAGTAAAAATCGCTGGCAGGCTCTCACAATGGGGGTTGCTGTTTGGTTTTTCCTGATTCTGGCTTGGCCGACTCTTCTCATTTCTCTGCTTAGTTTTGTTCCATATACGTGGATCAGGCCTCTGTTGCAACTTGCGACGTTTTTCAATCCCGCTGAGTTCGTGCGTATTTATTCTGTCGCACGCTTGGGCGGGGGCTCGATCTTTGGTCCTGAATATTACAAGTGGATGTATTGGATTGATTCCCCTCTGGGCGATGTCATCTTCGGTGGACTCATCATCGGGTGGATCGGGGTCACCATGTTTATCGCGAGCAAGGCATGGGAAAGGAGGTAGCACATGTCAACGAACGGATTACAAATACAGCAAGCTACGAAGAAGATAGCGGACAAAGTGATTGTTCAGCCGTTCGATCTGCAGATACAGCCAGGTGAGGTAGTCGCTCTCTGCGGTGGGAATGGAGCGGGGAAAAGTACGATTCTGCGCATGATCGTCGGAATTCTGTCTCCTACTTCTGGAAAAATTTCATTGAACGGGAAGACCCATGTCGATCAGCGAGTGGATTACCTGCAGCAGATCGGGTACATGCCGGATCATTTTAACTTTGCCGCTGGTTTGTCTGCGCGTGAAACGATTCGCTTCTACGCTGCGTTGCGAGGGAAAACAGCGGATGTCGCCGATAAGGCTCTCCGTGCAGTCGGACTGGAGGAGGTGAAAAACAAACGGGTTACCCAGTTTTCGAAGGGAATGCAGCAGCGTCTGCTGTTTGCCCAAGCCATTTTAGCCAAACCAGCTCTCGTCGTTCTGGACGAACCGACAAACGGGCTTGATCCTTATTGGATGGATGCATTCGTCGATCTTGTTCGGGATTTAAAACAAGCAGGCCAGTCCGTCCTGTTTTCGACACATCAGCTGCAGGTCGCTGATACAGTTGCCGACCGGGCGATCTTCCTGATGAACGGGCATGTCGTACGAGACAGCTCCATACAGGAATATCAGGCAGAGTACGGGGCGCTTGGATTATACGCAGCGTTTGCCGATCTGTTTACGCCTACCTTACAGAAGTAAAAATCAGCTTTGCTTATTCTCATAACGGAGGGTTATACATGAAAGTGAGCCATTATAATCGTTTTTGGCGCTGGCATTTCTATGCAGCCTTTTTTATCACACCACTCTTGATTACATTAACGTTAACGGGCATTGGCTATTTATTTTATACAGATGTAGAAAATCGCGCTTACGATGACCTGTTCTTTGGAAAAAGCAATCATTCAGAAGCATTAACCATTGATAAAGGGATTGAGAAGGCGGTAGAGCAGTTCAAGGACTATTCAGTCTCCAAGGTCATTGTTTTGGATGAGCCCTATAATACACGTCTGACGATGACAAATAACGATGGCGACCAAAAATACGTATTTTTAGATGAGAATTATGAGGTTGTCGGCAGCCAGGACGCCAAGTATACATTCTCGAACGTGATGAGAGAATCGCATAGCTCATTATTTGTAGGTGGAACTGTTGTCAACTATTTAGTGGAATTGGCTGCCTGCTGGGCAATCTTCTTGCTGATCTCCGGTATTTACATGACCTTTAGAGGAAAAATATTGAAGATGAAACAAAACCTTACCAAGCAGCAAAAAAACAAAAAGTGGCATGCGTTAATCGGTACCATCATTACCATTCCTATGATTGTCATTATTTTTACCGGCTTGCCTTGGTCTGCATTTATGGGCAATTTTATTTACTCAGCTGCTCAAGAATATCCTTCCATTGGTAACCCGCTATTAAAGCAACAGCCACCAACATCAGATATGAGTGAAATTCCTTGGGCCACACGAAAAAATGAGGCCCCCACATCCAATCAATCCCATGCGCATCACGGGAATATGGCTGGTATGATGACACACAACAGCAACATGATCAGTATCCAGCAGTTAATGCAAGAGGTTGAAAAGGAACAGATTTCCAAACCTTATTCCATTGTGTATCCGAAGAATGAAGAGGGCGTATTCACGGTATCAAAAGGCAGCAATACGGGAGTAACGGGCCTCGATGTAAGTCCCTATGAAGAAGTCACAACCTATTTTGACCAATACAGCGGAAAGCTGATTTCCAAAGTGGGCTATGAGGATTACGGCATTTTAGCAAAATGGTTCACATGGGGAATCCCCTTGCATGAAGGACATTTATTCGGCTGGCCCAATAAACTCATAAACCTGGTCGTTTGCCTATCTTTTCTCCTCGTCATTTTTTGGGGATTTAAGTCCTGGCTGTCTCGGAAGAAAGAAGGATCGTTTTCTGCTCCACCTAAAGCCTCCAGTAGCGTATCCATCAGTTTCCTTGTCTTGATGGTGGGATTGGGAGTGATTATGCCCTTATTTGGTTTGTCGCTCATACTGGTGGTCATTCTGGAAGGGATGATGCACTTCATGAATAAAGGGAACAAGAGGGATTTGACGGCTTCGTAGAAAGCACTGCATTTCCCGAAAAAAAGAAACGGATAGGGAAGGAAGTGGCTAGCTTCCTCTCTATCCGCTCTTTTACCCTTTTGGCAGCAAGCTCTCAATACCTACTCTCCAAAGTAGTCACTAAGCCCTTTCACGATCGCATCCGCCGAGCGCTGCTGATAGTCGGCTGTGCGTACCAGCGCCTCATCTTTGGCATCCGTCAGAAAGCCCAGCTCGAGAAGAACAGAGGGCTGATCGTTTTCGCGCAGGACGTGGTAGTTGCCAAAGGAAATCCCGTTGCTCTTGGTTCCATAGACCTGTCCGAGGCGGGCTTCGATGGCTTGGGCCAAAGGCTTGTCTTTTTGATCGGAGTAGAAGAAGGTCAAGGTTCCGTTTACCTTCTTCGGGGAGGAGTTGTAGTGAATACTGATAAAGGCATCGGCTCCCTTTTGTTCACTGATACTCACCCGATCGTGCAACGCTGGATTTTCATCATTCCCTGTTCTTGTCATGACGACCACGGCTCCTTTTTGCCGGAGCAGTTGGGCCAGCTTGTTCGCGGTTTGCAGATTGATCGTCTTTTCCAAGGTGCCATATTTGGTACCAATGGCCCCCACATCACTTCCACCATGGCCGGCATCGATGACGATGAGCTTTCCTTTCAGACCTGGCTTTCCGGCTGATTGGAAGTGGCTGGCTTGGGAAGCAGCGGATGCAGCACTTTTCTGGTTACCGATATAGGCTCCGGATACCCAGCCCGTTTCCCCGGAAGCTAGACGGATACGCAGCCAATCGTTTTGTTGACCAAGGATCGTAACAGATGTATTCATCGGCAGTACACGAATCACGCCTTGATCCAGTCCAGGGCCGGTCCGCAGCCGCAGGGCATCGGCTAAAACGGAGCCCGTCTTCTGGGCAGGCTTGCTGGCTGGTGCGGGAGCAGGGTTGGACACGCCGTCCGTGTTCTTCAAATAATGCCCGGCGACCCATCCTGCTGTTTTGCCTGCACTGATTTTTGCCCATCCATATGACTCTGTACTTACGGAGACGATAGTACCGTAAGGAAGGGATCCTACAATGCTTGCCTGTTGGGCAGGCTCGCTGCGCACATTCAACGAAGTAGCCAAAACAATGGCGCTGTCCATGGATGCAGCAGAGGTTTGTTCAGGAAGTGGCAGGGAGGTGGATAGCAGCATGGCGGTGATGAGAGCTGCTTTGCTAGTAATCTTCTTCATGGCTTCTCCTCACGAATGGATGGGAATCTTTTGCAGATCATTATAGGAAACCTTTTCCGTTTCGTGTAGGGCATTTCTTCCTGAATTGGACAAGGAAGTTACAGACGGTCGCGTTGCAGGACTTGTGTGGATGGATGCCGAATCTGCGAAAGAGTAGGTCGAACAGTAGGAGGGATTCAGTCATGATTACCGTCTCATTTTACAAGCAGGATGGGATTGCCCTGGGAGTTCGCACAGAGAGGGGCATTCTGGACGTGCAGGCGGCAGCCAGCCGATTTACGGAGTGGAGCGATGCACCTGTGACCATCGAAGCTCTCATCGACGGAGGGGACAAAAGTCGGCAGCTGCTGGACAAGCTAACAGATGCAGCATACCAAGACGAGAGCCTGTTTCTGCAGGAAGAAGAGCTGGAGCTTGCTCCAGTCGTACCAAAGCCTTCGAAAATTGTTTGTGTAGGGCTGAACTATCGAAAACATGCGGATGAGTGCAACCTGCCATATCCGGAAACCCCGATTTTGTTCAGCAAGTTTGCCAACGCCTTGGCGGGGCATGGAGAGGACGTACCACTGCCGAAAGAGTCCGAAAAGATCGACTACGAAGCAGAGCTTGCGATCGTCATCGGGAAGCGGGCGAGCAACGTCACGGAAGAGGAAGCGCTATCCTACGTGTACGGGTATTGCAGTGCCAACGATGTGTCTGCTCGTGACCTGCAGTTTGCGACCTCCCAATGGCTTTTGGGCAAAACCTGCGATAAATTTTGTCCGATCGGGCCCTACCTAGTCAGTGCCGACGAAGTAGGTAATCCTGACCAGCTCCAGATTCGTACCTATGTGAACGGGGAGCTGCGTCAAAATTCCAACACATCCGATATGATCTTCTCTTGCTCCCAAATCATTAGCTACATCTCCAGGCATTTTCCTCTCCTACCGGGAGACGTGATCCTTACAGGCACACCGGAGGGAGTCATTACCGGCTTTCCTGTAGAGAAACAGGTTTGGCTCAAAGATCAGGATGTCGTCTCCGTCGAAATCGAAAAGCTGGGGAGACTGACGAATACATTCCGCCAAGCCTAAGCGCCTAAGCGCAGCTGACACATGGAAAAAGGAACGAGATGCAAAAGACTCAAATTTGCATTATACTAGCTAATAGCAGCCATTTTTCACGAACGACGGAGGTGTAAGGGATGGCAAATCACGTTTGTTTGCCGGATACTGCAGCCACTCATGCAAAGCCTGAAATGGAAGAGGCGATACTTTGCATGGGGCAGATAATCTGATTCACTATCGCCCATGAGCGTAGCGAATTTCCATTCATTTGGCTTTGCATCCTTATTTTCTTTCATTCAAAATAAGGGGCTGGCAGAAATGAAATATGTGAATGCAACCGCGATCCTACCGGAAAAGCTGATCGAGGAAATCCAGAAATACGTGCAAGGCGAGACGATTTATATTCCGAAGCCGGAGGGTACCTATCAGAAATGGGGGACTCGCTCAGGTGGAAGAAAGCTGATTGACGACCGCAACCGTGCGATCAAAACGGCTTTTTTATGCGGAAGCTCCATTGATCAGCTGGCTGTCGAGCATTGCCTTTCCGTGGAGACGATCAAAAAAATCGTGTATACGAAATGAACCAGAAATGATAAAAGCACTGTATGCGTTAGATGCGCACAGTGCTTTTTTGTGTATGCCAAGATTATTTCCCAATCGTCTTCTCCCTTTCGAGCCTTGCGTGGAGCGTGTAGTCTAAAAGAGCAAACACGCACACAGGAATTGGAGTGAGAAAAATGCCCCCCTTTATGAAGAGCTATCAATACAATTATATAAAAGCCCAAATCAAGATCCTGCTGAATGGACTTTCCTCCAGCAGCGATGCGAGTGTACACCGAGCACGCAAGGATATCGCCAAAGAAAATGTGGCAAACCTGTTTCCCGTGCTGAGCGAAGAGCAGCAGCAGCTTCTTTATCCGATTGCACAGATTGCCGAGACGGCAGATGTGAAACGGTATTTGTCCGAGCTGCAGCCATACGTCATCCCTTTTCCCGTCATTACCGATCAAACGCTGAAAAAGCTTTTCCCAAAAGCGAAAAAGCTCAAGGCACCTTCTATCAAAGACTTGAATCTGCAGGAGCATTCCTATGTCAGCTGGCAGGATGACGGAACGCAAAAGAAATTCGTCATCGCAGAATACCAAGGGAAGCTGGTCGGCTTTAACGGTACGTTTACCCCCATGAACCAAAAAGGAATGTGTGCAATTTGCAACCGATTGGATGAAGTGGGCATGTTTATTACGGAAATCAAAAGCTCGGGTGACGGTTCTTATCTCAAACGAGGGAACTATGTATGCCAAGACAGTCAATCCTGCAATCAGCAGATTACCATGATCGAAAAGCTGGACGATTTTGTCCGGATGATGACGCAGTAAAAAACAAGACCGAGCGCTGACGTCAGCAAGCTCGGTCTTCTTTCTTTCTCAGAGTGTCCCTAGTAAGGCTGGATTTCCTCTCCTGTCTCCAGATCGATGACCTGCGTGTTGTCTTGTGGGGTAGGAATGGTCTTGCTCTTTGGTGCCTTGTCGTTTTCTTCCACCCATTTGATGAGCATGTCAAAGCTCTGATGGACGTAGGGGAGAAGGGGCTGCAGCTCTTGATCCGGGTCCGATTTGCTCCAGACGAGGCTGTCGACGTGATTTCCTTTCTCAACCATGTACAGGCGATGCAAATCTCCTTTCCCGGCTTTTTTCACGAGCTCCTCATATCCTTTCGCATGCACATCAGGGAAGATGAGCGTGTCCCAGGAGCCGGCGACCGTAATGAGAGGAACGTTGATATTTCCCGTGTTCTCGATCGCGGCGACGTTGTTTTTCACACTGCTCGGTCTTTTGAAGTAATCGTAGCTTGCAAATACGTCGTCATGACTGCGGTCGCGCAGCCCGTTTTGATCGAAATTCAAATAGTCGCGCCAGTCCAGATGGCGTGGTGCCTTTGGATCAAACTCGTCCCGGTAAATATTCAGGCTGATAAACCAGTAGACCTGATCATGGTAGGCCCACAGCTTTTCAGAGCCCTTGGGGACGCCTGCAGCGTACAGTGCTTCTGCCGCCTTTTCCTTTTCTGCGCCAGAGCCGAAAATGGCTGCTTGGGCATGATTGACAACAGGGGTCAATGTCGAGATGAGATTGGCTTCTTTCGCACGCCACAGGACGCCTTCCCAGTCTACGCCTCCATCGTAGAGCTTTGGCTCCTTCGTCTTTTTCGGATCGTCATTTTCCAAGGCGTAGCGGACGACGTAGCCGCCGTTGGAGATACCCACGGCATAGGTAGGGACCGGATGATTTTTGGAAACGAGCTTGCTGGCAGGGTTTTTCCTGTCCTTGCTTGAAATGAGCAGGTCAGAATAATGGCTGGCCAAGTAAGCTTGCGCCGCTTTGGTTACCTGCCGATAGCGGAGGTTCCATTCACGGAGGGAATCATCCTCGGACACGAGCGCGTTTTTGTTTTTGGCTAAGGGATCGTTCGGATCGATCTCACCCTGTGTGCCTTTATCGATGGCAGCAAAAGCAAAGCCCTTTTCCAGTACATAGTCACTGAATAAAAGATCGGTGGAGGTTTCGTTGCGTGTGGCTGGAATGCCTGCGACGACGAGCTTTCCATTCCAATCGGCGGGGACGCGGATGACGAATTTTGCATCCTCAAACATGCCATTGACCTGCGTTCCGGCTACCTCGGCGGGCTGGTACATGCGATACCAGCCGCTCTGATCATCCTTATAGCCCCATGTGTACGGAGCGAGCCCGATGTTGCCAAACTGGGTCGCGGCAGCATACTGTAACGGATTTTTCGTGGTAAGCCAGTTTTCCGCTTTCCCGTCAAATGAGGTCACGGTCACACTGTGTGCGCCGGGGATGACGGGAGAGTAGGCAGCATGGACCTGGGTGACGGGATAGGATGTAATGGCAAGGGTGGAGAGCAGCAGAGCAGCGAGCGAGTGGGACATCCAGTTTCTTTTCATACGTTCCTCCTTTGGGTTGAAAGCGGTTCCAATATCCTGCTAGGAGAAGCAAGGATCGTACCGAATTGAAATGGAGAGGTTTCATGCGCCCTTAAACCAGAAGTGTCGCAAAAGTGAAGCATACAGAATGGCGCGTTTTTGCGACATGACGTATTTTTGCTACAGTTGCGACGAGGAGGTACGTATATGCTCACCCCCCAATTCCTTCGTTTTCTCGATTCGCTGCAAATCGGCATGATGATCATCGATCGGGAGGGAATGATTCTTCACGTCAATCAGGTTGGCTGTCAGCTACTGGGCCTGAGGCTCTCGGAAGTCAGGCAGCATCACGTCTCGAGAATTACACCGGGTGCAGACATCATGCAGGTCGTACGGGATGGCAAAGCGAGCTTGCGGGTGGAAATCCGTTTCGGCGATAAAACGCTGCTCGTGGACCGGATTCCTTACGTAGAGGAAGGCGAAATCATCGGCGCCATTTCTGTCTTTCAGGACATTACCTCCTATGAGGCGGCGACGCGAAAAATTTCGGAGCAAGAACGGGAGCTCCATCAGTTTCGGGAGCTGGTCGAGCAGCTGTATGACGGTATCGTGATGTGTGATCGAAACGGAATCGTCACGATGATCAACCAAGCGTACTGCGACTTTCTGGAAACGACGATGGAAGAGGCGATCGGAAAACCGATTACCGAAGTGATCGAGAATACCAGATTGCCTCAAGTCATGGAGACGGGGAAAGCAGAGCTCGGACACCTGATGAGAGTAGGAAATCGGGATATCATCGTGAGCCGCATGCCGATGCGCGAGGACGACAAGATTATTGGCGCGATGGGAAAAGTGATTTTCAACGACCTGCGTGAGCTGCGCAGCATGGTGGATCGCTACAACATCATGGAGCGGAAGCTGGATTACTACCGTCAGGAGCTGAAGCGGGTAGTCGGGACCCGGTATTCCTTTGATTCGATTTTTGCAGATCACCATTTGTTGAAAGAGACGATCCATTTGGCAAAAAAAGTGGCTTCCTCGCGTTCCTCCATCCTCATTCTGGGGGAGAGCGGCACAGGAAAAGAACTGTTTGCGCAGGCGATCCACGGTGTCAGTGCCCGTGCGGAAGGTCCGTTTGTCCGAGTCAATTGCGCGGCTATCCCGAAAGACCTCATGGAAGCAGAGCTGTTCGGGTACGAGGAAGGGGCGTTCACTGGGGCGCGAAAAGGAGGCAAGCCAGGCAAGGTCGAGCTGGCGCATGGCGGCACACTGTTTTTGGATGAGATCGGGGATATGCCGCTGGATATGCAGGTAAAGCTGCTGCGAGTGCTCCAGGAAAAAGAGGTAGAAAGGATCGGAGCCACGCGTCCCACACAAGTTGATCTCCGCGTGATTGCAGCGACGCATCGCCCTTTGGAAAAGCTGATGGAGGAAGGGCGTTTTCGCGAAGATCTGTACTATCGACTCAATGTCTTTACGATCAGCATCCCACCCCTGCGCGTACAGACTGGTTCCATCATCGCGATGGCACAGCACCTGATCCAGAAGCTGAATCGCGAGCTGTATACATCCGTGACAGGGCTCAGCCCAAGAGTGGAGGATGTCTTTCTCTCCCACAGCTGGCCGGGAAATGTCAGGGAGCTGCACAATGTGCTGGAGAGAGCGATCCAGCTGGCCGATCATGGGTTGCTTGAGACAGAGCATCTGCCGGCTTATTTGCAGGAGAGAAAGGTCGTAGTCAACGGAGAGAGTCTGACACTGGATCTGGAGGCAGAATTGGCCAAGACAGAGAAGAAGGTGCTCGCCATGGCATTGGAGAAGGCAGAGGGGAATAAGGTAAAGGCAGCGAGCCTGCTGGGGATTCATCGGGCGAGCCTGTATCGGAAGCTGGAGAAGCTGGGGATGGATGTTACCTAGGCGAGGAGAGATCATGGATGAACATCGGCATCGTCGCATGGAACTGTCGGCAGGCCTTTCGCAAAAAAGTGGAGAAGCTTGCGCGGTTTCGCCCCGAGATCGCCGTCATTTCGGAGTGCGAATCACTAGAGCGGCTAGGTGATAAACACACTTCCTTGTTTCCAAACGCTCTCTGGTTTGGCGACAATCTGCACAAAGGACTCGGTGTATTCAGTACTTCCGCGTATTCACTTACCGTTCATCCTGCCTACGACCCACGGTTTCGCTGGGTTGTTCCTATCTGCGTGACAGGCTTGGAGTCTTTCACGCTGTTGGCCGTTTGGACAAAGGATCACAAAGATAGAAAGCAGGGCTATATCGGGCAGCTGTTCTTGGCTCTGGAGCAGTACCAGATGCTATTGCAAAAGGAAACCTGTCTCGTAGTAGGGGATTTAAACAGCAACGCCATTTGGGATGCTCTTCCGCGTGTCGGAAACCATACGGCAGTCGTCCAAATGCTGAAGGAGTACGGGGTAGAAAGTACGTACCACTGTTTTTTTCAGGAGGAACATGGCCAGGAATCAGTTCCAACCTACTATTTTCATCACCATCGGGAGAAGGGCTATCATATCGATTTTTGCTTCCTGCCTGTCGAGTGGATCGAGAGAGTAGAGTCCGTTCAAATAGGAACATACGAAGAGTGGCGGGAATGGAGCGACCATGTGCCTGTGGTGGTAAAGGTTGGAGAGCGCTTGAAGGGAAACTAGCAAAGAACCTCAATGGAGTGCGACTGCTGAGCTCTTCACGGAGGTTCTTTTCATTTGGACAAGATGGGTAACTAACCTTCCTTGCTAAATCGCTTTCATAGGATAACTTTATACGAGATATAAAATAATTGAATTTGTGAAAGTAATTTTCACAATCTATCATTACAATATATTTTTCTAACTAATAAAAATATTCAAAATAAAAAATGAGCAATTGCTGCTTTTCAGTTTTATTAAAAATCTGTAGGCGAATCGCGCCGCTGCTCTATGGAAAGGATCACACAAAAAAAGGGGGATAGAAAGGAACACGCACTTCGAGAAGACTCGTAAAGAAAGAGGGGGTTACGTTACGATGGTATGCTTCAAACAGGTTGTAAAAAAAGGCTTTCTCCTGATGGCAGCCTTGCTATTGACGGTGGGGACTGTGGCTTGTTCTTCCGCACCAGAGAGCAGCCAGGGAGATTCGGGAAGCACCACAAATTCAGCCGCTCAGCCAGCAGCAGCTCCTGCAGCCAATGCAGGTGATGAAACGCCAAAATCAGGTGGCATCTTGAAGCTGGCACGAGCACAGGATCTGTCCAATCTCGACCCGATCGTTCCGGGTGACAACATGACGATCTGGGCTCTGCTTTTGATGTACGATCAGCTGGTGCGGGTGACGGCAGACGGAAATGATGTAGAGCCGGCTCTGGCCACCGATTGGACGATCTCGGAAGACAAGAAAACGTATGTATTCAACCTGCGAAAAGACGTGAAATTCCACGATGGCTCCGTGATGACGGCTGCTGACGTAAAATTCTCTCTCGACCGCGCACGAGACGAGGGCTCGAGCTGGAGCTGGATCTATACCGGCATCGAATCCGTAGAAGTATCCGGTGACAACCAAGTCACGATCAAAACAAAAACGCCTTATGCACCGCTCCTTTCTTCTCTCGCTTTGTTCAGCAGCTCGATCGTGTCCGAGAAAGCGGTGAAGGACCAAGGCAAAGATTTTCTGAGCGACAAAGAATTCGGTACCGGGCCCTTCAAGCTGGCCAACTGGCAGCGCGGACAAAAAGTGGAGCTGGCGAAAAACCCGGATTATTGGCAGGCAGGCAAGCCTTATCTGGACGGCGTAGAGCTGGTGCAGGTGCCAGAGGATACGACCCGTCTGTTCCAGCTTCGCGCAGGCGACATCGATATCGCCTCCAACGTTCCATTCAACGCGATGGCCGAGCTGCAAGCCGATCCCGCCCTGACGGTAATGACTCCGCAAGTATCTCGCGTGGACGTCATCAACATCAACCATACGCACGAGCCGTTTAACGACGTGAAAATTCGGCAAGCGATCAACTACGCGGTCGACAAAGATCTGATCATCAAAACGGTACTGATGGGCAATGGCGAAATGGCTACTTCTTATTTGCCAAAAATGAAGTACTTCAACGATCAGCTCGAAGGCTACAAATACGATTTGGAAAAAGCGAAAAAGCTGATGGCCGAATCCTCGAAACCGCAGGGCTTCAAAACGAAGCTGCTGATCGCCTCCGGTGATGAGACAGACCGCCAGATCGCCGTGATCGTCAAAGATCAGCTGGCAGCACTGGGCATTGACGTAGAGATTCAAATGATGGAATCAGGTGCGGCGTATGAAGCAGTCAACCAGATGAACTACGATCTGGCGACCACGTACTTCTCGACGGATATTATCGACCCGGATGAGCTGACGAGCTTTGAAGTCGTTTCTACGGGCGGCACGGATGCGTATCACACGGGCTACAAAAACCCGAAAGTGGATGAGCTGGCTGAAAAGGCCCGCGCTGAGCTGGACGAGGCGAAGCGCAAGGAAATGTACCTCGAAATTCAGAAGCTGGTCAGCGAAGATGCGACCTTCCTGTTCCTCTATTACAAGCCGGCAACCTACGCGGTGCAGAATTACGTCAAAGGCTTCCACGTATTGTCGACCGGAAACTATCGACTTGAGGAAGTATGGCTCAATAAGTAAAGAGGGTGATGGAGATCTTACGCGTACACTTTATTCTCCAACGTTTGATCCAGCTGATCCCTGTAGTGTTCGGGATCTCGATCGTCTCGTTTCTGATCATCCATCTCATTCCCGGAGACCCAGCGAGCATCATGCTGGGTTCTCGGGCCACTCCGGAAAATGTGCAGCAGCTGACGGCGCAGATGGGATTGGACAAGCCATTGTACGATCAATACCTGATTTTTCTCCAGAACCTGGTACAGGGTGACTTGGGGAAATCCATTCTTCTGAAGCAATCCGTTAATACGTTAATTAGTGAACGCTTGGGAACGACCTTTTTTCTTGTGATGTACGCCTCTGTATTAAGCCTTTTGGTAAGTATCCCGATCGCCCTGTGGTCGGCGATGAAAAAGGATTCGCTTCTGGACAACGGGTTTCGCACACTGTCTATCTTTGGTTTGGCGATGCCTTCTTTCTGGATTGGCATTCTCCTGATGCTTCTCTTCAGTATCAAAATCAAGCTGTTTCCGGTGTCTGGTTATGGCAAAAACTTCATCGGTCATCTCTATTATTTGTTCCTGCCAGCCCTGACGATTACGTGCTCTTTGGCGCCTGTGCTTGTCCGTCCTTTGCGCAGCAAAATCATAAACGTCTTTTCGTCCGAGTACATTGAAGCGGCGCGAGCGAGAGGACTTAAAGAGCATCAGATCATCCTCAACCATGTCCTGCGCAATGCCATCAGTGGCACCGTGACCATCCTGGGGGTAAACATCGGCTGGCTCTTGGGCGGTTCGATCGTCATTGAAACGATCTTTTCGGTGCCGGGTCTCGGACAGCTTTTGATCAACTCGATTTTGTCCCGGGATTATCCGATTATCCAAGGTCTCGTACTCGTTTTTGCGATTCTGGTCATAGTGGTCAACCTGCTGACGGATCTGTGCTATGCATGGCTCGATCCTCGCGTTGATCTGGAATAGGGGGCGAACATGGCAGAACTTCAACAGACGGCTATGAAAAAGCCAGTGAGAGCCTTTCGACTGGGGCTGTTTTCCCGGCTGCCCGTCAATACAAAAATCGCAATTGGGTTGGCTCTGGTATTGATCGTCATCCTTCTCTCCCTATGTGCGCCGTGGCTTACCCCTTACGACCCCAATGCGAACGATCTGAACAATGTCCTGCAAAAGCCGAGCGTCAAGCATTGGTTTGGCACGGATAATTTCGGGCGAGATATTTTCACGCGGACGCTGTATGCCGGACGGATCGATTTGCAAATCGGGATAGTGGCGGTGGTTGTTCCCCTTATTGCGGGATCGGTAATCGGACTTTTCGCCGGGTATTTTGGCGGATGGTTCAATATTCTCATGATGAGGCTCGTCGATGTTATGATCAGCTTTCCGTTCATGGTCTTGATCATCGCGATCATCTCGATTCTCGGTCCCGGCTTGATGAACATGTATATCGCGATTTTTTTGGTTGGATGGACGTCATACGCGAGAATTGTGCGCGGTGAGGTGCTCGTGGTGAAGCAGCAGGAGTATATCCTGGCTGCACGCAGTATCGGGTATGGACATGGGCGGATCATCTTTCGGCATATTTTGCCCAATGTCATTTCGCCCGCGATCGTTTTCGCCATGTCAGACGTGGTCCTTTGTATCCTCACCGGGGCTTCCCTCAGCTTTCTCGGTTTGGGGGTTCAGCCGCCGGCAGCAGAGTGGGGAGCCATGATATCCGAAGGGCGCAGCTACATCATCAATGCCTGGTGGATTTCGACACTTCCGGGCTTGGCGATTATCGTGACGGGTCTCGGCTTTAGTCTCTTGGGAGATGGTCTGGCAGAAAAAATCGAGAATCAATCATGAGGCAGAGGAGTGGTTCGCCATGCAGCCTATACTCGAAGTGGATTCGCTAAAGGTCGTTCTCCAAACCAAGCAGCGGACCATTCACGCAGTCAACAATGTTACCTTTCACGTTCGAACTGGGGAAACCGTGGGGCTCGTTGGCGAGAGCGGAAGCGGCAAGAGTATCACCTGTCGCTCCATTTTGCAGCTGTTGCCGACCCCGCAGGGGAAAGTGGTGGGTGGTGGCATTCGGTTCGCAGGAAAAGATTTGCTGAGCTATTCCAAAAAGCAGATGCAGGAGCTGCGAGGAAGGGAAATCGGGATGGTGCTGCAGGATCCCATGAGCTCGCTTGATCCTGTCTATCGGGTCGGTGAGCAGCTGGTAGAAACGCTTCGGACCCATACAAAAATCAGCAAAAAGGACGCCTGGCAAAAAGCGGTGGAGCTTTTGCGTTTAGTGGGGATTCCATCTCCGGAAAAGCGAGTCCACGATTATCCCCATCAAATGAGCGGCGGGATGAGACAGCGGGTCATGATCGCGCTTGCCATCTGCTGCGACCCGAAGCTGCTGCTGGCAGATGAGCCGACGACTGCACTCGATGTGACCGTCCAGGATCAGGTCCTGAGTCTGATGAAAGAGATCCAGCAGCGACTTGGCATGGCCATCCTGATTGTCACACACAATCTCGGCGTGGTAGCGGAAATGTGCGATCGCGTCGTCGTCTTGTACGCAGGAAAGGTTATGGAAACAGCTGCGACCTCTGACCTGTTCCAAACGCCGCGCCATGCCTATACGCTCGGTTTGATTCACTCGGTACCGCGCATAGAATCGGAGGAAAAGCTGGAAGGAATCCCTGGGACATTGCCTGACATGTCGCATGCCATCAAATGCTGTCCCTTTCGTGAGCGCTGTTCCTTTGCTACCAGTGAGTGCTCTTTTGACGAGCATACGCAACTGAAGGAAGTAGCCCCTGGTCATTGGTCGGCTTGCTTTCATCATGAAAGGGTGTGTACGCAGGCATGACGACCATTCTGCAGGTAGAAGGATTGCGAAAAGAATATCGCAAGCAAGCAGGCTTGCTCGGCAAGCTGCTGGGGCAAAGCAGTACCTCCCTTTATGCCGTGGAGGATGTGTCATTTTCGCTGGAAGCCGGAGAAACGCTAGGCCTTGTCGGGGAGAGCGGCTGCGGAAAAAGCACCTTGAGCCGAACGCTCATGCGTCTGTATGAACCGACGGATGGAAAGATCACCTTTCTCGGAGAAGATGTCACGTCCAGCGATCAGCGGTCATTGCGCAGGCTGCGGAAAAATATGCAGATGGTCTTTCAGGATCCCTATTCTTCGCTCAACCCGCGCATGACGGTGAGAGAGATGCTGGCGGAGACCATTCGTTTTCACCAGATCTGTCAGACGGAGCAAGAGCTGAATGCGTACATCGATTACTTGCTGGTGCGAGTCGGACTTCACGGGAAGGATGCAGACAAATATCCCAAGGCTTTCAGCGGCGGACAAAGACAGCGAATCTGCATCGCTCGAGCGATTGCCATACGCCCCAAGCTTTTGATCGCAGACGAGCCGGTCAGCGCACTCGACGTATCGGTGCAAGCCCACATCCTCAATCTCTTGGAAGATTTGAAAAAGGAATTCCAGCTCTCCCTGATTTTCATTTCCCACGATCTTTCCGTCGTGAAGTACATTTCCGATCGCGTGGCCGTCATGTATTTGGGACGGATCGTGGAGATGGGAACGACGGAGGAAATCTTTCGTAATCCCGTGCATCCATATACCAAGGCGCTGCTGTCAGCGGTTCCCCGTCTAGATCTGGGACAGCGAGAAAAGATCCAGCTGGAAGGCGATCCCCCGAGTCCCTATGAGCTGCATAAAGGCTGTCCATTCGTCACCCGTTGCTCCGAGCGTATGCCCATGTGTGAAAATGTCGTTCCTGCCTTTTCGAAGAGGGGAGAAACCCACCAAATTCGCTGCCATCTTGCTGATCCGCAGTGAGAGGATGAAAACCTCGTTCATTTCTAGAGATAACTGGCAGGGAATGGTAATAAGCTAAAGAGAGCAGACGCAATTTAAGCGGACTTCAGACAGACATTCGTTTTGGAAAGGCGGATAACCAGAAGGGAGAGAATGGCATGGAGATTCAAAATGCAGTAGCCATTGTAACGGGTGGAGCCTCCGGTCTGGGAGAAGCAACGGTGAGGAGTCTGGTGCGGTGTGGGGGAAAGGTTGCGATTTTGGACCTCGCCTCGGAAGCGGGGCAGGCATTGGCCGAGGAGCTCGGAGACGAAAACGCGATGTTTATTCC
The DNA here is from genome assembly GCF_003710815.1 of Brevibacillus centrosporus. Taxonomy (GTDB): domain Bacteria; phylum Bacillota; class Bacilli; order Brevibacillales; family Brevibacillaceae; genus Brevibacillus; species Brevibacillus centrosporus. The sequence goes on from NZ_RHHP01000017.1 coordinate 28,045, forward strand.
CACGGATGTGACGAGTGAGGGAAGCGTGCGGGAGGCCATCGAGCAAGCGACAGGCAACTTCGGTACGATTCACGTAGCCATTAGCTGTGCGGGAGTCGCTGCTGCGCAAAAGACGCTTTCGAGAAGCGGTCCCCATCCACTGGAGTCGTTCTCAAAAGTGATCAACGTCAATCTGGTCGGCACGTTTAACGTTATTCGCTTGGCTGTGGAGCAGATGGCGGGCAATGAGCCGAACAAGCATGGCGAGCGTGGGATAATTGTCAATACGGCATCCGTGGCAGCTTTTGATGGGCAAGTAGGACAGGTCGCATACAGTGCGTCCAAGGCAGGGATCGTCGGCATGACGCTGCCGATCGCACGAGATCTGGCCCCCTACGGTATTCGCGTGATGACCATCGCTCCGGGTCTTTTTGATACACCGTTGTTCGACAAGCTTCCTCGCTCGGCAAAAGAAGCGCTAGGCGCAACCATTCCCTTCCCGCCACGCTTGGGGAATCCGACTGAATTTGCAATGCTGGTGCAGAGCATCATCGAAAATGTCATGCTCAACGGAGAGACGATTCGACTGGACGGAGCGATTCGCATGCAGCCAAAATAAAACATAGGGACGTTTCTCACCTCGCAGTAGAGGGAAAGAGAGACCGTCCTTTTTTTTGTAGGTGTGAAAAGCTTGATGAATCAAGGGTGTTGCCACGATTCGCCGGCATTTGGCAAATTGTGTGCAACAAATCGTCCCTAAGTTCACGTTTATATAAGCGTATGGAAAAGTTTGCGAAAAAGGTTGCTGCCTGAAAGAGACAAGGCACGGATTAGCCTGGTTAGGAGGAGTGAGATGCGCAAGATCATTTCAGGGATGCTTGCAGGAGCGATTGTGTCTTCAGCCGCGGTAGTATCTGCCGCACCTCCCACTACACTTGTGCTGAACGGACAAGCGGGACATGCAAGTGATTCGGTGAAAATCAAAAAAGGGAGAGCTCTCGTTCCCGTGCGTGAAGTGGCAGAGGGGATGGGGGCTGTCGTGCGCTGGGATGCATCCCAGCGCACGGTTTACGTTTCCACGGGAGAACCAAAAGAGGACGAGGCAGCTGAGGGGAGTAAAAACGAATCTGCCTCTCCTACGATGCAGCTCGTCATTAACGGAAAAAAGGTAGATTCCTCAGTCCCACCCCAAATCATAAATGGGAGAGCATGGGTACCCGCTCGGGAATTGGCGGAGGGTTTAGGGAGTGGAATTCAATGGAATGACTCCCAAAGATCCGTGTCGATAACGAACAAGATCGTCAATCCAACAGCAAAGGACTTTCGTGGACAAGCCATGATTACGTTCTCGTACGACGACGGCTTGGACACCTTCTACGATTTTGCCTTGCCGCTGCACGAAAAATACGGGATCCCGGCAACGGACAACGTCATCGCCGGAAAGATCAAAGACGGCGCGCAAACGATGTATCTAGATGCCGATCAAATCAAGGAAATGCACGAGCGCGGGGTCGAGATCGGTTCGCACAGCTATTCTCACCAGGATGGGTTGACGACTCTCTCAGACGAGGATTTGGATTTTGAATTGAGAGAAAGCAAAGCGGTGTTGGAGAGAATTGTCCCCAAGGTGCAGACGATCGGGATTCCCTTTTCCATGTATGATGAGCGCGTAAAAGCTGCCGTGAAAAAATATTACCAGGCAGCGAGAAATTTTGAACATCTGCAGAACGACATTTCAGCAGTCGACAAACTCTGGCTCCATACCGCAATCGCTGTGACCAACGAAATGACGTTTGAGCAAATCAAGCTGCGAATCGATGAGGCAGTCAAAAACAAGCAGTGGTGCATCATCATGCTGCACGGCATCGACCCGGATAACCGAGATTTGTATGAAATAAAGCCAGCACTACTGGAGCAGGTGCTCGCTTATGTGGCTAGCTTGGGCAGAGATAAAATCTTGCCAGTCAACACGATCGATGGAGTATCACTTGCCGCGAAGTAGAAGAGGGTGACGATACCAAAAAACAACGAGCAGATGGGGGACTGAGAAGATGAAAGTTCTACTAGCCGTATCACTGGCACTCGGACTGACTTTTGGGATTATAGGTGTGGTTCATATGAACGCTAGCGCAACGGAGAGTCAGTTCACGGGCTCAGCATTGCCAGGGGGAGGAATTGAGGTTCCGCACAACCAGCGATTCCATCTCTCTACGGATCAACAATGGGTATCCTCTCAGGGGCATTTATCTGATCTGATTCGTCTGCAGTGGACGGCAGACCGGGCAAAACCGGCGATCTCCTGGGTAGATGAAGCAGGTAAGGATAAAACCGCCATCGTGTCCCATGCCAAGGCTAATGATCCGAATCAAGAGGACCACAATCATCTATCGATCGAAACCACCATGTCGCCAACAGGCAAGAATGCGAACCAGCTTTTTACCAGATTCGAGATTCCCTTTGATCAAGACGTAGCAGAAATCCGGACGCATTCTTCCAATTTGAATGTGGTAGATGGACTCCTGCGAATGGCCGGTTCGGATGGAGTGAATCGCGATGTGCAGTTTGCCAAGACCTCAGACGGAAATGTAACGAGTCCGCGATGGACGCTGCGAGCAGATAGTACGAATGAAACGGGAGCAAACGCCGGATCGAACTTTCATATTATCCGTTATTCGGATGCCGGGGAGGAGATCGACACCCCTTTCTCGATTAACCGCAAGAATGGCAATGTCGGGATTGGCAGTGCCGATCCTACGACTAAGCTGGACGTGGATGGGGATCGCATTCGAATCCGCCAATCAGCCGCTCCCGCCTCCTCGTCGGCACCGGGCAATGTCGGGGAGATCGCGTGGGACAGCAATTATGTCTATGTCTGCGTCGCACCGAACAAGTGGAAACGAACTGAGCTTTCTTCTTGGTAGATGGGGAAAAGCAATAAAGGGAAGGTTCGATTCCGTCTGCTAACGAAAGTTATACATTTTGAAGGAAGCTTATTCATCGCTTTTTACTCCTTTTTCCATCTATAATAAGAAAGAATTGCCAAGCAGAACATTCAGACATCCGAATAAAGGAGGCTGCTATGATCCGAGAAAGATTGCGAGAATTGGGACTGGAGTTGCCCGAACCGGTGCCATCCCTGTATCAGTATGTTCCAGTCGTCGTTCATGAAGGAATCGCCTATATCAGCGGGCAAGTACCGAGAGTGGACGGAAAGCTCCCATTCGTGGGTAAAGTGGGAGTGGACGTAACTATCGAGCAGGCGAGGGAGCTGGCCAAAATCTGTGTGTTAAAAGGGCTGAGCAGTCTGGAAGCGGAAATTGGCAGTCTAGACCGAGTAGAACGGGTATTGAAAGTGACGGGATACGTGCAGTCGACAGATGGATTTAATCAGCAGCCGCAGGTGATTGACGCTGCATCCGAGCTGTTGGAGCAGATTTTTGGCGAGCAGGGGCGTCACGCGCGTACAGCCGTAGGAGCGGCCGAGCTGCCCGGGAATACGCCAGTGGAAATTGATTTCATGATTGCAGTCCAACGATAGGAGGCAACTGTCATGATCGGAATCGCAGATATCATGGCTGCGCGGGAGCAGATCGCAGATACCATTCGCCAAACGCCGCTGCTGTCATCCGAGCAGCTATCGTTGCAAAGCGGAAATTGCGTCTTTCTGAAAGCAGAGCATCTGCAGAAAACGGGGTCCTTCAAGCTGCGGGGAGCCACAAACAAGGTCAAGCAGGCTGTATACGCCGGGGCAGCTTCTGTCACGACAGCTTCCTCTGGCAATCACGGACAGGCAGTAGCGTATATAGCCAACAAGCTGGGAATACCAGCGACGATCGTCGTTCCGGAGGATGTGGCTGTCTGCAAGGTCGAGGCGATCGAAGCTTACCAGGGCAAGGTGGAAAAATGCGGGCTGACCTCGGCGGAGCGACTGCCAAGAGCGATGGAAATTGCGGAGCAGCAAAAGGGAGTCTTCGTGCCACCCTATGACGATCCGTACATCATGGCCGGGCAAGGCACCGTGGGATTGGAGATCATGGAGCAGCTGGATGACATCGATGCGATTTTCGTACCAATCGGCGGGGGCGGCTTGATTTCAGGAGTGCTTACCGCCATCAAGGAGACGAAGCCCTCCATTCAGGTGATTGGAGTAGAGCCGCAGCTTGCCAACGACACCTACTTGTCCTTGCAGCAAAACCAGCTTGTCTCGCATGAGGGAACCACGACGATCGCGGATGGCTTGCGGACCAGCCAGCCCGGAGATCTGACGTTTCCTGTTTTGCGCAAATACGTAGATGATGTCGTGCTGGTTTCGGAGGAGGAGATTCGCCAAGCGTTTACCTTCGTACTCGAAAGAATGAAGCAGCTGATCGAGCCATCCAGTGCGACTGCGATTGCAGCAGTCATGTTTGAAAAAACAGCCCTGCGCGGAAAGCGGGTCGTCACACTTGTCTCGGGCGGAAACGTTGACCTCGCTGCCATGGCAGGGCTGATCGTCAAATAGTTAGATAGAGTCTGCTTCGACTAAAGAGAGTTCCTGTGCCTTCAGCAGAGCCTGGGTCCGATTGTTTACCCCGAGCTTGCCGTAGATGCGGTGCAGATAGACTTTGACGGTTCCGACCGTATTGCCGAGTGCTTCTGCAATCTCTTTGTTGGAGGCTCCCTGACTTAGCATGGATAACAGGATCATTTCTTTTCCCGTCAGCGGTTCGAGCAGGGGAGAGGGATGATCCGTTTTTCTTTTCGAGCTGCTTTTGGTGGCCATGAGCTCGAGCAGCTGCTGCACGTAAGCCTCAGAGACGGATTGATGAAGAAGCTGCTTCTTGTTCCGGCTCTTGCTGGATGACAGGAGCAGATACAAAGCCTCTCCATCGTCGAGGAAGCTGCGTATATAACCGTTCGCCCCGCCGATGAGCAGGGCTTCCTGCAAATAAACGAATGCCTCATCCGAGGAGCCGAGTTGTTGATTCGCCAGAGCTTGCAGGACAGCGATTTCGACTTGGCTGGCGAGAAGCCCCTCTCGTTTGCTGGCGAGCTTCAGCGTGTCCAGAATCCGCAGCGCCTCTGCTCCTTGTTGGCTGGCTAGCAGGAGACGGACATAGGTCAAGAGCTCGAGCTCGCGCTGAATCACAGGCTTGTCCCAGAAAGTAGCAGGTATTTTGGCGAGCCGCTTTTGAGCCTGCTCGATTTCCCCCTCTGCGAGATCCAGTTTGGCGAGAAACGCATGCAAAGGATTCAGCCAGTATTCTTCCCCCCAGGTAATGATCGCATCGAGTGCTTCTTCGACCCTTTTTCTGGCATGGGAAACCGAGCCTGAGGCAAAGGCAATCTTCGCTTTTGTCAAAAGGCACGGGACCAGCAGTCCGGGTATCTGATGCCGGCGGGCGATCGGCTCTACCTGCTCCAGCAAGGAATGACTCTCATCGAGGCGATTCCACTCATAGTATCCTTCAGCGAGGGCTTGGACGACATACATGTTGAACAAGGAATCCTGCCATCCGTGCTCCGTCAATTTGCCAATAAACATTTTGCCGACGAATTCCGTTTGTGCAGACAAGACGCCTTTGAGCCCGAGTGAGGTGCGCCGGATGAAAGGCTCCGTAGTATTGTAGTTAAACGAGAAGAACAAAGGTGACTCCGGCAGATTTTGATAAAGGATGTCTGACTCGGCAAGAAGCATCTCGAAGTGCCCCAAGGCAAAGGCGAGATTGGATCGTACGAAAAACAGGCTGCTGAGCAATTGCTGCTTTTCGAAAGAGTCCTTCATGGCAGCACATTCTGCCTCCAGCTCAGCAAAATCGCTTTGCGCAAGCTCCGCCTGACCCCAAAGAATCTGGATAAAGGCAGCCAGCATGCGCAGCGAGGGGGAGAGCATCGACGACTTGTCAGGAAAGCTGTTTAGCCAGCGCAAGAGCGTGGACAGCTCGCCCCGCTGGATCATTTGCGGAAAATGCTGCTCCAACAGGACTGCAGCAAAAGAAAAGTGAGAGGCTGCCAAAGCATGGTCGATCGCTTCGTCGAACAATTGGCGCTCAGCAAAGCATTCACTGGCGATCCGGTGAAGCTCAACAGCTTTTTGCGGATGCATCTCCTGGAGCTGTGCCAGCAGGAATTCGCCGAACAGATGATGGTAGCGATACCAGGTTTGGTACTCATCGAGCGGGATGAGGAAGATGTTTTGCGAGAGCAGCGAGGCAAGCATCTTTTGCCCGTTGTTTTGCCCGGTCAACCGATTGCAGATGGAAGCATCCAAGCGCGGCAAGACACAGGTTGAAAGCAGAAAGCTTTGAATATCAGGAGTGAGTCTCAGCCAGACCTCATGCAGCAAATACTCGGAGATATCGCGATGGGAGCCGGAAAATCCGTTAAAAAAGCGCTCCTGATGAAACGGATTGCGCAGGGATATCGCAGCCAGCTGTAGGCCTGCGACCCATCCCTCGGTGCTCATGGCGAGCTGGTCGATTTGCTTGGGGCGAAGCGACAGGCCATGTGCATCCAGATAAAAGCGTGCCGTCTCCTTATGAGTAAACCGCAGCTGCTCGAGTGTGATATGGCTCGCCTGCCCGCGGATCGTCCATTTGCTTGTTGCAAAAGGCAAGGATGTACGTGTGGCTATGTACACATGAATAGAAAAAGGCAGATAGTCCAGGAAATACGACAAGCTGGCGTGGATATGCTCCTCAGTGATCAGGTGACGGCAGGAGCGCATAAAGTAGTCAGCTTGCGCGTCAAGCCTTCTTCAAGCTGTCGAAGCAGCTGGTTCCGCGCAACGTTGTTAGGGCGAATCGCAGGCGTAGTTGTCTTGGTTCTGAGCATATTGGAACGCAAGGGACTCATAGCTCCTCCTTTATCGAACATCCGGTCATCTATTACCTCTACCCACATTATACTTGCTGGTAACAAGAATCGACATTTGAAATAAAGAAATCCACGAAATGTCAGACCCATCCCCTTTTTGCTCGAATTCGTCGGATTTGCGCGAGAAATGTTCCATCGCACCGGACAAGCTTCAACAGGCTTCACAGCTCGCTCCATCTAGAATGGGCGTAGAAGCGTGTAGAGAGAGGTGCATGGAAATCGGACGGTGGAAGAATCTGTTTGCAGGTGCGATCGCGATGCTCTTGGTCGCAGGAAGTACGATAGGGGCTGGACGAGTTTTGGCGAATGACACTTCAGTCAAAGTCGCCACACCGAAAGAAGACGAGGTCATTCGTGTCGCATTTGCAGGAGACATCATGCTGGATAAAAGTGTGGGGGTGCAAATCGGACGAAACGGCGTCGACTACCCCTTTTTGAAAACGGCAGCCTTCCTCAAGCAGGCGGATCTAACGATTGGCAATCTGGAGACATCCGTCAGTACACGAGGTCAGGCCCAGCAAAAAGAGTACACCTATCGCTCCAAACCGCAAACGCTCCAGGGCTTGGTCAACGCAGGGTTCGATGTTGTCAATCTGGCCAATAATCACTCGCTGGATTACGGCATGGATGCATTGTTTGATACGATGGAGCATTTGAAAAAATACCAGCTTGGGTACGTCGGGGGAGGAAAAAACGAAGCGGAGGCTTTTGCTCCTTATATTCGTACGATCAAAGGAAAGCGGGTCGCCGTCATCGGGTTGAGTCACGTCTTGCCCAATCGGCAATGGTTTGCTGGGAAAAACAAGCCTGGACTGGCCCACGCCTATTCCTACGAGCCGATGCTTTCCTATGTCAAAAAGGCAGTCGCCCAATCGGATATCACGATCGCGGTCATGCACTGGAACCTGGAGTACAAGGACTACCCGGAACCGTATGCGCGAGAGGTGGCGCGCAAGCTGATTGACAGCGGTGTAGACGCAGTGCTCGGGTCACACAGCCATTCGGTGATGGGAGTGGAGTATTACAAAAACGTCCCGATCTACTACAGCGTGGGCAATTTCGTCTTTACCACCTCGTACAATCCGAAAGGGAGAGAGGCTATGATGGTGGAGCTGACTTTTGGAGAAAAGGATACAACCTCCAAGGTCATCCCAGTCAAAATCGCCAACGGTCAGCCAGCTCCCATGGATGCGGCGAATCGGAAAAAGATGATCGATAAGCTGAACGAACTGTCCTATCAGGTAACATTTGATGAAACAGGTCAAGCAGCTCAACATGCTGAGAAGAAGATTGTCTCAAAGCCATAGGGAAGAAAAATAGGATCATTTGAGGCGTTATGCTCAAATGATCCTATTTATATAGAAGCGATGCTATATATTATAGAAGAAAGGGGAGGAGCGATTGACTCAATTGGCAGGGAGAGCCACTTGCTCATTCACCATCCGCCGCATCGCTTCCCGGCGCACAAACCCGTACTGTTCGTACAGCCCATGTGCATCCCGTGTCGCCAGCGAAATGTTGGTTTGGGCAATGGCAGGGTGCTGAGTGATCACTTCCATGAGCCATTTGCTTAAACCTTTTCCGCGGTGGGCAGGATCGATGAAAACATCGCATAGCCAGGAGAACGTCGTGTAATCGGTCACGATACGAGCGAAGCCTACCTGCCCTGTTTCGCTGTAGATGCCGAAGCAGATGGAGTGCTCAAAGCTAGTGAAAATCACCTCCCTCGATCTCTCCGATGCCCAATAGGTTGTGGAGAGCCACTGGAAAATCTGTTCCCTGTCCAATAAGTCTTTGATGTCACTGATGGAATAAGGTAATTCTGCATGCTTCATTTTCAATCTGTACCCTCCTATAACCACTTTACTGATTGGTATGTGATCAAATATACTGAACATAAAGAGTTATTTAAACAAATAAATTCACATCTGTACCCATACAGTTTGGTAAGAGGGGATGAGGGATGGAGAACAAATACGAAGTCGTGAAAGCGCTTTTAAAAGAGCAGCTGCTAACCCACGCAATCAAGCCAGGTGAAAAGCTGCCTTCCATACGGGCAGCGTCTGAGCTTTGGTCGTGCAGCAAAAACACGGCGATCCGAGCGTATCAAGAGCTGGAAAATGAGCATTTGATTTACTCTGTCCCGAAAAGCGGCTACTATGCCGTGGTTCGATCCGAGAAGACAACGACATCTGCGATTGACTGGATCGATTTTTCCTCCGCCACACCGGATGCAGAGGTGATGCCGTATAAAGATTTTCAGCACTGCCTAAACCGTGCTATCGAGCTTTATGAGGATCATCTGTTTACGTATTCCGATCCACAGGGATTTTTTACGCTGAGAAGAGCGCTCGAAAAACATTTGGCGCATTCGCAGATTTTTGCGCCTCCTTCGCAGATCTGTGTCGTGTCTGGCGCGCAGCAGGCTTTGCATCTCCTCGCCTCCATGCCTTTTCCCAATGGAAAGAGTGCGGTGCTGGTCGAACAGCCGACCTTTCATGGCATGCTTCGTTCTCTGGAGCTATTGGGGGTCACAGCGCTGGGCATCGAGCGGAGGATGGATGGGATTGACCTCGACGAGCTGGAGCGGCATTTCCGCAATAATCACATCAAGTTTTTTTACACGGTTCCGCGGTTCCACAATCCGCTCGGGGCAAGCTATACGGAAGAACAGAAAAAGCAGATAGCCATGCTCGCGCAAAAATACGACGTCTACATCGTGGAGGATGACTTCCTGGCGGATATGGACACGGATGAAAAGGCCGATCCGATTTATGCGTATGATCAGGCAGGCAAGGTGATTTACGTCAAGAGCTTCTCCAAGATCATGCTGCCCGGGCTGAGACTGGCGTGTGTCGTGCTCCCAACCTCGTTGATGGAGACGTTCCGGCTTTTCAAAGCGTCCAGTGATTCCAGCACAGCGGCACTGTCGCAGGCAGCGCTGGAGCTGTATTTGAACTGCGGTATGTACGATCATCATGCTGGCTTGGTCAGAGAGAGGTATCGCATGCGAATGGAAAAGCTCGCAGAATGTGCAAGCCGGTTGCTTCCCCCACAAGTGCAGCTAGCAACAGGACGGGGAGGAATCTTCGCCCGGTTGTCTCTGTCTGATGAAGTCAATCTTCATGATCTGATTACGGCTTTGCATTTAAAACAAGTAAGGGTGAATTCCACGGAGCAGAACTATCTGCGTTTGTTTCGCCGGGATCATGGCCTGCGGATCAGCATCATGCAAACGGATTTCACAAAAATTGAGAGAGGGATTCAAATCGTGGCTGAGACGCTGGAGAGCCTGCTGGAACAGCAAAAATCGAACCGGCTGCACGTCATTGACTGGATATGATTGGATATAGGGGGAATAATCAAAATCTTTTGTATTGACACGATAGTTACGAAAAATTTAAAATAAGTTCATATAGGAAACTATGTTTTGTATATAAAACACAAAAACGATAAAGTAGAGGTTTTCATCGAAAAAGAGCTTGAAGATACTTTGACAAGGAAGTAACAACAAAGCTCGCTTTTTTTTGCGAAATAATCGAAACATTGTTTTGTATACAAAACACAAATCTAACCATTAGAGGTGAAATGGATGCTAGGTATCACCCATTTGCGGCATATCAGCTTGTTTACACCGGTCTTGAAAGAACACGCAGATTTCTACGAAAAAGTATGGGGATTAGATAAGCTTCAGGAGGACGAAAACAACGTTTACTTCCGTGGAGCCGGATCCGAAAACCACATTCTCCACCTGCAGGCTGGAGAAAAACGCGGTTTGCATCATATCGCGTTTGGAATGATTGACAAGAATGCCGTAGATACCGCGGCTGAAAAGCTGAAAGAGCTGGGCATCCCTCTCGTCTCCGAGCCAGGCTATCTCGACGAAGCGGGCGCAGGCTATGGATTGCGTTTCCTCGATCCAGAAGGACGCTGCATCGAGCTGTCCTGTTGGGTAGAGATCCACACGAAAGACTGGAGCAAGAAAAATGTGGATCCAATCAAGCTGAACCACGTGGTTATGAACACGAAAGACATCGACATGATCACAGACTTTTATACCAAGGTACTGGGCTTCAAGGTAACCGACTGGAGCGAGCATCAGATGGTCTTCCTGCGCTGCAACAAAAACCATCACTCCCTCGCTTTCAACCAGGATGTGCATGCGTCCGTTAATCACATCGCGTATGAAGTGGAGAGCGTAGATGAAGTGATGCGTGGTATCGGTAACGTTCGCAAGGCAGACGTAGAGCCCATGTGGGGACCTGGTCGTCACGGCCCTGGTAACAACATCTTCTGTTACTTCCGCGATCCAGCCGGCTACGTCATGGAGTACACCTGTTACCTGACTACGGTAGAAGATGACGATAAATGGCAAGCACTGGTTTGGAAGCGTGTTCCTCACCTGATGGATCAGTGGGGAATTGCAGGACCACCACCACCAGGAGCGCGTGCTTCCATGCAGGGCGATCCGGACGAGGGCTGGGCAACCAAGCTTGCAGGCAAGCAATAAGAAAACTACCTATTTGGCACGAGCGTAAGGGAGTGGATAAACCGATGGATTTGGGACTGAAAAATAAAGTCGCGGTAATCATGGGCGGAACTTCTGGTGTTGGCTTGAAGGCAGCGGAAATGTTCCTGCAGGAAGGCGCCAAGGTTGCCATCTGCGGACGTGATCAAAAACGCATGGAGGGAGCGGCCCTTCACCTGGCTGCATTCGCCCCCTCTGAGCAGGTATTTGCTGAGACCTGCGACGTTACCAATAAAGAAGACGTAACCCGTTTTATCGACGGAGCAGCCGAAGCGTTTGGCGGCGTGGACATTTTGGTCAACGCAGCAGGACAGAGCGTGATGGGCTACTTCTTCGACATTACCGATGAGCAATGGAGACAGCAGATTGATCTGAAGTACTTTGCCATCATCAACGCGGTTCGTGCCGTTCATCCGCATCTGCTGAAGCGTGGCGGCGGCCGGATCGTCAACATCAACGCTACGCTGGCAAAAGAACCAGAGCGTCACATGGTAGCGACTGCGGCTACTCGTGCAGGACTGTTGAATCTGAGCAAAACCTTGTCCCACGAGCTGGCACCGAACAACATCCTGGTCAACTCGGTGAGCCTGGGGTTGATTGCAACGGATCAATGGGAGCGCAGACGGATGAAAAACGCTCCTGATATGGACCCGACAGAATACTACAACGATTTGGCACAAAAACGGAACATCCCGCTTGGCCGAGTGGGGCAGCCGGAAGAGGTTGCGAGTGTGATTCTCTTCCTGGCGTCTGAGCAGGCCAGCTATGTATCCGGTTCGACAATAGAAGTTGCGGGGGCTTTGGGAAAAGCGCTGTAATGTGAAGGGGCGAGAGAAGAGTATGACAACGAATGTGCAAATGGAATTCACAACGGCAGACGCAGTTGTTGCGGAGCTTGTACGCGCCGGAGTAGAAGTCGTTTTCGGTGTAGTAAGTATTCATAACATGCCAATCTACGACGCGCTATTGCGCGAGGGCAGCATCCGTATCGTTTGCTCCCGTGGTGAGAGTGGTGCAGCGAACATGGCTGACGGCTATGCTCGCGCGACAGGCAAGCTCGGTGTCGTCATCACTAGTACGGGTAGCGGTGCAGGCAACGCAGCAGGTTCTCTGGTAGAGGCATGGGCTGCCGGAACGCCTGTCCTGCATTTGACAGGGGAAGTTTCCTCCAAATACTTGGGCACAGGCAGAGGATACATCCACGAATGTAAAGACCAGCTGTCCATGATGAGCGGCTGCTGTAAAGAAGCGTATCGTCTGCGCAAGCCTGAGCAAGCGGCAGCAGTAGTACGCCAAGCAATTCAAAATGCAACAACAGCTCCACGCGGTCCAGTGTCGCTGGAAATTCCAATCGATTTCCAATCCGCGATCATTCCAAACAGCGTGCTAGAAGCAATGCAGCCTGCAACATCTCCTGCCGCAGCTCCACATATTCCAGCAGAAGTAACCCAGAAAATCGCAGCGGCTCGTCGTCCTGTGATCTGGGCAGGTGGAGGCGTGATCTCCTCGGAAGCATCTGCAGAGCTGACCCGTCTGGCTGAACTGACTGGCGCAGCGGTCATCACGAGCCAATCCGGTAAAGGATCTATTCCAGAGGATCATCCACAATGCATCGGTCACTTCGCTGCCTATGAAGACGTGAAAAACCTGCTGAAGCAATCCGATCTTTTGATCAGTGTAGGCGTACGCTTCCGCGGCAATGAAACAGCCAACTGGAAAGTGACTGCACCAGAAGATCACATCAGCATCGATGCGGACTGGAGCGCATTCAACCGCAACTACGAGATTACACACGGTCTTTTGGGTGAAGCGAAAGAGATCCTGAACGCGATCAATGAAGACCTGGCAGCCAAAAACACAGCGCCAGATGCTGCTTATGTAGCAGAAGTAAAAGGCGTAAGAGAAAAAATCCGCGGGATTCTCCGCGATACGCTTGGTCCATACGAGAAATTCGTCGATGGCATGCGCAAAGTCCTGCCGAAGGATGCGATCCTCGTTCGCGACGTAACCGTTCCTGCAAACGTATGGGGCAGCCGCCTGTTTGAAATCTACGAGCCTCGCACATCCATTCACGCTTCTGGCGGTGGTATCGGACAAGGTCTGCCAACAGCATTGGGTGCACAAGCAGGTCGTCTGGATCGCGTCGTCGTCCTGATGGCTGGTGACGGTGGATACATGCTGAACGTAGGCGAAATGCCGGTAGCCGTTCAAGAAAACCTGCCGCTGATCGTCGTTCTCTTTGACGACCAAGGCTATGGCGTACTGCGCAACATCCAGGATGCTGCATACGGACGCCAAGTTGCCGTAGATCTGGTGAGCCCAGACTTTGTGATGCTGGCAAAATCCATGGGCTTTGAAGCCAATCGCATTGGTAACCCGGATGAGTTCGTAGCAGAGCTGGAAGCAGCAGTTGCTCGCAGAAAGCCATCCATGATCGTCGTCGACATGAATGCTGTCGGTCCAATGGCCAAGCCGTTCGGAGGCCCTCCTGGAGCAGCAGATGCATTCAAGCCGAAAAAATTGTAAGGAGGCCTGATCATCCATGTCAAACGCATATCCTAGCATTTCCGGCCAATTTCTGATCAATGGTGAGTGGGTAAAAGGGGCAAAGGTCACAGATGTGACCAACCCCGCTTCTCTCACAGAGGTAGTAGGGCAAGTCGCTCTTTGCTCCAAGGAAGATGTTCAGCAAGCGATCGATGCTGCTGAGCAGGCGTTTCCGGCTTGGGCATCTACGCCTGCCGCAAAACGGGCGGAGCTGGTAAAAGAGGCTTCCAAGCACTTGGCGCCGATCATTGAGCAAACGGTTCCCCTGTTCGTTCGTGAAAACGGGAAACCGCAGGTAGAAGCGAAAAAGGACATCATGCGCTGTGTGGAAATCATGAGCCAGGGGGCAGATGCCCTGGTCAAATGGTGGGAGCCGCAATCCATCCCGGGTGGACAAATGGTTCAGCTGCGCAGAAGACCAAGAGGGGTTACAGCCGTTATCTCTCCTTGGAATTCTCCGATGATTCTTACGTTCAAACGCGTGGTCCCTGCGATTCTTGCAGGAAATACGGTCGTAGTAAAACCAGCTACAGACTGCCCGTTGACTGTTTTGGCAACGCTTAAAGTCGTAGCAGAGCACTTGCCTCCGGGTGTCATCAATATCGTTACCGGTTCCGGCGCTTTGGTCGGAGAGCAGATCTGCGCTGACCCGCGCGTTCGTACCATTGCCTTTACAGGAAGTACCGAAACAGGAAAGCGTATCATGAGCATGTCTGCCGGTACTGTGAAAAAGCTGTACATGGAGCTGGGCGGAAACGATCCGGCGCTCATCCTGCCAGATGCCGTTCTCGACGAAACCGCGATGACACGCATTCGCATGGGGATTCTCCGAGCAGCCGGTCAGGTTTGCTCCGCGATCAAGCGTGTATACGTGCATGAGTCGCGCTACGAAGAGTTCATGAGCAAGCTGACTCGCGAGTTTGGCCGCATGATCGTAGGGAACGGAATGCAGCCAGACGCTATGATGGGCCCAATCAACAACAAAGCGCAATACGACTACGTGACAGGCCTGATCGAGCGCACAAAGCAAGCGGGTGCTCAGGTAGATACACTCGGTATCAAGCTGGATGAAGAATCCTGGGGTCAAGGCTACTTCCTGCTCCCTTCGATCGCAACTGGTCTTGATCAATCGAGCGAGCTGGTACGTGCCGAGCAGTTCGGTCCAGTCATTCCCGTACTGAAGTATTCCGATTTGGACGAGGCGATCGCGATGGCGAACGACACAGAGTTCGGCCTGCGTGCTTCGGTATGGACGGCAGATCAGAGCGTTGCCGAGACATTTGCTGATCGTCTGGATGCAGGGGCGGTTTTCTTCAATAACCATACGATTTTCCAAGATCTGCACTACGATTTCCCAGGCTTGAAAGAGAGCGGACTTAGCCGTGAAACACAAATGTGCGGTATCGACCTCTTTGCGGATACCTACGGATTTGCCAACTAACAACGACTAACAGACCAGAAGCTTTTGCCAAAGTTGCCATTCAACTAAGACTGAATATTGCGTGTCCAGTCATCAGGGGGTTGTTGCTCACATGCTTAGCAAAAACATGCGATGGGTTTACATTTCATTGCCAATCTTCTTCTTTTGGTTCTTTGGCCAGATCGATAAGCTAGGGATTTCTGTCATTCAGACAGATCCGGGCTTTCTGCAGGACATGGGACTGACCGGTCCGGATAAAAATGCGAAAATCGGGTTCTTGACCTTTATTTTTACGGTAGCATACGCCTTGTCTAACTTGTTCTGGGGCGTCGTGATCGACAAGCTGGGAGCGCGGAAGACAGCCATGCTGGGGATTGCGGTATGGACTGTCACCATGGTGATGGCTGGTCTCTCCACATCGTATGAAATGTTTGTGCTTTCTCGTATTATCCTGGGGATCGGGGAAGGAATTATGATCCCGGTGTCCGGTAAATTTATTGCCAACTGGTTTAATCGAAATGAGCTGGGTCGTGCACAAGCTTCGTGGATTTCCGGTAACTATCTGGGACCAGCGCTTGGAGCACTCGTATTGTCCGTCTTGATTGCCAACTTGACCTGGCATTCTTCCTTCTTCATTCTGGCTGCTTGTAACCTGATCTTGAACATTCCGATGTTCTACTTCATGACGCGAGATAAGCCGGAAGATCATCCGAAGCTGAGCAAAGAAGAGCTGGCCTTTATCCGCAGCAACGATGGAAACGTGGAAGAAAAGCAAAACTTTGCGCAGGATTTCCGTTATTGGATCGTTTGGATCGGGATGCTGGTGGCGTCCTTCCTGTTCTTCGGATTGAGCATTTGGCTGCCGACTTACCTGACACAAGGCAAAGGCTTTGCTCGCGAAGCAATGGCAGGGATTACTTCTCTCTCCTGGCTGTTTGCCCTCGTCTTCGTACTGGTGTGCGGCTACTTGGCTGATAAGACGAAGCGTCCTGGCCTGCTCGCAGCGATTTTATTCGGACTCTGTGCGCTCTTCCTCGGCATTGCCGTGAGTGCGACCAACCCGATCATTGCGGGGATCTCCATCGGACTCGCCATGGGAACACAAGGCGGCGTATTCCATCTGAGTAACCTGTTCATTGTCAAATTCTCTACCCCTGAAACGGCCGGACGCGCAGCTGGCTTGATGGGCTTCACGAACATTCTGGGCGGTTTTGCGAGCTACATCATGGGCTGGATGCGCGACCTTTCCGGCGGAGATTTCGGACCATCGATCTTGATGCTGATCGCCATCTCCCTGATCGGCTTCGTCGCTTACCTCTTTACCTTGAAACGGGAAGCAGCGGAGGCCGTGCAAATCAAGCAGGCAGAACGTGCTCGAGCTGTATCATAAGTTTTTATAACTGTAATTCTGAGATTGGAGTGAAAACGCATGGGCAAACCAGAAGTGCGCTTGGATGAAATGACAAGGGATGAAGCCCTTCAATACCTGAACGAGACAATGAACCCGGAAGAGGGTGCCATTCCCGCCTATATCTTGTCGGACCCTACGATCTACAAGCTGGAGCATGAAAAAATCTTCATGAAAACGTGGGTATTGCTCGGCCACGTTTCCGAAATTCCAAACAAAAATGACTACATGCTCCGCGACCTGGCTGGTTACTCCGTCATTGTTTCTCATGGACAAGACGGTGAAATCCGTGCTTTCTACAACATGTGTACCCACCGCGGGATGAAGCTTTGCCGTGCGGATCATGGAAACAAAGCGAATTTCACTTGTCCGTACCATGGCTTCAACTTTAAAAATAACGGCGACCTGATCGGGGTTCCACTGCAAAATGACATTTACGGCGGTAGACTCGATACCTCCAAAATGGGCCTGAACAAAGTAACGATCGATACGTATCGCGGTCTGATTTTTGGTACATGGAACGACAATCCGCAGCCATTGGATGATTTCCTCAGCGATTTCAAATGGTATTTGGATATTGGGCTCGGCCGTACGGAGATGGAAGTTGTGGGACCGCCACAAAAATTCATCGTCCATTCCAACTGGAAAATCGGTTCGGATAACTTCGTGAGTGACTCCTATCATACGATGGTGACCCACGGATCGATCGCACAGCTTGGCATGGTGCCAAGCGCAACCTACTCCAAAAAAGGCTATCAGGTTCATACAGATAACGGACATGGATGTCTGATCGGGATGCCAAACCCTGACTTCCCGTTCCCGGAAGAGCTGAAAGACGAGTACAAGGCAAACCTGACACCTGAGCAGTTCGATCTGATTTCCAATATGAAAAACTTGATCGGTACCCTGTTCCCGAACCTGTCCATTCTGGTATCCCATACGAAAGTAAAAGGACAGCTTGTTTCCAACACCACGATGCGCCTGTGGAAGCCAGTTGGACCAGACAAGATGGAAGTCATGACCTGGTTCCTGGTGGAGAAAAATGCATCCGAAGACTGGAAATATCGTTCCCGTGAAGCGTATATCCTGACGTTTAGCCCGTCCGGTATTTTTGAGCAGGACGACACGGAAGTATTTACCGATATCACCCAAGCGGCTTCGGGGACGATGCCTTTTGCGAAGCAACTGACTTACAACTACACAATGGGTATGCACCGTGAGCCTGTGACCGATTTCCCTGGACCAGGTGTTGCCTATGGAGATAAATTCTCGGAAGCCAACTCCCGGAACTACTACCGCTACTGGCTGAACCTGATGAACTCGTAATTGCCTAAGGAGGAAGAGTCGATGAGCATGGAAATGATGCTGGCTACTTACGAATTCCAGCAATGGTTGTACCGTGAAGCAAAATTGTTGGATGATATCGATTTTGACGGCTGGTTTGCTTTGATGCATCCCGAAATTATGTACTCAATGCCAGTCCGCGTAAACAAAGAAGGGATCGAGCGTCCTGACTACGCGACAGACATGTTCGCCTTCCATGACGATCATCACCTGCTGTCCCTTCGTGTTGAGCGTTTGAAGTCCGACTACGCTTGGGCGGAGATTCCTCCGTCCCGGACACGCCGCTCGGTGAACAACGTGCGGGTAGAGGAGTATGCTCCGGGCGAAAAAGCAGTGGTGAAAAGCTACCTGCTTCTGTATCGCAGCCGTTCGACCGACATTCACCACGACATCGTATCGGGTGAGCGTACCGATGAATTCGTGTATGTAGACGGCGAGTGGAAGCTGAAAAAGCGCTTCTTCGTTATCGACCAAACCACCATCAATACACGTAACCTGGCAATTTTCGTATAGAGAGAGGGAGGCATGACGGGCATGGCAGAGCTTGCGGGAAAATCAGTGTATATCACAGGGGGAGCCTCCGGAATCGGCAAGGCGGTAGTGGAGGCCTTCATCAAAGAAGGAGCTGTTGTAACGGTACTGGATCGCTCGGCGGACGGCCTGGGCGAGCTGGAACAGCACCTCGGCGACAGCGTCCGTACCATCACGGGTGATGTGACTGTGTACGAGGACCATCAGCGAGCGGTGCAATGTGCAGTCGAGGCATTTGGGAAGCTGGACATTCTCGTCTCCAATGCCGGCGTGTTTGACGCATTTGCGAAATTCGTCGATGTTACCCCACAGGCGATGTCCGATGCCTACGACATGTTGTTTAACATCAATGTAAAAGGGAGCTTTTTCGCTGCCAAAGCGGCAGTGGATGAACTGAAACGGACGCGGGGGAACATGATTTTCACCGTGTCCGGTGCAGGCTTTTACCCGGATGGCGGGGGCGTGTGGTACACCGCGAGCAAGCATGCGCAGATCGGTCTCTTGCGGCAGCTCGCTTTCGAATTGGCACCCGATATTCGGGTAAATGCTGTGGCTCCAGGCGGTACATTGACAGCCTTATCCGTGATTCCACCTCTGCGTCCTTTTGTCAATGTGGTTGACAACGAAACAAAGGCGAAGAGCATCAAGCGCCGCAACCCATTGCAAATCGCAATGGAACCAGAGGATCACGTCGGGGCGTACGTCCTCTTGGCATCAGATAAAGCACGTGCGATTACCGGTGAAGTATTGGCCAGCGACGGAGGATTGGTCGTACGCGGACTTGGATAGGGGGGAAAAAAGACATGACACAAGCACTGCTCGGAACAAGCGAGATAAACCAGATTTGCTTTGTCGTAAAGGACATTGAAAAAGCGGCTGGGGCTTTTGCCACTCTGCTCGGAATTGAGAAGCCGAACTGGTTTTTGACAGGTACACAGGAAATTTCTCAAATCGTTTACAACGGAGTACCAACTCCTGCACGCAATAAGCTGATCTTCATCAACACACCATCCGTACAGATCGAGCTGATCGAGCCAGATCAGGAGCCAAGCACCATGCGTGACTTCCTGAACCAACAGGAAGGTATCCACCATGTAGCTGTAAATACGGACGATATGAAAAAGCAGCTGGCACTTCTCGGCGAAAACGGCTATGGCGTCATTCAAACCGGCGAATTCACTGCGAGCAAAGGACGTTATGCCTACGTAAATACTGTTCCTGCCTGCAAAACGATGGTAGAGCTGTTGGAGCGCGATGAGCCACAGCCGATTCCTCCTGTAAAACCAAGAACAGCAGACGATCCACAGCCTCTTCTGGGCACCGACACGTTGACGCAGATCGCGGTTGTCGTAAAAGATCTGGATGAAGCAGCTGAAGCGTACTGCGCGCTTTTGGGCATAGAAAAGCCGACCGTGCTGAAAGAAGGCGACAGCAAAATCACACAAGTCGTTTACCGTGGCGAGCCTACTGAGGCGAAAGCTCGCTTCCTGTTCATCAAGACCCCGATGATCGAGATTGAGCTGATCGAGCCAGGCGATTCCCCAAGCACCTGGAAGGAACACCTCGAGACAAAAGGCGAGGGTGTCCATCATATTTCCTTCCACGTGAAAAACATGGATGAGAAAATTGCCATCCTGGAGGAAAAAGGATATCCTGTGATTCAAAAGGGGAACTTCTTTAACGGTACAGGTCGCTATGCTTACATGGATACGACTTCTGACTACCATGTCATTATCGAGCTGTTGGAAAAGTTCGAAGCGTAAGTGGAGTAAATGGTAGGTGGGACGGATGCCGCAGGTTCCAGAAAGGAGAGACAAGACGTTGGCAAAAGAAGAAAAAGATCGGTACAGTTCCAGCTCCCTTGTTAGGGGATTGGAAATATTACGGCTATTCAGAGCAGAGCAACCAACGCTTTCTCTTGTGGAGATTGCAGGCCAATTGGGGATTAGCCGGACGGCACCGTTTCGGTTATTGTTTACACTCCAGTCTCTCGGCTATTTAAAGCAAAATGAAGATACAAAACGTTACGAATTGACCCCAAAAGTGCTGGAGCTCGGATTTGCTTACCTGAACACGCTGCAGATTACCGAAGTGGCGAGGCCGTTTCTGGAGAAGCTGCGCGACGAGACGGGTGGCTCGTCTCACATCGGCATTCTGGATGATACGGCTGTCGTGTTTGTAGCGGTTCAGCAGGCGAGAGGTCCTTCCACCGTCAGTGTGTCGGTCGGCTCACGTCTGCCAGCTCATGCGACGGCGGTCGGCAAAATTCTTTTGGCCTTTCAGCCGCGAGAGCAGTGGGAAGAGCTTCTTCTACTGTCTGACCTCCAGTCGTATACGAAAGATACGAAGACCATGATGACATCGATCCTCAAAGAGCTGGACGTCGTTCGCAGGCAAGGCTATTCGGTCAGCAGCGGTGAGTTTGAGGTTGGAATCCGTTCGGTATCTGCCCCGATTTTTGATGAGTCAGGCCGTGCAGTCGCCGCTGTGAGTGTAGCTGCCCATGAATCGTTATTACCGATGGAGCGTGTGGAACAATACGTACTGCCGGCGATTTGCGAATCCGCTGAAAAGCTCTCTGCTTTTTACGGCTATCGGCAGCCACAAAGGAGGGTATGAGTTGTCCTTACAAACAGAATGGATTCATTTTGAGCAAGACGGCGTGAAGCACCGCCTGTACACGTCCCGGCTGGCGCGCGCGAAAACGCCTCTGCCTGTGGTCATCGTCATTCAGGAGATCTGGGGGACAGATGCCCATATCCGGGACTTGACGGATCGCTTTGCAAAGGCAGGGTATTTGGCCGTAGCGCCTGACCTGTTTGCGGTAGAGGGAAAACGCCCGGAGACCTTGACGGAGGAGCGCATCGAGCAAGTGAAGGCTTTTCTCGAAACGCTGCCGCCGCCGGCTTGGCACGACGCGCAGGCGAGGGAAGCGGCACTGGAGCAGCAGCCGCCAAAAGCACGCGAAGAGCTGCGCGCTACATACGCGGATGTGTTTGCCCATCTGAAGCTATTCCCGCAGCTGCTGGAGAAGCTGAAGGCAGCGGTGAGCTTCCTCGAGGGCTACGCGCTTTCCAAAGGGCAAAAAATCGCCTCTACGGGCTATTGCATGGGTGGAGCTCTCTCACTGCAGCTGGCATCCTCTGTGCCGAACCTGGCAGGCTCTGTGGTCTACTACGGACATCTGCTGAACAAAGAACAGGTAGCGACGATTGAGTGCCCGGTTCTCGGATTCTTTGGCGAGCTGGATGCGAAGATCAATGCCCACTTGCCTGAGTTCGTCAGCGCGATGAAAGAGGCGGACAAGTCTTTCACCTATGAAGTATATGAGGGAGCGCATCACGCTTTCTTCAACGATACGCGCGGAGCTTACCATGTGAAAGCTTCCCGTGACGCATGGGAAAAGACATTGGCTTTTTTCAAGCAAGTATTGGTATAAAAAAACGCAACCCCTATCTCTTCGAGCGAATATGGCTCAGGAGATGGGGGTTTTTTTACTTTCAATAACTTTTCGTTTATTAGTAAATAATTTTGTGACTTTTTCAACGGTTTTCAATATTGACAATTATATAACCTGGACATTATATTTAAATAGCAAAACCACGTTTTTCATGTAAAACACTAGTAATTAATTTCCAGGGGGTTGCGTATGAGAAAAAACATGGGAAAACTGGCAATGATTTTGGGCCTAGCGGTTGGATTGACAGCCTGTGGGTCAGGGCAATCTGCCCAACCATCTTCAGGAGCAGCATCTGGCGGACAAGCCGCAGCGGGAGGAAATCAGCCGGTAGAAATCAGATTAGGCGGCGGTTTTTCGTCTGAGGAGCCGTTGTGGCTGATGCAGGTCAATCCGGAATTAACACCACACCAAGGGAAGAGCTACACCCTGAACATCACCCAGTTCCGTGCCAATGCCGACCGACTGAACGCTTACCAGGCCAATCAGATCGACATCGCATCGATCGGTCAAGGCGCTACGCTAGTCGCAGCTTCCCAAGGCATTCCGCTCAAGGTAATTGCCTCTGTAATTAAAGAGACTCCTGGCAAGGGCTTTAATACCCCGTTCATGGCTTTGAAGGATTCAGGAATCAACAGCATGGCGGATGTAAAAGGAAAGGTAATCGGAATTCCTGATTTTAAATCCCCGACAGACATGTGGGCACGCGCCGCGATTCGCTCCGCAGGGATGGACCCGGATAAGGACGTGAAATATGCGATTATTCCGATTCCTTCGATGGCAGAAGCGGTGAAGTCCAAGAAGATCGACATCGGGATGTTCCCGCAGCCATTTGGAGCAACCGCTCTGAAAGCGGGAGAATTTAAAGAAGTGTTCAATGCAAAGACTGGCGTGCAAGCAGATGAGGACTTTTTGTCGATGTTTGTGAACCCAGAGTTTTTGAAAAACAACGAGCAAGCCGTGAAAGACTTCCTCAGTGATTACGTGGCTGCACTGAAGTACTACAACGAAAATGGAACAGAAGCTCGTAAATTGTTGATCGAAAAACAAAAAGTCAAAGCGGATCCAGAGATTTATATCAATCTGACAGACAACAACCGTTCTACAGACGGAAAAGTGGATCCGGAAGGCTGGAAAGCGGTACAAGACATTTTGTTGCAGGAAAAATGGCTGGACAAGCCAGTTGATCTGAATACGATCATCGACATGTCCTATTTGCCACAATAGGCAAGCACCACCCAAAGCCTATTTCGTGAAGTGGCGGTCCCTATGTCCCGATATAGGGGCCGCTTCTATATGGTTGTACGACAAAAAAACACAGCGAAGGAGAAGTTGTCATGTCAACACAGACACCCGCTATTGATATCGAGAAGCTGCGCAAGGTATACACACGAGGCAAAGAAGAGGTCACGGCGATTCAGGAGATCAGCCTGCAAATTCCAGAAGGCAAATTTGTCAGTATCGTAGGACCCAGCGGATGCGGAAAAAGTACCTTTTTGCACATCGTGGGCGGGTTCATTCCGAAGTCTACGGGGACTGTCCGCATTCGCGGCAAGGAAGTAGACAAGCCGGGTCCGGACCGGGGAATGATGTTTCAGGAATCAGCTTTGTTCCCTTGGAAAAACGTCTACGACAACGTGGCATGGGGACTCGAGGTTCAGGGAGTGGAAAAGGCCAAGCGGGATGAAATCGTGGAGCATTACCTCAAGCTGGTCCACCTGTGGGACTTCCGCAACAATCTTCCGTCCGAGCTGTCTGGCGGGATGAAGCAGCGTATCTCCCTCGCGCGTGTCCTTGCTTTCAATCCAGACGTTCTGCTGATGGATGAGCCGTTTGGGGCACTCGACGCCCAGACACGTGAAAAGATGCAGGTAGAGCTGCAGCGCATTTGGCAGGAATCGAACAAAAGCGTGATGTTCGTCACGCATGATATCGATGAAGCTGTCTTTTTGAGTGACATCGTAGTCGTTTTCAGCGGTCGTCCTGCCGTCATTAAAGAAATCATCGAAATTGACTTTGCGCGACCTCGTCAGCTCGATGTTCACAAAACGCAGGAGTTCATGGATATTCGCAACCACATTTGGGACTTGCTCCATCAAGAACACAGCAAGAGTGGAGAGGATGAATTTTAATGGATAAACGCCTTCATAAAATAGCCTTGATCGAAGTCGTTGTTCTCCTGGTCTTGTGGCAGCTGCTTGCCATGCTGCAGTGGATTCCCGAGTATTTGTCCAGTCCTGCCGTGAT
The DNA here is from genome assembly GCF_003710815.1 of Brevibacillus centrosporus. Lineage (GTDB taxonomy): Bacteria > Bacillota > Bacilli > Brevibacillales > Brevibacillaceae > Brevibacillus > Brevibacillus centrosporus. The sequence continues at coordinate 52,361 of NZ_RHHP01000017.1, forward strand.
TGGCAAAGAGCTGCTTGCCATGGTCATGAGCGGGGATCTGTTCTCCAATGCGGCAGCCAGTCTCTATCGCTCGCTGCTCGGATTTTTGCTGGTGGCCGTCGTGGGGATTGTGCTCGGGATCGCTGCTGGTTACTTTAAGCCGATCGGAGTATTCTTCACACCGATCGTGGATGTCTTGAACCCGGTACCGAAGATCGCGTTACTGCCCATCCTGATGGTTTGGTTCGGTATTTCCGATACCACGCGGGTTCTGCTCATCTTTTTGACAGCCTTTTTCCCTTGTTTTATCGCGACTCAGGACGGCGTACACGGAGTGAAGCAAGTTTACGTCTGGGCTGCGCAAAACATGGGAGCAAGCCGCATACAAATCTTGTGGAAGATCATTCTGCCTGCTGCGCTACCCAAGATATTTGACGGGCTGCGCGTTTCCCTCGGTTTAACCTTCGTCATGCTGTTTTCCTCCGAAATGATTGGATCCTCCAACGGATTGGGACTGGGCTTTATGATTTTGACTGCTGATATGGCGGGTCGAACTGATTTGATGTTTGTATCCATCTTCGTCATTGCTTTGCTGGGCTTTTTGTTTGACCGCATTTTATTGGCTGTCCGCGCACGTTTGCTCTGGTGGTCGGAGAACAGGGGGTAGAGAGATATGAAAAAAGGCTGGAATATCATCGTTCAATACCAATCACTGATCTGGATCGTCGTGGCATGGGAAATCATTGCCTTTATGCAAGTCATGCCGGAGCGCCTGTTTCCCTCTCTCGGCAAGGTCGTGGTAGTCGCAATCGATCTGATTTCGTCCGGCATGCTGATGGAAAACCTGCCGACGACACTGTTTCGGGTATTCGCCGGATTTGCGCTGGCAGCGGTAGTCGGTGTACCGCTCGGGCTTTTGATGAGCCGTTCGGCCAAGCTCAATGATGTGATGCAGCCGATGTTTTCCCTCGGATATCCGATCCCGCGTGTGGCTCTGTACCCGATCCTCGTGTTTATTCTCGGCCTTGGCTCGGCGTCGAAGGTTTCCCTGATCTTCATTGAATGTCTGTTTCCGATCGTGCTCAATACCTACTATGGAGCGACCCGCGTCGGCAAGATCTATCTGTGGGCAGGGCAAAACATGGGAGCGAGCAGCAGCCAGATTTTCTGGCGCATCCTGTTGCCTGCGACGATGCCGACTATTTTTACGGGACTCAAAATCGCTCTTCCACTCGCATTTATTATCGCCGTTCTGACAGAGATGATCGGTTCGACCGTTGGAATGGGATATCTGCTCAGCTACATGTCGGCCTCTCTGATGCAGGAAAAGGTACTGGCCTGTGTGCTGTTGATTACGCTGGTCGGGTATTTGCTCAACCTGCTGCTACAGGTGATTCAGAGAAAATACGTATTTTGGCAGTAGTTTCATACAATTATCTCACACTTTCGAATATTGACTTTTGATAAAATCGGCCGTATAATAATTTTAAATACAAAACATTGTTTTTTATATAAAACAAAACAGGGAGGCATTACCCATGAGTGAACAAAACATCACTATTGAAGAATTTGAACAAAAGTTCGTAGCGCGTCTGGAAACTAGAAAGCTTGACTACAATGCACTCTCTTTCCAAGAGCAAGTAAGCCCAGCATACCGTCGTGCACAATGTCGTTATGTAGGTACTGGCGGCGTAGCTACAACTGACAGCAACGTAATCCAAGCAGGCAACTTCACACTGAGCAACATGTATCTGCCAGTAGGCGCTGAAGGTCCTCTGCACCTGCACAGCGACGTAGAAGAAGTATTCTTCGTGATCAAAGGGAAAATCGTAGCATTGGTTCAATTGGGCGACACTGTTCATGAAATTCCACTTGGCGAGCGCGATTGCATCTGGTCTCCTCCAGGCTACTACCGCGGTGTTCGCAACGTAGGTGACGAAGAAGCGATCATGGCTGTTATGCTGGGCGCTCCAAAACCACAAATCCCTACTTATCCAGAAGGCAGCGACCTGGAAGCCATCCGCGTAGAGCGCGCAAAAGCAAAAGCAGCAGCAGCAGCTGCAGCTGAAGAGCAAAAATAAGAGCGAACTGTATGGGGGCCTGCCACCACAGGCTCCCTCCTATACAGCGAAAGGACCGGCATTTACAGCACAGCCGGGTCTTTTCATTTCTGGACGAAAATGATTGTTCGAGGTGATCGATGATGCCATACGCACAAGTAGGAAACCTCTCCATTCACTACCGGACGGCAGGAGAAGGGGCACCGCTCATTTTACTGCACGGCTTGGGCAATAATTCTCAATCGTGGTCAAGACAGCTCGAAGGCTTGCAGGAGCATTTCCAAGTCATTGCATGGGACACGCCCGGCTACGGAGACAGCTCCGATCCAGATCCGGAGTTCCGCACATTTGGCGAGCTGGCGGATATTTTGAAAGGCTTTATTGACTCTCTGGGCTTTAAAAAGATTTTCCTGCTCGGGCATTCGATGGGCAGTACGACCGCGATGGAGTTCTGTGCGAAGTATCCGGATTCCGTGGAAGCGCTGATTTTGGCGGCTAGCACACGCGGTGGACGGACAAATCCGGAGACGAACGAACGCAAGCTGCAAAACCGCATTCACAACGTGGAAACGTCACCCGAAAAGCTGGCTGAGCTGAGGACGCCAGACATGTTTTCCCCATACGCCAAGCCGGAAATGATTGCGGAGGCGAAGCGCATCATGTCGATGGTGAGGCCGCCGGGATACCGTTCCGTCGCCTATTCGCTTTATAATGCGGACCAGACAGAGCTGCTTTCTTCTATTAAAATGCCGACGATGCTCATTTGCGGAGAAGACGATAAAGTCACGCCTGTAGCAGAATCGCGCATTGTCGAGGAGAAAATTGCCGGCTCTACTCTGAAGCTCATCCCACAGGCTGGGCATTTGTGCTATTTTGAGCAACCGGAGGAATTCAACCGTCTCGTGCTTTCCTTCCTGCAGACATACAACAAGGGGGAAGCGTAAATGAAGATTGGGATCATTGGTGGGGGTACGGTAGCGACATTTCTGATCAAAAGCATCAACGTGGATCAGAAGCTGCCGGGCAGCCTGGTCGAGTCCGTTTATCTGCGCAAGCCTGAGGTGGCAGACGAGTGGGAGCGCACGTACGGAACGCGGGCCTTTACGGATATGGAGGCATTTTTGTCTTCCGGAATCGATATCGTCGTCGAAGCAGCGACGGTAGAGGCTGTCCGCGATTATGCGGAGCTGGTCATCTCCAAGCGCAAGGAATTGGTGGTTATCAGCGTAGGGGCACTGGTAGATCCTGAGCTGTACGGTCGTTTGAACGAGCTCTGTCGCCAGCTGGGAACTAAAATTTATCTGCCCTCAGGTGCCATCGGCGGGCTGGATGTGATCCACTCGGCAATGGCTCTGGGGCAGCTGGACGAAGTATCTTTGACGACACGCAAGCCAGCAGCCTCCCTTTTGGGGCGTCAGGTAGAGGTAGAGGAAGTCGTATTTTTCGGTACAGCTACAGAAGCCATCAGCAAATTCCCGAAAAATATCAACGTGGCGATCGTGCTGTCACTGGCTGGACTCGGCTGTGATCAAACGAGCGTGAAGATTGTCGCAGACCCAGAGGCAACGAAAAACACTCATTGCATCGAGGCAGTTGGATCTTTTGGGAAAATGAATATTCGTCTGGAGAATGACCCGATGCCGGACAATCCAAAGACGAGTTACTTGGCTGCATTGAGTGTTCTCTCGACGCTGAAAAAGCAAACAGAGCGCATTACCATAGGCTAAGCAGTGGATTTTCCACGGTTCGCACTTGTTACGCCACCCTGTGACGACTACAATAGGTGAAAAGGTACCAATTGCATGTCCCTTAGTGAAAGGAGTAACAAGCGCTCATGCCGAAAACGGAAAAAGATCGGTATCTGTCCAATTCCCTGATCCGGGGTTTGGAAATTTTAAAAATGTTCGATGCTTCTCATTCCACGCTGAGCTTGGCAGAGATCGCCTCCAAAATGGGGGTGAGCCGGACGGTTCCCTTCCGTTTTCTCTACACGCTTCAGCATCTGGGGTATCTCTTCCAGGATGAGACGACCAAGCGCTATCAGCTGACTCCAAAAGTCATGGAGTTGGGTTTTGCTTTCTTGAACACCATGCATCTTCCCGAATTGGCACGGCCATACTTGGAGAAGCTGCGGGATCAGACTGGAGCATCAGCGCATATCGGCATTTTGGATGGGGTGGAAGTCGTGTATATTGCACGAGCGGCTACATCCACCAGTTTTTCTACCTTGAATGTCATGATCGGCTCGCGACTGCCTGCACACGCCACTTCAATGGGGAAGGTATTACTGGCCTTTTTGCCTGAGGACAAACGCGCGGCCATGCTGGAGAAGATCGAGCTGCAATCCTTTACGAATCAGACGAAGACGATGATGAAGGATTTGAGCAAGCAGCTGGATGAGATCCGCAGGATTGGATATGCCGTCAGCAACGAGGAGTTTGAGATCGGGATCTATTCCGTGGCATTCCCGATTTTTGACCGGGATGGGGTGATCATGGCTGCGGTCAATATCGCTTCGCCGACGAGCATGATCAACGAGGACATGATTGATTCGCAGATTATACCAGCCGTTCGCGAGGCTGCTATCGCATTGTCCGGATACTCCAAGTAAGACTATCATCGATCGTTGATTGCAAATAGGAAGCTGCCGCTACCGATGGAACTGCACCCGAAATGTTAGACACGTCTAACAAGAGGAGGTGCAGTTTTTTGCTGTGTGCGTTGACAAAATAAGGGGCTGGGAGTATGATTGTAAATACAAAACATAGTAAAACGGTAGGAATAATATAAATTGAATCAGGAATGGAATCGTGAGGAGGGGACCGAATGGCAAAGAAACGGGAAGCGTTGGATGATCAACTGAGGGAGCGGGTCTTGAAGGCGTTGGAAGGCTTGGAGTACGGCTCCATTCACATCGTGGTCCACGACTCGCAGGTGGTTCAGATTGAGAGAACCGAGAAGTACCGCGTTCCAGCTGAGAAGGCGGAGGGCATGCGCGCTAGCAAATAAATCGGATTTTGGAATCTTGCAAGTAGAGGGGAGGATCTAGTATGGCAGGTGTTCTGGTTATTGGTGGAGATCGAGTGGGGGAAATTGAAAGCCGGCTTCAGGAGAAAGGGTTTCGCAGGGTCTATCACGTTTCGGGCAGAAAGAAATCGGATGTCAAAGCCATGATTCCTTCTGACACCGAGCTGATTCTGGTATTTATCAACTTCGTCAATCACAATCTCTGCAAAAATATCAAGAAGCTTGCCAAGCAAAGACAGGTACCGATCGTCTTCTGCCGGCGCTCCTGTGAAGTCGTGGAGCAGTATGATCCGATTATCAGCTAGTAATTGATAATGGGCAAAGAATCAAAAGAGGGGTATTCGTTGGTGAATAGTCATATTCACTCGCGAATACCTCTCTTTGCTGTCGATTGAACACGAAAAGAATCGAAGCAGAGCCAAGCTCTCGCAAAACTATTCAATGCTGAATAGGCCAGGCGAGTGTAATCGGCAAAGATGAGGTGGCACGAAATTTGCAGAATATTTATATATCAACGATTGAAGACACTTAGGAGGGAAAACATGAAACGATCTTTCGCCATCATGAGTGTGCTCGTTCTGCTAACTGGACTGTTTGCAGGCTGTAGCAACAACAACACGAGCCAGCCCCAATCATCCCCATCCGCTTCTCAGACTGACCAAGCCAATGCCAAGCCGCAAATCTTGCGGATGAATGCAGCGGAACCGGAAACACTGGATTCCGGCATGTCCAACGATGTGATCTCCGGAGCCTTTATCCGCTCCCTGTACGATTCCTTGGTGCGTCTGGACAAGGATGGCAAGCCGGTAAACTCTGTTGCGTCAGACATCAAGATTTCGGACGACAAAAAAGTGTACACCTTTACGCTGCGCGACTCGAAATGGAGCAACGGCGATCCGGTAACGGCAAAAGACTTTGCCTTCGCCTGGATGCGCGTACTCGATCCGAAAACGGCGAGCGGTTCTGCTTATAAATACTACCCGATCAAAAATGCCCGTGCCTTTTTCCAAGGGAACGCCAAGGCAGAGGACGTCGGCATCAAGGTCATCGATGACAAGACACTTGAGGTCACGCTGGAAAACCCGACTCCGTACTTCCTGACGCTGGCGACCTTCTACTATCCGGTCAATCAAAAAGTGGTCGAAGGAAACGCCGACTGGGCGAAAAAGCCAGAGTCGATCGTGACCAACGGGCCTTTCAAGCTGTCAGTCTGGGAGCATAAGAACAAGATCGAGCTGGTCAAAAACGATCAGTACTGGGAGAAAGACGTCGTCAAGCTGGACAAGATCGACTTCTCTATGATTGAGGATACCAATACAGAGCTGGAGATGTTCAACAACGACGATTTGGATTGGGCAGGTGCTCCTATCAGTGGTTTGCCAGCAGATGCGATCGGTCCTTTGCATGAGGAAGGCAAGCTGCAAACCATGGAGCGCGCGACGAACTACTATCTGTTGTTCCAGACGGAGAAGGCTCCATTTACGAACGAAAAGATTCGCAAAGCCTTCTCCTATGCAATCAATCGCAAAGACATCGCCGACAACATCGGTCAGGCAGGACAAACGCCGCTGATGGGCTTCGTTCCGCTGTCCGCTTCCCTGAAAAAAGAAGGCTACTTCAAGGATAATGACACACAGACAGCGAAACAGTTACTGGCAGATGGAATAAAGGAGCTGGGTCTTGCCAAGCTGCCTGAAATCACGTATCTGTACAACACCTCTGATTTGAACAAAAAGATCGCAGAAGCCCTGCAAGCACAGTGGAAGCAGGTACTGGGCGTAGATGTGAAGCTGGTCAACAAAGAGCTCAAGGTCATGTTTGACGACCAGGAGCAAGGAAACTACATGATTTCCCGCTCGGGCTGGACCGGCGACTACAACGATTCCGTCAACTTCCTCGAGCTGTTGATGGAAAAGAACAGCTCCAACAACTCGACTCTCTGGCATAGCGAGAAGTACGTCGAGCTGGTGCAAAAAGCCTACGCAGAGCCGGATGAGAGCAAACGAAACGAGTACCTGGTAGAAGCAGAGGGGATTTTGATGGATGAAATGCCTGTTACGGGTATTTACAGCAGCGTCAACTCGTGGGTGCAAAGCGAAAAAGTAAAAGGCATTACCGTCGATCCATTGGGCTACATCGACTTCAAATGGGGCTACAAGGAATCGTAAGGCACGTGAGGATTGGCCGACACTTTGCGGAGTGTTGGCCTTTTCATAGCAGCTACGAAACACATAAGCAAGGTCCAGAGTTCTTCACCACCAAAGTTGGAGGGATTGTTATGGGGACATGGCAGCAAGTCATCCAGGAAACATTGATCGACGCTCCAGGCGTGTTTGGCGTGGCAGCCACACATCTGGAAACAGGGGAGACAGCGGGAAATCTCGAGAATGAGCTTTTTCAGCTGGCAAGCGCCTTCAAAATTCCGATTCTCGTCACGCTCATGCGCGATGTAGAAGCGGGAAAGATCACACTCGACCAGCGCGTGACATTGAAATGGGAGGAGCGCGTACCTGGCTCAGGTATTCTACAGGAGCTGGATGCGGGAGCTGCCTTGACGGTAAAGGATCTGGCGACGCTCATGACAATCGTCAGCGACAATTTCGCCACGGACCTCATTCTCCAATTGGTTGGGCTGGACAATGTCAATGCGCATATGCGCGAGCTGGGTTTCTCGCAAATCCATCTGCGTCACAACTGCTGGCAGCTGCTCAACCATTGCGTTGGCATGGAAGAACCTGTAGCTTCTTCAGAAGGCTTCGCTGAATTTGAACGGCGTGAGGAGACAGACGATTATGAAATTTTGCTGGATGTTTCCCAAGGCACTCTGGAAAATAACGTAGCGACTCCAGCAGAATTAAACCGTCTTTTGGTGATGATCGGGAAGAAGGAGATTTTGACGCCCGCTTCCTGCGATTTGATGCTGGATATCCTGCGCCGTCAGCATTACAACAGTCGTTTGCCGTATTTGCTGCCGCCAGGGACCAAGGTAGCTCACAAGACAGGTACGGTAAATGAAGTCGTCAACGATGCCGGCATCATTTATTTGCCTGATAACAAAGGGGCGATCGCCGTCACGGTTTTGTCGCGCGGGATCAAAGACAAGCAGGCAGCAGAGCTGACGATAGCCAAAGTGGCAAAAGCAGTTTATGACGTAACCGTAGGGAGCAAAGAATAATGAGTCAATGGATACCTGCTTTTGAGGAATTTGCGGAGAAATTGCTAAAGGATGCGAAGGCTCCCGGAGCGGCCATCGGCATGATGCAGGATGGGGAATGGGTGTATGAGCGTACCTTTGGCTTTCGGGATGAGGAAAAGGCGCTGCCGCTGTCGATGGACACCGTTTTCGGGATCGCGTCTGTGACGAAATCCTTCACGTGCGTGGCGATCATGCAGCTGCAAGAGGCAGGCAAGCTATCCGTTCACGATCCGGTCGTAAAGTATTTGCCGGAGCTGACGATGGGCGAAGAGGCGTGGAGAAACAAGATGACGATTCATCACTTCATGACACATACGCCAGGCATGCCGCCACTGCCATTTCTGGATGGCGCGATGAGGCGCAGTATGGAAGCAGACCCCGCTATTCACGGTACGGAGTCTGAGCTGGAGCTGCAGAAGCTGCCTTATCTCGATACGTATGAAGAGGTGCTGCAAGCGATCTCCGGCTATGAAGGAAAACCGCTGGGAGACCCCGGAGAGGTGTTCAGCTACAACAACGATGCCTACGGACTCTTGGGAACAATCATCGAGCGTGTAAGCGGCAAGCCTTACGAGCAGTATGTCACGGACCATATTTTGCGGCCGCTGGGAATGACTCGGACTGTGTTTGCTGTGCAGGACTTAGATGATCAGGAGGATGTAACGATCCTGTACACCAATAAAAAGATCGAGGGTGTCAGTCAGGTAATCGCAGCCCCTTTGTGGCATGACGCTCCTGCCATGCGTGCGGCTGGGTTTCTCAAGTCGACGGTGCGCGACCTGTTGACGTACTTGAACGTCTTTTGCTCCCAGGGTGAGGGGGCAGGCTCGAGTGTCTTGTCACCGGAAAGTGTGCAGCAGATGAAAGGCGCCTATGCTCGTGTCGACGGCTATCGTTCGTACGGGTATGGTCTGATGGTCTCTCCTGCTTTTCCAGATGGTCTCCTGATTGAGCATGGCGGCTCATTGAAGGGGATTAGCTCCCACATTTTTGCTTTGCCTGAAAAAGGGCTGAGGGGCGTTGTTTTGATCAATCTGGACGGCGTGTCGGTGAGAGAGCTCGTGATGGGACTCCTGAATTCGCTCGCTTCCCGACCGGCAGCGGCAGAGCTATATCCGGTCGTGCCGATGCAATTGACCGAGGAAGCACAAAGGGCGTACATAGGCCGCTACGAGTCTGACGAATGGCTGAATGCGACCATTGACCAAAAGGAGGGGCAGCTGTTTATCGAAGTGGACGACGTTTCTTATCCTCTGATTCCGGTAGAAACGGACAGCTTCGTGTTCAAGAGAGGAAGCTCTGTGGTCTGGATCGACTTTTTCCGTTCTGAGTCAGGCGAGGTTCGCCGTATGAGCTATGCACTGCGCCAGCTGCAAAAGAAACAGACTGTACAACAACCGTAACCATTCAACCGAATAGGCTCCATAGAAGAAGGGACAATTCGCATTTCTAGCGAATTGTTCTTTTGTTTGCGTTTACCAAATTTTAGAAGAAGTGAAGAGTGCCAGATGAAGCCGGCAACTGCGACACCAAAGTGTTTGAAGAACCTGATGGCAGCACTGGACGCGATCGTAGACAAGCATATGGAAATCATGCTCTCCTTTGGAGAACCGATCTCGCGTTACTATCGGCAGTACGAGTATCAACAGCGAATGGGCATTCAAGGGCTTTTGACGAGGGAGCATCTTTGTTGAGTCCAAAGCAGGAGTGGGGACACGGGTAGATATTCACTTTCATCAAAAGCGGTAGTACGTTTTTAAATATTTTTTAAAGTGTACAAAAAATTGTTGAACTGAAATGTTCGGAATAGTATGGTTAAAGAAAATCTGCTGACAAGGAGCATACTAGAAAAAGCGAGGAAGTCATGAGAAAAACACATCCTATTCTAGCAAGCTATATCCCCGTGGTAGAAGGATTGGCGAGAACGTTCGGAGAGCATTGCGAAGTGGTTCTGCACGATCTGACAAATGATATTTCTTCGTCCATTATTGCGATACACAACGGCCACGTCAGCGGCAGGCAGATTGGTTCACCTGTCACCAATCTAGCGCTGCAATCTTTGCGCAATGCGAAGACATCGGAAGAATCGTTTGATCTCAATTACCGGAATGACACGATCAAAGGCAGACAGATCAAATCCAGCTCGATTTACATCAAGGATGAGGACGGTACGATCATCGGCAGCCTGTGTATCAACATCGATATGACACACCTCATGATGGCGCAGGCGGTCTTGGAATCAATGATGGTCATCGAGGACAAGCGTGGAACGCAGAGCAACGAAGAGAATTTTGCACCAACGGTCGCCATCCTCATGGAGCAAATGATTGAGGATTGCCTGAAGCGTACAGGAAAGCCGATTGCGCTGATGCAAAAAGAGGAAAAGATTCAGTTTATCCACCTGCTGGATGAGGTAGGTCTTTTTTTAATCAAGGGGGCCGTGCAGCATGTTGCTGATTTGCTGGACGTATCCAAGTTCACGATCTACAACTACCTGGACAAAAAAGATGGGAGATGAGCTTTATGGCAGAAGTGACGAAAGAGCAGGCACGAGAGCTTCACGACCGTTTTCACGTATTGGATGGGCATTTTGATCTGTTGATGGACGTGGAAATTCAGCGTGGCTATGGCAAGACGAAAATGATCGAGACGGAATATCTGCCGCGGTTTCAGCAGGGAGGCGTGCACTCGATCGTCGCAGCCGTGTTTGTCGAGGATGCCTTCGTACCCGAAATGAGCATGCGCAAGGCACTCAATCAGATCAGCGCCTTGCACGCAGAAGCAGCCGAATCGCCTGAACATATCGTCATTGCCAAAAGTTTGGAGGACATCCACAGGGCAAGAGCAGAGCAAAAGGTATCCTTTATCCTTTCTCTGGAAGGAGCAGAGCCGCTGCACAACGACCTGAGTCTTCTGCGCATTTACTATGAGCTTGGTGTGCGCATGATGGGACTTGTCTGGAGCCGCCGCAACTTTGCGGGAGATGGCAGCTTTTTCGCCCCGGTGAGAGAAGGGAAAAAGGGGGGCATCACAGATTTCGGGGTGCGCCTGATTGAAGAAGCAGAGAAGCTGGGGATCGTGATTGACGTGAGCCATTTGAACGACGAAGGGTTCTGGGATGTCATGGAAATATCGGAAAAGCCTGTGATAGCGTCCCATTCCAACAGCCGCGCCCTGGTGCCAACGATGCGCAATCTGACGGATGATCAAATCAAAGCAATTGCGTTGAAAGACGGACTGATCGGGTTGAACGCTTTCAGTATGTTTACAGCGAGCACGAGTGCGGAAGCGACCATCGAGCGTTTGGTCGATCACGTCGACCATATGAGAAAGCTGGTCGGAGCACAGTATATCGGCTTGGGGCTGGATCTGTGCGATGATCTGACCAAGTATTTGCCGCTGGATAGAATAGCGAAGACAAAAGAAATGCCTTTTGACGTGGTAAAGGGACATGTCTCGCTTCCGGAGATCACGCGCGAGCTGATGAAGCGCGGCTACAAGGATGAAGAAATCGAAGGAATTCTCGGCGGGAATTACCTCAGAGTCTATCAGGAAGTGTGGAAATAGAAGCAGATCTCTCAAAGGACGCGGGTGATGTTTCCCGCGTTTTTCATATGCGTGACACGAAAAAAACTTTTTCTACCCGTACAAGTAGGAGATTTCTGTCAAAGATGATAGGATAGGAGCATCATAGAAATAGCAGGAAATTATTCAGGATGTGAAACAATCATGCAAATCATTGTGTTTGACTTGGAAACGACTCTTACTCATCAAAGAGATAAAATACCGGAGATCATCGAGATCGGAGCAGCGAAGGTCGTGCCCGGCAAAAATGGCGTGGAAGTAGATACGTTTCAGCGGTACACCTTTCCTGCGATCGAGCGGAGAATTTCTGACCGTACTCGCAAGTTCATCGGGCTGGATAAAGAGAACATGCCGACGTTTATCCCCTTCCGCAAGGCGTTTGCTTCCTTCATGGAGTGGATCGGGGAGGACCAGGACTTTTATTTGTGCACGTGGGGAATGGATGACAAAAGGCTGATGATCGAGCATTGCGCTCGCTTTGGTCTTCCCTTTGACTGGATGCGCAACTACAATGATATCCAGCCTCCTATCAGCATGATGCTGGCTGATCGCAAACAAATGAGCTTGAAGGAAGCGATCGATACAGCAGGCATCGTTCAGGAAGGCCGGCTGCACTCTGCCCTCGTCGATGCGATTCATACGGCGCATCTGCTGATCAAGTTCAACAAGCAGGTCCACCTGGCGAGAAACACGCCTGAGGAAAACTACAATCTGTCCAGCTCCCTGTACATTACCTGCCGCTCGTGCAAAAAGAGCAAGTACTATACCGATTTCGGGCGAAAGAGCAAACGCTGCATAGCGTGCTTGCAGCACAAAAAACAGCAGGAGCAAGCTGCTTCCACTGTGGTGCCGCAAACATAAAGAGAATCTGATAGAGCGGAAAAACAAAAAATGCCGAGGGCGAGGAAGCCAGCGGCATTTTTATGTTTGGGTAAGATTCACAAAGCCTCGTCAAACCCCAAGCAGCAGCAAAATAATAGAGGTCAAGCTGAAGCATACGCTGATCAAGCAGAGGAAGGCAACAACCTGCTTGGGATTCAGCCCTGTGCGCAGCAAGCGATAGTGTACTTGACTGGCATCAGCCTGATAGATGGGCTTGCCTTGCAAGAAACGCTTGGTCACCACGAAGAGATTGTCAAAAATCGGTACGCCCAGCGCCAAAATCGGAATGAACAGCGAAAGAATGGTCGCTTGCTTAAAGGCTCCGTCGAGTGCAATCACGGCGAGTATAAAGCCAAGAAAGGTCGCGCCGGCATCGCCCATGAAGATTTTGGCGGGCGGCTTGTTGTAGCGCAAGTAAGCCAGTGCCACCCCGATGAGACTGATGGCCATCACAGCCGAGGTGCTCTGTCCTTTTGCCAAGGCTACCACGAACAGGGTTCCCGCCGAGATCGCCGAGAGTCCGCCGGCAAGACCGTCCATCCCGTCAGAAAAGTTGATGACGGTCGTGACACCAAAAATCCACAGAATGGTGAGGATGAACTGCAGCCAGACGGGGAGTAGGATATATTCCCCGCTGAACGGGTTGTAAAAGCCCGAGAACGTGATGCCAGATAAGTAAACAAGCACGGCTGCCGATACTTGTACGATCATTTTTGGCAAAGCCGAAAAGTCTTTCCCTTGGGTCTTGTACCAGTCATCGATTGTGCCGATGATCAGGAGCAGAAGAGAGCCTGCCAAAACAGCCAGGGTCTGTACGGTCGATTCCTTGGAAAAGAGCAGAAAGGAAGCGGCGAATCCAATGAAAATGGCGTAGCTGGCAGTCAACGGAATCGGTTCGCGATGTATTTTTCGTTCAACGTCTTTGCGGGGCTTGTCCACAAAATCCAGTCGAAAAGCCAGTTTCCCCAAAGGCGGGATCAACACGAGCACGATACAAAACGAAAGTAAAAAGGATAGAGCGTATGTAATCGTAACCATCTCCTATGAATGATAGAGAGCTGTTTTTCCACATGTTCATTATAGGGAGTATTCCAAAATTTGTCGACTCTTGGTAGAAGAGAAGTTAATGTAAGAAAACCTAACATTTACCTATGCAAACGGGTACTCCTCCCTTATAGTAAAAGAAAGAGTTTTCTGTTTTCCTAAAAAGCTAAGGGGAGTGTCGCGATGTCTGCCGAACTGGTTTTTGAGGAGATTACGGAAATGAGTATCGAGGATGCCAACGATCTGACGCAGCTTTTGGTTGATGTGGTGGCGGATGGTGCATCAATCGGGTTTTTGCCCCCACTCGATCCGCATGTGGCGCGTGTGTACTGGTCAGATGTCCTGGCAGATAACGTAGTGGTATGGGTAGCGCGGCTGGATGGAGCCGTAGTCGGCAGCATTCAGTTGCATCTCGCGACCAAGCAAAACGCCCAGCACCGGGCCGAAATCGCCAAGCTGATGGTTCATCCGACCCAGCAGCGAAAAGGAATGGGCAGGACGCTGATGGCGATCGCAGAGAAAAGGGCGCGAGAGGAAAATCGGACACTGCTCGTCCTAGATACACGGGAGAAAGATCCGTCTAATCTGTTGTACCAATCCATCGGCTATATAGAAGCAGGGCGCATTCCGTTCTACGCAGAATCGCCTGGCAAAAAATTTGACGCTTCCGTCTTCTACTACAAGATTTTGGAGAACAGGTAAGCGAAACGGTTGGAAAAGGGAGACTGCTGATGATCGGATCGGCAGTCTTTTTTGTATGGCTGGGAAGTAAACGATATAGAATAGGAATGAATTGCGCTAAAATAAGTGGAAAGGAGAAAGGGGGTACAGTAGTGTGAAAAGGCTGTATACTGCGCTTTTTTTCTGTACATTGCTCTTTTTTGCAATAAGCGGGTGTACAGATGGCGGACACCAAAATGAGCAAGTGCGGGAACCGGAACACGACAGTAAGCCTGCTGTTACTCACGGCCCCATTTCGTACGAAAATGATCCGTATGGCTTTCGCTTTTCTTTGCCAGAGAGCTGGAAGGGGTATTCGATTGTCACTGGCACATGGGAGGGCTTGGCTGCAGGCAATGAGACCGGTGAAACCATTGTAGAAACGGGCCCGCTGATTTCGATCAGACACCCCCAGTGGACTCCCCAAAACCAGCGGCAGGATATTCCCATCATGATCTTTACTCTTGAGCAATGGAACGCTCTTTTAGAAGGGAAATTCCACATCGGAGCAGCGCCTATCGGACCTACGGAGCTTGGTCGCAACAGCAAATACGTATTTGCACTGCCTGCACGCTATAACTTCGCATTTCCGGAAGGGTACGAAGAGGTAGAAGAGATCATAAAAAAGAATCCTCTTCAGGCAACTTTAAGCAATTAAGGAGAAAAGTAGCTCAACAAAAGAGCAGCAGTCACATGCTGTTCTTTTTTTATGGAACCTCATATCACTTCTCATTTGACAAACCGCCAGTCGGTTTGTATAGTAGATGTAGAAGAGGGAAAGGGCTTACGACGCACATAACAGGAGGAGCTATGCAATCGATTCATCAAAATCCGACTTTCCAGCTGCTGCTCTCGGTCACGGAAGAATTGGTCGTGGAAAAGGGCTGTCACCAAACGACTCTGCAGGACATCATTAAGCGCTCCGGGGTTTCCAAAGGAGCCATTTATCACTACGTCAAAAGCAAGGATGAGCTGCTCGGGTTCGTGCTGAGAAAGCGCTTGGACCAGATTGGCAGAGACTTTTATCAAAGCGTCGATCAAGGGAACCAGAGCCTGGAGGGTGCCTTGAAGGCCATTTCCGGTGCCTTGGGTCATATTCACGACCCGAAGGACATAACCAATCTGATTTTTATTTACTTGCTCAGCAAAAAGGAGGACCCAGCAATCGCGGAAATGCTGGAGACGCTGTATGAGCGCAGCATACAGAACTCCCAGGAGTGGATTGAGGTCGGTCAAAGAGCAGGAGAGATCCCTGCCACTCTCGATGCGAAAAAAACTGCGGCATTGTTTTCGATCCTGACTTTTGGTGTCCGCGTGCAAACGGTAGTTTCTCCCAACATAAAGGCTTTTACGGGAGAAGATGTGTTTCAGGTCATGTATGACACGTTGTCGAAGGGTTAAAAAGAAAGGGTGAAAGCTCAATGTTCTTTTTCACGCTCTTCAAGGTATTGCACATCCTTGCTGGATTTACCGCTTTGGCTGTCTTCTGGATTCCGATTGTAACGAAAAAGGGAGGAAAAGCGCACAGCCGAATTGGCTGGGTGTACGTCGCTTCCATGGCGATCGTGGCGATCTCCGCATGGTTCATGGGAATGTGGCGAATTGGATTTGACCCCGATGGAACGGTGGAGTCTGTAGCGTTTGCCTGGTTTTTGATTTTTATCGCGATTTTGAGCTCGGCGACAGCCTGGTATGGACTGCGTGTGCTGCGCTTCAAGAACCGCAAGACCGGGCATCGTCAGTGGGGGGATCTGCTGTTTCCCGCAGTCCTGCTCATCTCGGGGATCTGCATCTCCCTCTATGGAGCGAGCATCGGCTTTACGCTCCTTACATGGTTCCCGCTGATCGGAATTCTGCTCGGAGCATCACAGCTTTTGTATTGGCTGCGGCCTCCTGCGAAAAAGATGCATTGGTGGATGGAGCATTTGGGAGGCATGCTGGGCTGCTGTATTGCCACGATCACCGCTTTTACTGTGTTTGGCGCTCCCAGGCTGCTGGGCGTAAGTGCCGTGCATCCGATCGTATGGTTTATCCCAACCATCGTTCTCGTCCCTGTGATTGCTGGATTCTCCGCGTATTATCGCAGGAAGTTTAACCAAACCAAGCAAATGTAAGTAGGGAATGAAGCCGTCTGGACAGCCAGGCGGTTTTTTTGTGTGCAGAACGGACAACCATTTCAGTTTGAAATGCCTGCCATAGCAGCTTGTAATTTTCGAAGAATTCCAAACTCGCTACTATTACTTTTATACCGAATGAAATAAAGAGTGTCAGGGGGCGAGTCATCTGAAGCGTAATTCTTTGGCGAAACTTACGGAAATCAATGTGTTTGTGCTCTTATTGGCTATCTTAGCTATCTGCGTGGTTTTCACTTATATTGTACCTTCTGGTGAGTATGCGAGGGTGGAGGTAAACGGGAGAAGCGTCGTACAATCGGACTCCTTCCAATACACGGACGCATCACCGATCAGCTTTATGGGTTTCCTAAACAGCATTCATACCGGGATGGTTGATTCCGCGAGCATTATGTTTTTCGTGCTCATCATCGGGGGCTCCTACGGCATTCTGAGTGCAACGGGAGCGATGGAAGCGTTCATTGTGACGTTGGCACGAACGCTCGGTCATCGGGAAAAATGGTTGATTCCTATTATGATGCTGTTTTTCGCAGCTGGCGGCTCTTTGATCGGGATGTTCGAGGAGACGCTGCCGTACATAGCGATTCTCGTGCCTTTGGCAGTCGCACTTGGATTCGATGCGATGACTGGAGCCGCAATCGTTCTGTTGGGCGCATCAGTTGGTTTTACATCGGCAGTCATGAATCCGTTTACAATCGGGATTGCCCAAGGTATCGCTGAGCTGCCGCCCTTTTCGGGGATGGGCCTGCGGTATCGTCATCTTTATCGTCATGTACTTGACCGCCGTCGCGTTTGTGTACCGGCACGCGATGAAGGTAAAGAAGAATCCTGCCCTTGGTATTTACGGCTCCTACGATCCAGCCAATATCGACCAGATGATGAGCAAAGGCGTTGTTTTTGAAAGGCGCCACAAAGTGATTCTGACCTGCTTCATGCTGAACATGGTGACGATTGCCATCGGTGTCATCGAGTTTGGCTGGTACATTACGGAGATTGCCGGATTGTTCATCCTGCTTGGTGCCATTGTAGGGATCATCGGCCGCCTGTCTGCGAATGAGATGGTCGATGCCTTCATGAAGGGGGCAGCTGCGTTGCTTGCGGGGGCCATGATTATCGGGGTAGCAAGAGCGATTGTCGTGGTGCTAAACGATGGTCATATCATGGATACGATTCTTTATTACTCGGCTTACATGATTAAAGAGCTGCCACCGTCTCTCACAGCAGTAGGCATGCTCGGCTTCCAGACTCTGCTCAGCTTCGTCATTCCATCAGGAAGCGGTATGGCCGCTCTGACCATGCCAATCATGACACCGCTGTCCGAGCTGGTGGGCATTACCCGTCAGACAGCTGTGCTTGCGTATCAATTCGGGGATGGGATCTCCAACATCATCATACCGGGGATCGCGGTTGCTGGTGTAGGAATGGCAGGCATCTCCTATATCCGCTGGCTCAAGTGGATATTCCCGCTGATCATGATTCAGTATGGGATTGCCATTATCGCAGTCATTGTTGCACACGCCATCGGTTATGGCCCATTTTAACAAAAAGGGATGAACAACGTTGAGACGTTTTCCCCAAAAAGGAGTGAAGCAAATGCGTACAGTCGTTGATAAAGAGCTGGCCGATTGGGCGGTTGCCCATCGCCGTTATTTGCACGAAAATCCGGAGCTGTCCGGTCAGGAATACGAGACATGCGTGTACATCAGAAGGTGCCTGGAGGAGCTCCAGATTGAGATTCTGGATTACCCGGCGCCGAATCTGGTAGGATTTTTGCGGGGAACCGAAGGACAGAAGACGATTGCACTGCGAGCAGACATCGATGCCTTGCCGATCGTGGAGGAAGGGGAGAAGCCGTACCTTTCCAAAGTCGCTGGGGTGGCGCATGTTTGCGGACATGATGGACATACGGCGATCTTACTCGCTGTGGCAAAATGGTTGTCGGAAAATCGCAGCATGATTCGCCACAACATCCTCTTCCTGTTTCAGTCCTCGGAGGAGATGTCGCCTAGTGGAGCGGAAGCCCTCGTTCAGCAAGGGGCGATTGATGGGGCAGACGCCGTGTTCGGCATGCATCTGATGCAATCGCTGGAGAAAGGCAAGATCGGGTATCATTACGGAGCCATGATGGCATCCTCGGATGACTTTCGGATCAAAATCACAGGCAAAGGGGGGCATGGATCATCCCCGCACGAAACGGTAGATCCTACCTACGTAGCCGGACACATCCTGCTCGGTCTGCAGGCTATCGTCAGCCGTAAAGTGAATCCTGTGCAGCCTGCGGTGATTTCGGTGGGCCAGGTACTGGCAGGCTCCAACTACAATATCATCCCAAACGAGGCGGTCATGACGGGAACGATCCGTACGTTCTCGGAAGAAACGCGGCAGTTTATTTTTGAGGAAGTCAAAAGGCTGGCGGAGGGCATGAGTACGACTTTCGGTGCCGTAGGGGAAGTCTCGTACATTCTCGGCACGCCTCCCCTCGTGAATGACAAAGAGATGAGCCGCTTTGCAGAAAGCGTCATTCGTGAAAGCTACGGCGAGCATGTGGCCGTTGAAATCGAGCCAGTCATGGGGGCAGACGACTTCTCCTTCTACGGACAAAAGCGTCCAAGCACCTATCTCATGTTCGGCATGGGCGGGGAGAAGAGCCAGTACCCGCATCATCATCCGCGTTTTGACATCGATGAAGAAGAGATCGGCACGGCCATCGATTTGTTTTTACAGCTCGTAAGTCGGTTTGAATAAGACAGAAATCAAAGGAAAGGCAAGTGATCTGAGAAGGATTGCTTGCCTTTTTTGTGAGGATTGGGGATGATGAAAGGAAGAATATGGGTTATGGAAAGGAGTGAGGTCGTTGAAGTTTCGGAGGGTCATCCTGCAGCAGACGCCGATGCGCTGTGGCTATCCGTGCAGGAGATGGGATTGCCTATAGAAATTGACCTTCCCAATCATCCGTATCGAATCTCTCAGTAAGTCCCGGCGCCATGTGGTACGATAAATGAAACAAGCGATGCTGGCAGAGGGAAACTGAGCTGTGCCGCAGCGTTACAGCAGGGAAGCGAGTGAGTCAGCGAGATGGAGTTGCGCCATTTAAAAACGTTTCAGGTCGTAGCGGAGCAGTAGCATCGATTCGGGCATTTGTTTCCTTGGTACAGAAAGAATGGACCCAGTCGAGAAAATCAGGGCTTGTAAAATAAAGAGAGAAGCTCCCAAGCCAAGAGAGGGGAAACAGAATGAAAGTCGACTATCATGTTCATTTAGAGGAAGGGCCGTACTCGCTGCGCTGGTGGAATCGGACGGCAGATGCACTGCTTGCCTTTCGCCATACTGGTTACGAACGTCACACGCGTGAATGGATGGAGCAAAT
Source organism: Brevibacillus centrosporus (assembly GCF_003710815.1). Lineage (GTDB taxonomy): Bacteria > Bacillota > Bacilli > Brevibacillales > Brevibacillaceae > Brevibacillus > Brevibacillus centrosporus. Next base: position 72,353 of record NZ_RHHP01000017.1, read on the forward strand.
TTCAGAGTGGATGGCAAGCCGCATCCAGCAGGGAGCGTTCCACTCGCAATGGCTCGACCTCTACCGCATGCGTGCCAAGCAGCAGGGCTTGAAACAAGTCGGGATTGTCGATCACCTGTATCGCTTTCGAGAGTTCAAACCGTATTTTGAACAGCACATTCTAGTCGGCGATGATGAGCTGGGGAAGCTCCAGAGAACGTGGCTGGATCAAGTATGCACGAATTCGATCGATGAGTTCGTGTCGTTCATCGAGTCACAAAAGCCTGCGTGGGAAGCGGACGGCATACAGCTGCACCTCGGGATGGAGGCTGACTATTTTGACGGAGGTGAAGACGTACTTGCGCCCATGGTTGCTGCTTATCCTTGGGATTATGTCATTGGCTCCATTCACTTTGCCGATGGCTGGGGATTTGATAATCCGGATACCCAGGAACGCTTTGAGCAGCAAGACCTTCTGGGTCTGTACGAGAGGACCTTTCACGTGATCGAAAAAGCGATCAGAAGCAAACTGTTTGAGATCGTCGCCCATTTAGACAATTTGAAAGCCTTTGGCTATCGTCCCAAAGAGGAACAGCTTTTCCCGCTTTATCAGCGAATCGCCCGTGCCCTGCAAGAGAGCGGCGTCGCAACAGAGATCAATACGGGCCTCTATTATCGCTATCCAGTCAAGGAGATGTGCCCGAGCTACAGCTTCTTGCAAATCCTGCATGAGCATGGGGTGCCTATCACGACTTCCTCCGACTCTCATTTTCCGGATCACATTGGGAGCTATCTGGCAGGGGCACGGCAACAGCTTCGCAAAGCTGGCTACAACCAGATCGCGACGTTTGAAAAACGAGTCCGTAAGCTGGTTGCTTTGGAGGATATGGAGTAATGAGCAAAGGCATTCCTGCTATGGTAGGGGTGCCTTTATGTATTTGCATTCGTCAGGAAGTCTGGTTGCTCGCTGCAGAGAGAATAGCGTAAGATTAGGAGAATATTGGAGCGATTGGGAAAGGGGAGATGAGAGATGAAAGTGCCTTATTTCAGTCAATTCGAGTCTCGCGAGCGGGTTCTGGATTTGATATCTGGAAAAATGAATGCTGAGGATGACCCGCTGTGGCAGCTGTCAGGGGCAGCAGATCCACAAGAGTATGCGCGCTGGAGCTCTCATATTTGTGGAATGGCTTGCTTGAAAATGCTGCTCGCACATGAGCAGGGCCGTGTCATTCCCACGCTTGCGCTGATGCGTCCGTGCAGAGAGTACGGTGGCTATGTAGTCGAAGAGGATGGTTCTATCAAAGGATTGATCTATCGGCCGTTTGTGACCTATATCAACGAGCAGTTCGGGCTTTTGGCCGAAGTAAAGGAACAAACGCCGATCGAAGAAATCTACGATCTGCTCGATCAGGGCTATGTGTACATCGCTTCTGTTCATCCTGCCATTCGCACACCCGAGGTAACGCCGCCAAGACTTGGAGGTCATCTTGTGTACGTGTTCGGCAAAAACAGCGAGAGGCGGGAGCTCATTTTTCACAATCCATCCGGGCATACGGCGGCTACCCAGGAAAACGTCCATCTGGGCCTCGACGACTTTTCTCGTTTTTATGCGAAGCGTGGGGTATTGATCGCATTGTCGGATCGCAAGTAAAGCTGCGAAAGACGTGGAATCTAGCAAAGTACTAACTTTCGTTAGATGCGCTTCGCTGAATCATTTTGCTAAGGTAGAGAAGGAACTCGAATAAGCTGCATGGGAGGGGACAACCCAGGTATGTATGAATCGCTTCTTTTCTCGCTGCAATCTTATTTGCTGACTTTTGTGATGACGCCTTTTGGACTGGTTTTTATTCCACAGGGGATGAGCACGCTCTTCCAGCATACGTCCTTAGCGCTGATTTTTTACGGCTATTTGCTGATCAATCCACTTTTTTATCGATTTTTCCTCAACTGGCTGAAAAAACGAGAGCTTCGACAGCAAGCGACGTCTGCCATTCACCGGAAGCATTGGATAGTGGCGGGGGGCTGGGCGCTGTTCTCCCATTTTTGGCTGTTTCAGATTCTCCATGCCTATTTGCACAGCGGCAGAGAGGGAGAGGTGGCGTTGACCCCTTCGATGGAGCTGGTAGGGCTTTCTGCCATCGCCTTGTTTGTCGGGGCGGGGAGTACAGCGTTTTTATCCTACAAGTACACGGTGCTAGGAAAAGAAGGCCGCTACGACAGTTTGTCTTCTCTCTTTCGGAAATAGCTGTTCTTCACTACTTCAGCTTGAAAATGATCAGACCTGCGATCATGATGCCTATACCCATGACCTTGTTTAGATTCATAGGTACCTTTTCCACGCCAAAAAGGCCGAGGGAATCGATGATCAGCGCGACGAGAAGCTGCGAGATAAGCAGGATGGATACGGAGTACGCAGGACCGATTGAAGTAATCCCTTTCATCACAGCAAATACAATCAAAGCTCCGAACACGCCTCCGAGCAAATAAACCTTGTTGACCTCCCCGATTTTTTGCCACTCTCCGTCACGGACAAACAGGAAGATCGAAAAGGATACGAGAAAGCCTAAGCCATGTACGATGGCATTTGTCTGCCACAGTCCCAGCTTCTCGCTTGCTTGCGCGTTAAACACACTTTGCAAGCAAATGAATACGCCAGCCAGTAAAGAATACAAAATGCCCTGCAAGAACATGACCTCCTGAGCGTGCTATTCGTAGATACGGTTTTCCACCGGATACAAAAGATTCAGGCTCGTAGAGTTGGAAGAGGTGTACAGCTTATGACTTATTTTTTGCAGGATAAACTGGAGAAAGGGAGGATGATTCAAATAGCGCTCCTGCAAAGTCTTGTAGCTGATCGCGACCAGCAAGCTGGGGTAAACGAATTCCACCGTGTTGCGGACCTCGCAGGGGGTAAAGAATTCGATATCGCCAATGATGGCAAGCGGATTATTGAACCGCAGCAGCAACGATCGGCCATCGGGTGAGGTCGTATATATCTTGATTTTTTGTGCAAGAAGGGTACCTTGTTTTTTCTTCGACAAAGCAGAGAGAAATGTGGTTAATCATTCCAGATGCACAGGCGTAGCAGGAATAATAGAAGGATTCAGAGAAATAAAAGAGTCGGATAGAGATGAACGAAGAGGAGTGGCGAAATTGACTTTACAACCAAAAGAGACCGTAATCGGATTTGTCGGAACTGGCGTAATGGGTAAAAGCATGGCATCTCATTTCTTGAAAGCAGGCTACCAGGTTGTCGTGTACACGAGAACGAAGGCGAAGGCAGAAGACCTGCTGGAGCAAGGGGCAGTGTGGAAAGAACATGTTTCACAAGTCGCAGAGGCTTCTGATGTAATCATTACGATGGTAGGATACCCGAGCGATGTAGAAGAAGTGTATCTCGGTGCAGAGGGAATCGTTACTCATGCAAAGCCGGGGTCTTTTTTAATTGATATGACGACCTCCAAGCCATCCTTGGCGGTGAAAATTTACGAGGAAGCGAAAAAGCGCGATCTGCATTCGCTGGATGCACCCGTGTCCGGCGGAGACATCGGTGCTCGTGAAGCGCGTCTGACGATCATGGTAGGCGGCGATCAGGAAGCGTTTGACGCTGTAGAGCCGCTGCTGAAGGTCATGGGGACAAATGTCGTTCTCCAAGGAGGACCGGGTGCCGGTCAGCATACGAAAATGTGCAATCAAATTGCAATTGCCACCAACATGATCGGTGTGTGCGAAGCAATCTCCTATGCGAAAAAGGCAGGACTCAACCCGACACGCGTGCTCGAAAGCATCGCTGCTGGTGCCGCAGGAAGCTGGTCCCTCAGCAATCTGGCACCGCGCATGATCGCAGGGAACTTCGAACCGGGCTTTTACATCAAGCATTTTATCAAAGACATGGGGATCGCCCTGGAGGCAGCGAAGGAGATGGGCCTCCTGACGCCAGGTTTGGAGCTGTCCAAATCGCTGTACGATGAGCTGGCGGCAAACGGCATGGAGGACAACGGTACGCAAGCCCTGATTAAGTGGTTTGAGAAATAAGTAAGGCAGTATCGATATAGCATTAAGGAAAAGCCACTGCTGACGGTGATGGAAAACGGCCGTTCTGCTGTGGCTTTTTCTCAACGTATAGGAATTAATAAGCGTTATGCTTATTAATTCCGGAGCGCATGACGATGTGGGAGATCGTTTGGAAGCAGGCTTGGGGAAATTGAAACCTTTTCCACCTTCCTTCGTCTGATTAATAGCAAGAAGAGATGAGGGAGAGGGGACGACTGGATGAATAGAAAGATATTCACGGCCTGTACGGCCTTCCTGCTCGGTGCAAGCGTCGCGTGGCTTCCCACTGCGCAGGCAGCAAGCTTTTCCGAGGTGCAGCCGTATATCACCGACTATCAAATTGGTTTTACCGATGGGACGAAGCTCGTAACATCTCCTGTCTATGATGGATACAGCCGATATTCCAGCTACACAACTGTCACAAAGGCCGGAAAATACGGTCTTCTCGATAACAAGACTGGAAAAGAAATGACCCCAGCCATCTGGGACAGCATCGAGTTGATTCCCTCAGGAAAGATCGCCATCGTTCAAAAGGGCGGATGGTTTCAATACCTGGACCTGACCACAGGAAAACTCTCAGCCACAAAATACGCTGGAGGACATGCGTACTATTTGTCAGATGAGCATGACACTGTTGTTGCGATGATTGGTCAGACATCCACGCTGCTGGATTCGTCAGGAAAAGTGCTGATCCCGCCTTTTGCAGGCAAGCTATCGATGGTACAGCTAATGGACCCGACAATGGAGAGCGACCAGTCAGCTGAGCCGGTTCGGTACTTCCTGGGAAGTACAACTAATCAAATCACCCTGTATGATCCGGTTACATTTGCGCCAACATTTACGCTGAAAAATGCGTCGCTGATCCCCAATGAGGGTGGTCCGAAAACGGCGTATCTGAAAGTCCAATCAGGGGGCAAGGAGGGGCTGGTGGATGTCGAAGGGAAATACGCGCTGGAACCGAACTACAAAGCCTTGTATTTCCTGAATAACGGGTTTGTGCGAATAGAAGGGCCAGATGGTGTGGGGCTGTGGAAAGGCGGAAAAATGCTGGTCGAGCCGCAATACGCCGACGTTGGCACTGAGTTTAACCAACCAGATGTTTACACTACCATGACAAAAGACAGCATCACCTACCATTCCCTGTCCAAAGGAACGGCGCAAACCTTTAAAAAGGGAGCAGAAATACTGGCCAACCACCACGTGCTGGGACAGGATCCGAAAACGGGGCTCTACGGCATTGCCGAGATCGGAGGAAAAACGATCGTGCCCTATACCTATCCACGGGTAGAAGGGCCGCCGGCAGCTCGATTGCTGATTCGTGCGGATGGCAAAAAAGGGCTCATTCCCGGGTGGGAGCAGCCGATGGCAGAGCCTACCGTCTGGTTTGATTCCGTTACCACGATCGGCGGTACGTACAGTATGCTGAGCATACAAGACGGTAAGCGCATCGGCCTTTATTCCGAGAGTAAAGGGTGGATCTTTGAACCGCAGGAGAGTACGGTGATCCACTACGATCAAAAATCCAATCGGGTGATCGTTGAAAACACGGCGGATGGTACGACGGCGGCATACGGATTCGATGGCCGAATCATCAATGACACAGAGCCAAGAAAGGAAGCGCTGACGGATTATGTGACGACCGCTGGCAGCACCGAAAAAGGGTTCGTTCTCGTAGATATAAAGACCCAGCAGCCAATCAGCAAGGCATATCGCTCCCTTTATTTTGAGGGTGGAGAGATGAAGCTGATCGTCGCGATGGACGAAAAAGTGGCTGATTTGTACACGCCGCAGGGAGAGCTGCTGACAAAGGACATTCAAATTCCTTTGCAGCAAGGACAGATGGATCAGTCACCTGTTGTATTTACGAAAATGGACAATAACCTTTATTCAGCGGGCGCAAAAGCGGGTTCCGCTTATGTGGCATTGGTTCGGATCGCAGACGGTCAGCTGCAGCCGGTAAGCGATTTCGATTATGTAGGCGTTTCAGCGAGATTCACGGCTGAAAACAGTCTTATGCTGCTTCAACGACCGGATGGTACCTATGACGTGTGGACCAATAAAAATGGGCAAATAGCGCGAACGCTTGACAAAGTAAGTGCGATCGAAACGTCAACCGGATTGGATAACGTATTTGTACAGCGAGGAACTGACTGGGACGTTTATTCCCCGGAAGGTCAACGCTTGACCAGCAAAAGCTATCATGCACTGAAGTACCTGACTGCGGGAGAAGACAAATTAGGTGCGATCGTTTACCAGGATCAACAGACAGGATTGTATGGACTGTTGAAAGTCGATGGTACGATTCTGACAGAGGCCAAATTTGAGTCGATCGCTTTAATGAAGGACGTGTTTCCGGGGCTATGGAATGAGGCAGGAGTGGCGCCGACCTACGTGTACACCACAAACAAGCAGTTCGGTTATCTCGATCGGGAGGGACAGGAGCTGTTCCAGACAGCCTTCCTCACGAAAAAGCCGGCGATAACCTATCGACCGATGTCGCTGCAGAGCTTTCCTTCTTACGCGAGCCAGATGCGGCAAAATCCGCTGGAGCTGCTTTCTTTTGACAAACCGTACAGCTGGCCAGCAGATGTGCCAAGCGAGCAAAAATTCTTCGGGAATCTGGCATTGTACCTTGGGCTGCCAAAAGAAGCAGGGAAGCAAGAGGTGCTGACAGAGCTGGTGGGGAAAGGAATCATCCCAGCAAACCCGGATCGGGTGGCATTAAACGATGAAGATATGTTTGCTCTCTCCTATTTCATGGAGACTGGGCAGGTAAGCAAAATGACAGCTGCCCAACTGTGGGAATGGGCCGGCAAGCGCGGTTTGGTGGTGGAGCGAGGCAAAATGAGCTACTACCAGACGATGGACCTGTACAGAGAGTATCATGAGATGTTCTTTCGGGAGCTGCTGCGTACCACGGCAGGGAAACAGGCTGCCAAGGCAAAGAGCCTATCGGCGGCAACGCTCACTGCAGCACAGCAACAAATGCTCACCCCGATGATTCTCGTCAACGGGAAAGCATGGGAAGAGCTCGCGCTGCCTTTGCCACAGGCGGAGAGGGCAAATGTGTCAAGCACCTTGATCGACCAATACAACAAACAGGCTGCTCAGCTTCTGGCTGCCTACCTCAAGCAAAATCCATAACAACAGCCCACTTCTTTGAAGCGGGATTTAGCAGTTGTAGGAGGAACCGTCCATTCTTTAACTCTCGGATAGCGAAAGGAAAGCTTGCCTTTCCGCGAGTTGAGACGTAAGCAATCATCCAGTCAAATTCACAAGGCTGCTTGGAGCATCTCCAGCAGCCTTTTTGTGTTTGGTAAGCAAACGAGCAGAATCGTTTCAGACGAATAAGCGTTACTCTCGATAATAAGAAAGCACCCAGCATACTCCGTTTCGGTCGGAAACGATAGCCAACAGCCCATTGAACGGAGCTTCATATACTTCTGTATGCACAGTGCCATCGGTCGCAAATTCCCCGTAGATCTTTCGGAACTCTTCCTCTGTCTCTATTCGTAAAAAGACTCTCACGTAATCGCCTTTTCCTATCGGCTTTGCTGCTTGAGTATCGGCAAACTTTAGGGTAGCTCCCTCAACATGCAGGTCTGCATTTAGCACCACATCCCCTTGCTTGCGCAAAATCACAATCTCGCCGCCAAAAACGCTCTGATAGTACTTGATCTCCTCACTGCAGTTGTCCACGACAATGAACGGATTCACGATCATCCCTTACGCCTCCTCTTTGTCAGTCAGATTGTGAAGCACGGTTTTCAGCATGCCTATCAACAAATCATACTCGTCGTCGGTAATACCTTGACGGGTTTTGTTCTTGACGCGTCCTAGCGCTTCTTGTACTTCCGGCACCACCTCATGACCTGAATCTGTCAAAAAGAGCAGCTGATAGCGGTTGTCATTCGGATCGGCCTCCCTGCGTACGTATCCTTCTGCTTCCAGCTATTTTTCGGTAAAAATATCCACCATCTGATTCTTCCCGATATGGAAGGCTGTCCGTCCCAAACTGCTCTCCTGTGGGACACGCTCGAATGGGCAGGCTTGCACATTACGATGCTGAAGGATTCATCGGAGCCAATCTCCCATTATTTTTCTCCTCCTGCAGGTGTTGCTGGTCAGACGCCAGAGGCAGCACAGACTGCCATGCGCTTTGCTTTTTTTCACTGGGGGCTTCATCCTTGGGCCATTTATGCTGTCATCGCTCTCTGTCTAGCTTACTTTCAATTTCGAAAGGGTTCCAAGGGGCTCATCTCTTCCACATTTTATCCTTTGCTCGGTGACCGGGTGAATGGCCCCATCGGCAAAGGCATTGATGTGCTCGCCATAATTGCCACCGCCTTTGGTGTCGCTACCTCGCTGGGATTGGGGACCCTACAAATTAATGGAGGTCTTGCCCATCTCTTTGGGCTCCCTTCCAACCCTACCGTTCAGATCATCATTATCGCAGTCATCACTGTGCTCTATCTTTTATCCTCTACATCTGGACTGGATAAAGGAATCAAATTTCTTAGCAATACCAATCTAGTTTTGGCTCTCGGCCTCTTGCTTCTCACCCTTTTCATGGGACCGACCGCCTTTTTGTTCGACACCTTTACGACTACTCTTGGCAGCTATTTAAATAATCTAATCTCGATGAGCTTGCGCCTCACTCCTTTCACGCAAGGAACCTGGGTGGCAAACTGGACGCTGTTTTACTGGGCGTGGTGGATTTCCTGGGCACCTTTCGTCGGCACTTTTATTGCACGTGTATCCAAAGGAAGAATCATCAAAGAGTTCGTCATTTGCGTCATGCTCGTCCCCAGCCTGCTCAGTTTTATCTGGTTCTCCGTATTTGGAGGAACTGCGCTCCACCTCGAAATGTTTGACCAAGCTCCGATCGGTTCTGCCGTTCATCAGGACATTTCCACTGCCTTGTTCTTGGCCTTGGAGCAGCTCCCGCTCGGGCAAATCCTGAGCTTTGTCGCCCTCTTTTTGATTACCGTGTTCTTTATCACTTCTGCCGATTCTGCCACATTTGTGCTTGGCATGCTGTCATCGGAAGGGAATCTACACCCGACCAATCGCGTTAAGATCACTTGGGGCATTCTCCAGTCAGCTACAGCCGTAGTATTGCTTCTGAGCGGCGGTTTGGAAGGACTTCAGACGGCTTCGATCGTCGCTGCACTGCCTTTTGCTGTAATCATGGTACTGATGTGTTACTCGCTGCTGAAGGCATTAGGAGAAGAGGCTCGCCACGAACGAAAAAGGCGGAAGGAGCAGCAGAAAAAGTTGGAGAGACTTTTGAAAGAGGTGTAGAGGCATTAGGCTAGAGGACTGCCATTCAGGGAGTCCTCTTTTTTAGCTGTATGTTTGAAATTTTCCGGAAACACGATCCTAAAATCCATAATCAGTCAAAAGGCACAACACCACTTTTCCGGTGGGCTGTGCCTTTTCTTGTTTTACAACGCAGGCCAGTATTTTGCCATGATGACATAAAAGAGAACAGCCAGTACAGCCGTTGCAAGCAGAGCGATAATAAGTCCGAGCAGGGAAAACTGATCCAGCTTGTACGCGACCAGAAAAAAGACCGTAAATGCGAGATAGGCAATCAGGGTCGTTAATTCCAGCTGTGTCATATCAATCACCTCTTATATGGTGGGCTTCAAAAAGTATAAAGACTTTTGACTGTGTTTGGCAAGGGGGTGATCCGAATACAGGAGATAGAAAACAGTCCCACTCCGTGTGGAAGTGGGACGTGGTTTCCTATCGTTATGGTCACATCAGGTCTCCCAAGGTCTGGATGTTCCCAGGAGATCGGCCAAATGTTTACTGCGCGTGCGGCGCTGCTTGCGGGCATCTGCCCGTTCCGGAGCGCTTTCATGCAGGAAGATTTCTTCCTTTGTCTCAGGGATGACTTTCGGAACTGTCGTCGGCTTTCCATCTGCTCCTAAAGCGACGAATGTCAAAAAGGAAGTCGCACAAACATTTCGTTCGCCTGTGAGCAAATCCTCTGCCACGATTTTCACGAAGATCTCCATTGACGTCTTGTGCGTCCACGTGACGAAAGCTTCCAGCGAAACCTCGTGGTCGATCGGGATAGGCTGCAAAAAGTCAACGGAATCAGTCGAGGCTGTCACTACAGGGCCACGTGCAAGCTTCATGGCAGAGAGTGAGGCAACGTCGTCGATATAGGACATTAGCTTGCCACCGAAAAGAGTGTTGTGGTTGTTCGTGTCAGGGGGAAGGACATGGCTCGCCTTAAAGGTGCGTGTCTCCCGGACAAAGCGTTCTACTGTCATGCAGAGGACTCCCTTTCGAAAGCTTATTTAGAATGGGGGGAATGGCTATATTGTTTCACAACCCTATGCGCGAAGCAAGCCAGAAGCTCCCTTCTATGGTAGCATAAGGAAATAGCATGAAAGGCAGAAAGGATGCGAGATTTATGGAAGAAATCCGCTACAGAGAGCTTTCGCCAGCAGAGCTGGACGCTTCTCTGCTGCGATCCTTTAACCGCTATCAGGAGACGAAACGCGTCTGGTATATCGAAGGCGGGGAGTGGAAGCAAAAAGACGATCATTTTGTGGATCACTGGGACGACGACAAGAAGCAGCTGGTTTTGCAGGATCTGCAGCGATGTGTGCGCGAGGGCGGCGTTGTCGTGGGTGCTTTCGCTACCGATACGCTGGTTGGCTTTGCCAATATCGAGGGAGAACTGTTTGGCAGTCAGGGTGAATACGTAGAACTTCCTTATATCCACGTAAGCAACGAGCAAAGGGGCAAGCGCATCGGAGGGACGTTGTTTGCCCTGTGCTGTGAAAAAGCAAAAACTCTCGGAGCCAAAAAGCTGTACATAGCGGCACATCCATCTATCGAGACCCAGCATTTTTATCGTTCGGCAGGCTGCGTGCTTGCTGCTGAAATCAATCAGCGAATCTATGAAAGGGAGCCGCTGGATATTCAGCTGGAGCGGATGCTGTAAATAGGAAAAGGAGGTTCTCTCGGGGCAGTAGCTGCTGGAGACGTGATGGGCTCCCTGCTTGCTCGTTTTGCTTCGTCTGATTCAGGGGATCGGGATCGGCGGAGAATGGGGAGGGGCTTTGCTCTTAGCTGTGGAGTATTCTCCGGAAAGCAAGCGAGGCTTTGGCGGCAGTATTCCGAAGATGGGATCAGCTGGTAGAATCGGCGCCTTTTTATATTTTCGCGACATTCGTCCTCTCCTATGCAACAGGGCAGCTCCATATGGAACGAGGGGCGGTTTTGAACGCAGTCACACTCGGGACATTGTCCTCCGCTTTTGTCATTCCTGTCACCGGGATGCTGGCAGACAAAATCGGCAGAAAGAGAATTTTTATCATGGGCACATCTGGAATGATGCTCTTCGTTTCCCGTATTTTCAGCTGCTCTCCTATCAATCAGTCTATACTCTGACGCTGGCTACCGTTTTGGGAATGGGGCTATGGAGCGTAATCACGGCGGTCATGGGGACGCTTGTTTCGGATATGTTTGGCGCTAGGGTGAGGTATACAGGCATTTCGGTAGGCTATCAAGTAGGGGCTGCGCTTGCAGGGGAAATGGCGCCTTTAATCGCGACTACGCTTATCCATTCCTTTAACGGCTCTTGGGTGCCAGTCGGTCTGTTCATCATTGTCATTGGTGCCATTTCGCTGGTATCTGCTTTGTTCGTCCCAAATTCAGTTCCGCCGGTCTTTTCAACAAACGAGCGCATATAATGTCTCTATCGCTAAAAGAAGGTGCTTGGGATGGAATATTTGAATGTCATTTACGAGCAGCATGTCTTTATGAATCTGGAGATGTATATCCGTGTTGTCGTCAGTGCTTTACTCGGCATGTTCATCGGGTGGGATCGCTCGCATCGAAACAAGCCAGCTGGTCTGAAAACGTATATGTACGTTTCTGTCGCCTGCACGCTGATTACGCTGGTCTCCATTTATAGTGCAAAAATGTACAGTACCCCGAACAGCGGAACGATGATGGATCCGATGCGATTGGCAGCGCAAATCGTGACCGGGCTGGGCTTTTTGGGAGCAGGCGTGATCTTGAAGGATGGCTTGCAGGTAAAGGGCTTGACCTCGGCTGCGATGATCTTTTTCGCCGGGGGCATCGGCATTGGAATTGGAGCCGGGTTTTATGGAATTGTCATTTTCTCTGTTATTATTTCCTTTGTCTTGGCAAGGCTGAGCCAACGCTTTGAAGATGTCCAGCACAAGCGAGGGGAAAGCAGCGAGAAAACAAATAGCGTCAAGCAGCAAGGCGTGGGTTGAATGAGGAGAATACAGGAGGGCCCGGATCTAGGCAGGTGATCGATTCGGGTCTTTTTTGTGCGAGATCAGGAGTTTGATCGTGCCACTCATGTCTAGCTGTAACTATCTGTATGATCCTTCCGCTAGGGTTCCTTCCGTATGATCCGTAAGTATCGATCCATCTGACAGTATACTATTCTCGACTAATCCCCCTCTGCACTTTAACAAAATCTTAAGATTCCTTCTTACAGCCAACAACTAGGTTAATACTTCGCCCTTACAATCAAAAGGAAACAAAATAGTTGGGATGCAGATCTCCATATTTCCTTGGGTGACCTGACGCATGAGGGCCACCCGGAAGAGCTCGAATTCGTAATTGACTCGATCGAAAGCAGCGGACGCCCCTTTATCCACGTGCTCGGCAACCACGACACGCTATCTCTTCCTAAAACCGAAATCTCGACCATAACCGGGCAGCAGCGATACCACGCTATCGATATGGAAGAAGTCATGCTCCTTTTTATCGATACGACCAAAGAAATGAATGAGGATGACTGGGGGGGAGAGATGGATGAGGAGCAGCTGCAATGGCTGCAATCTCAGCTCGAAACATCCGGGGACAAACCGGTCTTTATTTTCGCCCATCATCCGGTATATGCGACGACAGCACGTTCTACCAATGAGAAAGGATCCATTCATCCGGACATTAATATAAAGGAAGTTTTGAAGAAGAAGGAAGGATACGGCTTCTATTTCTGCGGGCATAACCACGTGAATTTAATTGTTCAGCAGGACGGCTGGCACTACATACAAACCGCTGCATGCCTGGACATTCCAGCTTTCCGGGTAGTTGATCTTTCTGAGGGGAAAGTGAAAATCAGTCACATTCCTATTGATGACAGTAGCCTTGCGGATCATATCGCAACGTTTCACAAGGGAATGCCAGGCTTCGAGCCTACCGAGAAACTGCATGGAGAAGAGACGGATCGGAGTTTGGTGGTAGACGTTCTGCAGTCGGTTTAAGAATGAGTCTTGGGATCTGTGCTCGCGGTCTTCTTTAGACAGAAAAAAAGAAGGGGTTATCCCTCAGCCATTTTTATGGCTCTTGGGACAGCCCCTTTTTCGTTAGCAACGCTATCTACTTCTACCGATTATCGACTTTCTCCGGGTACATATCATGGTTCATCAAGCGATGCATCGCCATTTCCTCATACTTGGTCCCTGGCTTGCCGTAGTTGCAATACGGATCGATGGAAATGCCGCCGCGCGGGGTGAATTTGCCCCACACTTCGATGTAGCGCGGATCCATGAGCTTGATCAGGTCGTTCATGATGATATTGACACAGTCCTCGTGGAAGTCTCCGTGATTGCGGAACGAGAACAAGTACAGCTTGAGCGCCTTGCTCTCGACCATTTTGATGTCGGGAATGTAGCTGATGTAGATCGTCGCAAAGTCAGGCTGACCGGTGATCGGGCACAGGCTGGTGAACTCCGGGCAGTTGAATTTCACGAAGTAATCGCGGTACGGATGCTTGTTGTCAAAGGACTCCAGTACACTTGGGTCATAGGTTTGCGGGTAAGTCGTGCCTTGGTTGCCTAAGAGCGTCAAGGAAGTAAGATCGCGTTCCTGCTGGTTTGCCATATAAGATTGTCTCCTCGTTTCATTAAGGTTTTTCAGTGTCGTTCTATTTACACGCCGCGTTTGTTCCCCCACACCAGAGCGTGGAGCTGCGGCAATACTTTCACATCATTTAAATCAGGGGCAGCCATCGCCATATTGATCAGCCATTCAAACGTTTCCAGCAGCTTGGTGCGCAGCTCCTCGGTATTCGCTTCGACGAGGTCGGCATTGCCTGGCTGCAAGTAAAATGGAATGCTGGGATAGCGTCTGTGGATGCCGCGCGCGTATTCGAAGTCTGCCTCGTCGAAAATGACGACTTTCAGACTGACTCCGCTGTGTTTGGCGCAAAGCAGATTTGCCACAATCTGATCCAGCACATCAAAGTCTGTTTTCATCCCGGAGCTCGGCGGCTTCGGCGAAAGAGTGACATCGTCAATCTGAGCCAGCCAGTCCTGCCATTTGCTGCCCTGCGTCTCGACTGCAGAGCGAATGCCACGTGACTGTAACAGCTCTACCAATCCATCGATGCTCGCAAGCAATGCCGGGTTTCCGCCGGAGATGGTTACGTGCGAAAAACAGTCCCCGCCAAGACGGTAGAGCTCTTCCCAGATTTCCTCAGCCGTCATCTGTTTAATCTCATCCTTGGCAGAGCCATCCCAGGTAAAAGCAGAGTCACACCAGCTGCAGCGGTAATCGCAGCCGGCCGTACGCACGAACATCGTTTTTTGTCCGATGACCATGCCCTCTCCTTGAATGGTGGGTCCGAAGATTTCCAGCACGGGGATCCGACTCATTCGTACATCCACTCCCGTCTGGCTTCGGCGTAACTGGTGGGCGTCTCAAACAGGCGAACGAACTCCACACGCGCTCCATTGTAACGGTCACGGTAAGCTTCTGAGGCAAGCTGCTGTTCCATCTGCTCGAAAATCCAGACAACCATGTTTTCTGCTGTGGTATTCATCGGTGGGAGCATTTCATTCAAATAGCGGTGATCCAGATAAATCTCGATGTGCTCTTTCCAGATTTGCTTGATGTCACCGAAGTCGATGACCAATCCGATTTCGTCCGGATAGCCACTAATGCCAAAGACGACCTGATACGTGTGTCCGTGCAGATTTTTGCATTTTCCTTCGTAGGCGTGCAGATGGTGAGCGGCGTCAAAGGTAAATTCCTTGCTGACCAAGACGCGTTTGTTGTGATAGCGCAGCTGGGATTTTTCGATGTGTGTGCCAAGCTGCTGCATGCGGTCGACGATGCGGAAGTCAAAGTTCCCGCTCATCAGGAATGCGCTCCTTGCTGGTTTTTCTCGGAAAGATACGTGGTAAGTCCGGCTTTTCGCAGATGGCAGGCAGGGCATTTGCCGCAGCCGTCCCCTTTGATGCCGTTGTAGCAGGTGAGGGTTTTCTCGCGGATATAGGTGAAGGCACCCAGATCGTCCGCCAGCTTCCATGTTTCCGCTTTGTTCAACCACATAAGTGGGGTGTGGATGACAAATGGATAGTCCATCGCCAGGTTCAGTGTCACATTCAGCGATTTGACGAACGAATCGCTGCAGTCGGGATAGCCGCTAAAGTCCGTTTCGCATACGCCGGTGACGAGATGACGCGCGCCTCGCTGTTTGGCGAATACACCTGCAAAAGATAAAAACAGCAGGTTGCGACCGTCGACGAACGTAGAAGGAAGCTGACCTTCTTCTTGGGTGATGTCAATGTCGGTGCGGGTGAGGGCATTGGGTGCCAGCTGATTAAGCAGGCTCATATCCAATACCGTGTTGCTCACGCCGAGCTCGCGGGCGATTTGCTGGGCACATTCGATTTCCAGCTTGTGCCGCTGCCCGTAGTCAAACGTGATAGTTTCTACTTCGCCAAATTGCTGCTTCGCCCAGAACAGGCAAGTCGTGCTGTCCTGTCCTCCGCTGAATACAACGATGGCTTTTTCCTTTTTCATCGCTCTCCATCTCCTTTTCCGTAGTGGGAAGAAAGAGAGTTCTTGAACCAGACTCATAAAAAAACAAAACAATACCAAAGAAAGGTACTGTGTACACATTAGTTTTTTATAGAGGGAGTTCGCGAACCTCTCCCATGCTGTCCGCATGGATTTCGTATGTGATTGGGCACAGCCGGGCTGCACCCAAGGATAGTATACAACAGAATGCTTCCTTTATGGACTGTTGTAATTTTGCAATTCTTCATTGACGCTTGGGTAGACGCCTGCTAGTATGGCGTTGCAAAGTCGTAGTGATCCTGCTATGGAGAGGTTGACGAGGATGAAATTCAGTACATTAGTAGAAGAATTTCGCGGAGGTGTGTTGGAGAATATTCATGCAGGGATTGTATGCGGGGTAAACGATCGCGGTGAAGTGATCTATTCATCTGGGGACGACATGCATGTAGCCTTTTTGCGCTCTGCTGCCAAACCCTTTCAGGCGATTCCCGTCGCCAGAGAGAAAATCGATGAAAAGTTCGGATTAACGAGCAGAGAAGCGGCTTTGTTCACGGCGTCTCATCGCGGCGAAGTCTACCACATGGAAGCATTGGAATCGGTGCTGGCCAAGACCGGGATCAGGGAAGAGGAGCTTCTTACCAATCCCACCTACCCTTTAAATGAAGAACCGAAATTCGCTTGTTTGACGCAGGGTGTGTCCAAGCGCAGACTGTTTCACAATTGCTCAGGTAAGCATCTGGGCTTTCTGGCTTTGTCCAAAGAACGCGGTTATTCCACGCATGACTACTATGAGATGGATCATCCGGCTCAGCAGGAGGCACTCACGGCGTTTGCCGAGCTGGCGGAATATCCAAGAGAGCAGATCCAGCTAGGCGTTGACGGATGTGGGTTCCCGGTGTTTGCCTTGCCGCTCAAGCATTTGGCGATCTCCTACCTGAAGCTCGCTTGCCCGGATTTGATCGAAGACGAGGAGATGCGGGCAGCCGTGGTCAAGATTACGGGCTGGATGACGGAAAACCCAGATATCATTGCCAGCCACAACTTCACCTGCACGGCTCTTCTGGAAGACCCGAATATCATCGCCAAAGGCGGCGCCATGGGTGTTTACGGTTTTGCCTTGAAAAAGGAAAGAATCAGCTTTTCACTGAAGGTCATCGATGGGTCCGAGCAGGTGTGGCCGCTCATCATTGCCTCGATTCTGACGCAGATCAACTACGAGAACCAGGAAACGATTCAACGGCTGCACGACCTCGTTCCAACGGAAATTAAAAACGATAACCAGCTGGTCGTCGGTGAAAAACGGGCCGTATTTACGCTTGAGCGGCGATAAATTGCGCAACCATTCGATAAACTTGCACAAACCCCTCCCACCATATACAATGACCACATTATGGCAATAAAGCGGAGGAATGGAAACATGATCGTGGAAGTAATTGCGACTTCAGTGGAGGATGCCAAGCGGGCAGAGCTAGGTGGAGCAGACCGGCTGGAGCTGATTACAGGCATTTTGGAAGGTGGTTTGACTCCCAGCTGGGGCTTGATCGAAGCCGTGGTAAAAGCCGTATCCATTCCGGTTAATGTCATGGTACGTCCACATGCTCAGTCGTTTTGCTACACGCAGGATGAATGCTATGTCATGCGGGAGGACGTGCGCGTGATCCGAGAGATCGGAGCGGCTGGGATTGTGATTGGGATGCTGACCGATGATCGAAAGCTGGATGTGCGCGGGTTGGAAATGCTTCTGCCTGAGGCGGACGGACTGGATGTGACCTTTCACCGTGCTTTCGATGAGGCGACAGACCAGCTGGCAGCAGCCAAGATTTTGCTCAGATACCCGCAGGTGCGTCACATCCTGACTTCTGGTGGACAAAAGAATGCGATCGAGGGTGCCGAATGCATCGCAAACCTTGTCCAACTGACCGAGCATACCCAGCTGTCTATTTTGGCGGGAAGTGGGTTGACTCTGCAAAATGCGAAGGGGCTTGCGGAAAAAACCGGTGTGAGTGAGATTCACGTCGGTACAGGCGTCCGTGAAGAGGGCCAGGCTCTCCGCTACGTGGATGCGGGGAAAGTACGGACGTTAAAAAACAGCTTCCTTGGTTAGCCGGGAGAAGAATAAGGGAAATGAAAGCCGACGTCACTCAAGTGGACGTTTCGGCTTTTTTTGTTGTTTTTAGAAAATTCCCTTTTGTTTGACACGGAAGATTTGGAATGATAGGATGATTATGAAATGAAACGAAACTATTCGAAACAAAACGAAACGAGATAATGAAATGGAACAGGTGTCTGTCGAGATTTCATCACGAGGAGGAGCTTTATCATGTTGGCGACAGAAAGACACAGCAAGATACTGGAGAATGTGAACAAGGAAAAAACGGTAACTGTCGCGAAGCTGAGCAAGCTTTTGGATGTATCTGAGGTCACCATTCGCAAAGATCTGATCAAGCTGGAGCAGGAAGGGCTGCTGTCGAGAGTGCATGGTGGTGCGTCTATTACAAGCTTTTTGCCTCTGGAGCGAAGCTTTACGGAAAAGCAGGCAGAACGCACGGAGGAAAAGGCGCAGATCGCTCGCCAGGCTCTGTCACATGTGCAGCCAGGTGACACGCTGATACTCGGAGCGGGATCGACGACGATGGAATTCGCCAAGCTGCTCGGGCAGATCGCGGAGCTGACGATCGTGACCAATGCAGTCAATATTGCCATGGAGCTGAACAGCCAGGGAGTCCATCAGGTCATTTTGATCGGGGGAGAGATGCGGGCGAAATCATTTGCTCTCGTCGGGGCTGTCGCAGAGGACAATTTGAAAAAGCTGTCCGTTTACAAATGCTTCATCGGAGCAGACGGCATACATGAGCGCGATGGATTTTCCACGCTGTCACTGGCTGAGAGCAATGTGAACCGGGTCATGATGTCGCGCGCTCGCAAGGTGTATGTGCTGGCGGATCATACGAAATTCGGGGAAACCCATTTCAGCAGCTTTGCCGATCTGTCTGATGTGGACCGGATCATTACCGATCGGCTGTACCCGCAGACGCACGCCTCGTTTCAAGAGCTGGGGGTCAAGATTGAAGTAGCACAAGCCTAAGAGACTAGGAGTGATCCAGACATGTCATTGGTATCATCGACGGAAATGCTGAGGCGAGCCAGGAAGGAAGCGTACTGCATCGGTGCGTTCAACGTGCACACGATGGAAATGCTGCAGGCGGTAGTGGAAGCAGCGGAGGAAGCCCAATCTCCGCTGATTCTGCAGACGACGGTAGGGACGGTCAAGCATCTGGGGCCGGAGTATGTGGCAGCGATTGCGAAGGTTGCCGCAAAATCCGTTCAAGTCCCGATCGCCCTGCATCTGGATCACTGCCACGACTACGAGCTGATCGAGCGCTGCATCCAAGCAGGCTATACGTCGGTGATGATTGACGCTTCCATGCAACCGTTTTCGCAAAACGTGGAGCAGACAAAACGGGTCGTCGAGCTGGCCCATCGCTGCGGGGTGAACGTTGAAGCAGAGCTGGGGAAAGTGGGGGGAGTCGAGGACGAGCTGGTCGTTGAGGAAGAAGATGCTGTTTTGGCTGACCCCAAAGAGTGCGAAGAATTCGCTGCCTTGACAGGTGTCGACACGCTGGCTCCTGCGATCGGCACGGCTCACGGAATGTACAAAGGGGAGCCCAAAATAGCGTTCTCCCGTCTGGAGCAAATTGCGGAGAGAGTGGGTGTGCCATTGGTGCTCCACGGAGGATCGGGTATTCCGGAAGAACAGGTGAAGCGGGCTGTTGCACTCGGGATGGCAAAAATGAATGTAGCTACGGAGCTCCGTATCGCTTTTTCCGATGCGATCAAGCAGGTCTTCGGGGAAAACCCGCAGGAAAATGATCCGCGGACGTATATGAAGCGGGCGAAGCAAGCGGTAAAAGCGATTGCGCAGGCAAAAATGGCTATGTGCGGCTGCGTCGGCAAAGCCGCTGGGCAATAAACGAAAACAATATGGGAGGGTGAATGGACATGCGGGTCAATTTGGATGATCGTGCTGCAGTTGAAAAGCTCGATACCATTCTCGCGCTGCGGGATACGGATGAATACGACAAACAATTTTCAGAAGGATGGCAATTATCCGGTCAATTCGACCTTTCCTCGATTACAGCTCCGATTGATCGGATCGTTGTGCTGGGGACAGGTGGTGGGTCTGCTGCCAGTGTGAATTTGCTGAAATCCTATCTGTTTGACGAGCTGCGCGTGCCTTTGCAGCTCAACCAAGGCTATACGATCCCTGCTTTTGTCGACGAACGCACTCTCGTCATCGTCGTCAGCCACTCGGGCAATACGGAGGAAATCGTAAGCGGATACGAGCAGGCGATAGAAGCAAAGGCACAGATCGCGGTGATCACAGCCGGCGGCAAAGTGCTGGAGCTGGCGCAAATCCACGGACACGCTCATCTTTTGGTACCGGGAGGAATGATGCCGCGAATCGTGCTCGGCTATATTTTCTTGCCGATGCTCACCGTTTTGACCAAGCTGGGGCTGGTGGCGGACAAGAGCGGTGAGGTAGCAGAGACGATCCAGTTATTTTCTCGGCTGCGTGAAGAGTACGGCTTGCAAGCGCCACTGGCATTCAATCTTGCCAAGCAAATCGCTCAGCAGATGGATGGTTTGACGCCAGTCATTTACGGGACGCTGCCCTTTTTTGATGCACCTGCTTGGAGATGGAAAAATCAGCTGGGAGAAAACAGTAAAGTCATGGCGTTTTGGAACGCGATTCCCAGTCTGCACCACGATGAGGCAGTTGGCTGGGATGCGCCTGCCGCTATGCTGAAAGGCTATCATTTTACCTTGATTCGCGATGTGGAAGACAGCGACAAGACAGCCAAGCGGGTGGAGATCAGTGCGGACATTCTGCGTGAGCGTGCCGGAGCCGTGCAGGTCGTTCGCTCCCAGGGTGTATCGAGAATGGCTCGACTTTTCTCCATCGTATATCTGGCTGATTACGTATCGTTGTATACGGCGCTCATTCGCGGGGTCGATCCCACGCCAGTCGAGGTCATCAACCTGTTCAAGAGCAAGATGGGGCAGCCGCTCGTTCAGGTGCAGGTACGTTAGGATGCTGGTGACGGTTACGTTGAATGCCGCGATAGACAAAACATACAAGCTCGAGCGATTTCGGCCAGGAAAATTGCATCGGACAAAGGAACAGCTCAGTCTGCCAGGAGGCAAAGGGATCAATGTAGCGCGTGTCGCACGAACGCTTGGGGCAGATGTGATTGCGACAGGCTTTATCGCCGGGTACAACGGGCGGTTTATTGCCGAGGGCTGCGCCAAGGCAGGAATCACTCCCGCGTTTGTCGAGACAGAAGGAGAATCGCGCTGCTGCCACACCCTGCTGGATGAAGAGAGCGGCGAGGTCACGGAGGTTTTGGAGCAGGGGCCAGTTGTCACAGAAGAAGGCTTTGCCCAGCTGCAGAGCAAGCTGAAGCTTTTGGCCAGCCAAGCGAGGATGGTTACTTTCTCTGGCAGTCTTTGTGCAGGGGTGCCAGCAGATGCGTACCAGCATTTGATCGAGCAGGTGCGGCAATCAGGGGCGCTGCCCGTACTGGATGCGAGTGGACCTGCGCTTGTGCACGGATTAAAAGGCAAGCCCCATCTGGTGAAGCCAAATCGGGAAGAAGCAGAAGCGCTGCTCGGGTATGCGCTCTCGAGCGAGGAAGCGATCATTGCAGCCTTGCGAGACATTCAGGCGCTCGGAGCAGAGCGAGTTCTTTTATCGCTAGGAGCAGATGGCGCATGGTTTTCGGAATGCGACGAGCACGTGCATCTCCCCGGCACTGCGCTGGAGCAAGTCGTCAATCCAGTGGGCTGCGGCGATGCCCTGCTGGCAGGGACTGCCTGTGGCAAGCTGAAAGGAATGGAGTGGAGGGCAGCAGCGCAGCTAGGGATGGCGAGCGCTGCGGCGAATGCCCTGTCGGTAGGAGCGGGAATCGTCGACATCGACACGGTTGCGCGTTTGTTGAAGCAGTTACAGTCATAGGCAGCCATGTGGAGGCTGCGGGCTTGTGAAGGACAGTTAGGAGGCTTGCGCATGCGGCACGTAATCGGCCTGGATGTTGGCGGAACGACGATGAAAGGAGCAGTACTCGACGAAACAGGGCGCATTCTTGCTCGGGGTAGCCGGGATACGAAGCTGCACAACAATCTCCCTCTTTTGATCGAGCGGATGGCCGGATTGATCGAGGAACTGAAGAGCCGTGTGAACGTTTCCGTAGAAGCGGTGGGCGTGGGCTTTCCCGGACCGTTTGATGGACCAAACGGCTTTTCTATACACTCGCCCAATTTGAGTCTGCGTCAGGTGGACGTGCGGACGCCGCTCTTGGAAGCGGTTCGGCTGCCTTTGGCGTTCGAGAATGACTTGCGGACGGCGACGTTGGGAGAAGCAGTTTTCGGGGCAGGCAAAGGCGTCAGCCATATGACCTTTATCCCGATCGGCACAGGCATTGGAATGGGAAATATGATCGATGGGCAGCTTCTTCGCGGAGCGCATGGCATATCGGGTGAGCTGGGGCATGTAAGTGTTCCAGGCAATCAAGCTGTCTGCAACTGTGGGAAAGCAGGCTGTGTAGAGACAGTTGCCTCTGCTGCAGGGATCGTCCGACTGGCAAAGGAAAAATTGGCTAGGGCAATTCGGGAGATCCCCGAAGAAGCGAAGATGCTCCCTTTATGGCAATTGGCAGGAGGCAATCTGAATCAACTGACGGCGCATCTGGTAGCAGAGGCTGTGCAAAAGGGTGATCCAATTGCAGCGCACGTTTGGCAGGAGGTCTGCGACATTACCGGATGGGCGATTGCCTTGGTCGTGAATCTCTTTAACCCTCATATGGTAGTCGTCGGTGGAGGTGTTTCGGAGGCAGGTGAGCTTTTGCTCGATCCCGTACGGCAGAGTGCGGAGCGCTACGTGATGAAAGCCGGTCACGAGAAAACACGAATTGTTCGGGCTTCACTAGGACCAGACGCCGGAATGCTCGGGGCAGGGGCACTTGCCTTGCAGACGTTCACAGGCAGTGCGGAAGGGATATCAACACTGGTGAAGAACGAATGAACAGACGGTAACGCTTGCCAAAGAGGCAGGCGTTTTTCAATGGGAAAAGTCTTTGCAAAATAAACCTACCCATAGAGTTTTTGCAATTGTATGATAAAAAGATGCGTTTGGTTTGGCTAAAAGATCGAACGGAAGATGGGGGATGGCCGACTATGAACAAAGTGAATCTCGCTGAAAAATTTTCGAAGTTTGAAGAATGCTGGAGCCCGAAGATCGTGGGAACTGTCAACGATTCTCATATCAAGGTCGTAAAGCTGCAAGGGGAATTCGTCTTGCACCATCATGAAGCAGAGGACGAGCTGTTTTTGGTCGTTAGCGGCAGATTGCTGATGCAATTTCGCGACCGGGAAGTATGGGTGGAGGAAGGCGAATTTATCATCGTTCCCAAAGGCGTCGAGCATCGACCGGTAGCGCCTGAAATATGTCATGTCGTGCTGATGGAACCGACGAGCACGCTAAATACAGGAAATGTAACAAATGAAAGAACCGTAGCAGAGCTGGATCAGATCTGACGGGAGAGAAAGGAGGATCGGCAGATGGAGCAGTTACGTGAAAAGCTTACACAGCTGCTGGATAAAGCCGAAGGGAGCTGGGGCGTTGTTGTAGAGGATCTGGATCGCGGACAGCGCTTTGCCCATCGACCAGATGAAGCCTTTATCGCAGAGAGCGTCATTAAAGTGCCGATCATGGCAGCCGTGTATGCAGCAGCGGCGCAGGCAGCATTTCAGCTGGATGAACGTATTCCTATGCGAGCAGAGGACCAAGTAGGGGGATCGGGTATCCTGTTTGCTCTTTCTCCGGGTCTGGCACTAACCATTCGGGAATGGGTCACCCTGATGATTATCCAAAGTGACAATACGGCCACAAACGTGTTGATCGACCTCGTAGGCAGGCAAAGAATCGAGCAGACCATGATCGAGCTGGGAATGGAGAAAAGCAAATACTCCCGCAAGCTCATGATCTATCCGGTGGGCATTACCGAAAACAACATGATCACGCCAGGAGACGTGTCTCGGATGCTCGGGTCGATCGCAACAGGCGGGTTCCTTTCGCATCACGCCTGTGAAGAAATGGTGTCGATCATGAAAAGGCAGCAGGTGCTAAATGGACTGCCGTCTTTGCTCCCATCTGTTCCCGGTGCAACGCCGGATTGGGAGATCGCTTGCAAATCCGGTTGGGATAGTGGAAGACAGCATGATGTGGGGGTTTTCTTTTCGCAAGGCCGCCGGTTTTCCATCGTAGCTTTGTCGCAGGACGTCCAATCGGAGTCAGCCCTTCGCGTTCTCGGTCAGATCGGAAAAGAAGTCTATGAATACGCAAAAGGTAGCCCTCACTAAGGGGGCTACCTTTTTTCGGTTCGCTTACATGACTTCCTTCAGAGCAAGATTTTCTGGACTCATTTTGCATAGGAAGCGGTTCGGAGCGTCAGGATTCACCTGTTCCTCGAGCACGCCCATTTTCACAAAGAAGCGCAGGGAGGTGTACACGGTGGACAGCGTAATATTTGGCATTTCGGATTTCAGCGCATGATAAACGTCTTTGGCGGTAGGGGCAGGGATGGTCAATGTATGCAGCATGTAGAGCAGGACTGCTCGTCGTTGAATGGTCAATCGCTTGCCCAGATGCTTTACTTGCTGTGTGAAACTAGAGATTGGGTGTTCCAACACAGTCACCTTCTTCTTTAAAATAATTATTATGTAATTATTATTATTGCTCCCTTCTCGTAAGCCGTCAATCCTTTATTTGGCCCCTAGGAGGTTTTCTTTTATTTTGATAATTTTAAAAAAGAGGCCGAGGCTTGCCGTATGCGTATATCCGCGCATGTTTTGCATGGATTGGTAAATCTTACGTAGAGGATGGGAAGACATCATGAAATGGATCGAAAGCAAGAAAAAGTGGATTGGCTTGTCATGCGGAGTTATCTTGCTTTTGGCCTGTGCACAATGGATGGGGATTGGCAAGACGCGAGCGAGTGCAAATTCATTCCGCTTTGTCGTCATGGGAGATACCAGGGGCAATTCCGATAGTGTAAATGAGAAGACGCTTCGCTCCTTGCTGAAAAATGTGAAAAAGCTAGATCCCCAGCCTAGCTTCCTGTTGATTACGGGCGATATGGTCCAAGGTGGTTCCGATCTGGACAAGGAGCTGGATGAGTGGAAGGATATTGTGGATGATTACTACCCGCTGTCCATGTACTACCCTGCGATGGGAAATCATGAGGACGATCCTGAAGCATTCGGCAAGGCGTTTCCCCATTTGCCAAATGAGCAGGTTCCTGGCTATGGTCGCACTGCCTACAGCTTCGATTATGGCAACGCGCGTTTTATTACATTGAATACGGACCACGAAGATCAGGACGGCAATTACGTCATTGACCAGCCGCAGAGCACATGGCTGAAGCAGCAGCTGTCTGCTCCTGGTAAAGATCACACCTTCGTCATGTTTCATGTGCCAGCTTACCCGGTTGGCGGGCACTACGGTCGCTCCCTGGATGGCAACAAACCGGAGCGGGATGCTTTCTGGCACACTTTGGATGCGGCGAATGTGACTGCCGCTTTTGTCGGGCATGAGCATAACTACAACCGACGTCTGATCAACAGCGACTTTGATGCGAATGGCTATCATTTTACTCATGACATTTATCAGCTGACACTGGGTGCGGCAGGCTCACCGTACAGCAAAGTCGTGGAAGACAAGAAAAACGTGGTGAAAGGTCCGAAAGTCACATCTCATTACATGACGGTCGATGTGGATGGGAAAAAAGCGGTTTGCAATGTATACGACAAAGATGACAATCTGCTCGATTCGTTTACGGTAGAGAAAGGAGCTGTTGGGTAGAATCGAGGTGCTAGCGAGGTGGGAAATGTTGAAACGGCTGTTCCGCACGCGCGATCTGGCGGTTACGCAAGCATGCGTGACCGCTTTTTTGTTTTTGCTCATACCTTTGTTTCATTTGCTGGATACCGGTCCGTTTTGGCTGCAAGGCTTACTCCACGGGCTGGCGGCGACACTGACGGTACTGATGGGCTGCTGGACCTTTCATGCTGCATTTTTTCGATTGGGCAAGGAAAGAGGGAGCAATGCCGAGCTGGAGCGATTGCTCTGGTTAACCAATGGGCTTGTCCTGCTGGCAATTATTTCGGGCAACTGGCTCTACATGGGCTATCGCTCACCGGACGGTCCACAGTCATGGCTGCTCGCCCATACGCCTGCCGCTCACAACATCGTGATGGAATGGAAGGAGTTCGTTTCTCAGTTTCCGCTGCCGCTTGGAGTGGTGGCAGGATTCATTCTTCGCCGCTTTGGAAACAACAAAGATGCGGGATCCGTCGTACTGCTTTTAATCGCGCTGCTCTGGCTGTGTCTGGTGATCGGCCTGGTGACGGGACTAGGGTTGACGACCTTGCATCTATGAGAGGGAGAGTGCCATGCAAAAAAGGGAGCGCAAAAGCGGAGAGATGAGCGCAGCACTGGGGGCGCTTTGGCTGGGATTAGCGGGAGTGGCTGGCAGCCATTTATGGAGCACAGCGGACCCTGCAGGAAGTAAACCTGTTTTGCTCAAGCTCGGGAGCTGGGTACCTGGCTGGTGGGGAATTGGTCCGTTTGCTGGGAAAGAAGTGATCGGGCTTTTGCTATGGCTTTGCAGCTGGCTGATTCTCCATTTTCTGCTCAAAGGACGTGATACCTCGATCCGCAAAGCAGCGGTACTGTTTGTCATTGGCTTCGCGATTATCATCGTCGCGATATGGCCTCCCGTGTATCATGCCTTTTTGGGCTGGCCACCGGGTTTGCCGGAGTAGAAAGGAGAAAGTGACAACGTGAGTGATCGGAATCGCTTTCCTATGTTGATAGGGAGCACCGTGGTGCTGCTTGTGATGGCGAGCTCCTTGTTCTGGACTCGTATTCCCATAGAAGGATATGCAACTTTGAAAGAAACGGGCGGCGACAGCTTTCAGTTTGGATACATAACGAAGAAAAGCCAAATACCGGACCTTCACGAATGGATGTCTGGACAGCAGGGAAAGGCCATTTTCGCATTGCCTGATCAGCTCTACTCGCCCGATCCAGCAAAACCACTTCCCTTTGTTTATCCTATCTACGATCGTACGAGAAGCGAAGAACAGTTTAACCAGCTGTACGGATATCTTCCACAGCAGCCGACACTAGACCTCGGTCGCACGGTGTACACCGTGGATTACGGCAATGCGAGATTCCTTTTCTTGCGTTCGGATCGGCTGGAAAAAGAGCAGGCCGCTTGGGTGCATGCACAGGCTGTGACCAATCCCAAGCAGCATCATATCGCGCTTTTGGATGTACCGCCAAGTCCCGTTCTATGGCAGGCGCTGCGAGAGGCGAAGGTGGAGCTGGTGATAGCTGGGGAAAACGTTTACGGATTGGAAGCCGCTGTCATGCAGGAGCCATCGGATTTTTCGCCAAAGGACCGCGAAGGCTACGGAGTCTGGAACCCTGGGGCCTCGATTGATCAATCGTACATGCTGATGCTCTCTTATCAAAACGACGACATGGCCGTGAAAGCTACGACGGCAGATGGAGAAGCACTGGATCAGATGGAGCTTTCAGCAGGAGTGTTGGCTGCTGCAAGCAGCAAGGAAACGGTAGCCGTGGGTATTCAGCAGCTTTGGAGGTACCACCGCGGCGATGCCAGTATCAAAGCAATCATTCCGGAAGGGTTTGATGTAACCGGAGAAAATCCGATCACGGCGCCGTTTCACTTGCCGGCAGATGACTGGCGCAGTCCTGATTATTCGGACGCCGCATGGAAAACGGGACGAGCTCCCTTTGGTCATACGAATCGCTTGCAAGAGGAGAAGCGGCTGCAAACGCGCTTCAAGCCGGATCCTCCCTCTCCATCATACTATTTCCGCCATACATTCTTTCTGTGGGAGGCTCCAAAGGAATGGAAGGATCTGATCGTGAAGCTTTCCTATGAGGATGGCTTGATCCTCTATTTTAATGGCGAAGAGGTTTTGCGGGATGGAATCCGGACGGGGCTGATCCTGCCATCCTCCCTGGCGATCACGAATCAAGGGACATGGTATCGCGAAGTCTCCTTGCGAAATCATAGAAACAAGCTGCACATGGGTCGCAATACGCTGGCTGTGCAGGTGCATCGCAGTCATCCAGGCTCGCCGAACTTTCTGTTTGACATGAGCCTGTCCTATATCAAATGAGGGAGGGATAGGCATGAAGAGCAAGGTGCTATCCTGTATCACGGCGGGTCTCGTCCTCGCAGGCTGTACATCAAATGCTCCCCCTCCTGAAGCGGGCAATACGCTAATTTTGGCGGACATCGGGGCTACTCGGCAGCATTTGCTCGTGACGAACAACAACCCGTTTGTGTGGAGGAAGGTTTCCTTTGTTGTAAATGGCACGTATCGCTACCGAATGGAAGTTGTACCGAGGGGGAGCACGAGTATTACGCTGGCGTCGTTTGTGGATGACGATGGCCAACCCTTTTCTGGCACCGCAGCAGGCCTTCGCGGAGTGGACATTGCAGTAGGGGACGCTGCTGCTGGTCGACAAGGCTCGTTTAGATGGTAGGGAAGGGCTCCTGGCGGAAAAAAGGGTTTCCTTTTTGACCAGAACATGGTAGTGTAACTGAGTTTTGGTCTATGTGAATATGTCAGGAGTGGAATCAAATGGCTCGAAGAAAGCGTGCAGCCATACAACTGAATAGCCCTCAGCGAAAATCACTGGAGTACTTCATGCTGGTCGCCGGTTCGCTTGTTTTGGCTACGAGCTTCAATCTTTTTTTGAATCCCAATCAAATTGCATCAGGTGGGGTATCCGGGTTATCAACGATCTTGCATAATCTGTTTGGCTTTCCGCCTGCGATCGTTCAATGGGCGTGCAACATCCCTTTATTTTTGCTGGGGCTGAAGATGCTGGAGCGGCATTACAGCATGAAAGCAGCGCTCGGATCGATTATTCTTCCCCTGTGCGTCATGCTGACCAGTCATCTGCAGCCGCTGACAACCAATCCGCTACTAGCCAGCATATACGGCGGGATCGGTGTCGGGCTCGGAATTGGTATCGTTTTTCGCGGGAGAGGCTCAACAGGGGGCTTTTCTATCGCTTCGCAAATCCTGCATAAGTACACGGGACTTAGTCTAGGTGCCTGCGTTGCTGTGTTCGATGGGCTGGTGATCCTGTTCGCGGGAATCGTATTCGATCCGGAAAAGGCTTTGTTTGCTCTCATTGCTCTATTTGTTACCAGCAAGACCATCGATATCGTCCAGATGGGGTGGAATACCTCGAAAGTCGCGTATATCATCTCGAATGAAATCGAGACGCTGCGGGAAGCGATCCTGTACGATCTGGATCGCGGATTGACTTTGCTGGATGCGGCTGGCGGATATACGGGAGATGAGCGTAAGGTGCTGATGGCGGTCGTCAGCCAGAGCGAGGTCAGCAAATTGAAGATCATGGTACGCTCGGTTGATCCGGATGCGTTTATCATCCTTTGTCCAGCGCATGAGGTATTGGGAGAAGGCTTTCGAGCCGGCTAGTAGTGCATTGGGAAAGAAGAGAAGAGAAGAGAAGAGCGGTGAATAGAAAGTCTCACTGCTCTTTTTTTATTTAAAATGAATTATTTCTTGATTTTCTATTGCATTAAAAATAATATCATGCTATATTGAAATTCCTGAACGACACACCGCTGAAAAATGCGACCGCGAAGTTCGGGTGAAAAATAGAATGACATGCCGGTATAGCTCAATTGGTAGAGCACCTGACTTGTAATCAGGGGGTTGTGGGTTCAAGTCCTATTGCCGGCACCACTACTCAACTCAAGCGAAAATCAATCGAAATTATGGGTTGCTTTTCAAAAGAGGATGTGCTAGAGTGATAAAGCGCTGTTGAGACACAGCGAAAAATGCTCTTTGAAAACTGAACAGCGAAAGCGTTGATGAGTCTATCATGAAATGATTTGCCAGCTTTGAACCAGATACAAACTTTATTGGAGAGTTTGATCCTGGCTCAGGACGAACGCTGGCGGCGTGCCTAATACATGCAAGTCGAGCGAGTCTCTTCGGAGGCTAGCGGCGGACGGGTGAGTAACACGTAGGCAACCTGCCCGTAAGACTGGGATAACATAGGGAAACTTATGCTAATACCAGATAGAGTCTACTCTCGCATGAGGGAAGACGGAAAGGTGGCGCAAGCTATCACTTACGGATGGGCCTGCG
>NZ_RHHP01000018.1 GCF_003710815.1 Brevibacillus centrosporus
CGTATACGATTCCCGTCTGCATATAAAGCTGTAGCGCATTAGCAAGCTGTGGGATCATAGGAATGATCCGATCCTTTCCACCTTTCCCATCCCGGACATGAATGTAATTCTCCTCAAAATTCACATCATAGGTTTTAAGGTTGATCAGTTCGCTAACACGGATCCCGGTGTACAGAAATGTCGCAAAGAGAGCGTAGTCTCGAACAGCGTACTTTCCGGTCAACATGATGCCATCCAGCAAGGTCTTGGCTTGCTGCTCTCCTAAAGTCACGGGAATCGTTTTTGGAACTTTCATGCCTTGTATGCTTTTCGCGGGATTCTTGGCAATGTCGTAGTCGTCATGGTCAACGAAATACTCGTAGAACGAGCGGACCACTGAAATGGCTCTGTTTACTGTACGTGGTGCCAATCCAGAATCTACAAGACTGAACTTGTACTCGCGGATGTCCTGCTGGCGAAGCTCTAACAGATCGCGGGTTTTGAAGAGGGCAACAAACCGTTTTAAATCTCCTTTGTACCCCTTTAGTGTTCTGGGTCGTGCCCCACGATCAGAGCGCATGAAAAGCAAATATTCACGTACATAGAGGTCATTGGCGTTTGTTCTGACAACACTCAAAACGTTACTCATGATAGTTTCCTCCCCGGAATGTAGATTCCAGGACAGGGCCCGATGTGATAATATGTAGATGTCAGGCGCTGCCTGGTGGTGAAAAAGCCGTTTGCTTGTCTTCCCGGACTAGAACGGCTTTTTCTATACCCATAACATTACTGTCATGTAGATATAGTAACATTACTTAAATTATCTTTCAAGTAATCATTGTTGAAATAGGAAAAAAGTAATGTTACAATGCTGTTAATAAAGTAATGTAAATGAGGTGTGGAAAATGCTTACCACAGAACAGGTACTTAAAAGGTTATCTGAGGAAGGGATTACCGAGAATATTCAGATGGTCCGCCGGTGGATCAGACAGGGTGATTTGCCCGCGACAGCACCAGTTAAACGTAAAGATGGATACTTGGTTAGCGAGGCTGATCTGAATGTCTTCATTGAAAGTAAACGGAAAAATCCGAAGCGCACGGCTGATGAGTACGAGGCTGAGATTCAACAGCTCAGAGGGGCGCTCGAACAATCGCAGGCAGAAAACGTCCGGCTTCGCAATGAATTGGAAAGGTCGGAGGAGAGATACAATGTTCTTTCGAGTGATTTGCACGATGCCTTAGATAAGTTGGCGGACAATAAGAAAGATGGAATGGCAAACTGGAAACGCAAATACGACGAGGCTATTAAGAGGGGCCGGGAAAAGACAAACATGCTAATCGCTGCGGAGCAGGAGATTGACATTTTAAAAAAGAAACTGCCCGATCCGGAAAAATACGGTGTTCAAACGAAGTCGGCAGCTGTTGATGATGGGCCAATCCTTTTGTTTACAGTTCGTTTCCAATTCCAGTCCAAGAAATACGAGGCCAAGGTGTATACCTATCGGGAGATGTATTCCGTTTACCTTTATGAGATATCGGGCAAATTCCAAAAGGAAATTCAGGTAGACAAGAGCAGCCCTTTATTCAAGCGGTTTCTGAAAACTGTCAGAGATAAGCATGGTGTGAGCGTGGAGATGGCGTTGGCATCTTGGCAACAGCTTGTGCCGGCTCATGAGGTGGATCTATGAGCCGGAGCACAGAAGAAATTATGCTGGAATGGCTATACTGGCACCATGCAGTCGAATACATGAAGCAAGACATCCCTAAAGTAGAATCTGCAGAGCTACGCTTTCCGTTCTTTGCTGGCTGGGTACTTCGACAGATCGGTAGCCAGGCATATGCAAAAGAACAGGAGGCTGCGAAAGAGCTGCGAGAAAACAAGATACGTATCTTGAAAGAGAAGCTCGACCAGGGAGAGCTATTCGTGATTTGGTCGTATCGTGGAAATTCGGATATCTTCAGGATCCATGAGAGGAAGCTGCGAACAGAGGTTCAAAAGAGGATTGACGAACTGATGATGAAGGTCACAAAGAGTTGAAAAAAAGGAGCCGTGATGGCTCCTTTTGTTTATTGCACTTTATTAATATGTGAACCTAGTAAGAAGATCGATCGAGTTGTACCACCAGATACATTAGCGAAGCTTTCTTGGCCAACTGGAACGCCCACAATTTTGACCCTGTCACCCTTCAAAATGTCACCTGTTGATTTCATGATAAACATTCGATAAGAGTTGAATTCGTTGTCCATGATGTGAACCAAAGCCACTGTTCCTGTTCCTATGCCCTCAGATGGTGCTTCTTCAACGTTTATCACGTTACCGGTTGCTGCCACCATTTTATTCAGGTATGGAGTAATGTTCTTTTCAAGGTGTCCATATTTGATTTTACTGTCGACTTTTGCCAGAGCTGCTTTAACATCAGCATCTGGGCCAGCAGGAAACAGTTTATAGTTAGCAACGACAAACTTTCTAGTTGCTTCTTGGATCTCCACACCCTCTGCAAAGTTTGGAATTGCAAGTGCAGCATAGTCTAGGTTTTTACTCTTAACTTCATCTTCGGCTTTCTTTTTAGCTTCTGCCTCTGCTTTTGCTTTAGCCTCTGAATCAGCCTTAGCTTTCGCTTCCTCCTCAGCCTTTTTCTTAGCCTCATCTTCTGGACTGGTCTTAGGTGCTTCAGGTGCAGCTGTTTGTGTTGCAGCTACAGGTGTCGTTTGTGGAGTGGTGCTTGCTGGGGTGCTTGCGGTTGTAGTAGATGGGCTAGAATCTTTAGGAGTAAGTACCAT
>NZ_RHHP01000019.1 GCF_003710815.1 Brevibacillus centrosporus
ATCTTTAGGAGTAAGTACCATCAGTGCAGCAATAACAGCCCAAGCAACTCCAAAGATCTTACCTGCTTTCCCACGCTCTTTCCAGCCAAACCAAACCATGACAAATGGCACGAAGATCCAACCTATTACTTTTAAAAACTTCATTGCTGTTCCCCTCTCTAGTGCTTATCTAGTACTATCTTTCCATGACAAATGTAATATATAACCAGTTAATTTACAAGCTTTTGCCAACTTGTTCGAGAACTTTGATAAAAAGAGGGGAGAGCTGGATCAGGATGTATCCAAGACCTGCATTTTGAATGGTGCTCCATGCTTTCTCAGATTGACCAAACATGAAGAAGAAGCAACCGCCTATGAGAACTATCGATGCTACTGGGAGAGATATGGCAACAAGGATTTGAGTGACCGGATCAAGAGCATGAGCAAGAATCTGCAGGGTTGTTCCAGCGACTACTTGTGTAGCTGTAGCAGTCACGCTTTCAGCTGCACTTGCGTGTGTAGCGACAGGAGCCATAGCTAATGGGATCATCACTCCGGCTTTCACAAGAGTGTCAGTGAGTTTCTTCAGCTCGCTTTTCTTTGGCTGTCGCCAGGTCCCATCCATGAAGTCACGAAACTTGATTGTTTGAACCTTTGCCATTTGAACCACTCCTCATTTGATGTCATCATACAAGTAGACTTGAACGGGCAAACCTTCACACAACTCTGTGAAACGCTTCATGCGACTTCTGTTGATGGTGACGATGTGTATGGTGGGAAAATGCCGGTATTGCTTTTGAAACAGACCAGTTGCAAAGAATTCTTTGTACCGCTCAATCTTGATCCGGTTCTCTGCCATCGTCTGAGTGTTATCTATCTCTAGGAAGTGATAACGTTGATTTTTCTGGAAAGTGGCGTCTGGGATGACCATGACCTTTCCCTCGTTTGTCACCTTCAATTCATTTTTCCAGTACGATGGGCAGCCGATATAAAAGAAGAAGTCATTCCTCATCAGCGTGTGTCTGGTCTGTAGCGATCGCTTGACTTGCTTCTTTGCCCCGATCATGTCCCTGCCCAACTTGCTCAGATAGTACACGGTGTCGTACCCTTCTCGGAAGCAATGTAGGTACTCTTCCATCTGTTTCAGTACCTTCTGGGCGTTCCTGACACTGCCTAGCCGGTGTAGGCGCTGGATGTGCGATCTACTCATGAAACTGAATCGCTCCAGGCTGTGCAGGATCTGCTCCTGCCTTTCCACTTTGTTGACGGCTGTCGTCGGCATTGCCTTTCTCCTTTCTCGGCTTGATGACAAGATGCGGCTTTATGGCCTGCTGGGTGGTTTTATTCTCGATCAGGGGAGTCTGCAGGATCTGCCTTTTATCGGCAGTCTGGTAAATTGCCCTACCCTTTATCTCAGGTAGCAGCTCTGCTCCAGTCTCGTCAAGCACCACACGGGAGGCTGTGCCGTTCTGTACCCGAAAGCAGAGCTTTGCATCGCTATTCTGCTTGCATTGTCGAGGAATCACGTCACCAGTTGGGTATTGGGTGGCAAGGATCTGCCGGTAGCCCAAACCTGCCCCAAGTCTCGCAATCTGGCTCATGTAGGTCTGACAGCGCTCCTTGAGGGCCTTCTCATCCTTGGTAACGGCCTCTGCAGGGTTTAGCTCTCCTACCTCATCGATGATGATGAAGTGTCGGACGGGATCTTTTGCTTCTTGCACGTTCTTCACGGATCGCTCCTTGAATTGTCTCTGTTTCTCCCTCATCTCTTCCACAACTGCCTGCAGGGCTTCCTCGGCCTCTTCCGGCTCCTCTGCATAGTGGATCACCTGCTTCGAATTCCTATAATCGGAAAACTCCACTCCACCTTTCAAATCGATCAAGGTTAAGCGTACATTGTCCGGCTGCAGGATCAGCAGTGTAGTTATCAGCATGTTCAGGAAGTTGCTTTTCCCATAGCGTGTAGCTCCTCCTACGATCATGTGTGGCACCTTTTCGAAGTCATGGAGAATGAGTGTATTCCCTTCACGGATCTGGCCGACAGGAACCTTCCAGCCATCCCATGTGAGGGTAATATCTGTGTAGCTGACCATGGCCGGCATCGGTGTGTTGTAAACCTTCACTTTCAACGTTCCGTCATAACTCAACTCGACCTCTTTCTTGGCGGCTTTCTTTTTGGTCAGGAGGTCGCGGACCTGCTGGAGCAGATTCTGCTTGAAGTCCAGAGCCTTCAGGTCAGCTAGGGAGAAATTGAAAGCAGTCTTCCTGTTGTTGAGCCCATCCTGGATGTGATTGAATTTCGCCTGGTAATCCTCGAAGCTACGGCCCAACGGGATACGGTAGCAGTACTCAGTGCCCCAGTCGTAATTCCTCTTCTTCAGCAGCTGAGCTGTGTACGTCTTCTCCTTGTCTTTCACGTTCAGGCCAGTTAGCGAGAATATCTTGTTCAGTTTGTCGCTGTCATTTGAGGCACCAGACTTTTTTAATTGAGCAACGATTGCGATCGATCCAAATACCGCTGACGATAAAATCTCGAGAAACATTTTTCTTCTTCAGCTCCCTTCTTTTTGAAGATGGCAGAAGTTGATTACGCCACCTCATGGGTGTTTCATTAGAAACAGTTGGGGCGATAGCGAACTGTAAAAAATGACGATGGGGGATTGGTACGACTGGATGTTTGAGTTCGTTATGCTGTTCGTGACCGCGGCCTGTAAAACGAACTGGATCGCGAACTCGATTGCGAACTCGACTTGGTACTATGTATTGCGGTGCTGCTTGTATATAATTCCGCTTTTTAGTTTCCAAACGGTTTATTTTTCGCGCTCTTTGTCCATGCTGGCTACTAAGAATAACAAAATGAATGGGGGAGGTTAAAGGTGTTTGGTCTTGGTAAGCAAAGGTCAAAGCTTGGTAAGTGGCTTGATCGTAGGGGAGTGAAACAAAAGTGGCTTGCGAAAGAAGCAGAACTAAATAAAGCGACAATAACAAGGGTGACATCCAGTGATGAGTATACGCCAAACCTTCGAACGATAAAGAAGATCCTGCAAGCATTAAGAAAGATTGACCCAAATGTGAAGCAGGATGATTTCTGGACAATGTAAAAAGCTCCGGTATTTACCGGAGCTTTTGCTATAAGTTGAGAGAAAGAAAATGCTGCATCTCCAATGGGATTTTATTTCGCTGACAAACACTTGCTGCTGTATCACCAGGACCGATTTCATCGCCATGACTAAGGAGTAAAGCTGCAAATCGGTTAGCCTGCCGTTCATATTTTCCTACAACGAAATACGTTCTCTGTTCAATAAAATAATGGCTGATTCCTTTGTGGAACAAGAGGTGCCCTAACTCGTGAGCGCAAACGAAGAGTTGTTCATCCTCTGTAAGCTTTTGGTCTAGGACGATGAATTTCCGACGAAAAGCGCGTTGGCAGTATCCTTTAACCCCGTCTGGAAGATCAAGGTACAGGATAGTAATATTGAGAATCTTGGCTAGTTTAAAGGGACAATTAGTTCGATACTTATTAACTAAGTTTTTAGTCCGCCGCGCAATATCCAAGTGTTTGTACCCCCTAAAACCTCGGAGAATCTGCTACGTATAACTCTTGTTTGTATTAGTCACGAGTTCTTTTTTGCTCTACTTTTTTTGTATGCTTCTTTATTCTGACGTTTAGCCTCCCATGCAATGGCTTCCATAACGCCGATCATCTTCGCCTTGTCCTCTTCGGAAAACTTCACCCCATCGTAATATAAAATTTCGGGGCTCTCGATGAATTTTTTAACGTCTCGCTTATCCTTCGAAGTTGCCCAATCAGGGGCAGCAGGTACGTCATCACCACCGTCATCGCTTGTCCGGCAAAGAATGTAGTCAGTAGATTTTTGAAATACATCTGCAAGTTTTGTAATGACATCACTCGGTATATTTGTAATAATGCCTCTTTCGTAATTGGAGATATTCGCTCTGTTCATGTCAAGTTTTTCTGCTAGTTGATCTTGGGACCAGCCACGTTGTTCCCTAAGTTCTTTTATTCGTTGACCAATAGTAATCATAAATTTCCCTCATCCCAAATATAAATGATAGCTACGAAATTAAAAATTTCGAAATCCTCACTTGCGAAACTGTGAATTGCGTGATATTATTCAGGTACAAACAGTCGAGGAGGTGATGATAGTTGAAAAAAGTGTATGACAAAAAACCCCGACACAAATTTAAGGAGCTTCGATTAGCCAAAGGTAAAACCCAGCGTGAAGTCGCAATAGACATTGGAGTTACGGAAACAACTATTCGTTATCTCGAAAATGGTTATGTAAATCCTAGCGTGGAATTGCTCTTTAAACTGGCATCATATTTCGAGACAACTGTTTATGATTTATGGCCAGACTTAGCTGGTGAATACTGTATTGTGTAAACCTCATTTATGTTTCCCGACAATTGAAATTATAATACGTAAGTGTTGATTACGCAACTGTAAATTTCCGTTTTTTTCAAAACGGCGTATTCCGCATGCCTATATGGTAATTGTTAATTGCGTAATGTGAGTAAATGAAACTTACAATCCGCTTAACTGGAACAAGTCGAAGGAGGGAAGAACAATGGACAAACCGCAAATTTTTAGCCACCAAATGTTTGGCGAGCTTCCGGTAATCGTCGTTGAAGGAGTTGAATGGTTCGGCGGTACAGAAGCAGCTAAAGCACTATCTTTCACTGATCCACACAAAGCAATCAACAATCATGTTGATGAGGATGACTCGACGGTCCATCCAGTCATCGACTCTTTGGGAAGAAAGCAAAACAAAAAATTCACGAATGAATCCGGTCTTTACAGTTTGATCTTCGGCGCTGCCAAGCAAGGCAACAGTCCTGAAATTCAGTCAAAGGCGAAAGCTTTCAAACGATGGGTTACCACTGAAGTTTTACCGACGATTCGCAAACATGGCGCGTACATGACGCCAGATACCATCGAGAAAGCACTGTCCGATCCCGACTTCATCATC
>NZ_RHHP01000002.1 GCF_003710815.1 Brevibacillus centrosporus
CCTCCTGACGGTGGTGGGAAGCCTCCTGGCGGTGGGGGCGGGAAGCCTCCTGGTGGCGGAAAGAATTGTGACATGAAGTTTCACCTCCTACAAGTCTCCCTATAGGAAATGCAGCACATATAGTTATGGCATGTGCGTTTGCCTGTGGTCATTTACCTATTTTTCCGCTCCTGTCTGCTATGCCATTGTCACGTATGCTTGCAGGCAGACTGCATGTAAAAAGGACAACGCTAGATGCGTTGCCCTTTTTACGTTCGATGGTTGTAGATGGCAGAAGACTTATGGTATTTAGTAAGGGCGTCCACCCATGATAAAGCGGTATTCCCAATGAGTTCCTTTGAAATCCGTGATTTTCACTCCACCGGACTCTTTTGAGAAAGTATGTAGCAGCTTGTCATCCCCCATGTAAATTCCTACGTGAGTGATGCTTTGTTTGGGGACATCAATATTTTTGTAATCAGACTGTTTATAGCCTTTGTAGCTCATGAAGAAGACCAGGTCTCCTTTTTTCAGCTTGCTGATGTCGGTTGTATAGGAACCGTGACTTTTGACATAGTTTGCTTGCGAGCGAGCCCCGCCGTTGCCCATGTCGATGTTTGCTCCATCCTGATACGCCCATTTCGTGAATTCCGAGCAATCCATGGTCTTTTTATTGGAACGTGTTGAGCCGTATTCATAGGGCGTTCCCAAATACTTTTTCCCCGCAGCAATGACCTTGTCCGCGATCGCAGATGACGACTCTCCGTCTCCCGAATTGGTAGTTCCCGTATCCTCTGGGAGTACCCGACGAATCCCTACCAGCTTTTTGGAATAATCACTGAAGGTTTTCAGCACCACAGCGTCTTCCCCTTGGGAGGAATAAATATACTGATCGTCTCCAATGTAGATCCCCATAAAGCTGGGAGCTCCACTTCCATTCGACGAAAAGAACACCAAATCGCCTTCCTTAGCAGACGATACTTTGTCAAGCGCTTTGTACAGCTCCGCGATGGTATCATCCACTTGAATGCCGGCCTGCTTAAATATGTACGTAGCCAAGCCAGCCGATCCAAACGAACTAGGCCCTTCTGCACCGTATTTGTAATCTTTTCCTATCAGTGTCTTTGCGATCTTCACTACTTCTGCTGATTTGGCAGAAGATTGAGAATCCACAGTCTGCGCTGCTGCAGCATGTCCGCCCTCTGCGAACATGAGCAAGGATGTACTCAGCATGACGGCGACAGTCGATCTTTGCAACCAATCTCGTTTCGTCATTCATTCTCCTCCTGGCTGTGTCGATCCCAACGGATTGGGTACGGAACCAGTTTACTGGAAAAAGAGGACCCCTAATAGGCATAAAATATTACCAATACAGGATTTGATTACATAGACGGATGTCCAAAGCACTAGGCGGAAAATGGTTAATTCTGTTTTCATAGACAGATGGAAAAAGCCCTCGTCCACCTATGTGGCAAGCGCTTTTCCCCAGAATCTCTTTACTTCGGCTGCTGATATTGTCGGACCGTTTCCTTGCACAGAAAAAGGACCGTTTCTCCCATTTTTAGTCGATGGGAGCCTTTCACGAGAAAAGAGGTATCCGGCCCAATTCTTTTCGCCAGCAAACGGTGAAGTCTCGCCTTGGTCTGGCAATGAATCACCCGATTCGAAGGAAAACCAGAACGAATGGCGGCTCTTGCAATATGGCGTGCACTTTTTCCGATCGTATATAAATAATCGACGTCCTTCTCGCTTAAATAACGACCGACGTCCTCATGTCCGACAACCTCGTAATTGCCCATCTCCAGCATGCTCGCCAATACCGCTACTTTCGTTCCACTTCCTACTTGGCAGAGAACATCAATCGCAGCCTTGGCCGCATCCGGGTTGGAGCTGTAGGTGTCGTCCAGTACTTGTACGTTATTCGCAAGTCGGTAGCGTGTCAGACGTTTTCGCTGCGCCTGAAACGAGCGCAAACCATCTCGAACCACTCCGATCGGAAACCCTAGAGCACGGCTTACCGCAATAGCAAACAAGGCGTTGTAAATATTATGCTCCCCAAGCATGGGCAAGTAAAACGCTTCTCGCTCCCCTCCAAACACACAAGTAAAGTGGATTCCTTTCTCATCCACAACAATATCTTCTGCTCGATAATCGGCCTCACTCTCTATGCCGACGGTAACAAATGTCCCCGCGAACGCTCCGACATACGGCTTCTGTGTCAGCTTTCGAGAATACTCACAGTCCATATTGAGAAAGACGGTTCCCGTGGTCTTCATGTGGCGGATCAATTCTGACTTTGCCATAGCGACCCCATTGATCAGACCGCCGAAATTCCCGATATGTGCCGTGCCAATATTGGTAATCACGCTCATCGATGGCTGAATCATTTGACAGTGCTTTTTGATATGTCCACTATTTGTCATCCCGAATTCGAGAACAGCCGCCTTGTGCTCACTTTTGATCCGTTTGATATGTGCCCGCGTATTGCCTAAAAAGTTTCTGTTGTACATGGATTTATAGATGTTCCATCTTCTGCTCAAGATGTCTGCAATCATTTCTTTCGTCGTCGTCTTTCCGGCACTACCGGTCACCGCGATCACAGGCTTTTGGAGAATGAGTGTTTTCGCAGGTGGTGCTTTCGCTTTGCCCTTGACTTTCCCTTTGCCGGTACCTCTCAATGGAACTCCCCCTCACCTCTGTCTTCGCCATCAACGATATTGTATGTACAAGGAAGACAGCCTGTTTAGACCTTTATCTATGAAAACGCTCCGCTTTCATCCAAAACAAGCGGCCAGCTTCCCGAATAAAGTAGTGATAGAGGAGAGGTGATGCCTATGAATCGCAAAGCTACGATCGCCGCAGTAGGCGATATCCTGATGTGGCGAGAACAGATTGAGTCTGCCCAGATAAAGGGGACAGACCAGTACTCCTTTGCAGATATGTTCGCACCTGTCTGCCCCATCCTTCAGGGAGCTGATTTCACGATCGGCAATCTGGAGACGACATTCTCCGGCAAAACACAGCCTTATCAAATCGGATCTGCCCGGGCAGGATATCCCCGCTTTAACTGTCCAGACGAGCTGGCAAGGGACCTGAAGCAAGTAGGTTTTGATGTTTTAACAACGGTCAACAATCATTGCTTGGACGGGGGTCCCGAAGGCTTGCTGCGCACTCTTGACATGTTGGACCAGCGTGGGATCGCTCATACGGGAACGTACCGCAGCGAAACGGAAGCCTCCACCTATTTAATCCGTGAAGTGAATGGCATTCGGATCGGAATTCTTGCCTATACGTACGGAACGAATCAACAGCATGTTCCACCAAACACGCCATGGCTTGTCAATCTGTTGGATCAAAACAAAATCGAACAAGACATTTCCCGACTTCGCCCTCAAGTCGATCTCTTGATCGTCGGCCTGCATTTTGGAATTGAATTTCGGTTCATCCCTACCCAAAAGCAGAGGCTGCTCGCTCAAAGCCTGTTGGAACGCGGCGCAGATGTCATTCTCGGGGCACATCCCCATGTTCTTCAACCTGTGGTGACCCCCACGATCACTACAGCGGATGGCAGGAAAAAGCGAACGCTGGTAGCCTACTCATTGGGGAACTTTACCTCGGAACGCATGCTTTCCTTTGACCAATCCCAATGTGGTGCCATCCTGCGCTTTACCGTTGAAAAAAACGAGCAGGATGTTACCTCCATCACCAAAATATCCGTTGTCCCGACGTATTCGCAGCGATATTTCTCCGGGGGAAGAGTTCATTTTCGTGTCCTGCCGCTGCGAGCCTATTTGAAAAAACCAGATCGTCACGTGACGTTAAGCGCTCTGCGGCGGCTACAGCAAATGTGGAGACGGGCCATTCAAGTCATTGGCCGAAAATATATCTAAACGAAAAGGGAGCGTGAACTTGTACGTTCCCCTTTTCTGTTCTTACAACACATAGCAGTGCGGGCAGCCAGCCGAGAACACGGCTACGTCAGCCAATTAATCGACCTTCTGATTCAAAAATACAAAAGTAAGGTGATTGCGGCCAAAACGGATCAGGAGGCTTTCGGCTTTTACCGGAAGTACGGTTTTCAGATCAAAAGTCTCGGTGAAAAATACCCTGGAGTGGAACGATTCCTTTGCGTGTATTACGTGTGAGCCCAATCGAATCATCAGGAAATAGCAACACCCGCAAAGGAAGCCTTCGTTGCCTTTGCCAAATCGGCAACAGTCAGCTCGATTTGCACGCCAATTTTTCCGCCACTGACTATGATGACCTCTAGGGCCTGTGCGCTCTCGTCTATCACTGTCGGGTAAGCTTTTTTCATACCGACTGGAGAGCAGCCACCACGAATGTATCCGGACACCGCGGTTATGTCTTTGACCGGTATCATTTCGATCTTCTTCTCTCCTACGGCTTTTGCCGCTTTTTTCAGATCGAGCTCATCCTCGACAGGAATCACGAAGACGTAGTAAGCCTTGCTCGCCCCCTGCGAAATCAGTGTCTTGTAAACGATGCCCTTTTCCCGCCCAATCTTTTGCGCGACGGACACGCCATCAATCTTTCCGTCATCTGCTGTATACGTGAGCATTTCGTACTCGATTTTTTCTTTGTCGAGTAGACGCATCGCGTTCGTTTTCCCTTGCTTCATCGCTTCTCCCTCATTCCATGCGTTTTCTTGCTCCCTTTTATTATAAAGAGAAAACGATGCTGCAGTCACAGGTTTGCATAGCATAGAAGAGCAATAAACAAGGCTGAACGGATCGACTCAGTCCAGCCTTTGGCACAATCAATGGCAGATATACGTCTACTGAAGCATGCGATCAACCCGAGAAAGCCAAAGTGCGACTGAGCCTCTTCCTGCGAAATGCTAACGACCGGTACATTCAATTGCTTGCAAATGATGCCGGCGATGTCGCGAAATGGCACTCCTTCGTCGTCTACTCCGTCCAGCCGTGAACCTGCCGGGGCAAATTCAAGTGCCAAACGGAAAAGGGAAGCCGCATCGAGACGATGTACAGCGGTACAGCGGTTGGAGCCCTCTCCAATGAAGGCGGAGAAACCCTTTTCGCGCGCAATGTGGATCAGTCTCGGTACAAACCCCTTGTCTCCCTCGCCATGCACAGACGGAGCCAGCGACACGATGGATGTCCGCACTCCCTGCTCAGCGAGAGCCATCGCCGCGTTCTCCGATCCCTCTCCATTTGCGTGAGCCGTAATAACGAAAGGCTTTTCCGAGCCCTTTAGTACCGCTCCCATCGCTTCAACAGCGCGAAGATCAGTGGCGAGCGAACCTTCGAAATCAGAGAAATCATGACGAAACGCCAAGTGAATAACTCCCTCTGCAGAAGCGGCTCCACTTTGAAGACTGGCCAGATCTTCAAGGGTGCCGATATGCGCCTCCGCTCCAGCTGCCTTCAAGATTGCCGCACCTTCGTCTGAACGAGTGAGGCCAACTACCTGGTGACCGTATTGCATAAGCTCGCGGACGACGGCAGAACCAATGTATCCTGTTGCTCCTGTTACGAAAACTACCATTCGCTATTACGAAAAGGAAGGTTTTATTGGATAGTCGCCATGTCCAGAGAGAGAAAAATAATTACCGCAAGAAATTGAGCGCACCAACACTTCGATTAAAACTTTGAAACCGCCCGTCCCATACCAGGATGAGCGGTTTTTCTAACAACTACAAACAGGTCTGAGCATCCATACATTGCGGTATTATGGGCAAATCGGATTAATCAAAGGGGTATAAAGAAGATGGAAAAGTCGGAAAGCTAGTCAACACAAAAAAGGATGCGATCGCTTCAGCAATCACATCCTCATCTTCGTATGAAATAAGATTGAGTACTTTGGGAAGGTATCCGTTATGGAGCGACTTTTACAGCTTCCTCTGAAACCATTCGCTTTAACAGCTCGGTCGCTTCGTCACTCTTCAAGTCACGAACGAGGGCAATTTCACTGACCCAGTTCATCATGGCATTGTCGAGCATCATTTTGTCACTCGTGCCGAGAACCTTGTTTCTGCTGATCTTAAGC
Organism: Brevibacillus centrosporus; assembly: GCF_003710815.1. Classification (GTDB taxonomy): domain Bacteria; phylum Bacillota; class Bacilli; order Brevibacillales; family Brevibacillaceae; genus Brevibacillus; species Brevibacillus centrosporus. Next base: position 6,007 of record NZ_RHHP01000002.1, read on the forward strand.
AAATCCCGAATCACTTCGGCACATTCAAAAATGTCGCCGCTTTTCAGCTTTTCGGTATTCAGCTTATAGCGCTGTCCAGCATTCACACTCAGGTTTGGTTCTCCCTCATGGAAGACACTAAATGCTTTCTCCAGCGTCTGTCCGTCTACGATACTACGAATTCCCAGGGCGGACATTCTTTCAACAGGAACCATGATGTCGAGTTCCTTCAACAACATGTGCAAGACGAAATAGAGGTGCTTTTCACCGAGAAATTCTTTTTCCTCTAATGCCTCGATGATTCCAGCACCATGCATTGGATAAAAAATCTTGTCTCCAACTTGAAACATACGTCCACCTCCTTTAATTCCAACCCCTTTATTATAGCACACTTCGAGAGTAAATTTTTCATATTAACACGAAATTAAATTTTGGGCAATATTTTTCTTTGCAAAATTTTACTGTAAGTGTATTCTTTCCCCTGCTTGGAAAAACACTTGTAGAGAAGGATTCCCAGCCGCTTTTGCAGAATAACATGGACGTATTTTTTACAGGATGGTGGAGGTGGCTGACATGAATGCACGTGAAGGAATCAAAGCGATCAAATTGGCGATGAACGTGGAGGGCGGACAGTTTGTCGTCCATACTGCGTTATTGTGGGACGAGCACGAGGTCATTCTGGTTGATACGGGAATTCCAGGACAGCTAGACGTGATTCAAGATGTTTTCGAACAGGAAGCAATCCCTTTTCAAAATCTTAAAAAAGTCATCATCACCCATCAGGACCGAGACCATATCGGCAGCCTGCCTGAAATCGTCGATGCCTTCGAAGGCTCCATTCAGGTATGTGCCCATGAAATCGCCGTTCCCTTTATCGCGGGAGAAATCCCTTTGATTAAAAGTGGGGTTTTAGCTCCCCCTGTCAAAGTCGATCAGGTGCTTCAGGATGGTGACGTTTTGCCTTATTGCGGCGGTATTCAGGTCATTCATACGCCTGGCCATACTCCCGATCACATTTCGCTCTATCATATTCCCAGCAAGACACTGATCTCAGGAGATGCGCTGACGGCAGAAGACGGTGTGCTCATGTCCTTCAACCCTGCTTTTACGCAAGACAAAGCTCTGGCGCTGCAATCGATCGCCAAGCTAATCGATTTTGAGATTGAGTCCGTTATCGTCTACCACGGCGGCGTCTGTACCGGCAATATTCGAGAGCGACTGCAACAGATCGTTGAAAACACTACAGTCTAACATGCAAAAAACCAATCGAGACACTCAAGCGGTGTTCCGATTGGTTTTTTCACCTTGACTCATGCCCTATGCGACTGCCCGCTCCATTTGAAAACAAGCATTCCCCCAATAATCATGAGGACTCCGAACAAATGGTGAACGGTAAAGGGAATTTTGTCCAGCCCCATCCACCCCATCGAGTCCCACCACAGAGCAAATCCGAGCTGTGCAGTCAGAACGATGGAGATCGCAAATGTCGGCCTGAGTCGTTTCATCGCCTGGACCAGACTGGTAACGACCCCCACTCCAATCAAGCCGCTGAACCAAAACCATGGCTGCATCTGTCCTACCTCGAGCAGATGACTCCCCTGGGTAAGCAGTCCCATCAAAAGAGACGCTAAAAATCCCATTCCTAAAACGAAAGTAGTCGTCGCCCACGAGCCTACACGTTCATTCACTTTGCTGTTGAAAATGTTTTGCAGGCTGATAAGTGAGCCCGCAAGCAGTGCCAACGCCATCCCTACTAGCATGACTTTCCCTCTATTCGTAAATATTTTGTCCGGCTATCTCCCGCAAGCCCTCAGGATCCTTCACAAGCAGGAAGCCCTTTTTCCGCTCAACGAGTCCACTTGCACAAAACTGCTGCAGCACTCGATTGAAATGCCGATAGCTCGTTCCCAAAAGGCTTGCCGCATCCATCAAATCAGCCGTGCTCAGCTTTTTCTCCAGCCTCTTGTCCGCCTCGTCAAAGGAAACGGAAAGCAGGTAGCTAGCCATTCTCACTTCCACCGGATACAGCAAATTAAAGCTCAAGGAATGCGATTTTGCATAAAACTTCATCGTGATGTGCTCCAACAAAAACTGCAGGAGAGCAGGATCGAACGTTTTAAACGAGAGAATCAATGTTTTTCCCTCTACAGAGGTGGTGTAGACTTTTACCTTCCCCCTGACCAATACATACAGCATAGCTGCGGATTCTCCTTGGGAGCAGATCAACTCCCCCACTTCAAAGTCATACAAGGATATATGCGGCTTGATCTGCTCATTCCAGACTGTATCTATGTTGTGTGCCCGCAAATACTGCTCGACCAGTTCATGATCCTGCCATTCTCTCAATGGCGACGCCCCCTTTTTCCTACCTATAGCTTCAGTATCACCACACCTGCGATCATCATGGCAATACCAAGGAACTGAGGCAGCTTCATTTTTTGCCGAGTTACACCGAACCAGCCGTTGCTGTCGATCAAAAAGGTCAAGCACAGCTGCGCGATCATCAAGATAGCGACCGTGAGCGTTACCCCTATCTGTTGAATTGCCGTGATGTTGCTGGATATTATTATGGCCGCGAAGGCTCCCCCTGCCAAGTACAGTGGCTTTACCGCTCGAAAGCCACCCCGTCTGGTATCGCGTATAAACAACAGGGTCACGAAAGCTGCCAAAAACCCGGTAAACTGCGTTAAGATGGCCGTTTGCCACGTACCGATGCTCTCGCTGATCCGGGTATTTGCTACGCCCTGCAAGGTCAGAAAAGCCCCGCCAACAATCGCAAACATGCTCCCTTTCATCTTTTGGATTCCCTCCTCTTGAGTCTTTCTTTATTAAAAGACAAATGAAAGCGAGGAAAAAGGACATCTGTCCTTAAACAACAAAAAACCCGCAAGATGGGCATCTCTCTCATGCCGATTTTGCAGGCTGCTGCGATACGTCAGGATTTTTTCCATTCCCTTACCGGTTCTGCGTCTGCTTCGTACGGTAAAATTCGTTAAACAGCTTCATCAAAGCACGCTTCTCAATACGGGACACATAGGAGCGCGAGATACCCAATTCGCGAGCGCTTTCCCTTTGGGTCTTTTCTTTGTCCTGATCCAATCCGAAACGCCCGATGATCACTTCTTTTTCCCGATCGTCGAGAATATGGATGTGCTGATAAATCTTGTTCGATTCCAGCTTCAGCTGCACCGCATCCACTACTTCGTCGGTTTCTGTGCCGAGGACGTCGATGAGGGTGATTTCATTAACCCTTACTTCTTATCTGTATTTTCCGGTTCTTTATTATTACTGTAATCAAAAGCTGACATTTTAGATGAATGATTCGAAGGAAAAATCAAGAAGCTTGACTTATTACATGAACAAGTTCGTTAAGAATTTTGTCAATCCTTGCTTGATACAGAACAAGGGGAAATTAGGAAACCCGTCCTCAATTTTTGGACGGGTTTCCTAGGTCAGGCAGTCTTTCTCAGTTCTATCTGAAAGAGAAATTATTTGCATTACCAATCAGTTATTTCTCAACAGTTGGATAGCCCTAATTAGCGAGATGATTCCAAATATTACCATAACAATCAATCCGATAATATTTAGAATGATCACTGGTAATTCAAGAAAATCAAGATCACTTCCTACCTTCAACATTGTGAACACAAACCCGATTAAAAAGGCTAGGAAGACTGAAATTGTTTTCTCCACAAAGCGACACCACCTTTTATCATATTAAAGGTATGTCTATTATACTTTATTACACCATAAATTACCAGCTGATAGATATTCTTTCATTTGCAGTTCTTTTAACTGGACTGACAAATGGGCCATCAAATGTTACATAAGCATATACATTCATGTTATGGCTTGAATAACTAGTGGGAGTTTTGTAAATTGCTCCACCTTTAACTGTAACAACTTCTTCTTGTAAATCACCTTCAACACTGTAAATCCATTTTCCATAATCATCACTGTCATCTGTTAAATCAAGCTCAGTCCAGTTTTGAGAAAATTGATACGCGTAGGAAAAAGAACCTCCCCCCTTCATATCAAATCCCACACCACCAGAGTGGGATGTGCTTCCAGAATTACCCGCGTTTACAGGTTCGTGGTCCAACATAACGTATGGTGTCCCATTTGAATTTCTAGGCTCAGCTCTTAACTCAACTTCATAAACTTGGTAATCAGCATCATAGTCATCGTTACTCCCAGCAAGCTGTGCCCCTGGATTAACTTGTGCGTTTAAGTAGGCTGACATGTAATTTCCTTTGTCAGATGAATCAAGGCTAACTGCTTTTGAAACTTGGTAATTAAGACGTACCTTTCCATAAGGTGGAGAAAGCTTAGATACCTGATCCCAATCAACGCTTTTCCAATCATACTCTCCCGTTGCTGCTGCAAGTGATAACCTGTTTTCTTTTGCAGTTTCTTCGTCTGTATCATCTTCTTCTAAAAATTCCAAGTGGTCTGTCACCGAATCTAAAATAGTTGTTTGAAGAACTAGACCTTTATCCTTCTTTTTTTCTTTCTTGTAAGCATCTACATTAACAAAAATATCGTCTTTACCAGATATTTTGACTCCGTTTTTATTTTCCCCTACCCAATAGAGCAAAACATCAGTCTCTTTATCTTCAGATTCTTCAATACCAATGACTAATTTGTATTCATCTGCAAGCGCAGTTAATTCTCCTTTTTCTTTAAAATCTACAATCACTACATCCGCTGTACCTTTCTTAGACGCTTTAAGTTTCTTTCCTGGATTATCGAGATCTAAGTTATAGTTCTCCACATCACTAATTTTATTAATAGCTTGTTTTGAAAAATCAAAACTACTATTATTTAGGATTTCGACGTTTTTAGAACCCTTTGCATGTAAACCTTGTGCACCCGTTGTCAACAAGAGCGCAGTCATAAGAAAAGCAGACGTTGTACGAAACTTACTCACAGTAACCTCTCCCTTATTTAGTAATTTTATACATTTAATTTATTACCATTAACCTACCAATTGTCAATTATTATATATTTCTGGTTTTTTATTCCAAATCATTGAAATCTCTAATTATGTATATAAGTTACTGTGGTAATGAGATACAACAAAAAATGGCCATTTCTCAAAAGAGAAAAGGCCATTGAATTTAATGAGTAAGCTAATTGGCTAGTACAAATTCAACAAATACCGGCGATCGCAACATACCACCCTTCGTCCAGTTCCGGAATTATACTCGCGCCTTGATACACGGCTGCACATAAACGAAATCACGATCCTCGCCCGTAATCAACGGCCTCACTACACCGTAGAACGCCTCCTTATGAGTGGGAGGAACTCCGAGTTCTATAACTCCAACATGGCGACCATTTTAATGTGCCTGCCACCCAAAATCCCCTTTCCGATACCCCGCAATCTGAACTTCCGTGTAGTCGTAGTTAATCATCTTAACGAAGTCCTCAGTTCGCTACCCAGGGTGGTAACGGCCATCCTTATGCTTTGCTACTATGCCCTCCATTTTCCGCTCAACAATAGCCTTTATTTCAGTAGTAAACATGAAAACAAGGAAGGATTTTACTTAATACTTTCCGATATAGATTCCACTTAATATCTTCTCTTCATAACAAATAATTAAGGTAGGGTGGACGGTTTGAGTATTAACATGGAACCGACAATCGGTATTATTACAGCACTTCCCTAGGAGTATGCAGCAATGAAGGTTTTGCTTAAGGAGCCTAGAGACATCAGTATTCAGGGATCAGGTGCAGGTAAGGCATTCTGTCTCGGAAAAGTGAAATCCAAGCATGGAGGGGAACATACAGTTGTTCTAACCAGTTGTGGTATGGGCATCGGTATGGTAGCAACCTTGCGCATTATCCTCACGTTCAGTAAAAAAGCGTACCTTAAACAACAAAAAACCCGCAAGATGGGCATCTCTCTCATGCCGATCTTGCAGGCTGCTGCGATACGTCAGGATTTTTTCCATTCCCTTACCGGTTCTGCGTCTGCTTCGTACGGTAAAATTCGTTAAACAGCTTCATCAAAGCACGCTTCTCAATACGGGACACATAGGAGCGCGAGATGCCCAATTCGCGAGCGATTTCCCTTTGGGTCTTTTCTTTGTCCTGATCCAATCCGAATCGCCCGATGATCACTTCTTTTTCCCGATCGTCGAGAATATGAATGTGCTGATAAATCTTGTTCGATTCCAGCTTCAGCTGCACCGCATCCACTACTTCGTCGGTTTCTGTGCCGAGGACGTCGATGAGGGTGATTTCATTCCCCTCTTTATCTGTCCCAATCGGGTCGTGCAAGGAAACGTCTTTCTTGGTCTTTTTCAGACTGCGAAGATGCATGAGGATTTCATTTTCAATACAACGCGCTGCATAGGTAGCCAGCTTGGTGCCTTTTTCCACTTGATAGCTCTCGATTGCCTTGATTAAACCGATCGTCCCGATGGAGATGAGATCTTCGCTGTCTTCACCGGTGTTTTCAAATTTCTTCACGTTGTAGCTCCAAAGCAATGTCGTTTTCGTGTTCTTTGTTCATTAACACGTCAAGTACACCAACACATGTGACCTTTACCTCGTCATCCACATAATCAATAATCACTTCTTGAATAAGTTTTTCAACGATGTTTCGTTTTTCATCAAAAGAGAGCTCAAAATTATTCATAAGAGTATTGCGATATGCTTCTATTGCCCCTTCAATATACCTGGAGCTCAACTCTTTTTTTAAATGGGAATCAATCTGAGTTCGATATTCTCTTTTCCTTTTGTCCAATGTCTCAATCTCTGTATTAATTTTGGTAAGATCTCCAACCATCTCGCTTTCGTCAATTACCCCACGTTTAAACATGGTCTTCACTCTTTCCCGCTCTGCTTCCTTCTTGGAGATTTGAGTTTCAGTTAACGCAAGTATTTGTTTAATTTCATTAGTCGCCTCATCCGATGTATTTTGAAGTTGCTCAATCACAAGGTTAGGACTTTTTAATGTTTGAACGATTAATCCCCAAATGTATTCATCCAGTATGTCTGTACGAATCGTTTTAACATCACATTTGTGAATACCGTCCCCGTACCGTTTCGGATTTTTATTAGGGCATCTGTAGCATGCGTAGGTGCTTTTCTTTCCAGTGCTTTTATCTACCCTACCTGAATACGATGTGGATTCCCAAACCCGCCCACAGCGAGAGCAGCGAATCATGCCCCTCAATAAATAATCGTGTTTGACATTTCCAGCTCGTTTTTTGTTTTTTTCTTTTTGCTGTTGAGCCAACTCAAATATGGCTGGATCAATGATCTTAGGGACGCTTGCTTCGATCCAATCTTCTTCATTACGAATCGAATAAGTTTTTCTAGGTTTTCCAGATTTTGTACGTTCACCTTGTAGCTTCTTTGTCTCTCTACGGTTGTACACGTACCTTCCAATATAAATTTCACTAGTTAGGATACGTCGGAGAGAACTTGCACTAAAGTTTCCCGACTCTGAACGTTTTGGCACAGCACCCAGCTCATAGAGTTTTGTCCCCATTTCACGTAAGGTTAGCCCCTCGAAGACATACCAGTTATAAATGAGTCGTACAAATTCAGCTTCTTTCTCATTTACCACAAGAGAACAGTCAACCCAATCGTAGCCAAACGGTGGTGTTCGCATTGGCATCACTTTATTTAACTTCTTTACCGCTTGGTTTCTGCCTCTTACTGTACGTTTCTTGATCATTGCCAATTCGTACTGTGCAATTGCCGACTTCATGTTAAAGAAGAGTTCTCCCTCAGGAGTGTTTTTATAGTCACTGTCGGTAAAAATCAGTTCTACATCTCTCTTTTGAAGCTCACGACAAATCAACAACTTATTCGTCATGTCACGGGAAAAACGGTCTGGATCTGTAATTATCACATGAGAAATTACCCCAGATGCAACATCGCCACGGAGTTGATCCAGTAGAGGTCTTTCCAAATCCTCTCCCGATTCTCCCTCTTCCCGATACACTTTTATTTGTTCTTTATGAAATCCTAATTCAAGCGCTTTTTTAAAACATATCTCCACTTGAGAATTTAAGCTTGTGCCTTCTTTTACTTGAAGTCCAGTAGAAACACGGACATAAATTGCGACGAACATAATGATACCTTCCTTTGTGTTCATAATGAATTACGTTTATTGTAGACATAAATATTATTGCACTCAAACAAAAAAGCCGACTTATTTGCCGGCAATTTTACCCAGAGCTTTTTTTAGTAGTAGTTCGATGACTTGACGCTGAGTTTCAGCTGCTTTGTTCTGTTCTTCAGCTTGATAATTACATTTGTAAGGTGTGTACACAAAACGCATTTTCACTATTCCGTGTTTGATACCAACCACCTCAGTTATACATATGAGGTGCAGAATTTGTCCTATTTCAAATAAGTGCTGAAGATCTCAAAATCAATTGGATATCCGTAATTTACCGTGATTTACCCTATTTCCGACATTTACTTTTAACTCGTTACCCCCACTCACCTTCGACAACGAACTAATATGATGAATTGTCCTATGCCAGGATAGTTTTTTTAGAATAGGACAAAAACCCTACATCATAAATACTTTATAAACGCATGAAGTGGGTGATTAAATGGATACAAAGGAGATTTCTTTAGCATCGTTGATACTCGAGGACGTTTTTCGCAAGGATGCCGAGAATTCTGCTTTAACACTCGACATTTCACGGCGTGAGCTCCAGATTCCCCTTCTTGTTGAAGAATCGGTTGATCCGGAAAAGTTTTACTTAGTTGAAGGATATCGCAGATACGTTAGTCTTGTTCAACTTGGGTATAAACACACACACTGCATTGTCCAAAAAGAAACGAATAATGCCGAACGCGTAGTCAAAAGACTAGGAAATGAATTTCATCACAAAAAGAAAAGCGGGTACGAACGGGAACGGATGATTGAATTTCTGTTAAAGAATGGTTACGATGTTGACCGAATTGCTCGTGAAACAAACCTAACCAGGGCAACTATACGGAAGCACATGAAAAGTCTTCAAATCGACTCTGATGTTAAAAAGTTAGCAGAGCTAAATGGAGTCGGGAAAGATGGTTTAACACGTTTTTTATCAATTAAGACCATGAATGAAGATGTTCAAGAAAAGTATCAAGACAAGTATCTTGCTAAGGAAATTCGGAGTTACCATGTTGATTCAATTGAACTTGTTGCAAATCATGAATCCTTTAACAATTTAAATATGTCTGCACAAGATGAGTGCTTACATCAGGCTATTGAGCAGACAAGATTCTCAAAAACCAACGCAAATCGAATTGTAAACAGCGTTTTGCTAAAGGAAAAGTTTGATCAGAAATCTCATCGGTACATGTTCCAAGAAATGAACAAGGACATTGACAAATTTCAGCGTGATTACTTACATCAAAATTTTCTTAGTAATTTGAGCAAAGAACAATTGAATAAACTACATCTCTTTATCACTACACTTGCAGATAAAACAAGCCTCCCGATCAATTGGCGTACCTTTCCAGTCGAAAACTTGGAAAGACCGAAACGTAAACAAATGATCATTCATTTAAATCATCAGAAGTAGACACTTGAACAATATGTTCAAGTGTCTCTCAATCCACTCATCATTCAATTTGGCATTTACTTGATGTCAAACATTCCGTTCATAAACGCTCACCTCTAGGGAGCTTATTTAGAGCTCCATGGACCATTATCAATAAAACCATCCTGTGTTTCATTAACAACCAACAGAGTAAAAAAGGAGCTGCTTTGTCAACTCCTTTTTTACGGTCTCTATAAAAGAGGAATAAATATTGACCAAGCTCAGTATCATCAATTAAATCATTCGAGAGGGTGAAAAAAATGTTAGAAGTCTTGAGCAAAGAAAAGGTTCAATTACTAAAATCTGAAGGGCTCATCCATTTTATTTCACTTTGGGATACCGTTGAAAAAGCAAAAAAATATTATCATTCGCTACCACAACAATATTATGCTTATAAACAGGATTACTCAGAATTAACACATGCGTTTTCAACCCCTATTAAGGTGTACAAGCTAATAGGACACCGAAATTCATTGTAGGGCTTTGGAAATTCTGAAATACCGATTATTTAATGCAGTCCTTCCCCCTTCCATCACATCACAGACGGCTTCCCTTACCTCATTTTTTTGAAGAGCTCCCTGAGTTAGGGTTCTAATTAAACCCCTTGCGTAATTCATCTGAATAATGTTTTCTGCTCCTCCGTTTACAGGGATATTAGGATTATGGGTGACAATAATAATTTGTTGCTTTGTCTTAAAAGTTCTTAATCCAGCAACAACCAAATCAGTAATTCGCTTTGTATCTAGATCATCTTCAGGTTGATCAATTATCAGAGGACTATCATCCAATAACAGAAGAAGCGAAAGCATAGCTGCTGTTCTTTGTCCCGCAGACCCAGTTTCGATATCTTCTTCACGACCATCTTTATACAACTTGAGAATAATCTTATCTTCAGGGAACCATGTGCATAATCTGTCGATGTCCTCTGGGGTATTTATCGAGATGGTTTGGATATGTTTCAAAAACGGCTTGCTAAAAGTCGTTGTAGTATCTTCTCCTTGTACAATCTGTTTAATAAATTTTTCCCTAAATGCCCATCTTTCTTCTGCACTTTTTGAAAGTAAATCATTAAAAAAACCACCTTGTGGATTGTCGTCCCTGTCACGATCACATAAATCTTTAGAAAATTCCTTTCCTGGTCGTCGAATTAAATCCCTAAAGGTAACTTCTCCTTGACCGATGTCACCCATTTCATCAAGGTATATTCGTATATTTTCGTTACTTGCATTCCAAAGCTCAATTATTTTAGTTCTTTCTTCACGTAGCTTTCTTTGGTGCTGGACAATCTCTTGGTACAATTGTTTAGATTCTTGTTTCTGAGACTCAAGCTCAGTTTCAATCTCGACCGTTTCTTTTATTTTCGTCTCCAGCACTTCTTTTGCTGAAACTAACTCTCCATAAGCTTCTGGATTTTTTTCACCTGCATCCTGAAGTTTTTGAACCAATTCTTCATATTTGTGTATTGTCTCTTCTCTTGTTACTGAGAAAGGGATTTGTTTAATGTCTTCTTCTAATTGGTCAACATATGATTTAATTTCAGTATTTAACGTTTCCATTTTAGTCTTTATTTGATCAAATTCACTCAATTTATTTTTAATAATAGTTAAAGATGCATCGTCTAAACCTTTACTTAAAACTTCTGAGATATCAGGCACATCCAACGTAGGGAGCAGATTAGATACAGATTCCCTAATTCCTTTGAATTTATTTAACTTTTCCTCAATTTCATTGTTGATATTTTGCACCTCTCTATAACTGGATAAAAGGTCTTTGTGACCTGACGCTTCAAAAATTTGTATCTTTGCATCTGTGTCTTGGAGCTGTATTTTTATATTTGATTTATTTTTTAATTTTAAATTGATTTCTCGTTCTTTTTTTCGTGAATTAAACCACTTATTTACTAAATCATCCCATGTCTCTTCCCAGCTCATTTTATTTAATTTGCCATCCACAAGATGCAATAAACTTTTTGGTTCGTGTGTTAGTTCAAATAATTGCTTTTGGCTAAACAAGCGGACCGGGAATCTTTTCCCAACAATATTACTTTGTTCTTGCTCCTCCCATTGTCCTTGGGCATTTCTGTGCTCTTCTTTAATGTAATTGTGTGTCCATGTAAGGGCAATGTCTCTTCCATCTTTCCTCATTTCCACTCTGATTTCTGTATTATTCGCAAGCATGCCCTGTTTACCGCGACCCTCGGAAATCTGGGCGAATTTTTCGAAATCATTCTTCAATTTCTCCGGTAGATTATCCTTTTGATCTAACACTAATCGTAAAAATTCTAGAACACTTGATTTTCCTGAACCTCTCCCCCCGATAATGGTGTTTAACCACGGGCTAAAAGGAATCTTAAGTGGTTTTCCTCTTCCGACTATAGCTGCATCTTTAATTTCAATGTTTTTTATAAAGAATCGATTATCTAATACATTAGGATTTTGAGGACAATTATCGTGCCTTAATACCCCGTCTTCACCATCATGAAGAGCCAATCTAAGTGCATTTAAGTCCGGACTCTCCATTTTTACCCATGTATATGAGGTACCAAGTTGATCTGGATGATGACTATCGGACCCTGCTACCTCTGATAAATTTAGTTTTGATTCCACATAAATTTGTGGTTTTGGAAAAGATGGATCACATACCTGAATAGCTAATAAACCATTAGATTGCAGACTGCTTCGTAACGTATTTCCCTCATGAACTACAAATAACCCACTCGCTTGATCAACGTGTGCAGGAATTGCAATACCTTTTTTCTTGGTTATTTCTTCAACTACTTCACTGAACGACTTTCTTGTACAGCCATCAGAATTACCTTTTGTACCCTCGTATTCGCAAGCGCCTAATAGCTCAACTATTGTTTCACTGTTTTTTTCCGGATCAAAAATTGCTAATACATGTACACCAGTATGTACTGTAATCTCAACTCCTGGAAATAGTATCAGAGGTCGATAACCTTCAGCCCCTTCTGCTTCCATTGTCATTAACTCTGATTTTAGGATATCTATCCAGGCACCCGTATTATGGTCAGTAATTGCGATACAATCAATTTCATTACTCATTACATTCAAAAGCCACTGCCTTGCAGTAAGGCTTTTTAAAGCATGTTCACCTCTTCCATAATCGAAAGATGCTGGTGTGTGAGTATGAAAATCAAATTTCCACCATTTTGCGCCATTAAATTCCATAAAAATACCTCTTTCGTCATCGTTTTTACCTAAATTTTACACCTTCCATATCAGTAGTGTCTATAAACAACAGGATAAAAGCCCTAGGAATATACTCATAGCTATCATCTTCTTCAATCTTACAAACTATTAAATTTTGGTAGACTTTAGCATAACTACCCAAATACCGAAAAAAGCGATATGCATTTTCACCTAGATGCCGATACGAGTTTTTCCTCTTAACTACTCGTCATAAAATGTACTATCAGTTTGTCCAAAAAATATATAGTGCAAGCCCTTTTTCAGTCATATCAATATCGGCTAAAGGGTAGGTCTGGGATCCCAAATCTACCCTACTACCGAGGAAAAATTAACCAATAACCACCTAATTACCGAAAATAATGCAAATCTATTAGTCTATCAATGTAATCAAGAATTGATTCAGATAAAAGAAAAGAGCAGCTCCCGTTATCGAGGGCTGCTCTTTATATTTCTATATCCAGATTGTATTGTGCGTTTAAGTCTATTTTCGCCTCAATTTGAATGTTCCCATCTTTGTTCACTACAACTTTATTTATTAGGTACAGTATGAGCCTACGTGTAGCTGTATTGTCCAAATCTCGCCTTCCGTCAATTACATCTAGGTATACATTGTGTAATACTTTGAAATCAGCTTCTACATATTGAATGTGATTAATCCTTTTTCGAGTTTTTGAAATTTCTTCTTCGAGCTTTCTGAGCTTATCACTATAACGCAACGCACTTTCTTGAAGAACGTATAGAAAACGTCTATTTTCCTCACTTTGATCAAACAGTCCTGCACGTAACTCCTCAGTAGTTCTATTTTTTATGATTGTTAGCTCTTTGAAGTGATCCTCCAAATAGAAAATGTGCTTCTCAAGATCTTCTTTTTGTTGATGGAAGTGCTTGATCACATCTTCATGAATAAGCTTCGGAGGAGCTCCAAATGGACTTTTGTTGAGGACTGCATTTAGTAATTTATACAGCACCTGCTGATCAAGATCTGCCGCTTTTACCCTTACCCCGCACGCCCTGCAAAAATAAATACTCTCACCATAATGTTTCCCAGAATTGCTTGTAGTTCTTTGATTTTTAGAGTTAAGCGATGTAGAGCAATGTCCACATATCAGGAGTCCATTAAATAAGAAGCTCGTCTTAAAAAACTTTGGTGAAACTTCTCCATTTCTTTTTTGTTCGAAAATTTTAAAGCAGTATTCCCAATCTTCAAGAGGTATCAGAGGAGTGATGTCAGGACATCGACTCATTGACCATGTATCCCGATTATTAACGGAGTTACCAGCACTTTTCTTCTTTCGATTCATACTGATGAACCCGGCATAAAAAGGATTTGTTATTATTGTTTTGATCTTTTCCTTTGTCCACGCCTTACCATTGTTTAATTCTTGCGGGAGACGTTTTGCGATTGAATCGAATCCGTTCCCCTTTTTATATAGACCAAAAATCTCCCGTACTAATGCGGCTTCCTCCTCGAATACGGTAATCTTCTTGCCTTCCCGTATAAAACGATATCCATAAGGAACCTTACCGCCAGTCCATTGTCCATAGTCTACTTTGTACTTGTAGGTACTTGCTGTTCTTTCTCGGATGTTAGCAGCTTCGAGCATCGTAAAAGCATCTTCAGAAATGTGATAAAATAAATTCCCCGTATTGTAAAGACTTTCGGTACTGGAGATGACAATTGGAATATTTAACTCACCCATTAGCTCACGAATTTGCTGATGCTCATACGTATCCCGAGCTAGCCTGTCATTTTTATAAACAACAACAAATTCCCACTTTTTAACTTTCGCATCTTCGAATAACCGTTGAAGCTCTGGACGTTTCTCCATCTTCTTCTTCACTGCTGATACCGCTTCGTCTAATTAATTCTCCGTTATTACACATTGATATTTTTTAACTAAAGTCTCCACAGAATGTTTTTGTGCAGTCATTTCTTGTTTGTCAGTTGAATACCTTCCATAAAAAGCCCCCTTCATTCCTGGCTTTAAAGTGTCAGATAGTTGCATCTTCTAACACCTCCGCACTTGTCATGAATGGATGTTTAAAATCAATGTGAATACAATACTCGTTCACTGTAACCTTGTACACAATATCACGAAGTAGTTGAATCAACGTGTCATTTTCTTGTTGATCAATAAAATCCGGATACTTGAATAAGGTTGCTGTAAGTGATTCTCCATGCTGCAATTTACTGGTTAGTTTAATACTTTGTTCCTCCAGTTCTTCCTTGGTATTGACCTCCTCACTTTTTTGCCCATGAAGATGCATTATTTTATTTTTTATTTCAACCTTCTTATCTCCATTACGTTCAAGGAGATATTTTTCAGTCCATTGATCAATCGCCACCTCCAAGTCTTCTATTTTTTTATTTTGACGATTTAATATTACTTTCATTTTCTGATCATGTTCTTTTTGGTACCGATTTAATAACGATTGATAATTTGACTTTACGAGTAAACTGAACATGTCTTTTGCTCGTTCAAAAATAAGTTGTTCAATCTTTCCTTTTTCAACTTTAATTTCATGTTCGCTGCACTCATACATCCCAATCTCCCGTCCGGAACGTTGTCTAATTTTTGGAACCAAATTCCGACCACAAGTTTTGCAAAAGAGAAGACTCTCCGCAAGAAAGGTTATCTCCACCTTTTCCTTTTTGATACGCTTAGTTGACATTCTTGAAGCAATTTCTTGTGCTCGATTCCATTCCTCAAACGACACAATTGCCAGATATTCATATCGGTTTGTATATTTCTCTCCGCCAAAACTCATTACATGGTCACCCTGGAATAACGGATGTGTGATCAGTTTAAACAGATTTTGAGCGGTGAAAGCTTTTCCTTCTTTTGTTATCTTCTGTTCAATTAGATACTTGTGTAAATCATTAAATGTATTATGTCTTTCGTTTAAGACTTCATCATAAAAGAATCTAATGTTCTTTAACTCCACCTCATTACGAATAATTTCCCCTTTTTCTTTGTCTATCCGATATCCGTACGGGATCCTTCCAAAATAATCACCTTTTTGGAAGTTTGCAATCTTGCTTGCCAAGATGTTTTTCTTAATTTGTTCTGCTGACATCTGGATAAATCCGCTCATAATATTTTCAAGGTATTCTCCAATTGGCGTAAACTTCATCGGCATTTCGTCTGAACTGGCAAAGACAACATTAATTCTATATTGTTTAAGCAGATTATAAAATTTAAGGTATTCGACAGATCGTCTTGCAAATCTGTCCCTTTTATACACAACGATTGTACCAACTGTGCCCGATTCAATATCTTTTATCAGTTCTTTCATTTTTGGTCTTTTTTCCATTGGTACCAATAATGCCGAAACAGCCTCATCGACGTATTCCTTCTCTACCAGCAGACCATTTTTTAATGAGCATATGAAAGCACTGTGACGTTGCATACCAATCGAATGTTCCTGCAGATCGGTTGAACTACGATAATAAGCAACGGTTTTACTCATCGCTTTCCCCCATTGTGGTATTTGGTTTCATGATATGCTGCTCCTCATACTCATTAGAAGCCTTCTCCAACATGTGGTCGGCGACGATTTCCACGAAGATGTTAAACCACTTCTTCGCTGCATCTGGATCGTGGACGAAACTTATTGAGGTGATTTTTAACTTTTGTTTTTCCTTTTTTGAATTACGCTTCATATAGCCCCCTTTCTTTTTAAATATCAACATCCCATTAATGAGTGTTGTATAGATAGAATGAACCAAAAAGTGGAAATTATACACAACTTACAAAAATTGATATCACTAAAATAAAAACCGCTTTATGAGCGGCTTTTTATAACATCGAGAGCATATTGACTTTTTACAATTATGAATGCACCCTTGTTTCCATCCCCAGCCATAACCAACAAAAATTCATCGACTGTTTGTAACAAGTGCTCCTCAAGCCAAATTCTTTTAACTCCCGCTGGATAGTAATTACTATAGCGTTGTCCCCTTGCTTCTTTTGTTTTTTCAGCTAAATCCTTAAATACGAACAGTACCGGTATTGCTTTTCCATTGTGTGTATGGGATTCCATAAAACCAGTTGGGTTGCCATTTAAGACCTCAACTAACGCATAAAATGGTTCACCCTCTGTATCAGGATGTGGAAAATCCGGCTCAACTTGAGACAATCGGTTCTCATTAACCATAGATACACCTCCTGGCTGGGTATATGTTACTAAAGAAGTATGTTTGCTCTCCACTTTTTAGAAGATAACTCCTTTCTTTTGAATAAAATCTTATCCGATTGTCAATTCTGCCAATATGGAGGGATCAAATTCATAATTACCAAAATATCTAATCGCTTTTTTAATCGAATCGATTTTGATTTGAGTTCAGAATGCTGGATTAAAACTTTTCGGATAATACTCAGCACAGGAATTTCCTACGAAGTGGTTATATTTTTTCATAATAACGATTGGTGGATAGATTCTATTTATCAATATCAGGGAAAAAAGAAGGAACACCGTGTAACAGATATGTCTTTGCTTAAGTTGCTTGTGAGTGCCATTCAAAATGATATTCGGATATTTTGGGTGTTACATGACGAATCATTCATATTATCAGAAATTCAAAGGCTTACTGATAAATCTGTTGTATCTTGGATTAAGCTTGATCCTAAGCACTCTGACAGCAGTATTCGGTATATCCGGCTCATGTTTAAAAAAGTTGAATTAGGTTTTGTAGCTGAATACAACATTGACACTCACCAAATTGTCCATCTAGCGGTAGTTCGAGCTAACGCACAAAATGTTGATGTAACACATGTCCTTACAAAGACCATTGAAAAAAGTATTTTAAATCGAAAGGAAATTCGATTGCTGATCTTAACGAATGCGTAAAGAAGAGCCTGATGAGGGACCATCAGGCTCTTAAACATTGATCTTACTTGAATCTTAGCTTTAGCTCATCAAATGCTTTGAGAAAATTATCTCGTGTTTCTTCCCCATATGCATACATGTTGCCTCGAAACAATTGGTCTTCGGTTTTTCTTTTAGCTTCTTCCACATTCAATTGAAATACGAACATTATGTGTTTGAAATAAGCAAGAAAATACTCTTTACTCAATACACTGCCCCTGTTAATCTTCATAAACCATTACCACTTCCCCTGTTATAAAACCTTCTCCATCGCCATCACATCAACGAATTTCCCGTCCAGAATTCCTTGGTTTTGAAACACACCTACTTCACGATACCCACATTTTTTATAAAGCCCCTGACCAAGATTGTTAAATGGAAAGGTGAACAGAACAATTTTATGAAATTGGTTTAATCGTGCAATCTGTTCAAGTTCTTGTAACAATGCTTTCCCAGTTCCTTTTCCTCGATACGATCGCTCAATGTAGATTGATAAATCAGCTACCCCATCGTAAGCACATCGATTGGAGTAACGATTTAGGGAAGCCCATCCGATGATGGTATCATCCATTTCGGCGATAAGAACCTGGTATCGCCCCTGATGTTCATGGAACCATTTGGACATATAGGGGTAATCCTTTTCCTCCGTCTCTAAAGTCGCAATTCGGTCCGCAACCCCTTGATTGTAAATCGTAAGTATCGACTCAAGATCAGCTTCACATGCTTTACGAATATTAAGGTTCATGACAGGTTCCCCTTTAACAGGTCTTATTTGCAGCAAGAATCATTACCCTTCTCCACTTCTTTGCTAACAGCTTCCTCCGTATTGCAGCATGATTCCTTTGTTTCTTTAACTTCTTCAATTTTCACGTTACAGCATGAACTGTCCTTTTTTACAAACAAATCTTTCAAGAATCCCATATACTATTCCTCCTCAAATAATGTAGAATAACAAGCCAGAAATGGTGGACATGGTGAATACTGATACAACAAATGCCCCTACAAGTCGTTTCTTAAAGATCGAGTTTAGTAATGTTAGCTCAGGCAAGCTTGCTCCAGCAGAGCTGATCATCAATGCCATAGCAGGTCCTAATGCCATTCCTTTCGCAATCATGATTTGCGAGATGGGGATCATTGTCGATAGTCGAATGTAGAGAGGTATACCAATGACGGCTGCTATTGGCACCATCCACCACTTATCGCCACCGATATAAGTTGTAATCCATTCTGTAGGTACTGCCCCATGAATCACAGATCCAATTGCTGCACCAATAATCAGATATGGGTAAACAGATTTCATCAAACCAAGTGTTTCTGCAATAGCTGCTTTAATGCTAAATGTCTTACTCGATTCGTTATATCCAGTCATCACAACTTGTTTAAGCTGTGTTTCAAACCCTAATCGTTCCAAGGTAAATCCGATTATGACCGATAATACGGATGTGATTACGGTGTATGCAATGGCTACTTTTACTCCAAGCATTGCACCCATGAGGGTAATAATGGTTGGGTCCAGCACCGGTGAAGAGAAAAGGAACACCATTACGATCCCAAAACGTATTCTTTTGTTTAACAAGTTCACAACCACTGGAATGGTTGAACAAGAACAGAATGGTGTAACGAAGGCAAACACCAAAGCCATTAGTGCCCCCAAAGCTGTGTTTTTCCCTGCCAAGAACTTTTCAACCTTTTCATATGGGATAAAGCTTTGAAGCAAACTAATGAGAAACGAGATAGCTACAAATAATACCGTTAACTCCAATGCAATCCATAAGAAACTACTTAAAACTTCAAGCCACACGGTTATCACTCCTCTTTATTTGCATTTTGCAAGTATGAGCAGAAGAAAAATGGGTTCAAGAACCCATTGGATTACAACATTGCTTTGTCTTTGCCATCGCTTCGTTCAATAACATGAGCGACCTTATCACGGTCTCTTGCTCAAACGTAGTCATATGGGAAAAGATATCCTGATAGTACGATCCCATAACTTCATCGATATACCTATTTATACTCTCCCCTTTCTCCGTTAGCGACAAAATTTGAATTCGGCGGTCATCCGGATAAGGTGTTTTTCGCACAAGCTCAGCTTCGACCAACGTTTGAACTTGCCGGCTAAACGTTGTCACATCCAAACCCAAGAGTTCTGCAATTTGTTGAATGGATGGCTGCCTATGACGGCTAATCTCATATAGAATGTGACTTTGAGCAACCGATATATCGATCCCATCTATTGAGCAACAATTCTTGTTCAATAGTCCGATACGACGGGTCATGGTTTGCACGATTTCACGTATATTTTCCATTTCCTCACCTCTTACCACATTTATACACCGATTATTTGCAAAACACAAGTATTTTTCATCAAAAAATTTTGATGTTGCCTGTTGCATTTTGGAAAAACGAGGAGTATAGTAAGATCATCAAGAAAATTTGATGGAGGTGATGCTGCCATGAAGGAACTACCGATTATTAATCAGATGGATGTTACGTTTGAGACTTATGAAGCAAAATTTAAAGCCTTAGCTGATAAGAAACGATTGCAGATCATGTACGAATTAACAAAGCGAGGAAAGGTTTGCGTTTGTGACCTGGCTGAAATCATGGACATGGCGCAATCTAAGCTTTCTTACCACCTCAAAATTCTTCTGGATGCCAACCTCTTGCTAAAAGAAACAGATGCAACCATGAACTACTACGAACTGAATCATAAAGAGGTTAACCATCTCTTATCCGAAGAACTCTGCTGTCTCTTTCGTACAGACAACAACTGTTGCTAAATTTTTTTCACACATTCATCAAGTTTTTTTGTTTAAAACATCAAATAAAATTGATATTAGGAGGACTTTATCATGATGTATGCACATATCGGTCTTAACGTAACAAACCTTGAGAAATCGGTCGATTTTTACTCGAAGTTGTTTGGGAAAGAACCTGTAAAGGTTAAACCTGATTATGCAAAGTTTCTGCTTGAAACGCCTGGGCTTAATTTTACACTCAATCTTCGCGATGACGTCAGCGGCAATCAAGTCGGACACTTTGGTTTTCAGGTTGCTAGCACTGAAGAGGTCATTGGGCACAAAAAACGTCTTGAAGAAACAGGTATCTTGTCACAATACGATGAGATGAACACGACTTGCTGTTACGCCCTCCAAGATAAGTTCTGGGTCCATGACCCTGACGGTAACGAATGGGAGTTCTTCTTCACCAAAGCGGATGCTGATGTTCACAGTGAAGACAATGGCGCATGCTGCGTTCCTAAAACCGAAACAGTAACCGATGAATGCTGCGATTCTATCCAAGAGAAGAAAGTGAGCAGCTGCTGCTCTACATCCAAAGGGGAGTGAATGAGATGTTTGATAACTATTACGCCACGGAATATCAATTAAAGCAAAAGCAAGCTGAAATCGAAAACCGATCCCGCTCCGCTTGGATGCTCACCGATCTGAAAGACAAGAAAGTGAAGTCGACAACCAAAATGGAAATTCAACCACAACCGACCTGCTGCCCCGCTGTGTAACAGTAAGGAGGTCTCGCATAATATTTGTGCCAGACCTCCTTTTTTTTAGGCATTGACAGTTCCTTTTTTTAGAAATATCATATCGTTAATTAGCGATACAGCGAAACGAAGGGATGTTTTTGTAACAATGAATGAAATCCAATCCTTCTTAAAAGCTCTCGCCAGTGAAAAAAGACAAGAAATCATGTTTTTGTTTATGGAACGAAAAGAGCTTACGGTAAATGAAGTAGCTCAGCTCGTTGAGATCGGTCAATCAACAGCATCGGAGCAGCTTGCAATCCTAAAAAGAGCTAATTTGCTTCTCTCTCGTAAAGAAGGAAAGGAGGTATTTTATGCCCCTAATCGGGAGCAGATTATGGCGTTATTACAGCAATTGAATACCTGCTTACTTAACTGTTGTAAGTGAAATACTTACAATCTTTTTCTTGAAACGTATCGTTATATAACGATTTAACGAAAGGAAAGTGGATTTATGAACTCAATATATGATTGTATTGTTATCGGCGGTGGTCAGGCAGGTTTGGCTGCGAGTTACCATCTCCAGCAAGAACGACTTCAGTTTCTGCTTCTCGAGGCAAGTGATAAACCTGTTGGATCATGGTCCCAATATTATGACAGCCTTACCTTGTTCTCACCTGCACGCTATTCTTCACTCCCCGGCTTCCCTTTTCCAGGAGTTCCTCATCGATACCCTACACGCGATGAAGTAGTTGCTTATTTACTTGAATACGCAAGCCGCTTTCGCTTCCCAATACGCACAAACACGATTGTAACGGATGTTCGGAAGGAAAAGGGGGTGTTTTTGATCTCAACTGCATCAGGTGAGACATTTCAAGCCAAGAATGTAATAGCTGCGACAGGCGGATTTAGCCGACCATTTATTCCTCAACTACCAGGGATTGAAGACTTTCAAGGAACCACTCTCCATTCAAAGGAATATAAAAATCCCCTTCCTTTTCAAAAGCAACGAATCGTAGTTGTTGGAGCCGGTAACTCTGCGGTTCAAATCGCTGTCGAGTTGGCAGCAGATGCTGATGTAACTATCGCCACGCGCTCCCCCATTCTCTTCAAGCCACAAATACTTCTCGGCAATGATATTCATTTCTGGGTCACGGTTCTTGGGATTGATCAATCCAGCTTTGGAAAATGGCTGCTTGGAGCAAAAGAAGAAGGTGTTTTGGATACGGGCAAATACCAGTTTGCCATCAAGAATCAAAAGCCCACTCAAAGAGAAATGTTTACCCATTTTACTGAAGAAGGCATTGTTTGGTTAGACGGTACGCATGAAAAAGTGGATGCTGTCATCTTTGCAACCGGTTATCGACCAAACGTAAAATACCTCTCTTCATTGCAGGCTTTAGATGTCGATGGTTTACCCCTTCATCGAAACGGCATAAGTACATCAGTAAACGGATTGTTTTATGTCGGTCTTCCCTGGCAACGATCCCTTGCTTCAGCCACTCTTCGCGGTGTTGGGAGTGACGCAGAATATGTGATAAAACAGATGAAAAACAAATAACCTTTTGTTATTCTGGTGTTCATTGAAAGCAAAGCTCTTGTTACGCTTACGCTTACTATCTTCCATTACCCAATAAACTAGCTACCTAAAAATTCCTTAAATGATAAAGGTCTATCTAATTTTGTTGATTCTTTATGTAAATATGCATCCATTACCAGTTGCTTTAAACCAAGATCTTCACAAGTCGCGAGAACATTTGGAAGGGGTCCTTTTTTAATAAGTGCATTAAAATACTGCTTTCCTATAGGGTGCACTCCATCCCTAAAATACGTATAAATTTTTTCGAATTCGTATTCGTATTTATAAGGCGCCTTCCAATTTGATGTAATCAACATATCTTGCAATCCATCTTTTATTTGAGGTATTAAAGATCGCAGAAAATCTTTATATTCATTTATTACAGCTTTCTCAGAGTCGTTAACAATTGGACTTGTATCAACTTTTAATAAACTGTAAAGGTAATGCAGTCCATTCGCATAACCATAGTCCTTTCCGAACCGTTTTTCATTTTCTTCTAACAATATTTCTATTTGCTCTATTGGATCATTTGCAATAGGAATATTTTTTTTCCTACAAGATTGTATATGTTCTATATTTATTTGATCAACTCTATCCATCAAGGTTCTTAAAAGATTATACCTTTTTTCCGCATATAAATTTATGTCCTCAATGTTAATTCCTAAAGGATTGACTTGATCCTTTGCGGGATCACTACTATATAAAAGTACATAAAAATCATCATTACCTACTCCATTCTTAGCAACCCAACTAGCAAAAAACCTTTCATCATCTTCTTTTTTTACGCCATCCACGCTATTTAAATTAACTGGATGAGTGCTAAAAACCGCACGAAGATGTTTGAAGTATTTATCATCGCTTAATTTACTTTGCTCAAAAATTTCATGATCTTCTGATAAAGGATATGGCTTGGATCCATCAATAACCCTAAATAATTGAATAATTGACTCAGCTAAAATGTCTACCGTAATAATATATTGCATTAAATTAAGCGTTTCGAGATGGTTATAACCGAACCCCTTTGGCGTTTTTAAATTAATTTCGGGCAATCCATCAGCAGCTACTGAGATCCAATCCATTGCGGAACATATAATATTCCAATGGTTTCTTCCATTTACATTTCTGAACTTTTCTCGAAAAAACTTATTTTCATTAACCTTATTTCGAAATTCATCTATTAAAGAATTATTAATATTAATAGTCACTATCCCAACTCCAAAGCAGCAATTTGTTGCTTTATTTTACCATTTTAACAAGAATTCTTGGACTTTATTTTTCAGCTATCCTGTCCTATAGTCGAGTAACATAAAAACGGCTTCCTTTGAAGCAACCGTTTTGAAGTATAATATCTAAATTTTTGAACAATCCTCAAATTAAGTCTTCTCCATAAGTCCCGCAGGACTGGTTCCAAGGACTCGACTTTATGCATGATTTTTCCTCCTGAGATGTTTAGAAAAATACCCCTCGTGATCGAGGGGTATATGATTACTTTTTCCAAGAACCAAACTCAATTTGAATGGGAGCAGGTGGTGCACAGCACAGGGATATGTCGCGTTGTTCACCCGCAGATTCAAACTCCGAGTCCTCTTTTGTGAAAAATATTTCCCACGCATTTCCGTCTGGGTCATACACCCATACTTTATCTTGCACAGCGTAGCAGCAAGTAGTGCCCATTTCGTCTATCGTAAGCAAACCTGCTTCACGTAGACGGTCACCCATTTTTAATACGTCTTCTGTATTGTCTACTTGGAATCCCATGTGGTTTAGTACACCCTTTTTCTCAAAAGGACGTACATTCAAGGAAAAGTGGAGGGCTGGTGTGTCCAATTCGAACTTCGCGTAGTTCTCTTTTACTTTGGTCGGTTCCGCCCCAAAAAAGCTACGATAAAATTTCAAGGAAGCCTCAAGGTCGGTGCAGTTTACAGCCACATGCATCCTTTTAATCATGATCGTACCTCCCTATTTGCCTTCAGCCAGAAATTTTTCAATACGTTCTTTGATGGAATCACGAACGGTACGAAAGCTTGCCATAATTTCTTCTTCCGTTCCTGTTGCCTTTGCTGGGTCGTCAAAACCCCAATGCCATTTCACGACGTTTTTATTGGAGATAACAGGGCAATGTTCATCCGCATGACCACAGAGGGTAATAACATAATCCGCTCGGTTCAATGTCTCTGGATCGATGACATCGGATGTGTGGCTACTGATGTCAACACCTGCTTCTCTCATCACTTGTACAGCACGTGGATTTAACCCATGAGCCTCCAAGCCAGCACTTTTCACTTCGTATTTGTCACTGCCCAAGGCTTTTAGAAATCCATCTGCAATTTGGCTTCTGCAAGAGTTTCCTGTGCAAAGAAAGTACACTAATGGTTTCTTATCCATGTTTTATGCTCCTTTTGTTTTACTGAAGTATTTCTTTTGAAACCAGAGGGCAACATTCACCAAAGCAATCATGACCGGAACTTCCACCAGAGGACCAATGACGGCTGCAAATGCTGCTCCCGAGTGAATACCGAATACCCCTACTGCTACAGCAATGGCTAGCTCAAAGTTGTTACTCGCTGCTGTAAAAGCCAGAGTCGACGTTACAGGATAATTGGCTCCAGCCTTCTTACCCATCAAGAACGAGATCAGGAACATTACGACGAAGTAAATGAGCAGCGGGATTGCTATCCTGACCACATCCAGCGGCAGTGCAACAATGACCTCGCCTTTTAGCGAGAACATAACGATGATGGTAAATAACAATGCAATCAAGGTGATGGGGCTGATTTTCGGAATAAACACTTTCTCATACCAGTCACGTCCTTTTGCTTTGACCAAGGTATACCGTGTAATCATTCCCGCAAGAAATGGAATTCCCAGATAAATAAACACGCTTTTAGCAACTTCCGTAATCGTAATGTCGACAACCATTCCCTGTAGCCCGAACCAACCAGGCATTACGGTTATGAAAAAATACGTGTAGATCGAGTAGAACAATACTTGAAAGATGGAGTTGAATGCCACCAAACCTGCTGCGTATTCGGTATCGCCTTTGCAGAGATCATTCCAAACGATGACCATCGCAATACAGCGTGCCAAGCCAATCATGATGAGTCCTACCATGTATTCTGGATAACCTTGAAGGAAGACAATAGCTAAAACAAACATCAAGATTGGACCAATCACCCAGTTTTGGATAAGGGAAAGCCCGAGAATTTTTCCATCCTTAAATACGCGACCTAACTCTTCATAACGCACTTTTGCAAGCGGCGGATACATCATTAAGATAAGACCAATCGCAATCGGGATCGAAGTCGTACCTACCTGAAATTCATTTAATACAGACACGAAGTTCGGAAAAAGAAATCCACTTCCGATCCCAATTGCCATTGCTACAAAAATCCAAAGAGTTAAGTAGCGATCAAGAAACGATAACCTTTCCCCTACTTTATCACTCACGTTTTGACAACTCCTTTCCTATTCGCACGTGACCAAGAGACCTTGCTTCTCTAATTCATTAAACTCCAAAGAGAAGTCAGGAAGATGATTCAGCGAAAAACCAATATCCTCAAGTTGTTGTCGGTTCAAGGAATAAAAGACCCATTGTCCTTTCCGTTTCTCTGTTACAAGATCGACATTTTTCAATCGACTCATGTGCTTAGAAATGGATGGCTGCGATATTCCAAAGATCGGAACCAGTTCACATACGCAACAATCGCGCATATTCAATAAGGCAATGATTTTTAACCGAGTCGGATCTCCTAATGCTTTTAAGGCATCGGCTAATTTGTTAAATTCCATAATCATTCTCCTCTCCACATCAAATACTAATATAGCCATATGGCTATTTCAATATTTAGGTTTGTAAAGACTGTGTAAACCTTAGAATCAAAGATACCCACGTTTAACAAACGTGGGTATCTCTACATTTCGCCTATTATGCTTTGAACGTTCTGTTGTTATCATCAAAACGCTTTTCAGCTTCCTCAATTTCCAAGATAAGCCTGTCACGATCCCAAATTTCTGTTTTAGTTGATTCCGCCAATATCCGGGCATTCTTTGTTAACCATTGATTTGTAATGACCATTGTAGCGTCTGCTTTGTAGTGTGCTTTTGCGGAAACCACTTCTTGTACAGCTTTATTCGTTATATTCTTACTGTAGCGTTTACATTGAACAACAATTTTCTTCCCTTCGGGTGTCCAAACTAATAGGTCTGCCCCAAAGTCGTTTGTATCGGGTGTTAACTCAGCTTTCCATCCTTTCATTTCGAAAAGAACCTTCATGCGCCTTTCAAAATCTCGACCTGTCATTTTGTCAATTTGTTCAATTCCCGAAAAAGCAAACTCTCTTTGTCTACGCTGTTCTTTTTCACGTAATTTTTGTCTATTGTTCCACTCCTGAATATCCACAGTAGTAAGCCTTATTTCGTTATGATTGAGTTGCTGATTATTTACGAATGATCGATCATCATTTTGTGATGGTCTAGCTGAAGTGAAAGACGGAGGGTTTTTATGCTGCGTTCCCATATTACTCCTATTCCTGTTTTCGAACCAATTCCATATTAAGAAGCTAATTATTAAAAGAGCAATGAAACAAATCCCACCAATTATGATTTCGTTCTTATGTAGTGCTATCCACTCGAGGACTTTTTGAAAAAGGGAATAGATGAGTAAAATGAATAGCCCTACTCCAGCGAGATAGGACAATCCATCATCGCTTGAACGAACAGACTTTCTTCGTCTTCCCATAGCTCTCACCTCCTTACATATGTATGGTACAAGACAAAGCTTCATAACAAATGAGAAAAGCCTGATTAACTCAGGCTTTTCGGTACGCATCTTCTTCTTCATCGTACACATACCACATCTTGTCGGCTCTGAAAAATATAAGGTCATCTTTTACAAATATATCCTTGATATTTCCTGGTATCTTATTGACTGCGTTTATCACCTCATTCATTATATATGTGAAAATCACCAAAATATAACCATATAGCTATATGGTTATATTTACTTTTTCAATCTGTACAAGCTTTTTCTTCTCAAATAGGCTTGTCCTCTGCAAGTAAAACCTTGATGTAATAAGGAATCTTAACTGATCAATTTGACATTGCTTTGTGTTTTTAATGTGTTCACGATGTGGGCGACTAGCCGCAGATTATGCTCGATCAGCTTGTTGCGCGCATAGGGGTCGCCTTTTGCCATCAAACGCAAGTACTTTTCTTCCTCGGTGTCAGGAAGCGGTTGCGGGAAAGCATTGTTTTTGACGTACGCCACAAACATCAAAAGCTCTTTGAAGACCAACGAAAGTGCTGCAATAATACTGGACATGGCTGCCACCTCCACGCCTGGGATAGCTTACTCCTATGCTTATGTGGGCAGTTGCCCATAAGTGCAAGTACGAAAAAAAACGTCGGAAAACTCCCCATCGGCAAACCACTTTTCTGGAAGGTTACCATTCTCATCCGTACCATTTACGCTCCTTACTCCATTAGGAAAATAGTCGCAAACTTACTACTTCCAATTACCCATTTATCGTAAAACCGCAGTATTATCGCGTTTTCGCGCCTTTTTTCCATAATGCCTCCCCCACCGAATGCCGATAATATCTATACGAGTTTTACCGAAATCTTACCAATGACGAGAGGATGAGACGCCTATAGAATCCAACAGCTTCGTCGCTTTTGTAAGTCAGACTGACTCCCCCATCAAACTTGTGCAGGGTGATTCCTATGATTGCTTCAGAAATAATCGGCCTGACAGCCCTTGTGCTCGTCCTGATCTTTTTTTATACCCGTAAGCTGTTTCACAAACTGCGCAGCCTATTCATACTGGTCCTGGCCTTTGCCAGCGCTGGCCTGGTCGGATATTCCAGTGCCTCCAGCATCGGGATTGGATGGACCGTCAGTTTGGCGTTGTTTATTTTTTTGGGGGTCGCAGTCACTGTCATCTACCTGCATAGACGCGAGGATCGGCAGATTGAGGAGCATTTTGAGCTCGCTCTGAAGTCTGAACAGCCTCTTTCGCTTGGATCTATTGATGCCATTCCTTCTGAGCTGACCACTGCTTCAGCTCCGCTTCCATTTACTCCGGAGCCTAAATTGTTGGAAATCCATCCAGCCTTGCCACCGATTGAAGAAATCGGAGTGGAAAATGGGGAAAAAGAGCCGATGCCAGAGCCTCGGGAGAGTCCCGTGGCAGTTGAGACTGTAGCGAAAAAGGTAACGGCGGCTACGGAAGTGCTTGTGGATGAGGCAGAGCTGGATGTTCAGGAAGAGTTGAATCTTGAGAAAGAACTAAGCCTTGAAATAGACGCTCCAGTTATCCCTGTCGAAATCACGGAACCAGAAGCGCCATCCAGCGATGCGGCCGAAGTTGAGCTTGTTCCCGAAACGACATCTGTCATTGATGATTCGGTACAGACTTCCCCAGAGACTCCCAGCGAGACCATCGCCGAGCCAGAATCTTCATCGGTAGGGCTGGAATCCTTCGAAGCAAGCAACGACTCCGCGAAGCTCGAGAGCACGGGGGTGCCAGCTGAGAAAGTAAATTCGCTGTCGTCCCCTTCCGCTGGAAACATTTCGGTCGTGCCCGTCGATCGCGAACGTATTCAGACACTCTCCGAAAATGCAGAGAAGGCCCTGCAGCGGGGGGATTTTCTGCGTGCCTACCAGTTTCTTCGGGAAGCCTTGTCATTTGCCGCTCCCCCGACGGCAGCCTACATACTGAGCCGGCAATTGGTACAGGTGCTCAATGAGATGGGCCTTTACCAAGAAAGCATCTCGGTCATGGAAAAGACCCTGCGGGAATACCCTTCGTTGTCTGCGAAGAAGCGCGATGAATTTTCCGCACAGATCACCTATCTAGAAGCGCTGATCCACCAATTGCAGCTCGAAAATAAACGGAATCTTTCTTGGTCGTCCGTCCCGCCTGCGATTCACCAGAAAGTGCTCATGCACTATCGCTCGTTGTTTCCGAGCAAGTGCGAGAACACCCCAGCCATCCCATTTCATTAAAGGAGCAACGTCATGAAACAAAGCAAAGAAGTTTTGGGAAAACCGATCATCAGCATTTTGGCAGGGAAAGAAATCGGCAAAGTAAAAAATTTCGTCATCAATCCAGACATGCGCAGCATCGAATTCATGGTCGTCCAAAATGATCAGTGGGATTTTGGAATCAAGGCTATTCCCTTCAAGCTAGTCGAAGGTTTGGGTGATTATGCCGTCACAATCGAATCGGAGAACGCCGTGATCGATCTCGCCGACATCCCCATTGCCAACGAGCTGCTGAGTAAAAACATCCAAATTAAAGGCTCACGAATCATTTCGCGAAAAGGCCAGCACTTCGGACAAATCACCGAATATTATTTCGATCCAGAAACGGGGAAAATTCTAGGTTGTATCCTGGATACCCCTGACGCAATTTCTGTCCTGCCGGAGACTTCCGTCATCACTTTTGGGAAGGAAATAACCGTCATTTCTGATGAAGGTGAAAATCCTCTTGTTTCCGACGAAGTTTTTCGTTCTGGAAAGGCAGATGAGGAACAAGTTGAGCATGCAGATGTTCCTGTCTCTACACAGGAACCGGCACCCTCCTCCTCTTCGGATGGGCTTGACCTCGATGAGCTGATCGGCAAAACCTTGTCCGCAAATCTGTACGATCCCTCCGGCGAGCTGTTTGCTGAGGAAGGTACGGTCATCACGGCTGAGATTGTCAATCAGACAAAGGCGATGGGCAGCAACAAAGCCTTGGAGCTTGCCTTAAAAGTAGCGGAATAGCCTTTCTTCCTCTTTCAAGTGATAGGACCTCAGCCGCCTCGGCAGCCGGGGTCTTCTTTTGTATCTGTTCATTTGGTAAAATAATAAAAATAATCAAAAAGGAGGATATCCATGCTAGACTTCGGAGCCGTCTCCCTTGAATGGGGGACATTGATTATTCAACTCATCTTTTTTCTCCTTCCCACCATCCTCGTGATCATGGCTATTCGAAAAGTCACCAATCAATCCAAAGTAAGACAACATGCGATCGAGGCACTTGAAAAACGGGTGGAAGCACTGGAACAAGAGCTTCGTTCCAAGAAGCCGTAACGAAAAGAACCTCCCTCCACGAAAAAACCGTTTCCCGCGAGCAGCTCTTGCACGCAAGGAAACGGTTCTCCCCTATACCCATACAGTCAAGTTTTTGACCATATGGCTGAATAAATGTCCACTGACTACAATCGTTCCGTCTTGGTGATAGCCGATAGCTTCATACAGCCTACGGGCACTCGGATTCTCCTGGTCCACCAACAGGGAAATTTTGTAATACCCGCGATGCTTGCTCTCCTGTTCGAAAGCTTTCAGCAGAGATTTCCCGATTCCCTTTCCTCTGTACTCCGCTTTGACGACAGCTGTATCCAGATAAAACTCATCGTCTCGTGCTTCTTTGACAATGACCGGCGCTGTACCTGTCACTTGCTCGACATACGCGACAAATGGCTGATCCAGCTGCTTCGTTTGGCTGCCGTGGTAAAACAGAGCCAGTCCAATCGGTTCGCCTTTGTCTTCATCCACTGCGATGAGCGCATTCTGGTAGCTTAAGCGGTTATTCGGTTGAGCGAAGAACTGGCTCATTACTCGAATGGCCTCCTGCGGATCAGTCGCTCCTGTAAGTGAGTGGGCTATATCACCGATAGCCTCATAGATGAGCGGCGACGCAAAAACAGCATCCTCAGGTGTGGCTTGACGTATCATGTTGTTGTTCTCCTTCCCTCTATGCATCTACCCCATATCGTGCACTTCTTTATTGTGTCACAATCCGTCTGAGGGGTCGAGCTAACCAAGGAAACGTTCACAGAACAGCAAAAATGAAACCGCTCCCATAAAAGAGCGGCCTTTATCACGATGTGGACTATCCAATCATTTTTTCAATCGTCAGTTTCCTGTCATGGCGCAAATCGATAAACTCGTCCCGTCTCCTGACAAGCGGTCGCATCGGCTCATCCTGATGAATCAAAATAACCTCGACTTCCTCGCCACTGTTCAAGCGAGCTCTTGCACCAACATAGAGCAGGGCGATATAGCGCACAAATTGGGAGACAATCTCGATGTTCAGCTTTCCATTGCATGCTTCCTTCCAGAGAAGCTGGGCAGCCTCAAAAGGCGAAGTTCGTTCCTTGTATACCCGATCCGAACAGATCGCATCAAACATGTCGGCGATCGCCAGCACTTGGCACTCCACTGGGATATCATCGCCTTTGAGCTGCTTGGGATACCCGGAGCCATCCAAACGCTCATGGTGGAGCAGTGCGCAGAGCGCCAGCATTTCAGAGGAGCCTTCCATTTCCTTGATCATCTGATAGCCATACAGCGTATGCTTCTTGACATCAGCAAACTCCTCTTCTGTCAGCTTTCCAGGCTTGAGCAGAACCTCTGTAGGGACCTTCATCTTACCCAAATCATGCAGAAAGCCTGCTGTTCCCATAAACGCGGCACGTTCCCCATCCCATTTGATCAGCCGCGCAATCAACGAACAGAGAATTCCGACATTTAAAGAGTGACGGTAGGTATAGCTATCCGCTCCCTCCAATACGTACAGCGAACGAAATAATCCCAGCTGCTTCATGGATTGCTCGGCTACCTGGCCGAAGATTTCCGCGAACTGCGCAAGCTCTGGCGTCTCGCTTTTACTCGCTTGGTCAAACAGCGACTTAGTCTTGTCCAAAGCCTCGATGTACGCGGCGACCGTCTTTTCATCTGCATCCAGCTCCATGAGCTGTGTCCGGATATTCGTCTCCACTCCCTCAGCTAGCTCCTGCAGCACTTCTACCTCACTGATCCGTTGCTTCTGAAGCAGCTGCACATGGGCTGCGGTAATAACCGTTGCTTCGGGTAGCAGCAGGATTCCATTTTCCGTGAACAAATCAGCTGCTAAGACTCTTCCCTCTAGTGAATTGTCTACTGGTGCAAAAGACATAGGATCAACCTTTCACTCTCTTTTTCTAAATTATAGAAGTCGTGGATGTTGGTTACAATCTATTTTTTAAAACATTCCTAAACTTCATTCTCATTCGGGACACTCTGCCCGTTCATTACATATGATGAGTGAGTAGCAACAGGTGATTTCTTAGGAGGGACATCCGTCAGATGACGATTCTGTACATCACTCCGAAAGCTTGGAAACAGATCGAGACCGCCGTAAGAAAAGACCCCTCGCTCGAGACCGGAGGGGTAATGATGGGATATCCGATGGGTGATGATCGTTGGGTCGTGACTTATGCAAGTGAGCCTGGGCCAAAAGCCATACAGAGCCCCCATTCCGTCTATTTCGACGACGCTCATTTACGCAAACTCGTTCGCAACCTGAGCAAGAGCAGGAAATGGGAGTATCTCGGGGATTGGCACAGTCATACCATTAAAAGGCTATCGCCCAGCAAGGGAGACAAAAAGACCATCTGGGAAAAAGCCACGCAGTCCATTTACACGTCTCCCTCTCCGCTGATGCTGATCGTTGGTCTGGGTAGACATAATCAAGTCCAGGCAAGAGGCTTTATTCTTGGGAATTCCCTGCGCGAGGTTGGGAAGATTGAGCTGTTTGACCGGAAAGTGCATCAATAGCCCGGCGGAACAGTTCCGTAGCCTGATTTCCTCCCCAGCTTGGCTGATTTTCCGCTACCACGCAGAGTGCGTATTGCGGTTCATCATATGGTGCATAGCCGATAAACCAGAGGTGATTTTGCGACTGGTTTGCTCCACCTGTCTGTGCCGTCCCAGTCTTGCCAGCCACCTCCCATGGCGCGCTTCCCAGCAGCTGCCCCGTCCCTTCCGTTACTACCTTTCGCATCATTTTGCGCAGCTTGCTCGCCGTGACGTAGTCAATGCCTTGAACCGGAAGTACCTGCATAGGGAAACGGTGAAAGGTTTGTCCGTTTCTGTACGCAATTTCATTGACCACACGTACTTGTGCTGGCTGACCACCGCGCAAGATCGATACGACCATATTTGCAGCCTGCAGGGGGGTTACCCGGACATCCCGCTGACCGATCGCTGTCTGTATCAGGACTCCTTCGTCTCGGCGGGAAACCCCTTGGGCGAATATTGCGCCACGGTCCTCGCCTTCGATTTGGCGAAAACCATCGAGCTTGAACAAGTGAGCTGTCGCATGACCGACCTGCTCGGACAAGCCTAGGCGCTTTGCATACTCCTCCAGCTTTTCTCCCCCCACCCGATTGGCGATCTGAGCAAATGCGATGTTGCACGACTGGGCGTAGGCTTCATCCATCGTCACGCTTCCATGCCCTTCCTTTTTCCAGCAAGAAAAATGATACTTGCCATATTCCCCCGTGCAAGTGAAACGCTCCGTTGGTGAAACGAGTCCTTCTGCCAAGGCCGCCGCCGCTACCACTGTTTTAAAAATGGAGCCTGGCGGAAGCTGCTTCACCGCTCTGTTTTTCCAGTCATCCCCACGCACATCGACCTTCGTCTGATCGAATGTAGGGCGGCTGACCATCGACCGGATATCTCCAGTCTGGGCATCCAGCACGACAATGCTCCCTTGCTTCAAGCCCACTTCATCCGCAATTTGCTCCATGCTCCGCTGGATATGCACATCGAGAGTCGTTGTCAGAGCGAGCGGGTAGTATTCGTTTTCCTGCTTTGAATAGCGGATGTCGAGCCCACGCAGCGGCTTCCCCTGTCCGTCTACGTAATACGATAAGATAGAAGGCTCCACCCCTTGCAAAAATCGATCAAAGCTGCGCTCCAAGCCAGAAGCTCCGATCGTGCTGTCCGCATTCATTTTTCCGCTTGCCCATTCTTCTGGATACAGTGACTCGACCAGGTTGGGATTTTGATTAATAAAGCCGATGACATGCTTGGCTACCTCATCAGGTCTGTATCTTTCCGTGACTGCCAGCGCTACGACTCCCGGAATGTCCAGCGCATTGATCTGCTCAGCCTGCCTCTCGTTGAGAACGATCAGCTTCCCGTCTTCCTTGCGCAGTAATAATGGAGCTTTCGCTTTCTCCATGACTTCCGCAAGCCGTTCTACCGGTTGGGAAACAATCGCGGCCAGACGGGATAAACCATCTGTTCCTGCCAGAGCGCCACGTGCGAGCGGAAAAAGGATCAAAGCCCGATGCTCTTCCCCTGTAAAGGCATAGCCGTTCCGATCTCGTATATCACCGCGTCCGCTATGAAGGACAATGCTTTGCTGCCGCTGTTTAACCGCGTTCTTGACCAGATCGATGTTGCGCTTGGTAAAGCGGTGAGGAGCCCCTATCTGAATCCACCACAGTCTCGTGATTAAACCAATCCATACGAGCGTCATACCCATCAAGACCAGAAAGTGCCTGCGTTTCAGCCGCCGTTCCAGTTGCACGAATCTTCCCTCCCTGGCTTTTTTAGCCAGTATTGCCCGAAAGAGAGTACCGGAAACGAGAAGCACGAAAAAACACGCTGACAAAGACAGCGTGTTTGGTGGAATCGCTTTAGGTATTGGCCAGCTGCTGT
Source organism: Brevibacillus centrosporus (assembly GCF_003710815.1). Classification (GTDB taxonomy): domain Bacteria; phylum Bacillota; class Bacilli; order Brevibacillales; family Brevibacillaceae; genus Brevibacillus; species Brevibacillus centrosporus. The sequence goes on from NZ_RHHP01000002.1 coordinate 41,161, forward strand.
TTTTCCAGCAGAATGTTGCTGATTTTCGTAGACAAAAGATCCAGCGCGACGCGGTTATAGCCGCCTTCGGGAATAATCACGTCAGCATAACGCTTCGTCGGTTCAATGAACTGAAGGTGCATCGGGCGGACGACATTCAGATACTGATTAACTACCGATTCCATCGAGCGTCCCCGCTCCTCGATATCGCGAAGCATTCTTCTGACAATCCGGACATCCGCATCCGTATCCACGAATACTTTGATATCCATCAGACCGCGGATCCTCTCGTCCTCTAGGATCAGCATCCCTTCCAGGATAATGACATCCTTCGGTTCAATCAGGAGCGTTTCTTTTTTTCTCGTATGCTCTTTAAAATCGTAGATTGGCTTTTCGATCGCCTTGCCTTTCAGCAAATCCTGCAGATGGGAAAGCATCAGGTCATTGTCAAAAGCAAAAGGATGATCGTAGTTGGTCAATTGACGTTCTTCCATTTTCAAATGATCTTGGTTCTTGTAATAAGAATCCTGCTCGATCATCGTCACACTGTCGTTTTGAAACTGGCGAAACAATTCTCTGGCGACGGTCGTCTTTCCAGAGCCACTGCCTCCAGCTACCCCAATCAATACGGGGTTGCGCATGCCTCATATCCCCTTCCTATTTGGCATCCAGGCACTATCGACCTCGGATTTTTTGCTCGACGATTACTTCTTCTTTTTCAGGCTGACAGCCAGACCGTCGCCTACGGGTATAAAAGTGGTCTCCAACTCCGGATGTTCCACTAAATGCTTGTTAAATGCCTGCAGCTTATCGATCATCGGACGCTGACGTTTCGTAGCCTCTTCCGGTGTAGCAACCAGCCCGCGGAACAAAACATTATCACTGATCACCAGCCCTCCCTCACGCAGTAAAGGAAGGTACAGATCGAGAAATGCCCGATATTGACCCTTGGCAGCATCAATAAACAAGCAATCAAATTGGTAGGAGTCCGGCAAACCCAGCGTAGCATCACGCAGCAGGATTTCAACCCGATCCTGAACGCCCGCCTCCGCTACATTCGCACGAGCTCGTGTCAACCGCTCCTCATCAATATCCAGAGTAACGATACGAGCTTCAGGTGCTGCTTCAGCCAGCCAAATGGTAGAATAGCCGATCGCCGTTCCTACCTCGAGGATCGACTGAGGTCGGTGCAGCAAAAGCAGCATCCTCATGACCTGAGCCGCAGGCAGCTGGACGATGGGAATATTTTCAGCAGCCGCTTCCTTTTCCAAGCGCGCAAGCAATTCCGAGCGCTCAGGAACCAAGCCTGCAATATAGTCATCTATCGCTGGATGGGTAATCATCTTTTCACTCCTCTATCATGCAACCGAATTATTATAGCATACCTCCGTAGAAAATCTATACCGAGGTCTGTCACCCGAACAAACAAAAAAACAGAGGAAACTTGGTTAGTTTCCCCTGCTTTTGGCATTATTCGCATTGTGCTCTTCCAGCGTTCGAGAGAAATAGTGTTCGGATGTACCATCTTTTTTCGTCACGTAGAAGAAGTACTCATGCTTGGCTGGCTTCACCACAGCCTCTAGTGAAGCTCTCCCCGGATTCGCGATCGGTCCTGGCGGCAGTCCCGGGTTGGTATACGTATTGTACGGGCTCTTTACCTTTAAATCCTCGAAGGTCAGACGATCCCTCTGCTTGCCCAAAACAAACTGCACAGTGGCATCCGCCTGCAGCGGCCATTTGTCGCGGATTCGGTTGTAATATACACCGGCAACGAGCGGTCTTTCTTTATCCACGGTCACTTCCCGCTCGACAATAGACGCGAGATTCACAGCTTGATCCACCGTCAGTTTACGTTGCTGCAGCTCAGTCGTCCATTCCGGCTTCCATTCTTTCTCGAACTGCGCCAGCATTTTGGATACGACATCGTGTGCTGTTGCATCCTTTTTTATCTCATACGTTTCCGGAAATAAGTATCCTTCCAGACGATGCTTGCGTTCCTTGCTGGCAGGAATTTGCGCGACAAACGGATAATCCGGGAACTCTCCTTTGTCTACCTCCTGCAAGAAGGCTGCTTTTGCGACAATGCCTTCCTTGTCCAAATGCTCAGCGATTTGCTCCACATTCCAGCCTTCTGGAATCGTAAAGCGTTTTGCACTCACGACGGTTTTTCCTTCCGTCATATCCAGGAGCAAGGCATCGATGGTCTGCCCCGTGGTAAACAGGTATTCTCCCGCTTTTAGTTCGGGAGCCACCCCTTTATACTTTACATAGTAGCTGAACATATCTGCATTTCGGATCAATCCCGCTTCCTCTAACAACCGTCCAATGTCCCGGACGGAAGAACCTGACGGGATTGTAACCTTTTTGGCGGTTTGTTCACCTTCGACCGGCTGCAGCTGCTGATAGATGTACAGACTGCCTCCCCCGACAGCCACTACCATCAGCAAAAAGAGAGCGACAATCCAGCGAAAGAGACCTCCGCCTCGTCTACGTCGCATGACAACTGGTCGATCCGCCTGGCGATCAGGCTTCACTGACATGGGTTTCAAATTCGAAATCCTCCCTTTAGGGTCTTCTCTCTCGATCCTCATCATTATACAGGAGGGTTGTCTACCTTGTCACGATATAGGATATTTCAGGAAAAAAGCGCGATTTTTGTAGAAAAAAGAGGACCCTCATCTGGGTCCTCCTTCGTTTTTTCTTAAATACCGTCCTTCTCGAGATCCGCGATCAGCGTTTCGAAGGTAGCTTCGACTTGCTCCCACTCTTCGTCGTCTTCGATCGGCTGCAGCATGTCTGTACCATCATAGCGCAGGAAGTGAACTTCGTATTCCTCTTCCTCTTCTTGATCGACGGGTACAAGCACCAAATAGCTGCGATCTTCGATGTCAAAGATGTACATGATCCTAAAGTCACGAGGCTCCTCGGTACCTTCTTCTGTCAGGGCAATCACATCGCCCACTTCAAACTCTTCGTTCATCTCTTCAGTCATTGTGGTCACCTCGATTTTGCGTCCATATATCCTTGTAGGATCAATGTGGCCGCCATTTTGTCTATTACCGTCTTTCGCTTTTGGCGACTGACATCGGCAGAGATAAGCATACGCTCCGCTGCCATGGTCGTCAACCTTTCATCCCACATGTGGACAGGAAGAGAGGTCTTCTCCTGCAGAAGCTTGCCGAATGACTGGCACATTTCCGCACGGGGGCCGATCGTGCCGTTCATATTCTTCGGCAAACCAACCACGATGGCTCCAACCTGATACTGGGCAATCAGCTCCTGCAAGCGGGCAAAATCCTTTTCTTTGGATTGCCGTTTGATCGTCTCTACCCCTTGGGCCGTCCAACCAAGCTCATCACTGACTGCTACTCCAATCGTTTTGTCGCCAACATCTAAACCCATTAATCGTGTCATATAAGCAGGCTTACTTGCGCTCTGACAAGTAAACGGTCACCAACTCTTCTATGATTTTGTCCCGTTCCAATTTGCCAATCAGGCTGCGCGCGTTGTTGTGGCGTGGGATAAACGCCGGATCGCCAGAGAGCAAGTAACCGACGATCTGGGTGATCGGGTTGTATCCCTTTTCCTGAAGGGCTTTGTACACCTCTGTCAACGTCTCTTGCACTTCCGCCGCATTTGCTTCCTTTGGCACCGTGAACTTCATGGTATTATCCAACGAACTCACAATCAACACCTCGATTTCCTTTGAGACTTGTACCTTACTGGCTTCTTGCTACCCATTGTATTCGACCTTGCTCGACTCTACTCCTTGTAGATCGCGCAAATTTTACACTTTGGCTGTGTTATTTCGCCACTGCTTGCGTTTTCACGAACTCAGCTACTGCATCCAGTGCTTCCTGAAGCTTGGATGGATCTTTCCCGCCTGCCTGTGCCATGTCAGGACGGCCACCGCCGCCACCGCCGCAACGAGTCGCGACTTCCTTGATGATCTTACCGGCATGAATGCCTTGATCCATCAGATCTTTGGTGACCCCTGCTACGAGGTTCACCTTGTCACCGTCTACTGCACCGAGAACGATCACGGCCGAGCCCAGGTTGTTTTTCAGCTCGTCCACCATGCCGCGCAGGTTGTCCATATCGACTGCGGATACGCGTGCAGCCAGCACGTTCATGCCATCTACTTGCTTGAGCTGATCGGTCAAGGAAGCCGCTTCGATATTACCCAGCTTCGCGCGCAGCGATTCGTTCTCACGCTGTGCCTCTTTCAGCTGCTGCTGCAGACCTTCTACACGTGCAGGAGCTTCTGCAATAACAGGAGCTTTCAGAGCATGTGCAACTTCCTTCAGCGTAGTAAACTGCTGGTTCAGGAACTGATAAGCACCGCGACCGGTTACCGCTTCGATACGGCGAGTGCCTGCACCGATGCCGCTTTCGCTCACGAGCTTGAAAAGTCCGATCTCTGCCGTGTTGCTTACATGGCAGCCACCGCACAGCTCCAGGCTGTAGTCGCCCACTTTTACCACGCGTACGATGTCACCGTATTTTTCGCCAAACAAAGCCATAGCACCCATTGCTTTTGCTTCTGCAATCGCTTTGTTGGAAATCTCGACAGCGAGATTTTCCCACACTTTTTCGTTGACGATCGCTTCAATGCGCTCCAGCTCTTCTGCTGTGATAGCGCTGATGTGTGTGAAGTCAAAACGCAGTCTTTCAGGAGCAACCAATGAACCAGCCTGGTTAACATGCGTGCCCAGTACGTCTTTCAAAGCCTGGTGCAACAGGTGTGTAGCCGTGTGGTTCTTGGTGATCGCCAGACGTGCTTCGCGATTCACCTCTGCGCGTACTTCATCGCCTTTGCGCAGTGTGCCCGCTTCCACCGTAACAGAGTGTACGTTTTGGCCTTTAGGACCTTTTTGTACGTCGGTTACACGTGCTTTTACGGAATCGGAGATCAGATAGCCTTCATCGTTGATCTGTCCGCCACTCTCCGCATAGAACGGTGTCTGGCTCAGAACGACTTGAACGGTCTGGCCTTCCTCCGCTTCCTCTGTCAGTTGGTTTTCGAAAATAATCGCTTCTACTTTACCTGTCGCTACCAATTCAGTATAACCAACAAATTGGCTCGTAACCGTCAGCTCGGACAAAGGACCGCCCTGGATCTGCATGCTGTCTACATCCTGACGAGCTGCACGAGCGCGCTCACGCTGTTCTTCCATCGCTTGATCGAAGCCATCTCGGTCAACGGTCAGTCCCTGCTCATCCGCAAAGTCCTCTGTCAGGTCCACAGGGAATCCATACGTATCGTACATTTTGAACACATCTTGTCCGGAAAGCTGCGTTTTGCCTGCTGCTTTCGCGTTCTTCACCATGTCGGAGAGGATCGCCAGTCCATCGTTCAACGTCTCGTGGAAACGCTCTTCCTCGGCACGAATGACTTTTTCAATGAATTCGCGTTTTTGCACCACTTCTGGGTAGAATTCGCCCAGCATGGTACCGACTGTAGCTGTCAGGCTGTACAGGAACGGTTTTTCCACTCCCAGTTTCTTACCCATGCGAACGGCACGGCGAAGCAGGCGGCGGATAACATAGCCACGACCTTCGTTGGAAGGAAGTGCACCGTCACCGATAGCAAACACAACCGTACGAGCGTGGTCAGCGACAACTTTCAGGGCAACGTCCATTTCAGGGCTTGTCTTGTATGCCACACCGGAGATCTTGCTGGTTTCCTCGATCAGCGGGAACAACAGGTCTGTCTCAAAGTTGTTGTCCACCCCTTGAATGATGGAAGCCATGCGCTCAAGACCCATACCGGTATCGATGTTTTTCTTCGGCAGTGGTGTATACGTGCCGTCTGGATTGTGGTTGAACTGGGAGAACACCAGGTTCCAAACTTCCAGATAGCGTTCGTTTTCACCGCCTGGGTAGAGTTCAGGATCACTTGGATCATTTCCGAACGCCTCACCACGATCGTAGAAAATTTCCGTGTTCGGACCGCTTGGGCCTTCGCCGATATCCCAGAAGTTGCCTTCCAGACGAACGATTCGCTCTTCCGGTACGCCGATTTTTTTATTCCAGTATTCGAAAGCTTCCTCGTCCTCTGGGTGAATGGTAACGGAAAGCAGCTCTGGATCAAAGCCGATCCATTTTGGACTGGTCAAGAATTCCCATGCCCACTCGATTGCTTCTTCTTTGAAGTAGTCGCCGATGGAGAAGTTCCCCAGCATCTCGAAAAACGTATGGTGACGAGCCGTGCGTCCAACGTTTTCGATGTCGTTGGTACGAATGGATTTTTGCGAGTTGGTGATGCGTGGGTTGTCCGGGATGATGCGGCCGTCAAAATATTTTTTGAGAGTCGCCACACCGCTGTTGATCCACAGCAAGGAAGGGTCGTCGATCGGAACCAAGGGAGCGCTCGGTTCAATTCGATGTCCTTTTTCCACAAAGAAGTCCAAGAACATCCGGCGAATTTGATTGCCTGTCAGTTTCTTCATTTACATTCTCCTCTAAAGAAAAATAAAAAAAGCCCCCATCCCCTCAGGGACGAGAACTGTTTTTCTCGCGGTACCACCCTGCTTACAGGCATACACCATGCTCTTAAACAAAGAGCCAAAATACCTGTCGCTTTCCGGCTTTTAACGGTGCCAAGCCGCCGGTTTTTGCCCGGTCTTAGGAGTAGCCTTCTGTCGCACTTCTTCTGGGCGCTCTCTCAACCGTGGAGCGTCCTCTCTGTAGAAGGGCTGCAACGTACTCGTTCCCTCATTGATCAATGCAGTATTGCTTTGTTCGTATTATAAATTTTTTAGGCGATCACTGTCAACTTTCATGCAACATCAAAGCCACTCGACTGATAATCACTTTGCAAACGGCCAGCACAGGTACAGCCACGATCAAGCCAATGACACCACCAATGGCCTCCCCTGCCAAGAGTGCCATGATAATGAGCAGCGGATGCAGGTGTAGGGAACGCCCCACGATATTGGGCGACAAGATATTCCCCTCCACGACCTGAATCACAATATTGATCAAAAGCACAAGCAGGAGCATCTTGGTTGAAATGGTCAAGGCCACTACGACTGCAGGCGCTGCACCGATCAAAGGCCCTATGTACGGAATGATGTTCGTCAAGCAGACAAAAGCTGCGAGGACAAACGGATAAGGCATTCCGACCAGCCAGTATCCCAGGTAAGCAAATACGCCAACAATAATCGCGACCGTCATTTGACCGTGTATGTAGTTTCCCAGAGATTCGTTGATGTCGCGCAATACCGCGAGAACCTGCTTGCGGTATGCCCGAGGCACGACTGACATTCCCGCTTCATGCAGCTGCTTCATATCCTTCAGCAAATAAAAGGCGATAAACGGAACAACGGCATACGCAAGCACCTTACCGATTGAGTTGCGGGCGTTGTTTACCAGCTGCGTGACGGAACGCGACATATTCTCATGCGACTGTATAATAACGCGATCCACCCCGTGCGAGATGCTGTCAGGCAAAAAATATTTATGTGCTTCCCATTCGCTCATCCATTTGTAATACCATTCAGATAGCCTCGGCAGATCATCGGACAGCTCCACCAGCTGTTTCGTAAAAATCGGGATGGCGTTGACGACGCCGATAGCAATTATGAGCACAAAGGAACCGTAGATAAGCAATACAGCCATGAGCCTCGGAACTCTGCGCCTCTCCAGCAGCTGCACAATGGGATGGAGCAAGTACGCGATAATCAGGCCGACCAGAACGGGGACCAGGACTTCCTCCAATAAATGAAACAGCTGTGACAAGACAGGTCGCAGCAGCCACAGCAAGTTGGCGATGATCAACAGGGCAATGAGCCAAATGGCGGCGGCGAACAGGCGACTGCGCCGGAGTTCATCCATGCTGACAGACCTCCCTTCCTTTCCGTATCTAATAGAATGGCTCAGCCGCACAAAAATCATGTACCCTATTGACACATCGGAATCATCGAAGTAGTATGATATTACAAGTGGATATCTCCAAAGGGGAGTAGCTTTTTCGCAACATAGTCGTCATTACGGGAGAAATCCCCGGCTATGTTGGCAACATGTACCTTATGTTGTAAGCAAGACCTTTGCCTAACAGGTAAAGGTTGTTTTCTGTTTGTTTCACGACCTTTGCCTGTCCAGGGAAAGGTCGTTTTCTTTTTCCCCCTCTGCAGCAAACTATAGGAGGTATCAAGAAAACGGCCGGAGGATTTTTACTTTCCAAGGACGAGGAGGAAGAGAAATGGATCTATTGTTTACCCCTGAGTTTTGGTCGGCGCTGCTTGCCATTGTCGTCATCGACTTGGTTTTAGCAGGCGACAACGCGATTGTCATCGGGATGGCCGCTCGAAATCTTCCCGCACATCAACAGAAAAAGGCAATTATTTGGGGAACGGTCGGTGCCATTGTCATTCGTGCATTGGCGACTATGGCAGTCGTTTGGTTGCTGAAAATTCCTGGCCTGATGCTCGTCGGTGGATTGATCCTCGTATGGATCTCGCTGAAGCTGCTCGTACAGGATGACAGTCATGAAAACATGAAAGCAAGCGGCAGTTTGGGAGCAGCGATCTGGACGATTATCGTCGCAGATACGGTGATGGGGCTGGATAACGTGATCGCAGTTGCAGGTGCTGCCCATGGCGACTTCCTGATGGTGATCATCGGTTTGGTCATCAGCGTTCCGATCATGGTGTGGGGAAGTACCATGATTCTGAAGTTCATGGAGAAATACCCGATCGTCATCTACATCGGTTCTGCTGTATTGGCTTATACGGCAGCAAGCATGGTTACCTCGGAAAAATTCCTGGCACCCTTCTTCGCCGCTTATCCTTGGGTGAAATGGGTATTCATCGTAGCCATCGTAGTGGGCGTACTGCTGACGGGTCGCATGAAAAGCCAGAAGCAAAAGCGATTGGCAGAACAATCGTAAGCTGGCTAGCCCTGCTGCATCTAACCTATAAATAACCAAAGACACCTCTCGCAGAGCAGCGGCCATCTTACAGGATAGTCGGTGCGGATGCAGGAGGTGTCTTTTTTCTGCGATAAATGAAACGACAAAAAAACTGACACCCGAAATGACAGGCGTCAGCTTTTGGATCGTTTCATCTAGGTTACCTGGCAACGGCACGCATCAGTTTGCGCCCTGTTTTCATCATACGCTGCATGTCGCGCATGGAGAAAGGCATTCGGTTCCATTTGAATGCGAATCGACTGCGTCGGCGCGGAGCCATCAAATAGCCAATGATTGCCACGATACCGCTTGTGGCAAGGACGCGCAACAGGCTTCTTACTACCAAGCGTGCCACCTCCAGTTGTTTTAGTCGCTCAGTGAAATTACATATTCAGTTGAGCGCTAACCGTTTGATCCTCGATAAACAGATCATTGAGCGAGTGCAACGACCCATCTTCCTCCACCTGGTAGACAGAGGCGATCTGCTCGTTAGTCACGCTCATCTCTATAAAGCAATTCCAGCAGTAGTACTGATTGGTACCAATTTTTCCTACATCTTTGGAACTGCAGTTCGGGCAAATGACACGCATTACGCTTTCCTCCCTTTCACGCCTGGCTACGAACCATTAGTCCGGCACGATCAGGTTTTCCTCCCCGACGATAACGGTAGGCGGCGCATAGAGGCGTTTTCGGCCTTCGGTTATGTCCGCAAACCAGCCATAAGACAGTTCGTACCCTACAAGTTTCTCCCAGTTCGCAGAAAAGTAAACGTCTTCCAATCTGCCCAGGAGTTCACCGGAAGCGGTAATAACCGCTTTTCCTTTTAGTTTCGTCTTTCCCGTCACGAAGCCGACAGGTTCCAGACCGGCGAGATGAGGCAAGGGCGTAATCGCGTCTTTACCCGATACGGTAAGGCAGGACTCCCCTACCGCGTGTATACGTTCGGTAGGAATGTAGGTACCTGAATGGAACCAACCCTGCTCGCTCAGCAAGACTCCGCGTACATACCAGCTGGAGTCACAAAGAATGTCACGGACGGTACCGATCGTCTCTCCTGTTTGTAGGCAAACGACGGGCAAGCCGACTACATCCAATGCCTTGCGCATGTGGGATTTCCTCCTTCCGCCCTTTTAGTATCTGGCGATTGGACGGGGGTCATTCCACGCAAAAGGTTCCAAACCTACCCTTGCCGAAGCCGTTCCTCAAGATAGCTGTACCGCACGCCCTCTTCATCTGTTTCCACTGCCGCGCGAAATGCATCCGGCTCGCCGCACATGATGAGGAAGGATTTGCTTCGGGTAATCCCTGTATAGACAAGCTTGCGCCGAAGCATTCGGTAATAGCTTTTTACGAACGGCATAACTACGATCGGAAATTCGCTCCCTTGTGACTTATGAACGGAGCAACAGTACGCCAGCGTCAGCTGATGATACGCGGAGCGCTTGTATGTTACTTCCCGGCCGTCAAAGGATACGACCAGCATCTCTTCGTTCTCTGCGTTTTCGTTCGGGAAAAAAATCGCAACAATCTCACCCATGTCACCGTTGAACACCTGTTCTTCGGCATTGTTCACCAATTGCAGGACTTTGTCACCCGTGCGGAAAGCCGTTTCTCCAAACGTCACTTGCCGCTTTTGGGCTGTCTTTGGATTAAACAGCTCCTGCAACTCTTCATTCAACTTGTTAACACCGGCACTTCCTTTATAAATAGGGGCCAAGACTTGTACATCTTTTGCCGTATACCCTTTCTTTACGGCCCCCGAGCAAATTTGTTTCACTGCTTCCGGCACATCTTGTGGCGAACTTGTGAAAAATCGCCGATCCGGTGTCGTGTGCAGCAAATCCGCCGGTACATTTCCTTTTCGCACATCATGCGCAAGCCGGATAATCGTGGACTCTTCCGCCTGACGGTAGATCTCGGTCAGTTGAACCAGCGGCAGCAATCCCGAGCGGATCATGTCCTGCAGCACGTTTCCTGGCCCCACAGACGGCAGCTGATCAGGGTCACCCACCATAATAATTTGCATATCATCCGGGATCGCCCTGAAAAGCTGGTTTGCCAGCCAGATATCCACCATGGACATTTCATCAATGATCAACAGGCGTCCCTGGATCGGATGCTCCGCGTCATGCTCAAAGCTTTCGCCTTTATAGCCGAGCAGTCGGTGGATCGTCATCGCAGGAAGTCCAGTCGTCTCCGTCATCCTTTTGGCTGCACGGCCAGTAGGGGCCACGAGTAAAATAGGAAACGGATTGTCCTCTCCATACTTTTTGAGGTCCAGCGACAAGCCATGCAGCTGAGAAAACACACGACAGATCCCTCTGATCACGGTCGTTTTCCCTGTACCAGGTCCCCCAGTCAGCAGCATCAGTCCAGATGTAATCGCTTGCTGGATCGCGTCACGCTGCGTTTGTGCATACGTAATGGCCAGCTCATCCTCCACCGCTCCGATGGCTCTGTAGAACTCGGAGGTAGGAAAGGAAGCAAATTGATCACGCTCGGAGAAATGCCGCAGTCTCTTTGCCAGTCCAAGCTCTGCGAAAAACAGGGAGGGCAAATAAACCCGATCGTCTTCCCAGGCAATCTTTGTAGCGATAAACAGCGCTTCGACAGCCTGAGTAATCTCATCGGCCGCAAATGCATGCCCGCCACACTCGTCCAAAAGCCTCATCGTTTTTTCGCAAAGCTCGTCCACGGGCAGGTATACGTGCCCTTCCGAATAGGACGCCTCCTGCAGCGTAAACAAGGCTGCTGCTTTTACCCGCTCTTCTGAAGAAGCGGCAATCCCCGTTGAGCGCGCGATATCATCCGCCCGTTTAAAACCGATGCCTTGGACATCCTCAATCAGGCGATACGGCTCTTCCTTGAGCACTGTCATCGTTTCCAGCTTGTAGGTCTGGTAAATGCGCAGCGCCATGTTGACACCGATGCCAAAATCGTACAGGAACACCATCGCACTCTCCAGCGAACGATGCTCAATTACCGATTCATAAATGATCTTGGCCCTCGATTCGGAAATCCCCTGTACCTCTGCCAGCCTCTCCGGATAATCTGCGATGATGGTCAAAGCGTCCACTCCGAGCTGCTCAATGATGCGCTTCGCCATCTTTTTTCCGATGCCCTGAAAAAGCCCGCTCGCCAAATAGCGTTCGACCCCTGCAATCGTTTTGGGTGTCTCCCGCTCGTAGCGTCTGGCCACGTACTGCTGTCCAAAGCGCGCATGTGTTTTCCAGTCCCCGTAAAACGTATAGAGCTCATCCGGATGTGGCTTTGGAAAATTCCCTACGATGATGACTTCCGAATCCTTGATGGCTTCCGTTGTCTCTTCTATCTTTAGACGGATAACACCGTACCATGTTTCCTCATTGTAAAAAATTTCTTGGGTGACAAATCCCCGAATGTAGTTTTCAGCAAACAAGGAAATTGATTGCTGCTCGTCCATCTTGCTTCCTCCTTGCCCAGTTCTTTTTCGTCTCAATACCCGTTGGGAAGGAAAAAATCCACTTTCAACCAAAGTGGATTCTACCAGTAAACGCTTGTTAAATTGTAAATCGTTTTATCTGTTCTGACAACCGCTCTGCCATTTGCGCCAAGTTTTCCGCAGCAGCAGACATCTCTTCTGTTGTCGCGGTCTGCTCTTGGGACGCAGCTGCTACCTCTTGGGTGTCATGGGCAGCCGTTTCGGCGAGCTTCGCGATGCGATCCGAGTTTCCTACCAGCTTTTCGGTATCGCGATGGATCGTCTGAGCCGCTTCGTTCATTCGATTGACCTGATGGCTTACATCCTGGACGGCGATCAAGATCTGCTGGAAGCTTTCGCTCGCGGATGAAACCCCGCCCCTGCTCACCAGCACGTGCTGCTTCAATCGCTGCATTGAGCGCGAGCAGATTAGTCTGATCGGAGCAGTAGTTCTATTGTCATAGCCTGCCAAGCATAAGTGTACCACTTTCCAGAATCAACCACAATTGGAATAGATCACCACAGACAAAACGGCTCATTACTCCGTATTTTTTTACGATTACGAATACAGCGGAATTCGTTGACGAATCTAGCAAATCGGGATAAAGTACCTCTAGCTCACTTAAACGCACAAAAGCGCAAAAGCAAAGAAGCGGAAAAGTGAACCTACCATCTACGAGGAGTTTTCAGCATGAACAACAAATCTGTATCTTTTGCCCAAAGCATTTGGGTGCTGCTTGCTATATTTGGGATTCTCTTTCCTGCCCTGTTTTTTGGTAAAGTAGAGCCGCATATGCCGCTCCTGGGGGCAACGATCGTAGCTGCTACCCTACTGCGCTTTTTTGGAGTCTCCTGGAAGCAAATGGAGGATGGACTGATCAAAGGCATCCAGTCTGCCATCGCTCCCATGCTCATCCTCTGCCTGATTGGCATCCTGATCGGTGTCTGGATGATGAGTGGAACCGTCCCAACTATCCTGGATCTCGGGATTTCCGTGATCTCCCCTGAATACTTTACGATCAGTACCCTGTTTTTGACGATTATCGTATCCAGTGTGACGGGGAGCTCTTTTACGACGCTCAGTACCATCGGTGTGGCTTTGATGGGCGTCTCAACTGCCCTCGGCTTGGACCCGCTGCTGACTGCCGGCGCGATCATTTGCGGGGCTTGCTTTGGGGACAAAATGTCTCCGCTCTCGGATACGACCAACTTCGCGGCAGCCATGGCAGACGTCAGCCTGGCCTCGCATATTAAATTCATGATGAACACGTCGATCCCCGCGCTCGTCTTGACCGCGTTGTTTTTCGGAATGCAGGGGCGAACGGTTGAAGTTGATATGAATGCCATTTCCCAAATCCGAATCGCTCTGGAGCAGCACTTTGCTTTAGGGCTCGGAACCCTGTTGCCGGCTCTCGTCGTGCTCGTCTGCTCCGCGCTGCGAAAGCCGATTCTCCCTACACTCGTTTGCGGGATTGTCAGCGGTATTGCTACGGCAGCGTGGATGCAAGGTGTCTATTCACCCGTGACCTGGATGAATGTCATGCAAAACGGCTTTACCCTCGACATTCCTAACGAAGCGGTGACAGCCATCGTGAATCGGGGCGGCCTTTTGTCGATGACCTGGTCCATTGCCCTCATTCTGATTGCGCTGTCCCTCGGTGGCATCCTGCAGAGCAGCGGCGTTTTCGATGCTCTATTTAGCGGCCTGATCAAGCGTATACGAAGAGACGCGGAATTGGTTGGCCTGGCTGGCTCTTCCTCCATCCTCGTTAATGTGCTGACAGGGGAACAATATCTTTCTATCCTTCTGCCTGGGCAAATGTTTCGAGAAGCATTCGTAGCTCGGAAGATGGAAGGCCGAAGACTGTCCCGTACGCTGGAGGACTGCGGCACGCTCGTCAATCCGCTCATCCCTTGGGGAGTCAGCGGTGCCTTTTTTAGCACGACCCTGCACGTCTCTACTTTGGAATACCTGCCTTACGTCATGTACCTGTGGCTATCGCCTCTACTGACATTCCTGTACGCATGGCGCAAAAAGGCGTAGCTTCGATCGTCAAGAGAATTTCTACAAAAAAACCGTTCGGGCTCGTTTTCCCAAACGGTTTTTGCTCTTTCTTTACCCCGTAATCGTCGTAGTCGAAGTCGGAACGTAGCTGACAATTTCCAGCACCACGACTGTATCCTCAGAAATGCTTTCCCCTGTAGGCACGGTAATGGCAAGACTCCCTACTCCTGTTGCTCCTGGTGTATATACGGAAAGGCCGCTCATTTGCAAAACGCCATTGATGAACACGTTGTAGTAGCTGTTGTTCGCATCCAAGGTAGGCAGAGTGGTTGCCGCGTTTCCATCGTCCTGGAGAAAATCAGCTGCGTCGATGCTCAACGTCGTCGGACCAGTAGTCAAAGCGGGAACCTGATAAAACAGACGAGTCGCCGTCGGTACTACATTTGTGACAGTGGTAGCCCCTACGACAATTTTCATGATTTCAAGTGCCATGTGAAACTCTCCTCCTTTCCCTCATCCATACTGTATTGTATGAGGACTTGCTGAAAGCGTGTGGACAAGTGCCGCTGATGCAGCTCCTATTTTTTCAGCACAAAACGATTCGGTGTTGGTCGCTCACGGATTAGGCAAAAGAATCTTTACAAATTGCAGCATAATCATGACTCCGGACTGAGGTACATCCGTTGTCTTGAGAAGCAAAAGTCCCCTCCTCACTTCATACAGAATGGGAGGCTGGAGCATGCCATTGACAAAAAGATTCATATAGGACACTTGCTGCGGATCGAGAATGAGTGAAGACTGGTATTCAATCAGACGGTCGTGGTCCGTAAAATAACGGGTACTGCCACTTGCCAAAGCACAGTAATAGTACACTTCGGTTTGCAGGAATTGGCCTTGATTGTTGCCTGGAAAAATATCGGGACAGCCTGATGGCACAAGTAGCTTCCGTCTCGCTGAGGCTGCATCTCGTATGTGCATATCCTCCCCCTGCTCACTGTCATTTTCTTTAGAATATGTTTTTGTTTACAGAATGGCATGGTTCTTCACCTACCAGGTACATGCAAAAAAACCGCTCGGGCAGCTACTCCCAAACGGTTTCCATCCTCTTTCTCTATACCAATCCATTCTTTTATGCGCGCTTGACCAGTCGCTGTACGATTTTGGCAACAGCGTCTGCTGCACGGCGAGCTTCTTCCACGGTATTCGTGATACCAAAGCTAAAGCGAATGGCAGAGTGCGAGACGCTGTCCTCCAGATGCATGGCTTTCAAAACATGGGACAGCTCGAGCGAGCCAGACGTACATGCAGATCCACTCGATGCAGCGATATGAACCAAATCCAGGTTCATCAGCATCGTCTCTGTATGTACGCCGACAAAGCTGACATTGAAAACATGCGGCATGACCATTTCGGGGTGACCATTGACCTGGTAAGCAATCCCCGCTTCCTTCCAAACCGCCTGCATTTCTTCTTTCATTCGCTTGTATTTGGAGACGCGGTCGTCCATTTCCTCTTCGGTCACCTTTGTAGCTTCTGCAAATCCGACGATTCCCGCGAGGTTTTCTGTCCCTGCTCGCCGTTTCCGCTCTTGGGAGCCTCCATGCAGGATCGGTTCGATCGGAACTTTTTTCGCCAGATACAGCGCTCCTACTCCCTTGGGTCCATTGATCTTATGGGCAGACACAGAGAGCATATCCACAGGGAGCTGCCGCACGCGAATAGGCAGTACCCCAAAGGCTTGTACAGCATCGGTATGAAAAAGAATGCCTTTTTCACGCAAAAACGTACCGATCTCCTCAATCGGTTGAATCGTGCCTACCTCGTTGTTGCCGTACATGATGGATACGAGCACAGTATCCGGTCGAACAGCCTCCTTCAGATCAGCCAATCGCACGGAACCTGTCTCATCCACCGGAAGATACGTCACCTCGAAGCCTTCCTGCTCCAAGTATTCGCACGCATGCAAAACGGCGTGATGCTCAATTTGGGAGGTGATGATATGACGGCCGCGTTCCCGCTGTGCCATCGCTCCTCCGATAATCGCCAGGTTATCTGCTTCTGTCCCGCTGCCAGTAAAGATGAGTGACTGGGGATCGGCATCCATGAAAGCAGCAATCTGATCCCTCGCCTGCTCCAAAGCTTTGCGTGCTTCTCTACCGAAGCCATGAACGCTGGACGGATTGCCAAACACTTGCGTCAAGTATGGGGTCATAGCCTCCAATACCCGTGGATGCACCGGGGTAGTGGCGGCGTGATCAAAGTACATCATGTCAGACACGGGTGTCACCTTCTGCTCATTAATCATTTGACGATAGGTCAAATGTAAAACATGTAGCTGTCCGAACGACCGTCATCCTCAAACGTAATCAGGTCTTGCAGGGAAGTCGAATCGAGTACAGCGGAAATGCTGTCGCGAATGCGCAGCCACAGGTAGCGTTTTGCTGGATCTTCCTCTTCCGCGAACTCTACAGGACTAATCGGACCTTCCAGCACACGGATAATATCGCCAGCCGAAATTTCTTCTGGCTGCTTGGCAAGGACATATCCACCGTAAGCACCGCGAATACTTTTTACTAGTCCAGCATTGCGCAGTGGCGCGATCAATTGCTCCAAATAATGCTCTGACAAATCATGGCGCTGGGCGATGCTGCGCAAGGAAGTCGGCCCTTCACCGTTACGGTTGGCCAGCTCCATCATAATCGTGAGCCCATAACGCCCTTTCGTAGAAATCTTCACGTAACAATCTCTCCTCTATACAAATCTTTTCCCCCGCCAGCCCCTACATGACTTGGGCGTGTCGGGACAAACTAGCATCCATGGGGGTGAAGTCACATGGCGACAAATAAGGGTTCAGAACGCGGGAAGAACCACCCGTCCAATACCTTGTACGATCAGCCGGCAGGAACCATCGCTCACAAAGCCCGCTACGGTGCCACCGAGCAGAGCAAGCAGCCGAATGAAAATGGCGATCTGCCAAATAAGCCAGGCGGAGATGTCCGTACCTGACGAAAAGCTCTCCCTCTATTCGGGGGAGTTTTTTTGTGGCAATCCCCGGTCATCCAGTTTTTTTCGCTCTTCCTGAAATCGTTTGATATGCCTTTCGTAGCCATGGTCTTTTGGCAGGTAAAACGAATAGTTCACACCATCTGGCAAATATTGCTGCGGGACATACCCATATGGGTAATCATGCGGGTACTTGTAGCCTTTTCCATGCCCCAGCTTGGCAGCACCCTTGTAGGCCGCGTCGCGCAAATGGATCGGGACTGCCTTGTGACCATCGTTTCTGATCCGGTCCAAGGCTGCATTGATTCCATTGTATGCGGCATTGCTTTTCGGAGCTGTAGCCAGGTAGGTCGTCGCTTGTGCCAGTGGGATCCGTCCTTCCGGCATGCCAACCAATTCCACTGCTTGAAAACAGGCGGTAGCGACTGCGATGGCTTGCGGATCGGCATTGCCAATGTCCTCCGAAGCAGAAATGACAAGCCTGCGGGAAATAAAGCGCGGATCCTCTCCCGCATCGATCATTCGTGCAAGCCAATACAAGGCTGCGTCCGGATCAGAGCCGCGGATGGATTTGATGAAAGCGGAGATCGTATCGTAGTGGTTGTCTCCGCTCTTGTCATAACGAACAGCTCTTCGCTGGATAGACTCTACCGCGACATCCAGGGTAATCGTCACACGCCCGTCGGAACCTGCAGGCGTCGTGGTAACAGCCAGCTCCAAGGCATTCAACAATCTCCTGGCATCGCCTTCTGCGTAATGGATCAAATGCTCAGAAGCTTCTGGTGTCAGAGAGACCCGAAGCTCTCCCAGTCCGTTTACTTCATCCGTTAACGCTCTCTCCATCACTTGACCCAATTCTTCGTGCGTCAACGACTGTAGTGAAAAAATCTGGGAGCGGGACAGCAAGGCCGGATTCACCTCAAAAAAAGGATTCTCCGTGGTCGCTCCAATCAAAATAATCGTCCCTTCTTCTACATAAGGCAGAAGAGCGTCCTGCTGGGATTTGTTGAAGCGATGGATCTCGTCGACAAACAACGTGGTTCGCTGATTGTCCATGACAAGCCTCTCTTTGGCTGCTTCCACCACTTTCCGGATGTCTGCGACGCCAGCCGTGACCGCATTCAATTCTGAAAAATGGGACCGCGTCGACCTCGCAATGACTTTGGCTAAAGTGGTTTTCCCCGTTCCAGGCGGTCCGTAAAAGATCAGCGAGGATACTTGGTCGGCTTCAATCGCACGTCGCAATAGTTTACCTGGAGCGAGAATGTGAGACTGCCCGATGACCTCTTGAATCGATTGGGGGCGCATGCGGGCAGCCAATGGCTTTTGTTTGCCTCCACCCTGCTGGTCGTAGGCAAACGTGAAAAGATCATCCATAGGTCACTATCCTTTTATCGGCTGCCAGTCCAACAGATCACGCACAACGACACTTGCCAGAATCAATCCAGCTACGGAAGGGACAAAGGCGTTGCTTGCTGGAGGCTGCCGCACTTTGCTAATGGGTGAATCCGGATTGGAAACGATTTGTTCACGTACATCTGAGCGGACGGTCACCGGAATCTCACGGGAATAGACCACTTTTACCCCTTTGTAGATCCCAGCCTTGCGCAGCTCACGACGAATCACCTTGGCGATCGGATCGTAGCTCGTTTGAGAGATATCGGCTACCTCGAAACGGGTTGGATCCATTTTGTTGGCCGCTCCCATGCTGGAGATAATGGGAATGTTGCGTCGTTTCGCTTCTTTGATCAAATAAAGCTTCGCGGACATGGTATCCATGGCATCTACGATGTAATCCACTTCATGCGCGAAAAATTCATCGGCGGTCTCCGCTGTAAAGAACATGTTCAAGGTAACGACCTCGCACTCCGGATTAATCGCGGCGATTCGTTCCTTCATCAGCTCCGCCTTTTTTTGCCCGACGGTATTTAGTGTAGCATGAATCTGACGGTTGATGTTTGTAATATCCACGACATCCTTGTCAACCATTACAAGCTTGCCTACGCCTGTGCGGGCCAATGCCTCAACCGTGAATGATCCCACTCCGCCTATACCTAATACCGCAACGCGGCTATTTTTCATTTTTTCCAAACCTTCGGGACCGAAGGCCAATTCACAACGAGAAAATTGATGGAGCATCTTCTTGTCACCTTTCATTTCATCCGCGAAATTATAATCCATCGGAAAAGTAGGATTCCAGCGAAAAAAGGAGCCCCATTATGCCGTGTAGCTCCTTAGTTTTGAACCTGCTCATCGCAGGTGGGTGTCTTGCCCAACCATTACAGACGTCCACTCGATGGAGGCATGCCTTTACAGTTGCGGACGAAAAACTCCCTAAACAAACTTTGTGGCTCAAAACTATCGGATTTCACGTACATCTCAGGGCTTCTTTTTAGTATTACCACTGTATCAAATCGTCATGCGGTTGTGCAAGTCGCTTACGCTTCTACCTTTTCTTCTACAGTCGTTGCGATATGCAGATCGGACAGCTGTCTTGGTGCTACGACATCTGGTGCGTTTACCATCAGGTCGGTTGCACTCGCTGTTTTCGGGAACGCGATTACTTCACGCAGGTTCGTACGTCCAGCCAGCAGCATAATCAAGCGGTCCAGACCAAGGGCGATACCGCCATGTGGTGGTGTGCCGTAATCGAAAGCATCGAGCAGGAATCCAAATTGCTCACGAGCTTCTTCTTGTGTAAAGCCGAGCGCTTTGAACATTTTCTCTTGGACATCGCGCTTGAAGATCCGCATGGAACCGCCGCCAAGCTCATAGCCGTTGAGTACCATGTCGTATGCCTGTGCACGGATTTGACCTGGATCCGTGTCGAACAGGTGCAGGTCTTCGTCTTTTGGACGTGTGAACGGATGGTGCAGCGCCACGTAGCGTTTTGCTTCTTCATCCCATTCAACCAGCGGGAAGTCTACGACCCACAGGAAAGCAAATTTGCTGTGGTCGATGAGGCCAAGTTCTGCACCCAGCTTGGAGCGCAGAGCGCCCAGCGCATCTGCAACCACTTTTGGTTTGTCTGCTACGAACAGGAGCAAGTCGCCATCTTCTGCAGACAGGCGTTTTTTCAGCTCCGCGATCTCTTCTTCTTTAAAGAACTTCGCGATTGGACCTTTTACTTCGCCGCCTTGGAAGCCGATGTAAGCCAAGCCTTTTGCACCATAGCGGTTCGCGAATTTTTGCAGGTCGTCTGCTTCTTTGCGGGAATAATGACCGCAGCCTTTTGCGTTGATCGCTTTTACCTGACCGCCGCCTGCAACGACACTTGCAAATACTTTAAAGTCGCTGGATGCCACGAGGTCAGATACATCTGTCAGCTCCATACCAAAACGTACGTCCGGCTTGTCGGAGCCATAGCGTCCCATCGCTTCTGCATAAGTCAGGCGCGGGAATGGGGTTGGGATGTCTACACCAAGCGTTGCTTTGAATACGTGAGCCACCATCTCTTCCATCATCGGCAAAATTTCCTCCATCGACAGGAAAGAGGTCTCGATGTCCACTTGCGTAAATTCCGGTTGACGGTCAGCTCGCAGGTCTTCGTCACGGAAGCAACGGGCGATCTGATAGTAACGCTCCAGACCGGATACCATCAACAGCTGCTTGAACAGCTGAGGAGATTGAGGCAATGCGTAGAATTCTCCTGGATGCACACGAGATGGCACCAGGTAGTCGCGAGCGCCCTCTGGAGTGCTCTTATTCAGGATCGGAGTTTCAACCTCTAAGAAACCGTTGTTGTCGAGGTAATCGCGGAACGCTTTCGCTGCTTTGCTGCGCAGATACAGGGAGCGCTGCATTTCGGGACGACGAAGGTCCAGATAGCGGTATTTCAGGCGAACCTGCTCATCTACATCGATCTCATCCTCGATTTGGAACGGAGGCGTTTTCGCTTCGTTCAAGATTTGGATGTCAGAGATATGGACCTCGATTTCACCTGTTTGCAGTTTCGGGTTGATCGCTTCCGGTGCACGGTTCACGACGGTTCCTTTTACGACCAGTACGTATTCGCTGCGGACCTTGTCGGCCAGCTCCCATGCGCCTTTGTGGTGCTCAGGGTTGAATACGATTTGCACGATCCCTGTACGGTCACGGAAGTCGATGAAAATAACTCCGCCGAGGTCGCGGCGTTTTTGTACCCAGCCATTCAGGACAATTTCCTGTCCTACGTGTTCTTTTGTTACTTCTCCGCAATGTACGGTGCGATATTGCCATGACATGTTGGTAATCCCCCACTCAATTTCTAGTTTGTATGGTGTAATGTAGCGTTCAGCACGGAAACGAGCTCTTCCCGCTTGACTTCCTGCTGTTCACCCGTTGCCATCTCTTTGAGCACGACTGTGCCGTTTGCCAGCTCTGACTCGCCGATGATCGCCGTAAAACGTGCGGACAAACGATCAGCTTGCTTCAGCTGTGCCTTCATTTTGCGATCCAGGTAATCGAGCTCAGCGGCGATTCCAGCTTGACGCAGCTGGTCGACGAGGACGAAGCCCTGCGTTTTTGCCTCAGGAGACTGTACGACGACGAAGCAATCGATGCCACCTGTGATCGGCAGCTGTACGCCTTGCTTTTCCAGTGCCAGGAGCAAGCGCTCGATACTGAGTGCAAAGCCGATTCCCGGCATGTCATCTCCACCCAGCTCTGCCACCAGTCCGTTGTAGCGTCCTCCACCGCACAAGGTTTCTACCGCACCGATTTCCGCCATTTTGATTTCAAAAGCGGTCAGCGTGTAGTAGTCCAATCCGCGCACCAGACGTGGGTTCACGTGATACGGAATATCCAGTGCTGTCAGGTAGCCTTTCACGGCTTCAAAATGCGCGGCAGACTCCTCACTCAGGTAGTCGAGAATCGACGGAGCATCTTTCGTCAGCGATTTGCACTTCTCGTTTTTGCAATCGAGAACGCGCAGTGGATTGCGGTCGATCCGGGATTGGCAGTCTTCGCAAAGCTCTGTGCGCACGCCATTTAGATGTGCCAGCAGATGCTCGCGATGACGAGCGCGATCTTCCAGCGTTCCTACGCTGTTCAGCTCTACGCTGAGCCCAGTCAGTCCCAGCTCCTGATACAAGCGGATCGCAAGTCCAATCACCTCAGCGTCAATCGCCGGATCGCTGGAGCCGATCGCCTCTGCACCAAACTGTACGAACTGACGGTAGCGACCTGCTTGCGGACGCTCGTGACGGAACATCGGGCCGAGGTAGTACAGCTTGGTCGGCTGATTCGGCACACCGTACAGTTTGTTTTCGACATAAGAGCGGACGACGCCAGCTGTTCCTTCTGGACGGAGCGTCAGCGCATCGGTACTGCGCGGATTTGCCACGCTGTACATTTCTTTTTCCACGATGTCAGTCGTCTCACCCACTCCGCGCTGGAAAAGCTCAGTGCTTTCAAACAGCGGTGTGCGGATCTCCTGATAGTTGGAACGCCGGCACAAATCGCGGGCTTTTGCCTCCACGTAGTGCCACAGCTCTACGGTACCGGGCATGATGTCCTGCGTACCGCGAGGAATTTGAATACGCGTCATTCGAATGAACCCCCAATAGAATTAAGAAAATAAAAAAGCCCCTCGTCCTTGACCTGTAGCGCAAACTACAAGTCAGGGACGAGAGACTGGTTTTACTCCCGTGGTGCCACCCTGTTTGAGCGACTCTCTTCAAACGAAAAGTCACTCCACTTCATGAGCCGGTAACGTCGGCATACGCCTGCCAGTTACTGAGGAAGCTGCTGCTTCAACCGTTCACTGCGGTCTTCAGGGATGTCATTTTCCAAGTCGTTATACAAAAGCACTCTCAGCCACGGTGCTTTCTCTCTGGATATCCGTCTCTTGGATACTTGTTCCCGTCATTAGATCGTTGTCTTGTTTCAAAAGCTTATTGTGAATCATAGCAAACCTGCCAACACGCGTCAACAGGCACTTTGTAAAACTTTTTTTATTAACGATTCATCGTTTTACAGATACTGGATTACCGGAATAAATGTCGTCCAGATCTCGCAGCTTGTTTTCTACGAGGGTGCGGTACGTGTCATTGTACGTTTTCGGATCCTTCGGGTTCGGCCAACGCGTAAGCTTGCCGCTCCCTGGGGCCATCAGTTTGGACACCGCGCCACATCCGAGTCCAAGAATGGTCTGCACCTCTTCCATGATCATGATGTTATATATGCTTTCCTGACCTGGTTTGGAATACCCGACATTCTCCAGATTGCCCAAAATGTTTTTCTGGCGATACAGGTAGTATGGATCATAACCGTTCGCCGCAGTCCATTCTGACGCCATTTCCATCATTTTGCTAATCTCGTCCCGGCTGGCGACTTTATAGCGTTCCTTATTCTGCGTCATTTCAGAAGCTCGTTTAAAAGACAAGGTATGGACCGTAAGCGATGCAGGCATCAGCTTTTCAACCTCTCGCAGGCTGTGTGCCAGCTCTGCTACCCCTTCGTTCGGCAGCCCGATAATCAAGTCCATGTTGATGTTCGTAAGCCCCATCTCCATAGCGAGGTGATACTTTTCGATGGTCTCTTCCACCGTATGATGCCGCCCGATGGCGTTCAGCGTTTCCTGAGTGAAGGACTGCGGATTGATGCTGATGCGGTCAACCTCCCACCGCTTCATCACATCCAGCTTCTCACGCGTGATCGTATCCGGTCTTCCTGCTTCTACGGTCAGTTCTCTGACGCCATCCATGTGAGGGAGGGAGCGATACATCGTGTCGAAGAGCTGATCCATATCCTCCGCCGTAATGCTCGTCGGCGTGCCTCCCCCGAAGTAGATTGAAGTAATCCGTTGATCGTTTTTCGCAAGCCATTTTCCAAGCTGCTCGATCTCGTAGTGAAGCCCTTCGAGAAACGGATTTACCGATGCGGTATGGCTGCGAATGGCGTAGGCAGGAAACGTACAGTACGCGCATTTCGTCGGACAAAAAGGAATGCCAATGTAGACGGACAGCTCCTGATCGATTTGATAGAGGTCAGGCACCACCTGCAGCTGTCTGTCAACGATGTCCTGCAGCAGTGACAGCTTGTACGGGCGCAGGATCACTTCCTCCTGCAGGCGCTTATGCGCTTCCTCTCGACCAATACCCGCCACGTTCATCTGATGCAGCAGCTTGGTCGGACGGATGCCCGTCAAAATGCCCCAGCCTTGTTCCATTCCTGTGTATTCTTCCAGCATCAACAGCAACGCGTAGCAAAGTGCCTGCTTCGCTGTCTTGCGCATCGCCTTTTCTTCAAGAGACACATAGCTTCGATTGACCTGATGCTCGATTCGCCGAGCACCATCAAACAGCTCGCCACAAGCCACTACGCCGTCTTCTTTCACTGTCAATGCAAGCTTTAGCTTGAGATCAGACTCATCTGTCCACTCACTGACAAAAGAGAGCTGCGGATCTTCGTAAAACAAAGCGAGAATCAGCGAGAGCTCACGCTCGAACGCGTGACCTACGCATGTAATCTGAATCATAGGTTCACCTGCTTTTCAGTATGCCACTCCTCATCTTAGCTGACCGAAAGGAAGACGGTCAACCATCCAAGTGGCACCACCTGCAAGCAATCTCGGCCTTTATTTCCTTTTTCTGCGCAAATGCTGCAGGTCTCTTACACTCGCTTGAAACTCTCTGGACATTTCCACATCGTTTATCGTCGATTCTTTTTCCAAAAAATCGTGAAAATCTGCTGAAAAAAGCTTGCGGTTCAAATCTTGTGTAAAGGTTTCCTTTTCTGACTGTCTCACTGTCTTCCATTCCTCCTGATACACGATGCAGTCGTCACTCTCCCTAAGTATTGCCGATCCTTAGGAAAATCAACCCGGGATTGACATGAGGAAGTTTGTCGGAAGTTGCAGGAAAAAAGGCGATATAAGGCGAAATAGATACCTTTGCCAAAAAGATACCAGAAATATGGGGTTGACAATCGTAATTCAGCTAGAAAGGATGTCAAAAAAGTGTTTCGTCAAAAATTCCTGAGGTCGCTCCTGACTTTTCTATGTGCCGTTTCCCTCCCAGTCACAACAGCTTGGGCCGCCGGTTCTGTTCAGGTCTCCGTGGACAAGCTCAATGTCCGTTCAGGTCCTAGCCTCCAGGATTCCATCATCACTACTTTGCCTGTCAAAACCGTGTTACCCGTTCTTTCTACCAAAAACGACTGGATTCAAGTAAAGCTGCCGAACGGCCAAAGTGGATGGGTCGCAAATTACCTCGTTACCCAGCAGCAGACCCCTGCCTCCGTCGCACAAATTGAAAGTACGGCAGACAAGCTTAACGTCCGCTCTGGCCCTGGACAGACCTATTCTGTCATTCAGACGATCGATCCTGGGACTCGTTATAGCATCGTTCAAAAAAATGGCGACTGGATTCAGATTCAACTCTCCGGTCAAACCAAAGGCTGGGTCGCCTCCTGGCTGGTCAAGGAAATTAACAGTGGCGGACAGACCAGCACGAAGCCTTCTCCTGAATCTCCGCCTGCAGCCAATACGGGAACTACGCCCCCAGCAAAGCCTGGTGCGGTGCAGGGAGCAAGCCTGACTCTTGAATTTGCTCCGTACGTCTATGCGACCCCAGATGCCAGCACACCTGCGATCGGCCAGCTGCATGCCGGTGAAAGCATCACCGTGCTTACTCAGCAGAACGGCTGGATTCAATTCCCGTATGACGGTGTGAATGCCTGGATCTCCACTGACGAAAACTCACTGCCCACTCTGCCAAATACGGGCACTGGCAGTGGAACAGGAGCGGGAAACACAAGCGTAACCACTCCACCTGTAACGCAGCCTACATCACCTGCCAAACAGACTGTGAGAGTCAATACAGATGGCCTAAACCTGCGCAGCCAGGCAAACACGACAAGCGCTATTCAGGGCACGCTCGCAATAGGCAGCACCTTGACCGTTTTGGAAAAGCAAGGTGAGTGGTATCGCGTCCAGGCACCAGACGGAAAGACAGGATGGGTCGCAGGCTGGCTGGTGACTGTTTCCCAGCCAACAGCGCCGACGCCGAGTGGTCCCTATGTCACTATTATTAACCCGGATACAAATGTCCGCTCTGGTCCTGGTACCGAGCACGAGGTCATTTCCCATGTACAAACGGGGGAAAAATACGCGATCATCAACAAAGCGGGGGACTGGTTCCAGGTCACGCTCAGCAACGGCTCGACTGGCTACATCGCCGGATGGCTCGTATCCGCTAGCGGGGCTCCCGCAGTGATCAAATCCAATGAATTGGTTGGAAAAGTGATCGTCGTAGATGCCGGACACGGCGGAAATGACAACGGTGCTACAGGTGCTAGCTTTTCGACTTTGGAGAAAACAGTGAATCTGCAGGTGGCCCTTTTGCTGCGCTACAAGCTCGAGGCAGCCGGTGCCACAGTCATCATGACTCGCCCCGATGATCGCAAGCTGACCTTGCAGCAGCGAGTCGATGTGGCGGTCACCAATCGCGCTGATATTTTCGTCAGCATTCATCACAATACGCATCCGAATACAGCTACAAACGGCTCGATCGTCTTCTTCTACAACCAGGGCAACTCCAGCAAGCTGGCTTCCCTCGTGCAAAATGAGCTTGTCAAGGCAACCAGCTACAAAGACCTGCAGTCCCGTTTTGGCGACTATTTCGTCCTGCGGGAGAATCCGGTGACAGCGATTCTGGCAGAGATCGGCTTCCTCTCCAACTACAACGAGGAAATTCGTGTACGCTCCGAGAAGCAGCAGGACCTGGCTGCAGAGGGCTTGTACAAAGGGATCCTCCAGTACTTCTCCTCGCAAAATACGCAGGGCAGCTAGTATTTCCCCGAATAAACAAAAAAGGAACCCTCTGCGAAGACGGGTTCCCTTTCGTTTACGAACGCGGACTTCCGCGTTCTTTTTTATTGCTGTTCTCTTTTGGTGGCGTTCATCGCTCTCTTTGGTTACGGCTCCGAATCCTTTTTACTCCGCTACCTCTGCGACAGCTTGTACGTATTTCTCGTACCATTTGGCCCATTCCTCTTTACGGGAGTCGATGGTTTTGCCATCCAGCAAAGCGATAATCACATCCAGACAGACATGCCATCCAGCGAGATCCCGCGGCGTATGGTCGGTGATCCTTGTGATCTTTTCAATCAAAACAAGCTGACAGCCTTCTGGCTGAGGATAGAGCTCAAATCGGACTATATCCTCAGCCCATGTGTACTCGAGTACGGATTGTGTCTGAAGTTCGAGGATCTTCATCTCTTCAAAGGTGCCGTTTCCCATGTCAAACTTGATGACGCCCCCCTCGCGAAGATCATCCACAGATAGCTCCGAAAACCATTTCGCCAGCTTGTCGTTTTCCGTGAGTAGCGCCCACACCTTCTCGACGGAATGCTTGATGTTCCGTTCAAAACGAGCGATATAAACATTCTCCACTTTTTGCATGAAAGCTAACAAGGATATCTCCTCCTGTCTGGCTTAGGACTCAACAATCAGTGTAACAGGTCCGTCATTTCGCAAGCGAACATCCATCATCGCACCAAAGCGTCCTGTTTCGACCTGCAGACCTTTTTCCCGCAGCTTGGCGTTGAACAGCTCGTACAACGGCTCTGCATGGTCTGGTCTTGCCGCAGCCATGAAATTGGGGCGTCTGCCTTTGCGGCAATCGCCGTACAGCGTGAATTGCGAAACAGACAAGATTTGTCCGCCCGTCTCGAGGACAGAATGATTCATTTTGCCTTCCTCGTCTTCAAAGATACGCAGGTTGGCAATTTTATCGGCGACGAACTCTACTTCCTTTTCGCCATCCTCGTGGGTAATTCCTACAAGCAGCATCAAGCCGTGATCAATCTGTCCCACTATCTCTCCTGCTACTGTTACACTCGCTTCCCGTGTTCGTTGTACCACTACTCTCATTCTTCTTCCATTCCCTTCTCTATCACGTCGGTTCGCACAATCTGAAAACAAGAACACCCAATCCGCGAAGGATCAGGTGCTCAAAATCCGGCGAACCGAATAAATATCTTTGATACGCTTAATGCGTTCTACCACTTTCTGTAGATGATCCACATTGCTGATGGAAATCGTCATGTGGATGGTGGCTACCCGGTTTTTATCGGCTTTGCCACTTACGGCGGCAATATTGGTCTTGGTTTCCGCTACTACCTGCAGAACATCGTTTAAAAGACCGCTTCGATCATTGCCCGTGATTTCAATTTCCACGTTGAAGTTGTGCTTAAAGTCCGTGTCCCATTCGACATCGATCAATCGTTCGGAGCATTCATCAGCCAAGACATTGGGACAGTCCAGCCTGTGCACGGAAACCCCGCGGCCTCTCGTAATGAAACCGATGATCTGATCACCTGGGACCGGCGTACAGCAACGGGAAATACGCACAAGCAAATTGTCTACACCGCGCACCTTGACACCAGACTCGCTTTTGGTATGCTGCGGGTTCGGCTTGTATTCAGGAATGACTGGATTTTGTTCTTCTCGCTCCCGACGAAGCTTGTCGACCAAGCGTGTCACGATCTGAGAAGCCGTAATCCCGCCATAGCCCACGGCGGCAAACATATCCTCGGCTCCCTGGAAATTAAAACGGGCAGCCGCTTCCTTCAGATTGCTTTCCGTCATCGCATCTTTAATATCAAAATTGCGGGCTTTCACCTCAGCCTCGACCATCTGCTGGCCCTTGGCTACGTTTTCTTCCCGCTTCTCTTTTTTGAACCATTGTTTGATCTTGTTGCGAGCATGAGCGGACTTCGCCATTTTCAGCCAATCCTGGCTAGGACCGTAAGAGTGCTTGGAGGTTAAAATCTCAATGATGTCGCCTGTCTTCATCGCGTAGTCGAGTGGCACGATCTTGCCATTTACTTTGGCGCCAATCGTTCGATTCCCGACTGCCGAGTGAATCCGGTAAGAGAAGTCCAATGGCACGGAGCCTTTGGGCAGCTCGACGACGTCTCCTTTTGGCGTAAAAACAAAAACGGTATCGGAGAACAGATCCTGCTTGAGACTTTCCATGAATTCCTGAGCGTTTGGCGCTTCCTCAGACCCGCCTTCGATCATCTCACGCAGATTTCCCAGCTTTTCCGCGAAGGATCCCTGAACGACGCTCTTGCCTTCCTTGTACGCCCAGTGCGCAGCAATCCCGATCTCAGCCGTTTGATGCATATCCCATGTGCGAATTTGCACTTCCAACGGCTCGCCTTTTGGTCCGATTACCGTCGTATGCAGGGACTGATACATATTGGTTTTCGGCATAGCAATATAGTCCTTGAAACGACCTGGCATCGGTTTCCACAAGGTGTGAACAATACCGAGCACGGCGTAACAGTCGCGAATGTCATTCACGATGATCCGCAAAGCCAGCAGGTCATAAATCTCGTTGAACTGCTTGTTCTGCCTGGTCATCTTTTTATAAATGCTGTAAATATGTTTTGGTCTTCCCGAAATTTCCGCCTCGATATTCAGCTCGCCCAGCTTTTCCCGGATGGTGTCTGATGCTTCGTTGAGATAAGCTTCACGCTCTACCCGCTTTTTCTGCATCAGATTAACGATCCGGTAGTACTGCTGCGGATTTAGATAGCGAAGTGCTGTATCCTCCAGCTCCCATTTGACGGAGGCGATCCCGAGACGATGTGCCAGCGGTGCAAAGATCTCGAGTGTCTCATCGGAAATCTCCCGCTGTTTCTCCTCCGACATATGCCGCAGCGTTCGCATATTGTGCAGGCGGTCTGCAAGCTTGATCATAATGACCCGAATATCCTGAGCCATAGCAATTAGCATCTTGCGGTGGTTTTCCGCGAGCTGCTCTTCTTTGGATTTGTATTTAATTTTTTCCAGCTTGGTAACGCCATCTACCAGAAGCGCCACATCCGGCCCGAACTGCTCCCGGAGGTAATCAAGCGTGATCTCCGTGTCTTCCACCACATCGTGCAAGAAGCCTGCTGCAATCGTAACCGCATCCATATGCAAGTTTGCCAGGATGCCTGCGACCGCAATCGGGTGCATGATGTAAGGAACACCTGATTTTCGCACCTGACCTTCATGGGCTTTCTCGGCCAGCTGATAGGCTCTGGTTATCAGATCTAAATCCGCTTGAGATAAATATGTGCTCGCTTTTTTTACTACCTCATCAATGCCGGTAATCATAGTTCCCTTCCCTTATCCTCTCATTAGAAAACTTGGCTATGCCAAGCCTCGGGCGTAGCCTTAGTTGCACTTATACTGGATAGGAAACTTATCCATCCCTATCTATACAAGAAATCCTCTAGTAAGGCCTCCACAAGGATGAATGACCACGTTGTAGAGGAAGGATATACCGCAGCCATGCCTGAAGCGAATGCT
This sequence comes from Brevibacillus centrosporus, assembly GCF_003710815.1. Lineage (GTDB taxonomy): Bacteria > Bacillota > Bacilli > Brevibacillales > Brevibacillaceae > Brevibacillus > Brevibacillus centrosporus. The sequence continues at coordinate 71,810 of NZ_RHHP01000002.1, forward strand.
GAGGTACGAAAATCAGGCAGTTGGTACCACTACTAGTATTAGCCTGCCAGACAAGCATCGCCAGGAAACGATAGTATAAAAAAAAAGTCCTGCGAAGCCGGTTCACAAAATCGGTCATGCGTTAGGATGGAAAATGAGAATCATGTCTATTTCATACTATTATCTTGTAAGTCGTTCGTATTGTAAAGCCGTATTCCCCTGTAAAGTATGAACAGTATTAGAAAATTAGAAAACTTGGCTGTGCGGGGCTTTTTGGCATAGCCTTTGCCGCACTTATACTGGATAAGAATCCCTTCATTCTTGGGCACTCTTTCCTTTGAGGATATTAAATCCTTCTCTATAAAACAAAAAACGGGCAATTTGCCCGTTCTTGCTTGCTCCTCCTTAGTATTGCACCAAGGATTTCACAGGGATATCTCCTATTTTTTTGCGTCCATCCAAGTAGGACAGCTCGATAAAGAATGCAGCACCTACGACTTTTCCGCCCAGCTGTTCCACCAGCTTGATGGTCGATTCGATCGTACCGCCAGTCGCCAAAAGGTCGTCAGCGATCAGCACGCGTTGGCCAGGCTGGATGGCATCTACGTGAACAGCCAATGCGTCTTTCCCGTATTCTAGGTCATACTCTGCCTTGATGGACTCGTATGGCAGCTTGCCGGATTTGCGGATCGGCACAAAACCGATGCTCATTTCATAGGAGAGCGGTGCACCCACTACGAAGCCACGCGCTTCCGGTCCTGCAATGACCTCAGCATCCACTTCACGAGCAAATTCCGCCAGATCCTGGATGGCAGAGCGATAAGCCGGGCCGTCTTTCAGCAAGGTAGTAATATCTTTAAAACGGATCCCAGGCTGGGGAAAATCGGGAATAACGCGAATGTACTGTTTATAATCCATGAAAAATTCCTCCTAAACGGTGGCTGTTTCCACCAACTGATGAAACGTTCGAATCAAATCCTCTGAAGAAGAGAGCAGCAGCTCAGTTGCCAGCTCCGCTTCTTCCTTCCAAGCCTGATAAAGCAAAGAGCTTTCCAGCGGTCGTTTTTCTCCCGGGTTTTGCAGTCTGTACTGATCTGGCTCTTCTGCCAAGAGGCCGAGCTCCATAAAAATGGCGATCATACCGTCCAGCAAGCTGCGCTTCCACTTCAGTCTTTTCGCCAGGGCATCCAGATGAATCTGAGGGACGACAGGCACTTGGACCAAAAACTGGTACAGCTGTTTAAAATGCTCCCTACCCGGGCAGGAAAGCCTTTCCATTCCAAGATCAGGATCACCGAACAAGCAGTAAATGCGCTCCGCCTGTCTCACCTGAGCCAATATGGCGGTGAGCTCGGAACGTCGTTTTGGCAAATCGTAAAGGATGACAGTTTGCAGGGCCGGGAATGGGTCCTTCATGTCTGCTGCACCTACATATAACACGGAATTCGATTGCTCCGGTAATGCTTTTGCCGTGAAGCTCGCATAGCTTTCTTCTCGAAAGACAACGGTCCAGGAAGCAGGTTCCTCCACCAGCTGGAGCCATTTTTCCCACTTGTCCCGGCTTCCCCGCCAATCGAATAATTGCTGATGGGGTACGGACATGTCTCGTATGGTCAGCTGCGGCTTGCGATTCCCATTCCATTCGTTAACAGAGAGCTCACCTAGCACGCGGAATTTCGCTTTTGGCGTTACCTTTTTTGTTACATGCGCCCAGTTGAAGCCGATCGCATCCACCGTCGTTCCCTGCTTTTGCAAGGAGCATTTCAGATGATTGTCATCGCGGCCAATCGTCCGCATGCCCACGCTCTCCACGTCCTCTAGCATAACGAGTGGCGTTGGGTTCCCCATTCCGTACGGTGCTAGCTGTTCCAGCTGCTCTGCCGCGTCGAGACTGACTTCCTGTATGTCCATGGCTACATCCACCTTGGTCAGCGGAGTAAAGTCATCGGCCGTCAGCCACTCCTTTGCCAGCTCATTTAAGCGCTGGCGCAAAGGGTCGAGATTCTCCGTAGGCAACGTCATGCCTGCTGCCATCGTGTGGCCCCCGTAATGTGGAAGCCACTCTTTGCATTCGGTCAGTGCCTCGTACAGATCAAAGCCAGCGATGCTGCGGGCAGAGCCTTTTGCCGTGCCTTTGACCGGATCAATTCCTAAAACAATCGTCGGACGGTAAAACTGTTCAACCAACCGCGATGCGACAATCCCGACGACACCGACATTCCAGCCTTCTTTTGCCACGACGAGAACACGATGCTCATCGGGCGGGTAATTCTCGCGGACCATCTGGATGGCTTCCTCTGTCATCGTCTGAACCAGTTCCTGACGCTCTCGGTTGAGATCATCCAATGCCTGCGCACACTGTTCTGCCTCGTCCAGATCCTCGGTAGTCAAGAGCTTCACAGCAGATTCTGCGGTCTCCAAGCGCCCACTCGCATTTAATCGCGGTCCCAGAGCGAATCCTACATGCCCTGCTGACAGCTCACTGTCTGCAAGCCCGCATACGCGGATCAATGCCTGAAGTCCGACATTGCGCGTCTGGTTCAGCCTCTTCAGACCGGCTCGCGCCAAAATGCGGTTCTCATCAACCAGCGGAACGAGGTCTGCAATCGTTCCTACTGCCGCTAGATCCGCCAAGTGAAGCGGAGCCTCTCCGAGCAGGGCATGACCCAGCTTGAAAGCTACGCCAACACCTGCGAGCATATCAAATGGATAGGAGCAGCTCGGCTTTTTCGGATTAATCACAGCAAATGCCTCCGGAATCACAGCCGGAGGTTCATGGTGGTCGGTTACAATGATCTCAAGACCCAGCTGGTTGGCGTATTCCACCTGCTCTACCGCACTGATCCCGGTATCGACTGTCACGACCAGCTTGTAACCCTTCTCGTGCAAGTGAGCCAACGCGTCTTTATGTAACCCATATCCTTCCGTAAAACGGTTAGGGATGTAGTAATCAAAAACCGCGCCCATTTGGCGCAACAGATGTACCATGAACGATGTCGAGCTTACACCATCCGCATCGTAATCTCCGTAAATACAGATCGGTTCCTTCTTCTCGATGGCTTGCCGGATTCGGTGCACACTCTGTTCCATACCGTCCAGCAGGAACGGATCGTAAAACAGCTCCGGGCCAGCCTGCAGAAAATCACGAGCCTTCTGTGGTGAGTCAATGCCGCGAATCACCAGCAGCTTGGAAACGAGCGGGGTCAATCCGCACTCGACAGCAAGTGCTGCCGCCAATTGCTCGTCGTAAGCAGCCAGTTGCCAGCGTGTTTTCGCTTTCAACAATGAGCACACCTCCAATCCTCATTCATTATAGAGGATGGAGCAGGAGACTGACAACTGCGTAAAAAGCCATCCGCAGTAGCTGTTTCATGGAAAAGGAGCATCAGTATTCTACGTTTGTCTATCCGAGCCTGCATCAAAGGGATTGATGTGGACAAATACGTCACGCACCTGTGAAAACTTTTCCAGCAGCGCATGCTTGACCTGCTTGCCTATACGATGGCCTTCTTCCACCGTCATATGCGGATCTACCCCAATCTTCACATCAATAATGAGATAATGGCCGTGTTCCCTGGCTCGCAGCGAATCGACTCGCAAAACACCCTTCACGCCCTCTATGCACTCGCGAAAAGGCAATGCATCATCCTCGTGAAGCACATGGTCCAGAGTACTGTGAATGGATTCCATCAAGATATTGTACGACATTTTCAGGACAAGAGCGGAGACGAAAATGCCAGCGGCCGGATCCAGGTACAGCATCCACGAAACGCCTGCCCGATCCCCTAATATGGCTCCCCCAATCCCTACGAGCGCCGCAAAAGACGAATACACATCCGAGCGATGCTCCCACGCATTCGCGATCAAAGATTGGCTGTTCAGCTTTTTACCGAGGTTGTACTTGTAACGAAACATCCACTCTTTGACGATCATGGAACCGATCGCAGCCCATACAGCCAAAAAACCAGGAGCTTCTACTTGGGCAAAGAACGACTTGATGGACGACATCCCAATCTCAAATCCGACGATGGCCAGCAGCACTGACACGATGATCGCAGAGACAGACTCTGCCTTCCCGTGTCCATAGGGATGATCTTCATCCGGAGGACGTTCCGCTGCACGCAAGCCAATCAAGACAGCCACCGATCCAACCACATCTGAAGCCGAATGAACAGAATCCGCAATGAGCGCTTGTGACTTGGCAGCGAGTCCAATGACGAGCTTTACGGCTGCCAATGCGAGATTCCCCACGATCCCGACCCACGCCCCAAACTGCGCTTTTGCCAATCGATCATCCACGATCGTGATGCCCCCTTTGTCGATAACCCTTATGAGAGTAGAAAACCGCGGGGAGATCCCCCGCGGCACTTCGGTTACGCTGATGGGAAAGCTGTTCTCTTACGAGTTTGCTTTCTTCTTTAGCATATTCCGTTCTTTTAAGTTTACCCAAATTTGCGCTGCAATAAAGATAGAAGAATAGGTACCGCTCACCAGACCGAACAACAGAGCCAGGGAGAAGTTGCGAATGCTTTCGCTCCCCAATACGGCAATAGCCAAAACGGTAAAGAACACAGTCGCTACCGTGTAAACGGAACGACGCATGGTTTGCCAGAGGGATACGTTGACCAAATGCTCCAGATCTTCGACGCTTTTAGATTTCATGGTTCTCAGATTTTCCCGAATCCGGTCAAAAATAACGATTTTATCGTTAATTGAGTAACCCAGAATGGTCAGCAATGCTGCGATAAAGGTCAAGTCGACCTCAAGTCCCAATACCGAGAAGATGGCAATCGGAATGAACACGTCATGCAAAAGACCCGCGACTGTCGCCACCCCGAAAAGCCATTGGAAACGAATGGCAACGTAGATAACAATCCCGACAGCAGCGATTGCAACCGCAATAGCTGCCTTTTTCACCATTTCCCTCGCGATACTCGGGTCAACTGTGGACACCTGTTTGTTCACTTGGTCTCCATACTTTGCTTTCAACGCTTGCTCAACCGTACTCATCGTATCGGAGGAAACCGTTTGATCAAAGCGAGTGAAAGCTTGATACGTACCATAAGTCGTTACCGGGGAGAAAGTCACATTCGGGATTTTCTCCTTGATAACTGCCTCTACATCAGCCGGCTTGAACTCTTTCCCGATGTACAGGTCAAGACGAGTACCTGCCTTGAAATCCACGCCCAAGTGAAGTCCTTGGATCAAGATGAATAACAAGCCTAAAATGATAATCGCGGAAGATCCGATAAAAAACTTCCGTCGGTTTTTTACGATGTCAAATCGGACAACCGTGTCTTGATTATTAAAGCTCACCGATCTCACTCTCCTTTACTCCGAACCAGAACGGCTTTTTAAACATGTTGGAGCGGACTACCAGCCAGAGGAGGAATCGAGACCCGAACACGTTGGTGATGATACTCACAACAATCGTCATGGCAAGGACAACCGCGAAGCCTTGGATGGAGCTTGTCCCGAAGTAGAAAAGTACCCCAGTTGCAATCAAGGTCGTGATATGCGCGTCCAAAATCGTGATCAAGGAACGGCGCTCACCGGCACGGAAAGCCGACAGGATTGTTTTGCCAGAACGGATTTCTTCTTGAATACGCTCGTACGTAATGATGTTCGCGTCCACAGCGATACCGATCGAGAGAATGAAACCAGCGATACCTGGCAGCGTCAGTGTAGCATCCATCCAGTCCAGAACAACCAGACAGAAGTACGTGAAGCCCGCCAAAGTAATGTTTGCGATCATACCTGGCATACGGTACACGAGCACCATAAACAGGAAAATCAAAGCGGCACCGATATAACCGGCATAAATCGTTTTTTGCAGAGCAAGAGCACCCAAGGAAGCTCCCACAGAGGTTACCTGCTTCTCAACCAGCTTGGCAGGCATCGCCCCGGAGTTCAGCAGGTCAGCCAGCTCTTGTGCGGATTCCTGTGTGTAGTCCCCAGTGATTTGTGCACTGCCACCCGTGATGACCGACTGAATGGTCGGGTTGGTTTGCAGGTTTTCATCCAGGAAGATCGCCATGCGTTTATGCAGATTTGCGCGCGTAACATCTTCCAGTTTTTTCGAATCAGAGAATTTCACTGTTACCAATGGGCGTTTCAAATCATCGTAGCCGACAGCCGCACCATTTGGAGCCAAGTCGCTACCGCGGAGAATGACTTTACCCGATTCGTCACGGAAAGTCAGAACTGCAGGTTTACCGATCAGCTCGCGAAGCTTGTCCTGGTCGGCGGATTGTGAAGCGATCTTCACACGGATACGGTTCGGCAATTCTGTATCGATAACAGGCTCCACCACGCCGCCAATGTTAATCCGTTTCTCAATCATGTGTGCGGTTGATTTGAGCAATTCAATATCAACCTGGTGTCCAGCTTCTAGCGGCTCTACTTCATACAGAATTTCAAAACCGCCTTGAAGGTCCAGACCGAGTGTGATCTTGCCTGCCACCTGCGTGGTCGTCGTTGCTACCAATGTACCTAGCAAGGCTACAACAACCAGGAACAGGAGGAATCTTCCCCATTTTATCATCGCAGTAATACCCCTCTTTCGTAACAGGGTCCCGTCCCTTGACGAGAAACCAGTATGCCCATTATAGCGAAGTATGAAAAAACGTGTCAATTATTGCTGGAAAAGCGAACCATGGTAACCAACCCCTTGCCGTTGCATGCACATTTGTGTTCATACGAATGTGCGACAAAGAAGTTTCATTATGAGTTTTTATACATTTGAATCATGAGGTAATTCATGTACTTATTGGGTTTTAGGGACAGAACATCGTTGACTAGGCGATGCATCGGCGGGATCTCCTTGTACGGATGGCTGACGCATTCCCATATGTCTTTTGCTGTCACATTTTCATAGCCAAGAAAGGAAAATTCTTCAGCTTTACTCTGGCAAATCTCTGAAACCTGCCGAAACCAACCATCTTTTTCCGCTTGGTCCATCTTTTGTTTCCCTCCCCAAAGTAGTCATGCCGACTGTGGCACGTCCATATTCTTTAATAAGTGAATTTCCTTTGCAAAGGAGCCCTCCATGAGACAGTCATTCTTTTACGGGACGGTTATCCTCATCATCGCTGGCGGCATCACGAAAGTATTTGGCTTTGCTCACCGAATCGTTCTCTCCCGCATCATTGGTGCAGAAGGAATGGGGCTCTATCAAATGGTCGTGCCCCTCTTGTACTTTCTGATCACATTGACCACATTTGGGCTGCCTGTTGCAATCGCCAAGCAAGTTGCAGAAACCGAGGCGGCCAACAACCCCCGACTGACGCGCCGCTTTCTCCTCCTGGCGTTGTCCGTCGCAGGTGGCATCAGTCTCGTCATCTGCTCCGTTTTGCTGCTATTTTCCACGTGGATCGCGAGCGGCTTGTTTGCCGACCCTCGGGCTCACATCGTGATGCTGGCCGCCATCCCAGTGATCCCTATCTCCAGCATTTCCCTGGTCCTTCGCGGGTACTTCCAAGGCAAACAGAACATGATACCTACCGCGGTTTCACAGCTGATCGAGCAGTTCGTTCGAATGGCGCTCGTCGTTGTGATGACCATCTCCTTTATGTCGCATGGCGTCGAGTATGCAACAGCAGGAGCGGTAGCCAGTATCATTTTCGGGGAAGCAGCTGGCCTCCTTTACATCCTGTGGCAGTATCGAAAAGGCAGCAAGAAGACGGCTGCGCTGCTCCTGAGAAAGCCTTTCCTACAAGGAGTCTCCGCACACAGTGCAAGCCTGCGCCAACTGATTCATGTCGCGCTTCCTGTAACGATGAGCCGCATTATTGGCTCGATTGCCTACGTCCTAGAGCCAATGCTTGTACCTCTTGCTCTGGTCATGGCCGGTTTTACGACTGCAAATGCCACCGGACTGTACGGGCAGTTTGCAGGAATGGCCGTACCACTCTTGACGTTCCCGACTTTTCTTACGTATTCCTTATCCGTTTCCCTCGTTCCTGCCGTTGCGGAAGCCGCCTTTCAAAATAATGCTCCCCTCGTGCATCGACGCATCTATCAATCAATGCGGATTTCACTCGTGATAGGAGCACCGTGCACGGTATTGCTGACCGTTTTTGCGGAGCCGCTTTGCGGCCTGATTTACGGTGAACAGTTTCATGAAGTCGGATATTTGCTAAAACAGATGGCGCCTTTTTCTGTCTTCCTCTTTTTTCAAGCACCGCTGGCAGCCGCTCTGCAAGGCCTTGATTACGCCCAGGTCGTCTTTCGCAACACTCTGATCGGCGCCATCGTCAAAACCGCTGCCATGTTTCTCTTTACCGCCCAGCCGAGCTTTGGAATTTATGGCACGGTCATCGCGCTGAACATCGGGATCACCCTCGTGACCCTTCTCCACTTTGCGAGTCTGATCAAAAAAATTGGATTTACGATCGATGTCAAAGAGTTCGGAAAAATCGGTGCAGCCATGCTCGCCATGGGTTACTCCGGATCTTACATGGCGAAGCACTGGTTTACGGATGTTACGGTAGGACAGCTTCTGCTTGCCTGCACAATGGCAAGCACGGTGCTCTACGTCGTGCTCCTCGTTGCGATGAGAGTTCTGGGAAAACAAGACGTTCGCCGAATCCCCTGGATTGGCGAGCAGCTGTCCATCTTTTTCCCCCGCCGCTAGAGCTAATGCAGCGGCGGTTTGTCTTTTTTGTCGAGATAGATGATCCCATGTTCATCGATACTGCAGAAAGATACGTCCCGGATATCCCGAATGCCGTACTTTCGTATCTCTCGTTTGAGCCACAGCTCGTTTTGTCCGATTTTGTTCAGAGCTTCCGTGCGAATCCGTCCGTCCAGGATCAAGGGAATGGGTAGTCCTTTATAAGATACGGGTCCAACCGGTTCCCGTTCAAATAGCCCTAGATCCTCACGGGTGACAGGATCTTTGCGCTCTTTAAAAAAAACGCTCATTTGGCCGGTTGGCTCCAGCAAGGCAAATTCGACGTCTGCAATGTTTTTGACGTTTTTTTGGCGCAGATGGACCATGAGATCGTCCATGTTCAGCCGATTACGCTTCATCGCTGCTTCCCGAATTTCCCCATTCTCGATGATGAGATCCGCCGATCCGTCTACCACATCCCGGACTTTTTTGCTTTTCAGCGAGATGTACGCCATGAGAAACTCCAGAAGTCCAATCAGCAGCATCGGTATGTAGAACAGTATCGCTGGCTTCTCGATTTCCTCGATAGCCAGAACTGCCATTTCCGCTAGCATAATGGAAATGACAACATCAAATACAGACAGCTTCCCCAGCTCCCTTTTCCCCATCACGCGCAGCATCAACAGGAGAAAAAAGTACGAAAACAGGGTGCGTAGTAACGCTGTTGTCATGTCTTCCATGCGAAACGCCCCCCACAGAACATTTGATACTATTCTTTAGCAGGGGGCGCACAACTATTACCGCCAATTACAGCCACTTGCGCTTGCGGAAAATATGGAGCATGGCAAAGGTCATCCCTAGCATGATGACCAGGGCAACGACTAACATGTAAGGCTCTGCTTCTTCACCCAGCCAGGCGAACGTATTCATCCCGAACAAGCCGGTAATAAACGTCAGCGGGAGGATAATCGTGGAGATAATGGTGAGGACGCGCATCGTCTCCGTTGTCTTTGCGCTAATGATGGTGTAATACGTGTCAAGTGCACCGTTCACCAAATCCCGGAAGGTCTCCGTCGAATCGGAAATCCTCTCCAAGTGGTCTGTCAGGTCACTGTAGAACGGAACGTTTTCCTCGGATATGTCGAAGGAATAGCGGCCATTTACGTTTGCGAAGATCCTTTTTTGCGGCATAATCACGCGACGAATCAAAATAATCGTTCGCTTCAATGCCAGGAACTCTTCCGTAATTTCCTCCATTTGGTGCTCATAAATCTCGTCCTCCAGCTCGTCAATCCGCACACTGATTCGGTCAATGATCGGAAAGTATTCATCCGTGATGCCGTCTACAATGGCATAGAGCAGATAATCCGGGCCCCGATTCAAGTACGAGATGTTGCGGTGACACATCGCTGCGATCCTTCCGATGGTGTTCATCGGGGATTTGTGGATGGTCACGATGTAGTTCGGACCGAGAAACACGTTCAGTTCTACCGTAGTAATTTCATCGTCGCTCTCCTCGTTGTAACGCAGGGCGTGGAAGACGAAGAAGTAGTAGTCGTCGTATTTGTCTACCTTGGCACGCGGACTGACGTGCAGACAGTCCTCAATTGCCAGCGGGTGGAAGTCGAATATCTTGGCAATATAGGGAAGTTCGTTATTTCCCACATCATACAGATCGATCCAGAGCAGATCCTCCGGTGACTTCAGCCATTGATCTTTGGTGGCCAGATCTACATCATGGAACATCTTCTGTTCTGAGTGGTTGTAAAAGTACGTTTTAATCATTCTTCTTCACCCCCGTCTCATTCCCCATCCATCATACGAAAATTCCTTTCAATGTTCAACGCGAAGATGAATACGTAAGCCAAGCTTCTCATATAGATGGTACAAACAGTTGACCAGTGAGGGGGTAATACCGTGCGGAGTGCTTCCACCTCTGTACTAACAGGTCTTTTGTATACGCTCGGTCTCGTCTTGATCGGAGCGCTGCTCGCTACCTTTCTCCTTAGCTTCACCAATGTACGCGAAAGCTCACTCCCCTACTTTACGTACTTCATCAATGCGATCGGACTTCTGATCGGCGGCTACGTCACCGGGCGTCGCTGCGGGGGAAAAGGCTGGTACTACGGCGGATTGACTGGACTCACTTATTTCATCGTCGTTCTGCTCATCGGCTTCCTCGGCTTTGATGCACCCATGCAATGGGGAACCATTCTTTATTTGGCTGCTGCCTTTGTCCTTGCGGGGCTCGGCGGTATTCTGGGGGTAAACTCCATCAACTCCGGCCATAAGCCCAAAGGAATCAAGACAAGACGCTGATCCTCTCTTCCTTCTCAACAGATGCAAAAAAGCAGGCGGGCTACCCCACCTGCTTTTTTCATTCTTATTTTGCTTCTTCTGTTGCTTCTTCCGCTTTCGCAGGCTCAGCTTTCGCTGGTTCTGTTTTTGCAGGAGCAGCTGCACTTGCAGACGTCACGCTGTTGATTGCACCACGGTCAAACGTGATGTTTACATTGTGAGCTACACGAAGGGTAACGGTGTCATCTGACAGCTCTTGAATCGTTCCGTGCATACCGCCGATCGTAACGATCTTGTCGCCTTTTTTGACAGCAGCCAGCATGGCATTACGCTGTTTGGCTTTCTTTTGCTGAGGACGAATCAGCAAGAAGTAGAAAATCGCGAACATGATGATAATCGGTAAAAAATTAGTTAAGCCATCCATGTAAATCCCCCTCGATTAAAAAGATCTATCTTCACCCAATCCATATTGAGCGAAAAACTGGTCGCGGAAATCTTGCAAACGGTCTTCGGCAATTGCTTGGCGTACATTTTCCATCAGCTTCACGAGGAAGTGCAGATTATGATACGTGGTCAAGCGTATGCCAAAGGTTTCCTCCGACTTGACCAGATGTCGGATGTAAGCACGGGTGTAATTCTTGCAGGTATAGCAATCACAGTTTGGATCAAGCGGAGTGAAATCGCGCGCGTACTTCGCATTGCGAATCACCAAACGTCCTTGGCTCGTCATGCATGTCCCATTTCGGGCAATACGTGTCGGCAACACGCAGTCAAACATGTCGATGCCGCGAATCGCACCGTCAATCAATGCATCTGGCGACCCCACTCCCATCAAGTAGCGAGGTTTGCCCGTCGGCAGCAACGGAACTGTGCTTTCCAGTACCTCGTACATCAAAGAGAAGGGCTCTCCTACACTCAATCCACCGATCGCATAACCTGGGAAATCCATGGAAACGAGATCACGTGCGCTTTGGGCGCGCAAATCGTGGTACATCCCGCCTTGAACAATACCGAATAAGGCCTGCTCATTTGGACGGGTATGTGCTTTCAAGCAACGCTCTGCCCAGCGAGTCGTACGCTCCATCGATTTCTGAACGTAATCGTACTCTGCAGGATACGGTGCGCATTCATCAAACGCCATAAAAATATCGGCACCTAATGCATTTTGAATGTGAGTAGCTTCTTCCGGACCGATAAACAGCTTTTCCCCATTGAGATGGGACCGAAAAGAAACACCCTCTTCTGTTATTTTGCGCAAATTGCTCAAACTAAAGACCTGGAATCCCCCAGAATCTGTGAGGATAGCACGATCCCAGTTCATGAATCCATGCAGTCCTCCAGCCTCTCGGACAATTTCGTGTCCAGGACGTAGAAACAGATGATACGTATTGCTGAGAATAATCCCTGCTCCCATGGCTTTGAGTTCTTCTGGGCTCATCGTTTTTACCGTTGCCTGGGTGCCGACTGGCATAAAGACAGGGGTGTCAATCGTCCCATGTGGCGTATGCAGTTTGCCGAGACGTGCACCGGTTTGCTTGCATGTTTTGATCAATTCGTAGCGTACAGCCAACTCTTTGCACTCCTCAAGCTATGTATGTAAGTCTTTCCTATTATAAAAAAATCTCACAATGAAGTAAACCCACATAACCCGCCGGATATATAATCAATTACGAATGTGCTTACTTTGTTACAAAATCAGCATCGCATCCCCGAAGCTGAAGAAGCGGTATTCCTCTTCCACCGCAGTCTTATAAGCTCGCAGGACATTCTCTTTTCCTGCCAAAGCACTCACGAGCATGACCAGTGTCGACTTCGGCAAATGAAAGTTCGTCAGTAACCCATCCAAGATCGAGAACGTATAACCCGGGTAAATAAAAATATCCGTCCACCCCGATGTCGGTGTGAGCTTCCCGCCGTTTGCCTTGCCAACTGTCTCCAGCGTTCGGCATGAGGTCGTTCCTACAGCGATTACTCGTCTTCCCTCTGCTTTGGCACGGTTGACGATCTCTGCTGTCTCTTCTGGGATCTCGTAATACTCGGCATGCATGATGTGCTCTTCGACGGAATCCGCCGAGACCGGCCGAAATGTCCCTAGGCCTACATGCAGAGTGACGTAAGCGAGTTGAACCCCTTTGGCCGCGATTTGCTCCAGATAAGGCTTGGTAAAGTGCAGACCTGCAGTGGGGGCTGCGGCTGAGCCGCGCTCACGAGCGTATACGGTCTGATAGCGCTCCTGATCATCCAGCTGCTCATGAATATAGGGAGGCAGCGGCATCGAGCCCAGCTGATCCAATATCTCGTAAAAGATACCGTCATAGTGGAATCGGATGATGCGTCCTCCTGTCTCCGTTACCTCCTCGCAGGTGCAGCGCAAAAGTCCGTTTCCAAAGACCACCTCAGTCCCTATCTTCATCCGTTTTCCCGGCTTGACGAGTGTCTCCCAGCGATCATCCCCCAGCGACTTCAGCAGGAGGACCTCAATTTTCGCTCCCGTATCGGTTTTTTCGCCGATCAGCCTAGCGGGAAGGACCCGGCTATCGTTCATCACGAGTACATCACCAGGAACCAAATGTTCGATCAGGTCAGTAAAGCGCTGGTGCAGGATATCTCCCGTCTTTTTGTTTAGCACCAGCAAACGGGAAGAAGTACGCTCCTGCAGCGGATGCTGGGCTATCAAATGCTCAGGCAGTTCAAAATCAAATTGTTGTACATCCACGAGTCCTTGCTCCTTTTAAAACAGTTCATGTGCTTCTCGATGCTACTCTTCGATTGTCACATCCTGGTAATAGTGTTGCAAGATCTCCTTGTAGTCATACCCGCTCTGCGCCATCCCTTTTGCTCCGTACTGGGAGACGCCGAGACCGTGACCGTAGCCTGTCCCTTTAAAAAGAAACTTTTGAGTCTTGCTGGCTACACGCCAATCATCTGTTCCGCGATAGATCAAAAATTCGTCGCTGTAGCCATTCGCTGAATCAGCGTAGCCATCCGCACCGACTGCCTGTAGGCTGCGGCCCCCTGCAGGGTACGTCGTGCGTTTGCCGCCCGCTCCTAAAATCGTGTACGTCCCCATTTCCTCCACGTCGAAAAGAGTGCTGCGCAGGGAGCTTGCCCCTTGTGTAAAAATGGAGCGATGCGCGTCTGGTGAGGAGGCTGCAATCCGTGTACCGTCTGCCTCCATCTCCACGACACGTCCGGATGGGCCTCGTTCGGTGACCCGCAAGCTTTCCAGAGAAGCGGAGACGCGCGGTGCATTACTCTTCGTTTGGTTTGCGTTAATCATACCCGCTACCTCTGCAGGAGTATAGGGGCCCCTGGTCCAAGAATACGCATTTTCCTCCGGCGCATCCGTTACGATCGTCACCTCGGCACCCGTCGGCAGGGTGGACAGCACTCGATGATAAGCTGTACTTGGCCCTGAACGCAAATTGGTGCTCGACGTGCTCACGACTGCCTGGCGAAGGCCCATCGCGTTCTTGCCGCCAGTCATTTTCACGAGATCACTGCGAATGTAGCCCAGTGTCCCATCGTTCAAGGATACCTGGTACCAGATGTTTGCCTTTTCCAATGGCTCTGTATCATCACTCATGACCGGTCGCAAATAAGGGACTGGGTTGCCCCATACTTCCGTCCCATCTGCAGTCATCCCGCCCGCGTTGGAATAAAACAAGGATTCAGCAATCTTCCCTTTGTAGTAGATGACTTCCCCTTCTGTCTCATCGACAGCTTCGCGAATATCTTTGGATTCTTTTGTATATCCGTAATAGGCTTGTTCGTACACGGTATCCGAAACATTGGCTACCCCGTATTTATTACCAGCACCTGCGGCTCTCGTACGTGCAAGCACCGCTTGTGCCTTTAACGCCTCGATGGGCCAGCCTGGAGCCATTTCCGATCCGACAACGCCGTACAGATATTCTTCCATGGACACCTCATTGACGAGCGTGAGGTTTCCTTTGTATTCAGAAAGCTCCATTTCCCCGCGATAGGTGCGCTGTTCCCGTTCGACGACGCCAATCACCGTAGTCGAACCCGCTTTTTTCGGCTCCACTGACAATTTTACTTGCGGAGAAAAGACGTACTTCCATATCGTATCATTTTTCGAGCCAAATGCGTCTTGTTTTAGCACAACATAGGACTGCGCTGACGCTTGCTTATACGAAAACCCAGGAACTTCAGCGGAGGCCTTTTTCGCGAGTGCATTCAAAGCATCTTGGCTGACTTCGTCTCCAACCCAAACCGCATAGGCGATTTTACCGTTATCTGCCACGAGAACCGGATAGGCGGAAATCCCGGAGGAAGCGAAGACTTCCTGCCAGCTTTGGGCTTCCTTCAGGCTGCCATAGCGGCCTGCCTCCAGTCTGAGTGGACCTTTCACAGCAGGTTGTTGTCCCGTTGCCTGCGCGATGGTTTTCGCCGCATTCGCAGCAATTTGGTAGGAGCCATACGTGCCGCTTACGACCTGGTACACAGTTTGACCGCCTCGTTTGGCCACCTGGATGCTGCCTTCATATTTGCGCTGGCTCATTTGCTGCGCTACCCGCTGCGCTTGATTCCAGTCACCCGTTTCCGCCACGATCAGATGATATTCATCGACACGAAAGCGAGCGTCTTCTCCTCCCAAGCTTGGGAGCTTTTCTTTCCCTTGTGGGCCTGACAGTGTGACTTCCATTCCTTTTTCTGTCGTTAGAGTGACAGCTGGTACGACGCCACGATAGCCTTGCCCTGTATCTACAAAAAGAGCAACCCGAATGTTCTTCCCTGCTGCGTCAGCGGGCGTGTACCCCCCGAGAAGCACAGCTGACACTAGCCCCGCTGAAAGGACTTTTCCCATCCATTTCTTCCACATGTCGTCCATTGTCCTTCCTTTCCTTAGGTTAGGTTTCGTCGAAAATTGGCATGAACTCCCATGTTTTTCGACAAACCGAGCGGGTTCTCCTTCCCTTTTTCTTAATTTGGGGCCTGGCTGATTCCTCATTTCCTCTAAATCAACGTAAGAAAACCTCTATCGAGGCCTGTTCAAGGAGGAGCGACCGCGTTTTAGCGGAAAGTTTTACCGAAGGAATGCCAGAAGCAGACGCTGAGGCACTTCGTCATGCGCTCCGGAATTCATAAGCCTAACGCTTATAAATTCCTATACGTTAAAAAAACCATTGGGAACAAGCCCCAATGGTTTTTATTTGAACAGCCGAAACAAATAAGTCGCCAGGGAAAGCACGATGCTGATGACAATACAAGTGACCACCGGAAAGTAGAACCTCACGTTTTCCTTTTCGACCACGATGTCACCAGGCAAGCGGCCAAGGGGGAAAAAACGTCCGCCTATCTGCCACAAGAGCCCGATCACAATCAAAATGGCACCCCCGATAATCAAAAGCTTGGCTATCGGATTCACGCTTTCATCTCCCGACCAAAATGTTGGTATGCGCTAGGGGTCAGGACCCTTCCGCGCGGTGTACGCTGCATAAAGCCAATCTGCATCAGGTACGGCTCGCAAACGTCTTCGATCGTTTGTGATTCCTCGCCAATGGTTGCCGCGATCGTATCCAGCCCGACAGGCCCGCCGTCAAAACGCTCGATGATGGCCAAAAGCAGCTTGTGGTCGATATGATCCAGTCCGCAAGCGTCGACCTGCAGACGCTCCAGCGCTTCCTTGGCAATTTCCGTCGTGATGACGCCTTCCCCTTTTACCTGCGCGAAGTCTCTGACGCGCTTCAGCAATCGGTTCGCCACACGCGGTGTGCCTCTGGACCGTTTCGCGATCTCTTCCGCGCCGCCTTCGCGGATCACTACCTGTAGGATATCCGAAGCGCGTGAGACGATAAACGCCAGCTCGGGAACCGTGTAAAACTCCAAACGATTCACCACGCCAAAACGGTCGCGCAGCGGTGCAGACAGCATACCAGCACGTGTCGTAGCGCCTACCAGTGTAAACGGCGGCAGATCCAGGCGAACACTGCGTGCGCTCGGCCCTTTCCCGATGATGATATCCAGGGCAAAATCCTCCATGGCCGGATACAAAACTTCCTCAACGCTGCGGTTCAGCCTGTGGATCTCGTCGATGAACAAAACGTCGCCTTCTTGCAAATTCGTTAAAATCGCTGCCAGGTCACCCGGTCTCTCAATCGCTGGCCCCGAAGTCGTGCGGATGTTTACGCCGAGTTCGTTTGCAATGATCTGCGACAGAGTCGTTTTCCCCAAGCCAGGCGGGCCGTACAGCAGCACATGATCCAACGATTCTTTGCGCATTTTGGCAGCCTCGATAAAGATCTTCAGATTTTCCTTTACGTGCTGCTGTCCAATGTATTCGTTTAAATAGCGCGGGCGCAGGCTAAGCTCCGCCGCATCCTCTTCCCAATCCATTTGCGTCGTAATAATTCGCTGGTCCAAGATCCTACCCCCTCATGAGCAAAGCAAGCCCTTGCTTGATGAGCTTTTCCACACCATCGCCTTCTTTGGACTTTTCGGAAAGCGCATTTCTGATTTTTTGCAGCTCGCCATCCGAATAGCCGAGGGCGGTCAAGGCATCTAAAGCTTCGTTTAAAGCAGACACAGCAGACTCTCCTGCCGTCAAATCCCCTGCCGCTACATTCAAAATTGCAGATGGTGTATAACCGACCAGCTTATCCTTCAAATCCAAAATAATACGTTGCGCCGTCTTTTTCCCGATACCCGGGAATTTCGTCAAATACGTCACGTTTTCCTGTTGGACAGCCATGACGATTTGCTCTGGTGTCGCAGCAGCGAGAATCGCCAGCGCACCTTTTGGGCCGATCCCGTTCACATCGAGCAGCTTGCGGAACAAGTCACGATCGTCGCGCGTAGCAAACCCGTAAAGCAGGATCGCATCCTCGCGTACATGATGATGGGTGTACAGCTTCGTCCTGCTTCCTTCATAGCGGACAAACTGATACGGATTCGGGCAGAACAGACGATAGCCGATCCCTCCCGTCTCAAGCACTATGTATTCAGAATCCAGGTAACACAATGTACCTTCGACAAAATCAATCATTTCTGAACTCCCTCCGAAATGGAAATGAACGCGCGGAACTGAGCGTGCGTAATGGCAATTCCCAGCGCATCCGCCACATCGTCAGGCTTGGGCACTTCCTTTAAGCGCAAGAGCAGCTTCGTCATTTCCTGAATCTGTTTTTTCTCTGCTCCCCCGTAACCGGTCACAGCCTGTTTTACCTGCATGGGAGTGTACTCGTATACGGGCACACCTGCCAGCTCTGCTGCGAGCAAGATCACGCCACGCGCTTGGCCTACTGTGAAGGCAGTCGTTACGTTCTTGTTGAAAAAGAGCTTCTCTACGGACATTTCATCTGGCTGATAAGTGCTTATCAAGCTTTGCATCGCTTCGAAAATCTGTTTCAGGCGCAGAGGAACAGGCAATCCCGCCTCGGTCTGAATGCTTCCGTACTGTACAGGACGAAGCTGGCTTCCCTGTTTATCCAACACCCCAAATCCTACAATAGCAATACCGGGGTCAATTCCTAAGATGCGCATGGCCCACACTCCGTGTACAAAGATTCTACCTTCTACTGTAACACAAAGCACCAAAAAAGCGAACGTGCATTTCCATTCCATCGAAGAAAACTTGACAATGACAAGCAACGGATCATTTTATCTGGACATGGAAAAACCCGCCTCCTGTTCGGAGACGGGCCATATACGGTGTCTTTTTGTTAGTGTTTGTTCAGTCCCTCCAAATCTGACACATCATGCTGCATGTGAGCGTAGTCGTCGACGCCGCTCTGCATCTGCTCCTGGATCATGTTGATCTGCCGGTAGTTTAGCTTGTTGTGTCCTTGATTTAATTGAACGTACAAACGCTGATGGAACTGGTCTTTATAGCTACCTCTGGGCATAGAAGACATGCTAAAAGACTCCTCCTTAGGATCACCGTATGAGAACAGTATGGCGCCTCTGCCCGCGAGTTATGATGGCAAGATTTTCTCGTCATTCGTTCGTTCAAGTGGAGACACTACCTTAGGTGGAGGTGTTCTGCGTGCGGCTAGTCAAGCTGCTTCTGATTCAGAGCCTGTGGTTCGCTGCTTTATGGATGACTATACCGGGCAAGGCTCAAGCGAGTTCCGCAAACGAGATCGTCATTTCTGTCTCTGTTTCACCAGACTCGCCCTTCGTTTCTACCCTGGTCTTTGAAAAATCTCACCCGCTTATTCGCGAGCTCAAACGCACTCCTACTATCCCAGCCAAGATTTCTTCTGAATGGGTCCGCGCCAAGATGAAAATAAACGGCCGCGCCCTGATCTACGATTATCACGGTCAGCTCTTTGACATCAAAAAGTCACGACAATACCTTTTGTCTGAAGAAACGAAAAGAAGCCTGGAGTTTCTCGTTCAGACGGTTGAAAAGGCTCACTTCGGACAACCCGTACCCTGGGATAAAGTAAAGCATTCCTTCGGCCGAATGAAATACGCAACCGTCATCGATCTGGAGACAGGGGAGCGCTTTTCCGTCCAGCGCAGAGCAGGCATTCGGCATGCTGACGTCCAACCACTCACGCGCTCCGATACCCACATCATGAAGCATATATATCAAGGAAAATGGAGCTGGAAACGACGTGCCATCCTGGTCGAGGTCAACGGTATTTTCTATGCTGCTTCCATGCACGGAATGCCTCATGGGGCTGGTGCTATTCAAGGCAACGACTTCCCTGGACATTTTTGCATTCATTTTTCCGGAAGCTCTACTCATCGACGTATCGAGCCCAATCCCAGCCATAGCCTGATGATTCTCAAAGCCTCCGGTTCCCTGCCACAGGCGATCTTGGAGGCAGGACCAGAAGAGTTGGTCGGGTATTTCCTCACCTCGCTGAATGAACACGATGCTCACACGTTGCGGATGACCACAGCGGGCACTCCCTTGCCTACCTTTCTGCGTGACATTGATTCTGTGCACAAGCCAGAGGATATTCAGCCCTCTGACCCCGCTGCTCTCATGATCGTTGACATCCCAGTTCGAGTCGAGTATTCACTGCGTTCTGGCAAAACAGGCGCAGGATTATGGCACTTTCTTCTCATGCGCTCTGCCCCTTGGGAAAGATGGCAGATCATCGATGTTTCCACCTAATAGCCCTCTTTCGCAATGAGGCTGCCCCGCGGGGCAGCCCTTTTTATTCCGCGCTCAGCTGAAATTCGCCATATGTGGACAGAACGCTGTTGTACTCAGCCAGATCCCGCACGCGTATTCCTCGCTTTAAGCTTTCCACTTCTTCTTTCGGAAGGCTAGCTTCCATCTTCTCCGTATTGATCCGGTAAAAGGTCTGTACGACCTCCTGATCGGCAGGCAGGCCGTGGAACAGCGTCAGCATTCCGTCCGCAGACAAGCCAAAATGGCCATTCTCTTTACACTCGGGTGAAATATCATGCTCTCTCTTCAGCAGAATCATCTTGGAAGCATCCGCCGCAACGATCTCCCACCCTTTGTAATCTGCCATCGAATCCGCGATGTGATTGAGTGCTACTGGTTTGTGCTCCTCGTCTCGAACGCCACATAAATAGCTGCGAGTGAGAACCAAATTATAGGAATTCCCAGCCGCTTCTAAGGATCTGCCTGTGCCACCTGCAAGTAATTGAGTCAGGGATGCCGATTCCTTGCCACCGCTTTGTGAAAGGACAACTCCCAGTATCAGCCCTGTAAAAAGGGCAATACCCCACGATGCATACATCATCCACTTTTTGATCATGATTCGATTGAACCCCTTTATACGCCTTTTCTCCCTATTCTCGCCAGTAAAAAGGGCCTACATACCCGATACTCTCAAGATTCGTAATTTACAACAAATTCATGAGTAATATCTACCAATCCTATAATTCTAGTGATAAACTTATTTTGCTTGGTATTATTGTAAAGTTATGGAGGTCAACCCAAAAATGAAAAAAGCGAACAAGCACATGCTGACTGCGTGTCTCCTCAGCACATCTTTGATCGTAAGCGCTCTGACGTTCTCTCAAACCCCTGTCAGCGCTCAAACCAGCTCCACCCTCAAGCTCCGCCTGTTGGAAACGACAGACATCCACACCAACATTGTCAACTATGACTACTATCAAGATAAGTCTACTGACGAGTTTGGTCTTGCCAAAACAGCAACACTGATCAAAAAAGCCCGTGAAGAAGCAAAAAACAGCATCCTGATCGACAACGGTGACTTGCTCCAAGGAAACCCGCTCGGCGATTATGTTGCCAAAATTGATCCGCTGAAAGACGGCGAAACGCACCCCGTTTACAAAGCGATGAACCTCCTGGACTACGACTTGGGTAACATCGGCAACCATGAATTCAACTTCGGCTTGGAGCATCTGGAGCGCAGCATCAAAGGCGCTGACTTCCCGTACATCAACTCCAACGTGTATGTAGATGACAAAGACAACAACCCAGCTAACGACAAAAACCTGTTTACGCCATACCAAATCCTCGACCGCAAGTTCAAGGATGAGAGCGGCAAAGAAGTTACCTTGAAAGTCGGCGTGATCGGATTTGTTCCTCCGCAAATTATGCAGTGGGACAAGGCAAACCTCGAGGGGAAAGTCGTTGCCAAGGACATCTTGGAATCGGCAAACAAATACGTGCCAGAGATGAAGCAAAAAGGCGCTGACATCATCGTAGCCGTAGCTCACTCGGGACTCGGCCCTGTTGAATCTGCTGCCAATCTGGAAAACGCAAGCTACCAGCTGAGCAAAATCGAAGGCATCGATGCTATCCTTTTCGGTCACTCTCACCTCGTGTTCCCAGGCCCTGGCTTTGAGAACATCGAAGGCGTTGACGGAACCAAAGGGATCATCAATGGCAAACCAGCTGTTATGCCTGGCTACTGGGGGAACAACCTGGGTGTAATCGACCTGACCCTCACTCAAGAAAACGGCAAATGGAAAGTGGCAGATTCGGCCTCCAAAGCTGTTCCAATCTATGACAAAACAAACAAAGCTTCCTTGGCTGACGCTGACCAAGCGATCCTCGATGCCGTGAAGGAAGATCACGATCACACAGTGGAGTGGGTACGTTCTGCTGTAGGTACAACCACTTCCCCAATCTTCAGCTATTTTGCACTGGTTCAAGATGACCCATCGATCCAAATCGTAACCAATGCACAAAAATGGTATGTTGAGAAAAACATCAAAGGTACCGAATACGATGGCATTCCAGTCTTGTCCGCAGGTGCTCCATTTAAAGCAGGCGGTCGCAATGGCGCAAGCTACTACACTAACATTCCTGCTGGAACCATCGCGATCAAAAACGTATCTGACCTGTACATCTATCCAAACACGCTGAAGGCTGTAATGATCAATGGATCTCAGCTGCAAGAGTGGCTGGAGCGCTCCGCTGGCCAGTACAACCAAATTGACGTGAAGAAAACCGAAGAACAGCCTTTGGTCAACGAAGCTTTCCCTACTTACAACTTTGATGTAATCGATGGCGTAACCTACCAAGTAGATGTTACGGAGCCATCCAAATACGCAATCGACGGCAAGCTGGCTGACGAGAAAGCAAACCGCATCAAAAACCTGTCTTACAATGGAAAACCAGTGAAGGCGGAAGACAAGTTCATCGTGGTAACCAATAACTACCGCGCTGGCGGTGGCGGTAACTTCCCTGGTCTGGATGGCACAAACATCGTGATTGATTCTCCGGATGAAAACCGTCAAGTTGTGATCGACTACATCCTGAGCGAAAAAACGATCAACCCTGCTGCAGACCAAAACTGGGCATTTGCTCCTGTAAACGCAAAAGTGAATGTAACGTTCACAACGGCCCCAGAGGCAAAACCATTTGCAGAAAAAATGACCAACCTGAAATACATCAACACCCTTGAGTCGGGCTTTGCGAAATACAGCATTGACCTGTCCAAACCAGCCTCCAAATAAGGCAAAGAAGCTGATGGCATCAACGCCGTCAGCTTCTTTTTTTCACCCCACGAAATGGTACTGTCCCCAGGGTGATCGCTGAAAGATTTGCTCTCCTGACTGCAAGAACGCTTGACGCTCCCGCAGAAGCTTTCCTTCCATTTGAACAAGCTGCAGTACTCCCCGCATGTGATAGCCAGGGCGATTGCTGTACAACCCGGTGACCTCGCGCAGAAAGTTATCGGGATAGCGCAGCAATTGATGCACTGTCCAGATTTGCGTGTCACTCAAATAGTTTACTTTGCTATAGGCTTCGATCGCTTCGACAAACGATCCGATCCGATACTCCTGGAGCAGAAGCATTCTAGACATCAATTGAACCAGATCGACCAGCTGCACGTCATGCCCTACAGTATCCAGATCAATGAGATAACAGTTGCTCCGGGGAGTCAGCAAAAAGTTATGGCTCGCTACATCACGGTGAGCCAGCGTCCCTCTCTCTACAGCAGAAAACATCTCAGGCGTCAAAGGCAGCTTGTATGCGGATTGCAGCATGTCTTGACCATCCTGGATGATGGCATGCGTCATCTGTTGGATGACCTGCTCCAGTTTGTTTTGCGGGCCATTTTGCTCAATGCCCCACGTAATTCTTTCGAACTGCTCGAGTCTGCTTTCCCACTTGTCGAGTAGCGCAGACTTGCCTTCATACGCATAAGTATGCGAGACGGGGAACCCTTGAGCGGCTACATGAAAGCGCGCAAGGGTCTCAGCCGTCTTTTTCACATCAAAGAGGGATGCATTATCCGCTTCTCGTCCGTCAATCATTTTCATGATCGTAAAATAGCGGTCCTCATACGGAAAAATCGTTGATCCCCCTGCATCCGGTACATATTGCACCGTATGCATAAACCCTTTCTCCCGCAATGCTTCGGCGAGCTGCGTTACCCATACTGCTTTATCCAGTTGCTTATAGCCCTTGATGATCCAGTGACCCCGGTCGGTCTTCAGCAAATTCACATTTCGTTTTGGCTTAACGGCGTGAACTTGACAGCGAAACGCTTTTTCAAGAGATGCTATTAGCCCTTTGTTCATACTGGAACCGTTCAGTATGACGAAGATTCTTCGTGCCCATCGCCCCAATGCGGCCATAGCCCTGTGTCAGGCATGGAAGCCAGCCGAGGAGGTGGTGGGAACATCATGTTGTTCGGGTTCACTTGCCCGCGGTCTCTCTTATAACCGCGACTAGGCTTTCGCTGTGGGCTATCCGGGGAACACTCACAAGATGAAGATGAGCAAGAAGACTCCACCACTACTTTTGGACGCCTTGGCGGGCATGGATACGGCTGTGGCGGGAATGGCATTGGCATTGGCATCGGCATCGGCATTGGTCGAGGAGGAACTGGAGGGAAGAATGGCATGATCGGTGGTGGCCCAAACGCCGGACCAAACGGTGGTCTAAACGGCCCTGGCCCTATGCTTTCAGGCGATACTTGACCCGGTCTTGGAAACGGCATCGGCGGGAACGGGGAAATAGGCGGCATCGGTGGGAAAATTGGCCTCATCCATGGTGTTGGGAATGGTGGACACGGCGGAATTGGGACCGGCACATACTGGCGCACGGGTGCCTGCGGTCTCACTGTTGTTTGTGGCCGCACCTGTGGTTTAGTCGTTGTCTGTGGACGAACGTGTGTAGGCTGTCTCGTAGGCTGTACCTGTGGATATGGTTGGCACGGCGGGCAATAGTTCGGCGATACCGTTGGCCGTATGGGAAGTACAGGCGCTGGCGCCACTGGCGGCCGATAAATATACGGGCTCACCTGGTTCGGCCCTACGTTAGGGCGCAGTGGGCTGAGCTGGGATGGTGGCACATTGGGCTGATGCATATACGGACTTACCATGGTCGGCGGAACTGGCGGTGGTGCCGGACGTGTCTGCATCGGCGGCATAGGTGGCATCGACGGCGGCATTGGCGGCATCATCTTCTGTTTCGGAATGTTTGGCATATATGGCTTGGTCGGCGGAGGTGCAATAGGCCGCGTAGGCTGCGGCAATGCCGGTGTCAGCATTTCAGGCATGACACTTGGTGTAGGAGGAATCGGCGGCGCTTCCTTGATCGACTCCGTTGGGGCTGGCCGTGGAGCCCTTTCCGTTTCAGCCTCAATTCTTACTTCCTCTTCCTCTTCCACCTCAATTGGCCTGCGCTCAATCTCTTGAGGAACCTCCTGGCTCTGCTCTTCTTCGCGAATAGGTCTTTCTTTTACATAGGGGGATTCGCTCGATTGCCGTTGTGGTTGTCTCGGTTGTGGACGAACAGCCACACCCTTCGACGGAATCTTGATCCTCGCCCCTGGATAGATGGTATCGGGAGTCTTGATCTGACTGTTCAGTCGTAATAGCTCCTTGTAATCGACGCCATATCTCTTGGCGATCTTCCACATGGTGTCGCCTTTTTGGACTACGTGGATTCTCACTATTTCTCCTCCCTCGCGGAAACTCCCTATCATGGTATGCACCTATGGGCGTTTTGCTCCTGAGTGAGCCCTTTTCTTGAAGGGAATCTAAAAAGAAAAAAGCCAACTCTAGGAGTTGACCTTTTGCAAGTAAAATGGATATGTTCCCAATTGCCGGACCTGGCAGCCGATCGCTTCAATCTCTGCAAAGGCACCTGGAAGCAGCACATCATCCATTTTTTGTTCAATGTCGATCACAAAGAAATAGCTGCCCAACCCTTTTTTGGTAGGACGGGATTCCAGACGGGACAGGTTGATCTTTCGCCAAGCAAAAGCGGCGAGCACCTGATAGAGCGCACCCGGAAAATCCTCAGGGAGGATAACCTGGATCGTAGTCTTCTCCCGATCAGATACTGGCAGCTCAATCGGCTCTTTTCCGACCAAGACAAAGCGGGTATAGTTGTTTGAAAAGTCTTGAATATGAGGCTGCGCCACTTCCAAAGGATAAATATCCGCATTGAGGCGGGTCCCGATGGCTGCCCACGGCTCATCCGGATGTTCACTCACTGTTTGGGCTGCCAGAGCCGTACTGTTTACATTCTCCACTACAGCCTGCGGCAGGTTTTCCCGTATGAAATGAAAGCTTTGGGCAATCGCCTGAGGATGGGACATCACCCGGGTAATAGCCGAGAGCGGCAACGGCTGATCGCGCTTCGCTACCAGCAGATTCTGGGTAATCGGCATAGCCAATTCTGCGAGGATCGGCAAATCAACCTCATGAATCAACCAATCCAATGTGGAGTTCACAGTGCCTTCAATCGAGTTTTCGATGGGTACAATTCCGTAATTCACTTCGTCTTTAGCTACTGCATTCAACACTTCAATAATGCTCGGATATGGCACGTAATCCATTGGCGTCCCGATCGGTATCGAACGGGCAGCCTCTTCGGAAAACGTCCCTCTTGGCCCGAGAAATGCGAGTTTGTTCAGCATGGCGTTTCTCCTATCCATTTTATCTACGTCTGATGGATTTCGACCTGCACGCCATGTTCATCCGGTTGCAATATCATCACACGATACGGGATGTCGTGACTGTTCATCACACTGTCTACAAATCCTTGTAATTTTTCCCGCTGTTCGTCCGTCGAGAAAAAACAAAGGATTGTCGGACCAGCACCACTCAACGCCGCACCTAATGCTCCGTGGGCTGTTGCTCCATCCAGGATGTCTTTTAGGCCAGGAACAAGCTCTGCGCGGTACGGCTGATGCAGCCGATCCCCCATTGCTTGTCCTAACAGGTCCAGCCTTCCTTGCGCCAATGCGGCCGTAAGCAGGCTGCTATGACCAACATTATATACAACATCCTGCTTGCTGTACACCTGTGGCAATACGTTTCGCGCTTTTTCTGTCGACAGAGGGAACTTTGGAATGACTACGAGTGCCTGCAAACCAGCAGGAGGTGCGATACGAATATAGGGGATTGGTGAACCAGCATTCTCAGGCATAGTAGCTACGATAATACCACCGAACATGGAGGCTCCTGCATTGTCTGGATGGCCCTCCATCTCCGTAGCAAACTGGAACAATTCTTCTCGGGTGAACGGCTCCCCAGCTAAGTGATTGGCAGCGACCAAGGCCCCAACAATCGCTGACGCACTGCTTCCCAAGCCTCTTGTCAGGGGTGCGTCACTAGAAGCGCGAATCGCGAGCTCTGGGGTTGGCAAGCCCGCTTTTTCAAAAAGCGTGCAGGCAACCTGATAAAGCAAATTGCTTTTGTCTGTTGGAGCGCCTTGCAGCTCCTTGCCCACGATTTCAATCGTTGTTTTCTCGCTAAGCTTCATCTCCACGACGGAATACAACTGGAAAGCCAGGCCCAGGGCATCAAACCCTGGACCCAGATTCGCCGTACTCGCTGGAATGGTGACCTTTACGAGGTTGCCATTCATGACCGAACTTCACTCCCTCTTTGGCTTACCAAAGCCATAACGGCTTCACGCGTGGCAGGAACGGAGCGAGGCTCTTCCCCAACCAGCCCCAGTGCGATATTCGGGTCCTTCAGTCCATTTCCGGTAAGCACGCAAGCCACTTTCGCACCCTCTGGAAGCTTACCTGCTGCTTTCAGCTTCAGAATGCCGGCAAGAGATGCTGCTGAAGCGGGCTCGCAAAATACGCCTTCGCTTTTGGCAAGCAATTGATACGCGTGAAGAATTTCTTCGTCTGTCACGCTGGCAACCAGACCGTTCGATTCGCTGATGGCATTGAGTGCGCCATCCTTGCTGGCAGGATTACCGATGCGGATCGCAGTCGCGATCGTTTCCGGATTCGGTACAGGCTGCCCATGAACCAGCGGTGCAGCTCCTGCAGCCTGGAAGCCAAACATACGCGGCAGACTTTGCGACTTTCCTGCTGCCTTGTATTCTTTAAACCCTTTCCAGTAAGCAGTGATGTTGCCCGCATTCCCTACTGGAATAGCGAGAATGTCAGGAGCATCTCCCAATGCGTCACATACCTCAAAAGCCGCTGACTTCTGGCCCTCGATGCGGTATGGATTCACCGAGTTGACAAGAGTGATCGGCTCATTCGCCGTTATTTCCCGAACAATATTCAAGGCTTCATCAAAATTGCCATCGATAGCTATGACTTCTGCACCGTACGCAATCGCCTGGGCGAGCTTGCCCAATGCGATGTTTCCGCTAGGGATCAACACGATGCAACGGAGCCCGCAACGAGCTGCATACGCGGCAGCAGCGGCCGAGGTATTCCCGGTGGACGCACACATGATGGTTGTGCTTCCTTCCTCCACCGCTTTTGCTACCGCCATCACCATACCGCGGTCCTTAAAGGATCCGGTTGGATTCAAACCTTCGTACTTCACATACAGCTCGACACCCAGTTGCTTTGACAAATTTGGTGCATGGATCAAAGGGGTATTCCCTTCATGCAAGCTAACTAATGGTGTTTTATCTGTGACCGGGAGAAATTCCCGGTAACGTGCGATAATCCCTGATTGACGATCTTGACTCATTTTTGTTCTCCCCCTTCCACGCGGTAACAGCTTTTGACTTTGGTGACGATGTCCATTTGTTCCATATAGGCGAGCACGCCATCCATGTCACTCTTCGAAGACAAGTGGGTGATCATGATGATCTCCGCTTCTTTATCGTTGTTGTACGGCTGTTGAATGACCTGCTCCAAGGAGATGTTTTTGTCAGCTAACAGCTGGGTAATTTGTGCAAGCACGCCACGCTTGTCGGCCACGACGATGCGCAGGAAATATTTCGAAAGCTTTTGGGAGTCATCTTTGAGGATTTTCTCTTTGTACGGAGCTACCATGCCCCGTCCATTTACACCGAGCTTTCGATTTTTCACGACGGTCACTAGGTCAGAGACAACAGCTGTCGCGGTTGGCAGCTCCCCCGCACCAGGCCCGTAGAACATGGTCTCTCCTACCGCTTCTCCGTGAACGTATACGGCATTAAATACGCCGTTCACAGACGCCAGCGGGTGGGATTTTGGAATCATCGTCGGCTGGACACTGACTTCGATCGCTTCTGCATCCCGACGAGCCAAGCCCAGCAGCTTGACTTCATAACCGAGCTGCTTGCCGTACGCGATATCCTCCTTGCTCACGCCGCTGATTCCTTTGACGTCGACATCTTCGAGCTTCATGGGGACACGGAAGCCCAGCGTTGCCAGGATCGCCATTTTACGAGCCGCATCATAGCCTTCCACATCAGAGGTCGGATTGGCTTCTGCATATCCAAGCGCTTGTGCTTCTTTCAGTACGTCAGCATATTCTGCTCCTTCCTGACTCATTTTGGTCAGGATGTAGTTCGTGGTACCATTGACGATCCCCATCATTTTTGTGATGCGATCGGACGAGAAGCCCTCCACCAGTGCGCGTAAAATCGGGATTCCCCCGGCAACGCTCGCCTCGTAGAACACGTCACAGCCCTTCTCCTGCGCTTTTTTCAAAATCTCAGCGCCGTGCAGCGCCATCAGATCCTTGTTAGCTGTGACAACGTGCTTGCCTCGCTCCAATGCGCCCAAGATAAAATCCTTCGCCGGGTGAATGCCCCCGATTACTTCCACGACCACTTCAATTTCCGGATCTTCCAGGATATCTGCCGGATTCGTCGTCAATTTGCCTTCCATCGCCACAATATTGCGGGACTTTTCTGCGTCCTGCACGAGAATTTTGGTGATCTCGATTCCCAATCCGGTTTGTTTTTGCAGATCCTCTTGATGTGCCTGGATGATTCGAACGACTCCGGTACCGACCGTTCCGAACCCCAACAGCCCTAGTTTTATCGTTTGCTTCTCCATGTTCTCTCCCCCTACCCTTTTTCTACCCTCTACCAACGATCATTGCTTTGCGCACGCCGGGTAGTTGTTGTAAGCCATCCAAGAATTCCGTGCTGGAAACCTTCATATGCGCCATATCAACGGACATGGAAATCGTAGCAATTCCCTGCAACGGTATCGTTTGATTGATGGTTAATACGTTTCCGCCCTGTTCCGCCATGTAGGTCAGCACTTTAGACAGTAAGCCAGACGTATGCTCCAGCGAAAATGTGATGGTCATAATCGTCTCGTTCATCATGGAGTTGAATGGGAAGATGCCATCCTTGTACTTATAAAAGGCACTCCGACTCAATCCCACCCGTTCCACTGCTTCATTCACCGTATCCACTTCGCCTGATTCGAGCATTTTTTTGGCCTCGATCGTTTTAACGATGGATTCTGGCAGGATGTCGGATCGAATTAAATAAAACTTTTCATCCCGTTTCATCCGTTGTGTCCTCCTGAGAAAAACAGTTGTTTCTTCATAGAGGACATTATAACCTTTCCAACTTGCTGTGACAATCCTTATTAGCCAATTTTTTTCATGGAATGATATTCAGTTCACTTGTGCTTACATGACGATGGCCCGCTTCGTACAGAATAGAAACGATTGATTCCACAGGAGGTGACTTTTACATGGCAGGAAGAGGTAAGTCAGACAAGTCCGAGCGTCGCAATAATCATCCTCCCGGAAAGCCGAGCGATCTTGACCAATTTGGCACGCAGACCCAGGGCAAAAAGATGGCGCAATCCCCTAACATTGTCGAGGATCCAAGCGGTAACGGATAAACGACTGCATGAAAAAAACCCGGGAGTAAGATCCCGGGTTTTGCCTTGTTGTCTGTTCTTTTACATAAAGAGATTAATATGCCAAAGAGGACAAACCATTGATGTGTGACAGGTAACGAACGTTACTTGCTTCCTTCATCAAGGAAGCAGGCAAGCCTTTCAGCTTGATTTGGCTAGCGCCGATGGTACCGATTGCATCTTTGCGTCCCAAGCTGCCCAGTGTACCGGAGAATACAGGTACGAACGTTTCCATTTTGGTACCGTTGAAATAAGCGAAGAGGTTGTAGCCTACTACTTCACCCATTTGCCATGCCAGCTGAGCTGTTGGCGGATATGGACGACCTTCTGGACCCATCACGACTGCGCTGTCTCCAGCCAGGAATACTTCAGGGTGAGACGTGGATTGCAGGTTTTCTGTGACAGTCGCGCGTCCGCGGTTTACTTCGATGCCGGATTCCGCTACAACGTGATTTCCTTGTACGCCACCCGTCCAAACCATGGTTTTCGTTTCGATGGTGTTGCCGTCTTTCAGAAAAACTGTGGTTTCTTTCATTTCCGTTACTGGTACCCCTGTCAGGAAGGTCACGCCGCGTTTCTCCAAGCTTGTTTTTGCGCGTTCAACCAGCTCAGGAGCAAAACCAGCCAGGATGGACGGACCAGCTTCCACACAGTACAAGGATACGTCTGCGAAGTCTACGCCATGCTTGTGGCACAGGGTAGGCAGCATATCTGCGAATTCCCCTACCAACTCGATCCCCGTCAGACCGCCACCACCGACAACGAAAGTAGCATCTGCTTTATCCTTGCTTTCTTTGTAAGCCACGATGCGCCCTTCTACGTGTGCACGCAGGCGGTTTGCTTCTTCTACAGACTTCAGGGTAAAGCTGTACTCTTGCAGTCCTGGAATGCCGAAGAAAGCTGTTTCGCTACCCAGCGCGACAACAAGTGCATCGTATTTAATGGACTCGCCACTCGCCAAAGTGACACGCTGCGAATCCAAGCCAATTTTTTCAACCGAGTCGATAACCAGGTTAATGTCTTTGCCACGCAGCAATCTTTCCAAAGGCAATGCCACGTTTTGCTCAGACAGGTTGCCTACTGCCAAACGGTGCAATTCGGTGATGATTTGGTGAGTAGGAAAACGGTTTACAACCGTGATAGTAGCTTCTTCAGCTGTCATGTATTTGCGGGCAGTCAATGCGCTCAACAATCCGCCGTAACCGCCGCCCAGAATCAAAATATGCTTCGACATGCGTTGGTCCTCCCGTCCTTGTCTTTCGTTCGTTATGTGTGGTTAGCGCTTTTGCTGCTCGCGCTCAGCGAGTACTTCCAGGAATGCTTGAGCAAAGCGCAAGGTTTTTTGTACTTGCGGATCCTTCAGCATTTTGAGCATACCAAACAAACCGATCGTAGACGACTCGACGTGAGAACGGTCGTTAGCTTCGATTGCTGCTTGGGCGATTCCTTTTGCTTTGTCTTGGATCGGTTTGACGAACTCTTCCATTCCGCCTTTGAGGTCCTGGATCAGCACTTGGTCATTTGCCACTGTCTGTACCAGATCGTACGTCTTGGTCAGGATTGTTGTCATCTCTGCCAATTTAGGCAAATTCGCCACCAAAACAGTTAACGATTCTTGGATTTCCGGTTTCATCAACTGATCGAGCACATCCATTTGCTCGGGTGCCAGAGCCGCTGTAGTAGCTGCTTCAGCTTGTTGCGTAGTTGTTTGTGACATAAGAAAACGTCCTCCTTTGCTTTGGAATAGAGGCCTGGTATTCTCGTTGCCTGTTCATCCGAGTGACGGCCGAAATTCACCCTGTATCCGATAGTCTAACCTATTTGTTCTATTTTTCACAAAGTGCAGTATGCAAACGGATGGAAGTATCAATGTGCAATATTTCACAAGTTGATATAACAGGCTAGTCGCTCTTCCAGATCAATTCTAGGGAACAGGCACGAATAAGAACTCTATGCCTATACTATATACCTTCTTCGCAGGAACAGCAAAGGAAAAAAACCGCTTCTTCAGTAAGAAGCGGCGGTCGACAGTTTTTTATAATAATCTTTGATGACTTGATGATGCTTGTCATGTATATCCGTAAAGATCAATTCAATCACTGTCTGCGTGTCCTGAAACGTCTTTTCTACCACTTTGGCCATTCCGACAATCTCCATCTGCTGGTTCGGTACCGTAAACGACAGATGGATGAAATCACCCTTTGACACGTAGGAGTCGGTACGAAGCACCAACCGAGTCGGAGAAAATTTGAGCAGTTCCGCTTCTCCTTTTTCCTCGATCGGTCTTGCTCCCATCACCTTGAACGGAACGTGAATCGGCCTGTCTGGTGAGACTAGTCCGTTTTTTCCCATCGTCACGATTTCTACGCCTATCGCGATTGGGATCAATGCCAACAGCTTGACCGGCCATATCGTTTGCTCTTGTACGACTTCCAGATCAACGGTGTTGACAGCCGCATCCGTTTCCCACCGCAAACGCACGGTTGAACCAATCAGTGCTGTCTTGGCTTCCGCGTTCATCTCTGTGGACACTACGAGATACCCACCTTTTACATGCTCCACCATGACTTGCAATGGTGTCTTGACTTGCCTGGAGATCATCATCGGTAAAATGGATCCGCGCTGGAACCGTTTATCTGATAGAAATGGGCTAAGAGATGGGACATCCGTCATGGTTTTCGTCACTCCACGAAATCAAACTCAAGCTTACCGATGCGTACGGTATCTCCATTACGGGCACCGTGCTTGCGCAGGGCTTCATCCACTCCCATGCTGCGCATGATTTTGGCAAAGCGCTGAGCGGCATCGTAGCTGTTCAGGTTGGTCATTCTAACCAGCTTTTCAATTCTATCCCCACTGACTACGAACACGTCGTTGTCACGTGTGATTTCAAATGGATCTGGCTCTTTCTCAGCCTTGAACACGACACGTTCTTCGACTTCAGCCACTTCTTCGACAGCTGGCTTGTCCGGAATAGTCGCCAAGAGATCACCGACGGCATACATCAGCTCCTGAACGCCTTCTTGAGTAGCCGCAGAAATTTCGTAAACCGTCACGCCCGGGACTTTTTCCTTGAAGCGCGCCAGGTTCTCCTGGGCCTCGGGAATGTCCATTTTGTTGGCAGCCACGATTTGCGGCCTGTCTTCCAGCTTCAGGTTGTACAGCTTCAGCTCGCGGTTGATCTGCAAATAATCCTCGTACGGGTCACGTCCATCGACGCCAGCCATGTCAATCACGTGCACGATCAAACGCGTACGCTCGACGTGACGCAGGAACTGATGACCTAATCCGACGCCTTCATGCGCCCCTTCGATCAAACCTGGCAGGTCGGCCATGACAAAGCTGTTCTCCCCCACTTCCACCACACCGAGGTTTGGTGTCAGCGTCGTGAAGTGATACGCGGCAATTTTCGGCTTGGCTGCTGTCACGCTGGACAACAGAGTAGACTTCCCTACGCTCGGATAGCCAACCAAACCTACATCTGCAATCAGTTTCAGCTCCATCACGATGTAGCGTTCCTGACCCGGTTCCCCGTTTTCCGAGATGTGCGGAGCTGGGTTGGATGAATTGGCAAAACGCATGTTTCCTCTACCGCCGCGCCCGCCTTTTGCAATGACTGCTTTCTGGCCATGCTCGACCAGATCCGCGATCACTTCTTTGGTATCATCATCGATGACGGTTGTTCCCGGTGGCACGCGTACCAGCATGTCTTCCGCGCCTGCGCCGTGCTGTCCTTTATTGCGGCCATGCTCCCCACGCGGTCCTTTGAAGTGCTTCTGGTAGCGGAAATCAACCAGTGTTCGCAGTCCTTCATCTACTACAAACACAACATCTCCGCCGCGACCGCCGTCACCACCGGCTGGTCCACCTAATGGAACGTATTTCTCCCGGCGAAAGGAGACGGCTCCGTTTCCCCCGTCCCCGCCTTTTACATAAATCTTTACCTGATCGACAAACATGGTGTCACCTCTTTCATTACGCGAATGGAATCCGCAAATCCAAAATCCATTCCTCTTCCGTATGTATCCACTCGGTGACCTCCACCGTACTCTGTTCATTTTTACGTATCAGTTTTTCCAGTTCTTCCAATCCGGATGCACATAGCTTTCCGGCCAGGTCAAAACGAAAATGAACGCCGCATGCGTCCGCTACCAAGGAAAGCTGCATGCTCGCAGGTTCATAGCTGTTAGGATCTACATGATCGTTCACTGTGCATAATATCTCTGACATCAGCTGAAACAATTGCTGCTCACTCAGTGCGACCCTCATCAGATCCACTTCGTTGCACACTTCTACTTCCAAAAGCATTTCCTTGTTCAGCGCATTAAATGTCAAGAAAAAGACAGACAACAGAGAGCTGTTCAAACGGGCGATCATGCTTTCTTGCATAGCAAGCTCCGCAATGCGTTTTAAATGCGCTTCTCCCTGTTCAGTACGGTTCAAATGCAAATAGCCGAGCAGAACCTGAACGTGGTTCAACCAGTCATGCCGCTGCCGGTTCAGTACGGTAAGCAGCTGGTCAGTTTGCTGCGTAAACAGCCTCCGCTCGTCCCTCATCACATTCACCCAAGTCGATAAGATTTCTTTCTGTCCTATTGTACCACAAAAAATTCCCGTATAAATAAGAAAACCTCTACTGAATAAAACAGATCGCTATCCTTTATATTCCCCTTTTCTCCAAAGAGAAAACACCAGCTAGAAAAAGAAAAACCCAGCAACAAGGCTGGGTTTCCTTTCATCCACTATTTACGCTTCAGAAGCAACTGGTTCGATCACAACTTGTTTGCGATCGCGGCCCAGACGTTTGAAACGAACAACGCCGTCTGCTGTTGCAAACAGAGTGTCGTCTCCGCCCTTCATTACGTTAGCACCTGGGTAAATCTTCGTACCGCGTTGGCGAACGAGGATGTTTCCAGCTGTAACGAATTGACCGTCACCACGTTTCACTCCCAGACGTTTGGAAATGGAATCGCGACCGTTCTTTGTGGAACCTACCCCTTTCTTCGAAGCGAAGAACTGTAGGTCTACAGGAAAACGAAAGTTCATGTCAGACACCTCCTTGCCATTTTGTATCATGAACCGTAACGTATTTTCCGTATGATTCAGCAATCATAAACAGAGAGACAACCATGCCCTCAGCTAAAAGCTGCTGCTTTTCGCTGACCAGCGGGTCTTCTACAGGACGCACGTTCCATTTCAGGAACCCGCCATCCTTCTCTGCGAGCTGAACATCCGGATCACTATTGAGCAAAAGATCTACGGCATTAATCGTTCCCATACTCACCGCCGAAACAGCGGAGCAGACAATGTCTGAACCATGCTTAGCAGCGTTGGCATGTCCCGAAACGGTAATGGCTTCAATCTCATTTTGCTCATTTCTCTGCACTTTTACGGTAATCATCGGATTCGTCCAAAATTAAGCGTTGATTTTTTCAATCACAACTTTGGTGAATGGTTGACGATGACCTTGTTTGCGACGGTAGTTTTTCTTGGCTTTGTATTTGTACACGATAATTTTGGATTGTTTACCGTGTTTTTCTACTTTACCAGTTACCGTAGCACCAGCAACAGTAGGAGCACCTGCAGTTACTTGACCGTCCTTGTTTACCAACAGAACTTTGTCAAAAGTAACAGCTTCACCTTCGTTGCCAGCCAGTTTCTCGATGAAGAGAACAGAACCCTCTTCAACTTTGTATTGCTTTCCACCGGTTTCGATAATTGCGTACACTGTGTGCACCTCCTATACTCAGACTCGCCCCAGCAGGTGCGTCGCAAGCGACGACTTATGTACCTGATTCGTGCGGTTACAGTATGCACGAGACATAGCTGCATGACAAACCTTAGGTTATCACAGCACAGAGCGCCCAGTCAAGTCATTTACTCTTGTTTTCCGTACAATCGTTTGGCTTCTTCTGTACGACCGGCGTACACGATTCGATACTCGTCCGGCTTTAACGCAGGAGCTTCAAGCAGGAACAAGTGCACAGGCCACAGCTTCTGCTGCTCGCTGCCCAGCTCAGACAAAGGATGATACAGCCGTCTCGGCAGTTCAATTACCGCTGCCTCTGCCTCTTGGCCTTTCGCAAGAGACGTCAGCTCGCTGCATAGACGGCGCTTCATTTCATCGACCGACCTTACTCGACCACGGCCATCGCACGCAGCACAAGGTTCCGTCAATCTCTCCGACAAGCTCGCACGCACGCGCTTCCTGGTCATTTCCACAAGTCCAAGAGCAGTCATGCCTAAAACGGTGGACGGCACAGGATCACGGGCTAGCTCCCGTTTCAGCACTGCCAACACCTTTTCCTTGTTCGCCGCTTCCTTCATGTCGATGAAATCGATGATGATAATCCCGCCAATATCGCGAAGCCTAAGCTGTGCTGCAATCTCTACAGCAGCTTCCACATTCGCGACAGTAATCGCCTGTTCCCTTTGCTGGCCGCCTTTCCCTGTGAATGCGCCCGTATTGACATCGATAACCGTCATCGCTTCTGTTCGATCGATGACCAGATGCCCCCCGCTTTGCAGTGGTACCTGCCGATTCAATCCCCGCTGAAGCTGCGCATCGATTCCCAGCTGCGTAAATAACGGCTCTCTGCCCTGGTACGCGCCCAGCTTGTTCAAGTCTTCCTCGGCAAGCACCTGCATCACTTCTTTTACCTGCTGAAGCGTAGGAGCGTGCTCCACCAGCACTTCCTCCACTCCCCAAGCAGCCAAGTCTCTGATGATCGACTCTAGCAACGCCATTTCTCTCGTCACAAGTCCGGGACCTTTTAACTGGTCTGCATGAGCTATCATTTCGCACCAACGCTTCTTCAAATATTCCAGTTCTTCGCGGAGCCTATCTTCTGGCGCGTCTTTCGCTTCCGTCCTTACGATGACGCCTTCTTCAGGTGCGAGATGCGCCGAAAGCCTCTCAGAGAGCTGCTGTCTGACTGCCGGATCGGTAATCTTGCGGGAAAGGGATACACCTGCTTCCACCGGGAGATACACGAGGAACCTGCCCTGCAAGCTAATCCGCGCCGTCACTTTCGGCGCCTTCAGCTCCGTGCCTTCCTTGCTCACCTGTACGATTACCTTTTCACCGACCTGCACTCGCTCGCTGATATTCGCTTTGCCAGGTGCAGAACCTCTCCTCGGCAAGGTGTCATCCACATACAGATAAGCATTTTGACCGACGCCAATATCGACAAAAGCGGACGAAATCCCCGGCAAGACATCCGCGATCCGACCGCGATACACATCTCCTGCCAAAACTCCCTGCCCTTCGTTCTCCTCACGCCACTCAAGCAACCGCCCGTTTTCGAGCAATGCTGCTCGCAGCACACCACCGCTCCCGCTAATCGCTACTTGTCTCAACGCATTCACTCTCCTACTCCCTGCTTGTCCCGTACCTATTTGCCCGAAAAAAGGACTTTCGGACTTCCAGAAAGTAATCCTATCACAGGTATTTGGAAAAGAAAAGGCAAGCTGCCAAAGGAGAAATGACGATGAGAGCTGACTTGTTGAAAATGCGCCCCCTGCTTCAGCAGGATGCTCCTTTCTTGGTTAAATGGCTTTCAGACAAGCGTGTGCTGCACTATTACGAAGGACGTGACCGCCCTCATGATCTACAGCTTGTTCATGAGCATTTCTACCCGAAAGATGACGATACGTCCCGCTGCCTCTTTCTCTATGACGGACATCCTATCGGGTACGGGCAGTATTACCCGTTGGATCAGGAGAGCAGGCAGGCATATGGATATGATGCTTCTACCATCATCTACGGCATAGATCAGTTCATCGGGGAACCGTGGTACTGGGACAGAGGCCTCGGGACCTTCCTCGTTCAAAGCCTTCTCGTTCACCTGTCTACGCATTTTGGTGCTCAGAGGGTTGTCCTCGATCCGCAGGCTTCCACTGCTCGCGCGATACGCTGCTACGAAAAGTGCGGCTTCCAGAAAGTAAAATGGCTTCCTCGTCGCGAATGGCACGAAGGAAGCATGCGAGACTGCTGGCTTATGGAGTGGAATTCCCTTTCCTAGACAAGCTGACCGATCTTGGCATCGTGCTTCTGCTCAAAAAGCAAGGCATGCAAAAGCTGTTCCTCCGCGAGCAGCCCGGCTCCCTGAACGTAAAACAGGTGGGAGCACCCTCGCCTCAGCTTGTGCGCAACCTCCAGAACAGTCTCTCCCGGCTCGACACTGAGTGCCTGAACGGCGTATTCATCCGGCTGCCGAACGTATTTTTCCATGAGAAAACGAAAGAATTGATAGGGAAAACGAAGAAACGCTTGAATATTGACCGCAAGCAGGTATACCCCGATCACAAGCACATTGATCTTAAGCTCCCATGCCGACAAGCCTACCAAAAGACCCGCCAAGAGCGTACTGCCTGTCAACGAAATAATCGCTGCTTGGCGGTAAGGCATAAACCAGCACAGGATCGCCTGGACAATTCGTCCGCCATCGAGCGGCCAGATGGGAAGCAAATTAAACAAAGCGATCGTCACGTTGCTGATCAGAAAGAAGTACGCCCATTCCTCTGTCCATATGCCCGTGTACCAGAACAAGTAGGAGACAGCCATCATCACGACATTCAAGAATGGTCCAGCCAGCGCGACCACGATTTCATCCAGCGGGTCGGTCGCATAGGCATCCTCCATTGTTGCGACTCCACCGAAGGGCAGCAGCTGTACTTCTGTCACGGTCCAGCCCAGCTCACGCGCCATCGCTACATGGCCAATCTCGTGGATGAGCACAATGACGAACAGCGTAAGTACCTCTAAAAAATGGCCCGTCATGATCGACAGGCCAATAACCGCCCAGAACAGCAAGTGTATGCGAATTCGAACCCCAAAGAAAGCTCTACTCAAATGGGATCACATCCAGCGGATTCACGAATTGATCCTCCTGCTTGACCCCCAGATAAAGATGCCTGGAGCTGTTGTTCACCGCCCTTGCCACTCCGATTTCCTGCCCTGCCTGCAAAACGTCATCTTTTGCTACAGCGACTCGCTCCAGATTTCCAAACCACACTTCGCGGTCTTTCGTTAAACGGACAACTACCGTTGTTCCGTATCCTTGCTTTTCCCCCACATACGTGACCCAACCCGTTTCACCAATCGTTACCTGATCATTCAAAGCCGTGGTCAGTACGACTTTCGCACTTTTCGGTTCAAAGGACTTGACTACCTTCCAGTTCGCCGGCAGTTTCCAAGCATCCACCTGTTTTGTCGTCGTACCCGCTGCAGGTACAGCATTCGGACCATGAAGAGAAGGAAGCAGAGTAGGCAACGAGCCAAATCGTGCTTCATACCAATCGGCCACACCCGAAAAATTAAAGTCGCGAGTCATGACTTCACGTGCTGAGTTTTTCCACGTCGCAGGAATGAGCGACGTCTGAAAGAGCAAGTAGGCTGCACCGACTAACAGTACCGATGCAAGAATTTGCAGCCCCCACATCTCATGTGAATGGCGGTGATTCACCGGATCTTCCTCTTCTTTGAGCGAAAAGGCGAACGGCTCCGCAGTAGGCTCAATAGGGTCCTTCCAATCATCCACAAAAGGCGAAAAGCTGTCCCGCGGCTGCATGCGGATCCGCTCTAACCTCTCCCGTCTTCTCTCTTTCACCCGATCGACTTCACGAAACATCCTCATCCCTCCGCAGGCCAAGCCTTTGTACCATCTTATGACTTGTCTACCTGCTTTATGACCCGTGTCCAAGTGGGCATTTCGTATCAATAGGCTCTTGAAAAACAAAAAAGACAGTCTCCCCATTGAGAGACTGCCTCTGAATCTGCCGAAGTTAAATTACAGTTTAGTTACGCTAGCAGCTTGAGGTCCACGGCTACCTTGAACGATTTCAAACTCAACCTTTTGACCTTCGTCCAGAGATTTGAAACCTTCTGACTGGATCGCGCTGTAGTGTACGAATACGTCGTCTCCACCTTCAACTTGGATGAAGCCGTATCCTTTTTCCGCATTGAACCATTTTACGATACCTTGTTGCATGAAACAAAACCTCCCTGAACATTACGCCCCACGAGGCGAAAAAGTGTAGCGTCAACCCTTTTTTACAGAAAGCTTTTTGCGTCAAGGAAAAAAGTCGTACATAGCTGAGATTGACAAATGGTTCGTCACACTCAACCGGTACGACTCCATAACCAATCCATCAAACACTATAACTTGTAAAAATGGTTAACTTAGGATGATTTTATCACAGCGCCTTCCATTTGTCACGCTTTTTAGTCAAAACGCAGCTTGTCCTTGCGCATGCCTACATTCAAAACTACACCGATAATCAGGAAGTTCGTAATCAGCGAGCTCCCCCCGTAGCTAATAAAGGGAAGCGGAATCCCGGTGATCGGCATCAGCTGAATGGTCATGCCGATGTTCTCAAAGATTTGGAAGGTCAGCATGCCGACCACACCCGCTACTACATAGGAGCCAAATGGATCTTTGGCTTCCATCGCGATACGGATCATGCGATAAATCAAAAAGAAGAACAGGATCATCAGAAGCCCTGCACCCATAAACCCAAGCTTTTCTGCAATGACGGTGAAGATAAAGTCGCTCTCTCCAACCGGAACCCAACCAAAGCTCGCTTGCGTCGGTGTATCGATACCTTTTCCAAAGAGCTGACCAGAGCCAATCGCGATCAAAGCCTGCTTTAGCTGAAAGCCTCTTCCCATCGCCTCCAGATCCGGATCCATCCAGAAGATGATCCGATCCCATTGGTACGGCTTAATGATCTTAAAGAAAATCTCCTGCTTGTATTGATAAAGCAGCGTCATGCCAGCAAAAAAGCTGCCTACAAGAGCTCCCACGTAGACGACGTGCTTCAAGCGGATCCCACCGACAATCAGCATCGTTGCGAGCATACCGGTATAGACAAGGGCCGTCCCCAAGTCAGGCTGTACTAGAATTAACAGCAGCGGAACGCCTACGAGCGAAGCCACCGGGATCAGCTTGTAAAAATAGTAAAACCGATCCGGATCCTCTGCCCGCTTTGCCATGAACCGGGCTACCGTCAAGATGGTGAACAGCTTCATCGGCTCTGACGGCTGCAGCAGCACTGGGCCGAGATCATACCAGCTTGTTGTATTGTTGATCGGCTTAGTCTGAAAAACTCCGATCAAGAGGATCAGTCCGATCGCGTACAAAACATACGACATGTTGTAGAACAGGCGGTAGTCAAACAACAAGGTACCCACTAGTACCACAAATCCAACGATGTACCAGATGACCTGCTGATGAGCTTTATCGACACCTGCGGCAGAACCGGAGATTCCCAGGTAACTGAAGATCCCGAGTCCCACCAAAATCATGATGATGGTCCAGTCGACAGTTTTCAAATGTCGTTTTTCCAGGTCCATGCTCGTCCTCCTAGAAAACGTGGCTCCCACCTTTTTCAGACGGGAGCCATGCCTAACCTATTTCAAGCCAAAAAACTTGCGCATTTTATGGAGCATCCCTGCTTTTTCTTCTAATGGCTGCAGGGGTACAGCTTCACCCAAAAGTCTGCGGGCAATATTGCGATACGCGATCGAAGCGCGAGACTCGTGGTTCATCACAGCTGGCTCCCCTTGGTTTGCTGATTTGATGACATGATCATCATCCGGTACCACACCGATCAAGTCAATGGCGAGCAAATCCAGAATGTCCTCTACATCCAGCATATCACCATTTTTCACCATATGCGAACGCACACGGTTGATAACCAGCTTCGGCATGCCTACCTTTTCCCGCTCCAAGAGTCCAATAATCCTATCAGCGTCACGCACTGCCGCTTTTTCCGGTGTCGTAACGACTATCGCCTGATCAGCACCTGCCACTGCATTGCGGAAGCCTTGCTCAATTCCGGCAGGGCAGTCGATGATGACGTAATCGAATTCACGTTTCAATTGCGTAACGATTTCTTCCATTTGTTCAGGTGTAACTGCAGACTTGTCTTTCGTCTGGGCAGCCGGCAAAAGCGACAGATTTTCAAATCGCTTGTCCTTAATCAACGCCTGCTGCAATCGGCATGCGCCTTCTGCAACATCGACCAGATCGTAAATGATCCGATTCTCCAAGCCCATGACAACATCCAGGTTGCGCAGACCGATATCCGTATCGACCATGCACACCTTTTGACCCAGCAAAGCAAGTGCAGTACCTAAATTCGCGGAGGTGGTCGTCTTACCCACGCCGCCTTTACCCGAAGTTACGACTATTCCTATCCCCACGTCCGTTCCCCCTCTTCACTCTACCCACAAGCCTCAAGCCTTCTTTTCTCCCAGTTCTGGCCGGATCCGCGCCAGATAGTTCATT
Source organism: Brevibacillus centrosporus (assembly GCF_003710815.1). Lineage (GTDB taxonomy): Bacteria > Bacillota > Bacilli > Brevibacillales > Brevibacillaceae > Brevibacillus > Brevibacillus centrosporus. The sequence goes on from NZ_RHHP01000002.1 coordinate 114,460, forward strand.
TTCGCCACCAGCATCGTTTCATTTTCCAGGTACGCAAACTCTGTACCCCCGGAATGATTGGTCCACTCTTCCCCTGGCTTGCTGATTACATCGGCAATCCTCAGCTGGGTAGGACTCATCACGGCTGCAGCAATAATGACCTGACTGTCACCATCGATCCCTGCATGGGCATAGCCTCGCAGATGACCCAGAACATAGATATTTCCCGTACTGCGAACGATTCCTCCCGGGTTGACATCCCCCAAAAGGAGCAAGTCTCCGTCGTACTCGAGTACTTGACCGGAGCGAACCGTGTGTACCTGGACGGAAAAATGTGTTTTCAGGCGTTCGGCAAAAGCTTCCTCTTTTGTGATCACATCCGCCTCAACGGTATGAATGACCAGATTCCCCTTTTGCCGAATAATTTGAGTCAACTGCTCCTGTTGTTCTGGTGAGCAGTACCTTTTCCCCAATTTAATGGATACCCGTATCAGCGGTCCTGACAAAATCTGTTGATGGCTATGCTCTATTTTTTCACGCACATCGGTCAGCAGTTCTTCGAAGGAACAGGTATCGTCCATGAAGAAGACGAGCCCCTCTTTTGTTCCTTTGATTGTGACCTTGCTTTTCACAGTCGTCACCTGTTTCACCTCGACCGATACCATTCGCCATACAGAAACTTTTTTCCTGCTCTACTTGAAAAATTTGCCGAATCGGGTCACATCACGCCGTTTGAACCTTTAGGGCTTGGTTGTGGATGAAGAAGTGGGCGATGCTGGGTGCAGAACACCCGGGTTTAATTCGTCATACGCCTCCAGCAAGCGACGAGAAATGGGACCTGTCGCATCCGAGCTGGAGGTTCCGTCCTTCAAACTGTTAGGTGCCACGACGACAAACACGATTTGCGGATTTTCGTAAGGAGCAAACCCTACGACCAGCGCGTTCTCTGCCCGACGCCCAGTCTGAGCGGTACCAGACTTGGCAGCGACGTTGTACGGCAAGCCGGTAAAGGCACGGGAAACGGTACCACCTGGCTGCGTAACCAAGTGCATCCCTTCTTTTACGACCTGAATGTACTTCGGATCGATGTTTACCCGATTCAAGACTTGCGGCTCAATCAAAGTCAGTGTCTGTCCCGGTTTTTTCGGATCTGTCGTCCCTCTGCGGATTTCCTTGACGAGATGCGGACGAATCCGGTAGCCACCGTTGGCAATCGTCGATATATACTGCGCGATCTGAATGGGGGTAAACAGATCGTACTGCCCGATCATCGCATCCGCCAGGTTACCGTAGTACAAGTTGGGGTTTTCCCAGCCTGTCTTTTCTCCCGGCAGGTCAATACCGGTTTTTACCCCGAGACCAAACTGAGCATTGTAGAAGTCGAGTACGGAAAACTGTTTCTCCCAGCCTTGTGTGCCTTTCTTCGCCAGACGAATCGCCATTTCGTACATGTACGTGTTATTGGATACTTGCAGCGCACGTCTCGCATTGACCGGACCGTGTCCCCCCGCTTTCCAGTTCCGCTTGTACGAAGTCCCTACCTCCAAGCCTCCGCGGTCATAAATGGTTTCATTCGGAGTGGTCAACCCTTCCTGCAGGGCAATCATGACAGACAACGGCTTATACGTGGAAGCCGGTGGGTAAGGCGTGTAAATGAAACGGTTGGATTCGTTCGGGAGAATCAACGAGGAGTATACCTTGTTAAATTCTTTCCGGTCGTAGTACAGATTCAGATTGTAGTCAGGGTAGCTCGCCATAGCCAGAATTTCCCCCGTATTCGGGTTCATGGCCATTACGTGAGCATCCTTAAATTCCTTTGGCGTGGTCGGCTTCTTTTTGTAGGCTTCGACTTCTTCCTTTAAAATAGCCTCTACCTTGCTCTGGAAGCGCCAATCCAAGGCAAGCACGAGATCATTACCCGGCTCAGGTGCCTGACGCATGGTCTTCTCTACCGTCTCCGAGTTTTTGTTGACGTGGACATCCATGATCCCGTCTTTTCCACGCAGGTATCGCTCGTAGTAGGCTTCAAGCCCGGTTACCCCTACACGGTCGATGGCATTATACCCTTGCGCCTCGTATTCCTTCAGGCTCTCCGGGCGAATGGCATTGATATACCCGAGGAAGTGCGTGCCAAAAGCTGTACCGTCGGGATCGGGCATGATTTGTCTTACCGGCTCCAGCTCTACGCTGATCCCCGGCAGCTCTGTCCGCCTCTCTTCGATCTGGAACATTTCCTGCTGTGTGATGTTGACCTTCACACGACGCGGGATGTAGCTCGCCATTTGAGGAGAGCGCATTTCCTGGAGCAGGGACAGCTTATGCCACTGGAACTGGCGCTGTTGATCCGTCAAAGGCAGAGGAACGTCCAATTCGAACAAGGAGGCGTAACGGAGCAAATCCATGTCAGACTTGTCCGAGAGCTGAGCAGGTGTCGGCAGCTGTCTGATTTGTGCCTTTACTTCCTTAATCAAATCATCGCGGTCTTCTTTATCCAGTGTAAGGGAGAACTGGACATTTGCATGGAAGGCCGTCTTTAGCAGCTCCAGGTCGGACAGTCCATCTAGAGCAGTAGCATTGCCGTTCTTCATACTCGTTTTTAATTTGTTGATGACGTTCTCTCTCTCTTTATCATCAAAAGGAGAGCGTACACGCAGCCCCACGTACAGAGCTGTCTTCACCAGGTTGTAATCGGACATCGAATCGACCTGCTCCTGCTTTGGAACCAGCTGGAGCTTCGGCGTGATCAGCGCCTTCAGCTCATTCGTTTTCTTCTCATCAAAAGCTACCGGCAATGTAGACCGCAGCTCAATGGTCTTTTTCAGCAGCTCTTTGTCCGTCCCCAATTTCCCACCATCGGGAATCAGGATTTTGGCTAGGCGATCTGCTACTTTTTCTTCATCAATATCCTGTCCTTGCTCTTCCACATACTGCACCGTATAAACTGGCTTGTTGGAGACGAGCACCGCTCCATTCTTGTCGAGAATCCTGCCCCGCGGAGCTGAAATTGGCAGCTCGCGAATGCTGAATTTCTCCAGCTCATGTCGGTACTGCTCTCCTTCTACCAGTTGCACGAAAGCGAGACGCAAAATGATAGCGGCAAAAAACAGGAACACGATCAGGAACAAAATGTTCAGCCGAATCGGTATATGCGATTTCGGTTCTTTCGTTTCCTCCACGAGTTCTCCCCTCCTTACAGATACGCCGTAATCATGGTTATTCTGCGTGCAAATCTCGCTTCTTCGCCTGAATCTTGTTGCACATTCTCATGATCGGGACATAAATCAGCAGTGTCACAACGAGGTTGAGTATGACACTGGGCAGAATTTGGCGGTTCAGCATCCATTGGACGTCATAGGGCGCAGCCGAAAACAGTCGGAACAAGCTGTAGAGCAGCCACTCATGACCAAACAGGATCAGGGCGCTTGTTACGAATACCATGCCAAATCCACGCTGGAACAGCAAAACGATCAAGCCTGCAAAATAGCTCGCTACCATCATGGACATCGTGTAAATGCCGATGACCTGACCGAAAAGCACATCCTGCAAAAACCCGAACGCGAGTCCGTAGTAGAGACCTTCCCGCCTGCCCATGAACATGGAGATGAGAATGCAGCATACTAGCGCAAAGCGGGGTACTGTCATCCACGACAGACCCCATGTAGCTGTTGCAATCACTTGAACGACAGTTCCTTCTAGAAGGAACAGGACCAGTACTGTTAGCGTCAAAATAAAGCGTTGCATTACTGCCCACCCCCAACCTGCGAGGTCGAGGTCCCTTGATTCGGTACATTCGTTATCTGGCCGGCATTTTGCTGAGGGATCAGCTCTCCGGTCGGGGAGATGGAAAAGTTTCTTTCCACGATCATGACTTCATTTAATTGTGAGAAGTCGGCACTCGGCTGAATGTACGCCGTTTGGGTCAGACCGTAATCGTCAGGTTCTACCCGAACAATGTAACCGATGGGCAGGTTACGCGGAACTACTCCGCCTAGACCCGAAGTGATGACTTGCTGCTTTGCTTCAATTTTCTGTCCCCAAGGAATCTTCCGCATGATGAGCAAACGCTCCTGTGGATCGTATTCCTCCACAACCCCGCTCACAGGGTGCACCGTCGTTTGACCGTTCACGACCTGTGTCGTTTGGACAACAGCCGAAATATGGTCGCGTCGTTCATAACTGGTCAAGAGTTCAACCGAAGATGAAAAGTTGGCTACACTCTGTACTCGCCCGATCAAGCCCTTGGACGTAATTACCGCCATGTCTTTTCGGATCCCCTGCTTCAGTCCCTTATCGATTGTTATGACGTTGTTCCAAGTATCCGGGTTACGGGCAACGACCTCTGCAAAACGGAGCTGGTAGGATTTGAGTGATTCCTTTGCCTGAAGCGCTTCTCTCAAACGCGTATTCTCCGCTTGCAAATCAAGCAATTCGGCAGACATACGGGCGTATTGATCCAGTCCAGCCTTCAGAGCCTTATTTTCCTCGTAGACATTGTAAGCATCGTCTACTTCCTGAAAAAAGCCAGAAACAGCCTGGGCAGGGCGATAAAAAAAGCCCTGCACCACGCTGAAGGTATCTTTAAAAAACATCTCGGGCCAGGTCAGCTTCACTCGTTCACGGGAAGTAAAACCCACGACAGAGATGAGCAGAACCAAGCCGACGAGCACAATAATCAGCCGCTTGTTCCCGAAAAACGACATGCCCTAACCTCCGTTTATTTACCCCGTTTTTGTCGGGAAGAGGTGATGCCGTGCTTTGACTTGAACAGGTGAATGTTCTCCAATGCACGTCCTGTTCCGATCGCAACGCAGTCCAGTGCATTTTCTGCCACGTGTACAGGCATGCCTGTTTCTTTGCTCAGCAAGCGATCCAGATTTCGCAGCAATGCCCCGCCACCAGTCAGTACGATGCCTCTATCCATGATGTCGGCAGCCAGCTCTGGCGGACTTTTCTCCAGAGTCACCTTCACTGCTTCCACGATAGCAGATACGGTTTCTGCCAAAGCATCTGCAATTTCCGAGCTGCTGACGGACAACGTCTTCGGCAGACCTGTCACCAGATCGCGACCGCGGATTTCTACATTTTCAGGCTCTTCCGGTGCGATCGCAGAACCGATTTCCAGCTTCAGCGTCTCAGCTGTGCGCTCCCCGATCATCAGATTGTATCTGCGTTTGATGTACTGAATAATCGCTTCGTCCATCTCATCGCCTGCTACGCGAATCGAACGGGAGGTAACGATCCCACCCAAGGAAATGATCGCGACTTCAGTCGTACCGCCACCAATATCGACAACCATGCTCCCTGTTGGCTCCCAAACAGGAAGATCAGCACCGATTGCCGCTGCGAATGGTTCTTCAATCGTGTGCGCTTCCTTCGCTCCCGCTTGCTTCGTCGCATCTTCCACCGCACGTTTTTCTACTGCAGTAATACCAGATGGCACACATACCATGACATTCGGACGGCGGCTGAACAGGCCTTGATTTTTTTGGGCCTGGTTAATAAAGTAGCGCATCATGGTTGCGGTCGTATCAAAATCCGCAATGACCCCATCCTTCATCGGGCGAACAGCCACGATATTGCCTGGAGTACGTCCGATCATGCTTTTCGCCGCATTCCCTACCGCTTCAATCGAATTGTTGTTGGTGCGGATCGCCACAACGGACGGTTCCCTTACCACAATTCCTTTGCCTTTTACAAACACCAGTGTATTGGCAGTGCCGAGGTCAATCCCCAAGTCACGTGTAAATCCACCAAACATAAAAAAACTCCTTCCGATATTTACAGTTGCAAGCAAATTGTCTTTTAGAAGTACCCCTGCTCTTTCAAGCTGACATACTTTCCATCCCCAATGATTACATGATCCAAGAGTGCAATTCCCACCAGCTCACCTGCATCTCGCAGTGTTTGCGTAATCGCAATATCTTCCCGGCTGGGTGTAGGATCGCCGCTTGGATGGTTATGTAGGCAAATCACCGATGCACTGCTGCGACGTATGGCTTCCTTGAAAACCTCTCTAGGGTGCACGATCGAAGCGTCCAAACTGCCTACAAAAATCGTCTGCTTGCCAATAACCCGGTTCTTGGTATTGAGGAAGAGACAAACAAAGTGTTCCTGTGTCAAATGAGCCAACTCAGGTATCATCAAATCAGCCACATCACGGGGCAATCGAATAGCTGCACGGCTCTGCCGCTGCACACCCGTGAGCCTTCTTCCCAGCTCAAATGCGGCGTGCATTTCGATCGCCTTGACCTGACCAATTCCCTTTTGTTCGATTAACTCAGCGTGAGAGGCCTGGGCCAATTCCCTCAAGTCGCCGAACCTGGCCAACAGATTCTGTGCCAGCTCATATGCCGTCTCTTTCTCTGTGCCTGTCCGCAATAAGATGGCCAGCAGTTCTGTATCAGACAGATGGTCCGCTCCCACGCGAAGCAGTCTTTCGCGTGGACGGTCATAGTAAGGGACGTTTTTGAGCACGTTTTTGTTACAGGTATTTGTTGGCATTTGAACCGACCTCCAGCCATTCGATAATTCGGAAACGGCTGGCTCGGAGACGAACATGTGATGGAATGCCGTTGCCGCTTGAAACCAGGCAATGTATTGCTTACAAAACAGTGATTCCAAAGCGGGAAAGCATCTTGGCTGTGAGACAGAGAGGAAGTCCGACCACGGTAAAATAATCACCCGTGATGCCTTCCACGATCGTCGCACCGATTCCTTGGATCGCATACGAGCCAGCTTTATCCATCGGCTCTCGCGTCGCAATGTAAGCTTTTATTTCGGATTCCGAGAGAGAACGAATCCGCACCTGTGTGTGACTGTGTGCAACCTCTGCTCGTCCTGTAGCTGCATCAAGCAGTGCCACTCCGCTGTATACAGTATGCTCGCGGCCTTGCAGCATGGACAGCATGTGAAACGCATCAGCCTCATCCACCGGCTTACCTAAAATCTGATCGTCGAGAACGACAATCGTATCCGACCCCAATACTACCCCTTCCTTGCAGGTAGAAGCGACCGTCTGCGCCTTTCGAACCGCCAATTCTTCCACTACTTCTTTTGGGGACATGCCAGGCGCAGTCGTCTCGTCCACGTCACTCGTCTGCACGGTAAAAGTGAGCCCCAAGGTGTGCAGCAATTCTCTGCGACGTGGCGAGGATGAGGCAAGAATAAGAGATGTTTGTGTTTTCATCGTTTTTCAACCTACTTCATTCGTCGATGTATCCAAAAAGCGAGGGCTAACCCTCCTACACTGGCTAGATTTAGTTTTACCTGAAAGTTCAGGTCGTACTTCAAAATTTCTAAATCCGCCGAGGGTGACCATCTTAATTCTTTGCTCTTCATGAGGAAAGGGATCCAGGGCTCCAAAATCTCCCCAATAATGCTGCCACACAATAGTCCACAAGCCAGAAGAAGCAATAGTATTAGTGTATCTTTCCCCATAACCTTCCCACTCCCTGTTTACTAGGGATTCTCTTTTTGCCATCAATAAGTGTAGCAAATGGGAGGGTACGAAACAATCCCCGAATACTCCTGGTAGTTACTGTAAATAAAGAAAAGACCTCCTGCAAGAAAACCTTTGCGGAAGTCTGTTCCATGGCTGATTATTCGGTTTTTTGCGCCTGTTTGACCCAGGCCGCATAATTCTCCAAATACTTCAACACGCCTGCCTGAACCTGCCAGGCATACGATTCAGCACTTTGCGCCTTCTTGCCTGCATTTGCCTCCGCCATTTTATCGCGTGCATCCATCGCCTGATTGATGCCATTCACCATTTCACTAAAGTATGGCGTAGTGCCTGCCTGCGCCGAAACGAGACGGCTTTCCTCCAGGAATTGGCGATGCTGCTCCTTCATCGCGGCTGCCTCTTCCGTGGAAAGAACGGGCTGGGCGTTGGTAATCACTTGCCCGGAGTGAGCGGAAAGCGTCTGTGCAAGCTTTATTCCGTTGGCAAAAAATACGTTCAAATCTGGAGCGGCGGAAGAATTGGCTGAGGCCACACCCACTGTCCCTTGATAGGTCGGAAAGGAAAATTCCTTTACATACACATCGACGCCCTTGCTCTTCAGGTTCGTCGCAAAACCGAGCACGGCATCTCTTGTCGGAGCGGCTGCCGCAAACATGTACTGATTGGCCGTGTCCTTGTAAAGCAGGTGCGGAACACCCAGCTTATCGAGCGGCTCGACGGCAGCTTGCGCCGAGGCATCTGGCGAAAATACCCCTGCTTGTGCGACAAACATCTTCAAATCCGGAAGCTGCACTTTGACATCAGTCGGTAACCCGGAGGCTGGTGCTGCAGGCGCATCTGTCATTGGCCGATCCATTCCTGGCAAAACGGGACCCGCGATAGGCAGCTGTCCCTCGGGAGACCCTGCTGCCGGATTTGCTGTCAGCGTTTGGACAGTGTCGCTCAGGACATTCCGATACGACTGGGACAGCTCCTTTTCCGAAAAGACGGTGAGGACGAGGAAGCCGAACAAGAGGCCGATCGCAATACCGCCACCCGTTGTCAGCACCGTCCGAAAAATGGGTCTCTTCGTCCAAGAAGAAAACAAACGTGTCGCCGGCCTTTTGCTCAGCACACTCTCCTCTTGATCGTCTTCAAAGCGAGCTTCTGTGGATTCTTTCAAAACGATTCCCGTCTCTCTGCTAGGCTCCCGCTCTGCCCGGCTTCGCAGCTGCATCATGCGTTCCCAGGCTTCGTTTCCCTTTTCAACGATCGGCTGAGCAGGAAAAGGGATCGTGCGTTTCCCCGTTCCTTTTTCTGTGTTCACCGTTTTCACCGTTTCAGCCAGCTTGGCACTCTCTCTTTTTTCATCCCAGAACTTTCCGTTCATTTTGACAGTGACATTGCTTCTTTTATCTCCGCTCACAACCATGCCCCCCCTGCAACAGGCTCTTTCTACTAGCTTACGTTGTCCAAGGACAGGTTATGACTACGAGATGCCAAGCCCATACACGAGCAGTCCAACAGTTAGAAACGGAGCAAAAGGAATGGGGGTACGGCTGTCGATTCGTTTTAGCAGCAGCAAGAGCAGGGATACCAGAAACGCCATCGCACACGCCCATGTCATGGTGAAGACAAACCCTCTTATACCTAGCGAAAATCCTAGAAGTCCTAGCAGTTTTACGTCCCCCATCCCGATGAGTGCCGGTCGATGCCAGGCAATCAGGCCAAGTGCGAGCAGGATTCCTCCTGTGAGGAAAAGATGCTCCATCCACTGCTCCCATCCCCAAAGAAAGGCCCCGGAAAGACCCGTGAAAATGCCGCTTACCAAAAGTACCATGTTCGGTATCCGTCTTTGTCGCATATCTGTCCAGGAAAGGTAGAAACAAATCACCACAAGTAGCAGCCAATGTATGTACACGGTCTCCCTCATTTCCGATAAGATCCTCCCCGCATCGTACGAAGAGATTCATGTTTGGCGAAGCTGCATGTCCATTTTCCGCTTGCTCATTGGCACAAAAAAAGTCGCCCTGCGAGGTTGATTGACCCGCGGACGACTTCAAGGTATTCAGGAGCGATTGGAAGGATTCCAGGTTATGAGCATGCCGGCGTGGACGAGGCCACCCCCAAATCCGTACAGCAAGAGGGTGTCTCCCTCTTTTACCGATCCTTCCCGAATGCCTTTGTCCAAAGCGAGGGGAATCGTCGCTGCCGAGGTATTGCCGTAATACTCCAGGCTATAAAGCGTCTTCTCGATGGGAAATTCACTCTTTTCACAAACGGATTCAATCATGCGCAGGTTGGCACTATGCGGGATGAACCAATCTACTTCCTCCAGCGTCGCGTCTGCTCGGTGAACGACCTCCTTCATCCCACGGGGAATGGTTGTCGCCACCCATTTGTACACTTCTCTGCCGTTTTGGACGATGCACCCTTCGCCAGTAAGCTCACGATCAGCCATCGTTTTGGCAAGCCCCGATCGATATACGTGTATACCCCCGTCCCCTTTTGTCCCCAAGTAAACAGAACGAAAGCTTGGATTGGCTTCGTCATACTCCACCAGTACCGCACCAGCACCGTCTCCGAATAAGATGCAGGTCGTCCGGTCCGTATAGTCTGTCACCTTCGAAAGCGTCTCCGCACCGACAACCAGCACTTTTCGATGCATCCCGGAGCTGACTAATGCGTTTGCTGTATGCAGTGCGTACGTAAAGCCCGCACAGGTGGCACTCAGATCCATGGCTCCGGTTTGCTCGATGCCAAAGTGTGCCTGTAATTGACTGGCGACGCTCGGAAACGGATAGTCAGGGGTCGAGGTCGCCACGAGAATCATATCGACATCTTCGACTGACTTGTCGTATTGCTTGATCATATTTTCTACAGCAGCTATGGCAAGATGGCTGGTGAATTGCTTTTCGCTGGCGATTCGGCGTTCATGAATCCCGGTTCTTTGCAAAATCCATTCATCGGATGTATCCACCATTTTTTCCAGATCAGCATTCGTCAGTCTGCGGTCCGGAACATAAGTGCCGATTGCCGTAATTCTAGCTTGGGAGCGAAGCGTCATGATTCATCACCTCTCCTTTTTATAACCTCATTATAACATCAACTATTAGTATCTGGTACTAAAATATATTTTGTCTTAAGAAATAAGAAAAAGGCTTGAACCGAATGGGTCCAAACCTTTTTCTACACGAGCGTCTTCTTTATTTACCAAGCTTTTCTGCAAGCCAGAAAGCTGACTTCCAAATGTCGCCCGCCCCCATGGTCAGCACCAGGTCGCCAGGCTTCAGATCGTGAAACAGCTGTTCCTGCAGCTGTTCTTTCGTCGGGATGTACTGCGCCCGTTCATGACTGTTCACCCGAATTTTTTGCACCAGTACCTCAGAGGATACACCTTCGATCTTGGCTTCCCCTGCAGGTGAGTAAATATCCGTGATGATGACCTCATCTGCGTCCGCGAACGCACGACTGAACTCATCCATCAGGAAAAAGGTTCTCGTATAGCGCTGCGGCTGAAATACCGCGATCACACGTCGCCCAGATGCCTTGGCACCTTTCAGTGTCGCTATGATTTCCGTCGGATGGTGCGCATAATCGTCTACCACGAGAATGTCACGCGCCTCTCCGATGATTTGGAAACGACGCTTCGCACCCCGAAACGAAGTCAGGGCGTTTGCAATTTGTTCAAACGACAAGCCCGTATCGAGGCAGACGATGATTGCAGCCAGCGCGTTCGCAATATTGTGCTTGCCCGGAACAGTCAGGATCAGCTCTCCCAACAGCTGCTCGCGATGATACACTTCGCAGCGGCTGCGCCGATCTCCACACTCGATGGAAACTGCCCGATAATCTGCCGTGTCCACGAACGGCTTTTCAATGGCATACGTGACAACTGTTTCGGTCACAGACGGCAGCACTTCCCTTACATGCTGGTCGTCGATACACAGGACCGCTTTTCCTCCTGGTTTTAGGTGACTCAGAAATTTCACGTACGCTTGTTTCAGGTTATTAAAGTCACCATCGAAATGCTCCAGGTGATCGGGTTCGATACTGGTAACGATCTCATATACAGGGCGATACTCGAGGAAGGAACCATCGCTCTCGTCCGCTTCCGCAATAACATAGTCACTGCTGCCTGCTTTTGCATTCGTTCCAGCGTTCATCAGCTCTCCGCCGATGATAAAGGTCGGATCGACTCCACACTCCTCTAAAACATGGGAGATCATGGAAGTCGTCGTCGTTTTCCCATGAGCTCCTGCAACCGCAACACCGGTACGTTCGTTCAAAATTTGGGCAAGCATTTGCGAACGATGCAGGACGGGAATACCTTTTGCTTCTGCCGCAACAACCTCAGGGTTATCTTTTGAAATACTGGTGGAGTATACAATGATGTCTGCTCCCTCCACATGGCTTGCAGAATGGCCTATATGTACGGCCGCCCCTCTTGCTTCCAGCTTCTTCGCCAAATCGTTCATGGCGACATCGGAACCGGTTACCTTGTATCCAAGGTCAATCAAGACGCGGGCAATAGCACTCATACCATATCCGCCTATACCCACAAAGTGGACGTGCTCTGCCTGATCCACCCTATTCACCTGCCTCTTCTACTGTAGTGGGAAAGAATGCGCGCACTTGGGCGATGAAGTAGAGCGATCCGCAGACGACTAACCAGTCATCCGCCTTCGCTGATTGCTTCTCACGCATCCAAGAAAGGAGAAATGCTCGCCAGTCAGGGACTGCCTCCAGTTTTTCCGCTTCCCATCCTCCTGTGTGGAAGGCATCGTGCAGCATTTCGCTCTCTGCAGCACGAGGGAAGTCGAAAGTCGTTACATAGAGGGACTCTATCCGCGACTGTAGCGGCAAAAGCGTCTCAGCCATTTGGGAAAGCGGCTTATCCGCCAAGCCGGAAAACAGCAGATGCAAACGGGCACCCTCTGGCAACAGCCTCTCCAGACTGCCTGCGAGCGCCTCCATTCCTTCCTGGTTGTGTGCCCCATCCAAGATCACCAAAGGTCTCGGGGAGACGATTTCTAGACGACCAGGCCAACGCGTTTGTTGCAAACCGCGAAATATTTCTTCGTCCTCCAGCAGGAATGAGAAGTAGTTCCGTAAGATATCAATCGTCATTAAAGCGATCGATGCGTTGTCCGTCTGATGGATGCCATTCATGGTCAAACGATAGGTTTCCTCGTTGCGGCGGAGCCTGCTTCTGTAACGGAACTGCTGTTCACCCAGCTTCTCCTCGACTTGCTCACCGGCAAAATGGTTCCCGATCTCGTAGACCGTGCTTCTCGTCTGCTTGGCTTTTTCATGGAAAACTGCGAGCACTTCAGCTCGACGCTCTCCCGTGACTACAGGCACACCTGGTTTGATGATACCGGCTTTTTCCCCTGCGATATCGACCAGATTGTCGCCTAACACACTTGTATGATCCAGCCCGATGTTCGTGATGACGGAAACCAGTGGAATCACCACATTTGTGGAATCCAATCGACCACCAAGCCCTGTTTCCCATACAACTACTGCGGGAAGCTTTACTCTCGCGAAATAGAGAATAGCGATGAGCGTGATCACTTCGAACTCGGTTGGAGAACCGAATTCCGTCTCTTTTTCGCAGCGCTCTACCAGCACACGGACTTCGTTTGCCAGCTGCAGCAGATCCTCTTCCTCAATCATGCTGCCATTGTAACGAATTCGCTCGCGAAAATCGATTAAATACGGAGAGGTAAACGTTCCTACGCTATACCCTGCCTCCATGAGCATTTGGGTCAGGAATGCGCAGGTCGATCCCTTTCCATTCGTACCTGCAACGTGAATAAAAGGAACTCTGCGCTCCGGATTGCCCAGCTCACCGAGCACCCACTGCATCCTCTCCAGCCCCGGCCGTTGGCCGAAGCGGAGAAGTCCATGCAGCCAGTCAAGGGCTTGCTTGTATTCCACAAATCGTTCTTCTGCATGCATACTACCATGCTCCATTCTCAAAAATATGCGCTGGATCAGCGGATCATTCGCTCTTCAATTCAGCCAGTCGAGCAACGACCTTATCCCGCTTTTCCATGTAATCCGCCATTTTCGCTCTTTCTTCTGCTACCACTTTTTCCGGTGCTTTTGCCATGAAGCCGGCGTTGTTCAATTTCTTTTCAATCCGGTCCACTTCATTGTGCAGTGTTGCCAGTTCTTTTTCCAAACGCTTGAGCTCTTGATCCAAATCAATCAAGCCTGCCAAAGGCAAGAACAGCTCTGCTCCCGTAATCACAGCGGACATCGCTTTTTCTGGAGTCGTCAGCTGCTCACTGATTTCAAGGCGCTCCGGATTGCAGAAACGACTGAGGTAGTCTTCCCCACGCTTGAGACGCTCACTTGCGAGGGCGTCGCTTGGCTTGATCAGCAGCTCGATTTTTTTGGACATTGGCACATTCACTTCCGCACGGATGTTGCGGACACTGCGAATGACTTCCATCAAAAGACCCATTTCCGCTTCTGCATCAGCAAAGATCCACTGCTCGTTGACCGTTGGCCATGCAGCGACAGTAATGCTCTCCCCTTGGTGTGGAAGTGCTTGCCAAATTTCTTCCGTGATGAACGGCATGAATGGATGCAGCAAGCGCAGCGTCTGGTCGAGTACCGTTACAAGTACGGATTGCGTCGTTTTCTTTGCAGCCTCATCGGTACCGTAGAGCGGCAGCTTCGCCATTTCGATATACCAGTCGCAAAGATCGTCCCAAATGAAGTTGTAGAGAACACGGCCAACTTCACCGAACTCATATGCATCTGTCAAGCGGGTCGCATCGGCAATCGTAGCTTGCAGTCGAGACAGAATCCATTTATCCGGTGTAGAGAGCTCGCCGCTAAGGTCGATATCTTCATAGCGGAAGCCTTCCAGATTCATCAGAGCGAAACGAGAAGCATTCCAGATCTTGTTGGCGAAGTTGCGGTTCGCCTCCACCTTTTCCCAGTAGAAGCGTTGGTCGTTGCCTGGAGAGTTCCCTGTTGCCAAGGTGTAGCGCAGCGCATCTGCCCCGTATTTCTCAATCACTTCCATCGGATCGACACCATTTCCAAGCGACTTGGACATTTTGCGTCCTTCCGAGTCACGGATGATTCCGTGGATCAGTACGGTTTCAAACGGATTTTGTCCGGTGAACTCCAAGCCGTTGAAAATCATACGGGCAACCCAGAAGAAGATGATGTCGTAGCCTGTTACCAGAACGTTTGTCGGATAGAAATACTTCATGTCCTCGCTATCTTCTGGCCAGCCTAGTGTGGAGAACGGCCACAGACCGGAAGAGAACCAGGTATCGAGAACATCGTTGTCCTGCTCCAGATTGTGGCTGTGGCAGCTTGGGCACTCCGTCACGTCTTCACGGGAAACGATCGTCTCGCCGCAATCGCCGCAGTACCAAGCCGGAATGCGGTGACCCCACCAGAGCTGACGGGAGATGCACCAGTCGCGGATGTTTTCGATCCAGCGCAGGTAGTTGTTTTTAAAGCGCTCCGGAACGAATTTGACGCTCTCCTCGCTCGCTGCATTCGCCAGTGCCGCATCAGCGAGTGGCTGCATGCTCACGAACCATTGCGTGGACAGATACGGCTCTACTACAGCATCGCTGCGTTCGCTGTGCCCTACCTGGTGGATATGCTCTTCGACTTTGAACATTACGCCTTGCTCGGTCAGATCCTTGATAATCTGCTTGCGGCAGGCAAAACGATCCATGCCTTTGTAAATGCTCGCCTGCTCATTCATCGTGCCCGATTCATCCATGACCACGATTTGCGGCAGGTTGTGGCGCAATCCCAATTCAAAGTCATTCGGGTCATGCGCTGGAGTAATTTTGACTGCACCTGAACCAAACTCAGGGTCTACATAGTCATCTGCCACGATCGGAATTTCACGTCCTACGATTGGCAAAATAACGGTTTTTCCGACCAGGTGCTTGTAGCGTTCGTCCTCTGGATGAACCGCAACAGCTGTATCCCCCAGCATCGTTTCCGGACGGGTAGTCGCAACCTCGATATAGCCCGTGCCATCTGTGAGCGGGTAGCGCATGTGGTGCAGAGCGCCTTTTACTTCCTTGTAGATTACTTCAATATCGGAAATGGCAGTGCGCGCCGCTGGGTCCCAGTTAATGATGCGGTTGCCGCGGTAAATCAGGCCTTTTTCATACAGGCGAACAAAAACTTCGCGAACGGCACGGGACAATCCCTCGTCCATCGTGAAGCGCTCGCGGGAGTAATCCAGCCCCAAGCCAAGCTTTTCCCACTGCTCACGAATGTGCGTAGCGTAAATATGCTTCCATTCCCAAACCTTTTCTACGAACTTTTCACGGCCGAGGTCGTGACGGGAAACGCCTTCCTCGCGCAGGGTAGCTTCTACACGGGCTTGTGTCGCTATTCCCGCGTGGTCCATCCCTGGCAGGAACAGGGCGCTATACCCTTGCATCCGCTTGGTACGAATGATGATGTCCTGCAGTGTCGTATCCAGCGCATGCCCCAAATGCAGCTTACCTGTTACGTTCGGAGGGGGAATCACGATCGTAAACGGTTTTTTGTTTGGGTCGCGCTCGGCCTTGAAAAATTGTTTGTCTATCCAGTATGGATACCACTTGGCTTCAGCTGCTTTTGGATCGTAATTCTTGGGCAGCAGCTGATCGATGTCTTGTGTCGGTTGAGATGACATACGTGACTCCTCCTAAAAAAAGCATGTATTGAAGCACTCTCGAAGAAGGTGGTTCTTCGTTAGAGGAAGCTTTTTATGCGTTCCGGAAAGTCAATTTCAACTTTCCTACACGTAAAAAAAATAAAAAAACCCTTCATCCAAAGGACGAAAGGATATTTTCGCGGTACCACCTTTGTTAACACGCACGATAGGTAAACACCATGCGTATTCCCTCAAACACGATAACGGCTGCGAACCGTTTCCGGCTGAACGAACATGCGTCTCACCGGAACAACTCCTGGGCGACCTTCAGTCATCATATTCCTTAGAGAATCTCGCAGCTGGTGATTCTCCTCTCTGCCAAGGCATCATGACCTACTCTTCCCATTCAACGTTGATTACATATGGAATTATCATTGACAGTTCATTGCTATTATATACAATCACTCGCATACGCGTCAAACCCAGTTTCAGCAGCCTTTGCCACGGAGATACCCAATGCCTCTGTGAAGCCAAGCACACTCAAAATATCTAGTATTTCCTCCCGCACATTCACAATCTCTACCTTTTTGCCCAATGCCAGCAATTCTTTCGTCGTAAAAAACAGACTGCCTATTCCCGAAGAATCAACAAAAGAGACGCCCTGGAAATCTACAGTAACGGATTCATTGCGCGTCCCGTACTGCTGGAGCAATTCGCCTACTCGGTCCCCCACCGCCATGTCCAGTTCACCGTCAAAAAACAGCGTGGCTTGTCCATTTGTTTCTGTTGCTCGATAGTCCATGCACAAACTCCTCTCCTTGATGATAGGTCCCTTCAGGTTCACCCTCTATCCTTGTACCCCCTTTTTTTGTCTAGCAAACATTTGTTTATTCCTCTCTCATTCTTCCACGGGGGATACGCATTCCAGAATGAGCTTGGTCCCTGCAAACGAGCTGCCGAGGTACACCCTGTCACAATACTGCAGCATCACCGAAAAGCCAGCCCCGAGTGATTCACGCGTGGAATACCCCTGCTGCAATGTAGCGCGCGGCAATTCCTCCAGCAAAATGCCCTGGCCTTGATCGTGAATCACCACCCTGCACATGTGCTGCTCGAAAGATGTGTAGACCGTGATCATGCCGCCATCGCCATGCTTCAGCGTATTCGACGCGGCTTCACTGACGGCAACCATGAACTGCAAGATCCGCTTGTCCGACAACCCAAGCGGTTCCAGTGAACGCTTGCAGGCCCTGCGCAGATCTGCCAGATGCTCGGGTGCGCGTAAGTCCATGGCAAACGATTTCCGGCCGTTTCGCAACAGAAAAAACAGCTCTTCATCACTTAGCAAGAGCAGCTTGTTTTGCGTAACCACCCCGAGAATGTCCCGGTAAATTTCCCACTCGCGCCTCTGCCGGCGACGCTCTTCTGTGATCGCCTCAGTCACGTCGATCAAGGCGATTCCACAAGTTTGATCAGGCAGTAGCGAGGCATACATCTCGTAGAGCTTCCTGCCATCCTCAGATACGAGCTGCTCCCGTATCGATACGCCTGTACTCACATCATTCTGGATCAATCGAAACATTTCCTGCTCGATTTCCCTCTCTGCCCGCGTTGTCCCCAGCGGTCGAAGCTTGCCTTCATCGAACAGATAGAGAAAAATGGTCCCGATTTGGCGCAAGATGGACAGCTTTTGCAGCTCTTGCTTAATCAGGCGTTCTCTTTCCCCATCCCGCTTTTTCACATCGTTCAAAAGCGCTGACGGGTCCAGCTCTCCACTCATGTGCCAATTGTGAAATTCTTCGAGCAGCAGCCGCCCTAATACCTCATCCCGGCGCAAAACCTTTTCGATATCAATCACGTAGTAAGGCACGCCCTCAATACCGTGCAGCCCGTTCCCAATAATCCGAAAATCTCCGGCCAGCTCTATCTCCAAACGTCCATGCAATGGTTTATCCCGACTGATTATGCCAATCGCCGTTCGGCTGACTGCAATCAACTGCGCATTACAAACTTTCGCTGTTGACAGGTTCGTAACTCTTACCGTCCGAGCCGGTATCACCTTTTGAGCCGATCCCCCCATACCGAGTTGATCAAGGCAATTGTGGCAACCGGGATTGTCGGGACATCCCTCACACAAAATCACAGGTTATCCTCCTTTCATGACCAGTAGTGAGGTCAAGATACATCCGCGTCCGCGAAGAGCTGTTCCCCGGCAGACTGGAATTGAATAATCAACACAGACATATCATCTGTCTGCTGTCCTTCTCTCGTCTTTTCCCAAATATATGTCTCCACATGATCCATCGTAGCTTCTTTTTCTTTTCCATACCTGTCCAATATTTGGGTCAGGTCATGCTGCCACGTATGCAAGCAGCGGTATAATTCTTTTCTCCCTGATTCTACGAGCCCATCCGTATACATGAGCAGCAAGCCCGCTTCTTTTAATGGTACTTTTTCCAGCTTGTAAGTGCTATCAGGCGAAAGCCCTAGGCCTATTCCCCCTGCCAAGGGTAGCACAGTTCTCTGTGTTGCGGTCAAATAGAGCGGCTGCGGGTGTCCGGCGCGGCTGAGGAGCAGAGCATGCTCCTGTGCATCATACAAGCACACCAGCATCGTAATATACGTTCTCGTCTTTGACAAATCCTCAAAGAGCAGCTGATTCAACCGCTCTAGCACTTCATCAGGCGAGATGCTTTTTTGCAGCACGGCGCGAACCGCAGTACGAATCCCTGCGGCAAGCAGACTGGCTGGCAAGCCATGTCCGGAAACGTCCGCGACAATAAAGCAAGTATACCGCTCATCCACGCGTATGTAATCAATATAATCTCCACCAACATAAGTAAACGGAGCATATACCGACCGTGCCCGCAGGCTTTTTAACGTCAGCTGCTCTTTTGGAACAAGCATGGATTGGATTCGCTTGGCAAGCTCCATCTCGGACTCCATGAAACGCAGCTCAAGCTCCTGATGCTGGTGCCGACAGCGCAAAGCCAGGTCGCGAACATTCACTAATAGTAATTGAAAAAAGGACTGCTCCAGCTCTTTTTTCAGACAATCATCTTCTTTTACAAAAGCTTCAAGGGTGACAAAGCGGGGAGTCAAGCCTGAATCCAGCGTTTCGTGGACCACGATCTGCTCCTGGAACTGATGAATCCCTGCCCACTCCCTTCTCTTCCCTCTCTCCGCCTGAAAGTAGACGCGACGATCGGAGGACTCCAGCGAGAGCCGTAAATAGACGAGATTATCCAGCTTGGAATACCACGTCTCAACAAGTTCTTCGATTACCTGCTGCATCGTTTCATACGTAACCTTTTTCAACCTCTGTTGATTGCTTGCCACCAGCAAATGCTCGTAGTTTTGCTTCAGCCCCAGTACCTGCGTCAGCTGCTGGTTCGATTGCTGGGTCAATGCGAGCTGTTCAATCAGCTGATGCTCCAAACGGGTGGCGGACATCAACGTCTGGTTGACCAGCAGCTGGTGGTCGCGAATCGTCAGATACACACGAATGCTGCCAAACAAGATGGCGACCCACAGCCCGAACTGGCCGTCTTCAGGAATCGCCGGAACTCCAAGCAGCAAGGCTCCTGATAGGATCAGCAAGACTTGGACCATAAATGCATCCCGCTTGACAAAGTTTAGCTTTTGAAACAGGTAGCGATACTCAGGCTGCTCCATTCGAGCCCGTGATATTCCAGGAGCACGGTAATGGGCCAGTATGAGAAAGGCGATGCTGATAACACCTGCGGCAATGCGGGCGACAGAAGGAACAAACGGGATTATCATCGTATAGACGATAAACACGCTCGTAGCCAAGATCAATGTCCGATGCTGTTTTCGCTCCTTCATCGCTTGTCCAGATGCTTGTCCTTTCTGTGCAAACGTGGTGATGGCGGGGATCAACAGAAAGACGCCCCCCAGGATATGCATCATAACCGGCAAGTGGCCGCTTGAGGTGTAAGCGAGTTCATGGACAACGACAATAGCTGTAAACGTTACGATCAAGGTGACGCTATCCCAAACCGTCTTCCAGGATTCATACGCTAAAGTCGCATGCTGAAGGGCATGCAGGGACAACAGAAAGAACGTATACGTAAAAAAACAGGCAGGCATGCAAATCTTTTGCACCCAGGCAACCGAAGATTGCGCCAGCAGATTGCCAAGCCCCCATGTGAGCAAACCGATTCCCTGTAAGAACGAAACATGATACCACCGTCTCACCGAGTAACGACCATATATGCGTGTCATTATCCAAATCCCTACGAGCATTTCCAGCCCGTACAGAAAGGCTTCCAAAATCATGTCAATCACCTTCGTTTACGTCCTATTGGTACCTGCCCATTTACGTTCCCGTTTGATTCCCTTTTGAAACCTCCTTCTGCCAGCCCTCGCTTCCCGATCGGCCTGCTTCTCATCTTTTTGACTATCTAGCACTGTCCCTTCCATTGGCGCATAGGATAGTAATGAGGTGATTGTGATGAATTTTCGCTGGAAGTACAATCCTACCTACCTGCGTATCAAATACGGATTAAAGCAAGTGTTGATTCCCCTGATTATCTTTCAATTCGTCCGCACGATCATTTTGCCAACCTCCTTTGACGTCGTCATCCTGGGAATCCTGGCGTTGACCTATGTAGCAATAGCGCTGGACTGGTGTTAGCGCAAAGAAAAACAACGCCCCACACGTGAGACGCTGCTCCCTAAAACGCTTGCTGGACCCAACGATGCAGCCGCATCAAGCGGTCCATATCTTTTTCCAGCCGTTTGACGGCATACAACTCGCTCCATTCCCGGCGGCCATTGTAGTAGATATCGACATCCCGCATGATGCGCTCCGGATACGAAAGAAACGCAGCCAACAGCTCGATCTCTTCGGGCCGCAGCGGGAAGATGGCGGAGTAATGGCGGAAAAGCTGCGAAGCGCCGGTTTCATCTCCAGCCATTTGAAAGTACGTCCGATAAAACAAGGTCAAATCCCTGATTGGCGTATCAAATGTCGCACGATCGAAATTCAGCAGCTTGCCTTTTCCAAAGCGGTCCAATATGACGTGGGCAGGATGCGGGGATCCATGGATCAATGACAGTCGAAAATGCGCGTGCGTCTCATGTCGCTCCCTCCAGTCAAGTAACAGATCCGCAGCTGACTTGGCCAACTCTGCGATGAACGCTCGATTTGCTAGAAAGACCAAATCAAACGGAGACTGATAGGGACGCTCGCTTGCAATTTGTGCCGCCTTATCCACTTGCTTTTGCCAATAGTGCCAGCGATTGAGCAAGGAATCAATCAACGGCTCCACCTGCCGCGGATCGTCGAAGCGGTAATTTTGCGTCAAGTGATGAAGCTCTGCCAAGCGCTCCAAGGTAGGGGTAGCCCAAGCAAGCGGTTGATCCTCTCCTGGCTCACTGCTCGGCTGCCAGGAGGTTAGATAGTAGGTCGCATCCTGGTATTGGACGAACGGATCGTCATATTTGGTGTGCAAAAATGGGACAGCCCCATCCCATCCCCGTCGTTTCAGCTGACGCAATACATCGCTCACATAGAGAAGGCGCTGTCCAGGAGCCTGTGTTCGTTTGCAGACGTACGAGCCATACGGAGTGATCGCCTTGAAGACGTTTGGCTCCTTCAGGACATCGATGTTCTGGGCAAACATGTCATACTCCTGAAACAGTGGGAAGATGTCTTCAAAGCGGCTCATTGGCGCTCTCACTCCTTGGTCGCTCGGCCCGGTCAGCAATGTGCCGCAGCAAAACATCCACGGACTGCTGGCTTTTAATGGCCTGCTCGATTCCGGTTATCGGCATTTCCTTGTTTTTCGAAACGCGATTGACGTAGGCTTCCACACTCCGCCAAATCTCCCTTGGACGTGCCATAAATGCGAGCATCAAAGTGTAATCTTCACGGGTGAGGGGCTTCACTTCCTCATAGCCATCCAGAAAAGCATCGACTTGACTCAGATCGAGCTGCGTCAAATACAGGTGGCGTAAATATCCGGCTACGTCACGCTGCTGGACGGAGAGAGCAGGTCGGAAGAAGCCTCGCAAATGGAGCCTTCCGTTGGCAAGTCCCCAGTTGTCAGACATTAGATCTTTATGAGAAACACTGAGCACATCCGCTGCGATCCGGTCATCTCCGAGCATCGTGACCGATCGTTCCATTCGCTGCAGCAATGGCTGCATCAAGCTGCCCACCCAGCGTTTTTCTCCTTTTTCCTTGGCGAATTTGGCACGATAGGATTCGAACAGGGACTTGGCCCGCGTCCATTCCGTCTCTGCCTTCATCTGCTCCTGCCGTAAATAATCTGCACCCGCCAGCAAATTGCTTTCCTGTTGGGAGAGATGCATCATGGCGACGACACGCCCACTTTGATAGGCCGTATCCCGCTCAGGATGAAACGCCTCCAGCTTCCTTACGTGATCGGTCATCGTGACACCCTGCTTGCCTACGAGAACGTACGGTTTGGACTCGCGTGTGCGGATAAAGCGCTCCACCTCACGAAAACCTTGACGCGCCAGTCGTTCGCGCCAGGCAAACGACCAGCGCATCACGTCGATACGCGGCCAGACATGCAGTTCTTTGGGGCCCCGGTTTGTCTCCAGCAAATAGCAATCATCGAGTGGCGTGACACGGATTACGCGTGCTCGATAGTTTTGACAAACCTCGGATAAATCGATCTTGTCCACGGTCCCCCACTCCTCACTGTGGAATGTACAGGATTTGTCCGGCGACAAGCTGCTCCGATGCGAGTCGATTCACTTCCACAATTTTGGAAACGGGCAGGGAATAGCGTTGGGAGATCAGCTCCAAAGTCTCATCTCGCTGAATAATGCACATCTTCAAACGACTGGAGCGCTCCTCTTTATGGCGAATAAAGGAGGTCAGGTTTTGCATCGCTTCCACAGTGGACGGAGTGGCATTGGCTGTCGAGCCTCCCCTGCGTGAGGAGCTGGAGGATTCTGCTGCCTCCTGGGCCAATGCTTCCTGTTTTGCACGACTGGCTTGCGAAAAGATGGAGGTAATATTGACATTTCCCGTCTCTTCGCGCGAAGGCTTGCCTGAAATCGCTACACGCAGTTCAACTTCTTCACTGGCTTCTGGCTCTGCCATTACCGGAACAGCTTCCTCCACCTGCTCTTCTGCCTGCGAAGTCTCTTCCGTAGCTACCGGTGTAAAATCCGGATCATGATGGTCGTGAATAGCCAGGGTCGCTTCTTCCGGCTCATCTCTCTGCAGGGGAGCATCGCCCCATTGATTATCTACCTGATCCTCATTCGTTACTTGCGGTTCATAAACAGGTAACTCCTCATATCCCGCTGATTCGATAGCGGGTGTATCTGCTCCCCAGGCTATCGAAGTATCGGTATACGCCTCTTGTGGATAATAGGTAGGCTGCTCCTCTGTCGATTCGGTCACTTCCCCATAGCTTTGAGGCTCATAGTAATCATGTGTTGAAACCTCGACAGCCGGTGCATTGTATAACGAAGTCGAGTCTTCTTCCTCGTAAGCGATTGGTTCTGCCTGCCTCTCCATCTGCTGCTCAAGCTCAACCAGCTTTTGCTCGATTTCCTCGAGTGAAGCAGGCTCCACTACGTTGTCTGGTTGCTCGGATGCCACATGGGCGAACTCCCATGCCTCTTCCTGACGGGCAGACTCTGGCTGGGCAGGCGATTCTGCCGTCTGATCCGAAAGCATGATTCCAACAATCTTCAGCTCTGCTTCGATCAGCAGTTGATGCGGGGATTCCATGCTGTAGTCAAAGCTGTCCACGATCGCGTAGATATCGCCGATCTCCGCAATACGTTCTAGTGGAATCGTGATGTTGAGCGGTACGCGATGACTGATCTGCTCCTCCCAGCCGTAATACGGCCCCTCCGAACCTTCTGGCCGAAACGGCGCGAAAGTCATTGCCTCAACCAGAGTTTCCGTTCCCCCGCCGTTCGCCGCAGCGGTATCCCTGATCGGCTCGTACTTCCCGAACAACTGCAAGCAGCCTGTGATGGAGATGTAGGATTCATTCTCCAATACCTCTACATCCGGTACCAGTTCCAGCTCTTGCAACTCGCCTATTCCAGCTCTATCGGATGACAGGAAAATGGTCTCCTTGATGGCAAACGAGAGCAATCCATCCTGTAATGCCATTCATGCTCCTCCTTTCAGGTGCAGGACATTTCCCTATACTATATGGGCAGGACAAGTCGTTTAGCACCGGAAATTCTAGAAACAGTGAATGGCATGAAGGATGGGAAAATGCTGGCTTAGGTTCGAACTTTGGCGGAGGGGAGGAAAATTTTCTCCCTTTTCCTCGGCCAGCTTTTCCTTTCTGCGGCAGCTGCGGCATTTCACGATGATTCGGGTTCAAGAGCATAAAAAAGAAGCCTGCTCCACAAGGCGAGGCTTCTTTGCACTAATCATCATTTTCTCAATCTCTGAACAGTCTCTAGCAAATGGGGGACAGCCTTTTTCCCCTGATCGATGCAATCCGGCACACCTACACCGTTGTACGATGCCCCAGCCAGCATGACTCCCGGGAGGCTGCTCGCCACTTTTTCGGAAACGTCCCGCGCCCATGCCTGGTGGCCCACGACGTACGGGATGGCGTTCTGCAATCGCGTCACGCGGTAGAAGTCTGGTTTCTGACGGATCGTCATGGTTTTGTGCAAATCTCGCAGCGCGAGCTCCATGACTTCTTCATCGGTCAGCTCCATGAACGATTGCTCCTTGGCTTTCCCTACGAAACAGCGCAGCAGTGCCGCTCCTGCGGGAGTCGTATGCGGCCATTTACGATGCGCCCATGTACACGCTGTGATTTTCGCACCAGCGTTGCGAGGAACGATAAAGCCCGTTCCCTCCAAGCCTAAGTCGACAGCTGATTCCGGAAACGCCATGCTGATCGTAGCCACCATATGGGGCTTTGCCTGTGGCAAGGAAGGTACAGACGTATAAGGACGTAATAACGGTTCGGCAACAGCATGAGGAACGGTGAACAAAACGGCATCTGTTTCCATCCGCTCCCCGTCTTTCATAACGAGCGTATATTTTCCGGATTCCTGCTTCAGCAGCTCTTTGACCCCTGTATTTTTACGGATGGCACTGGCTGGCAGCTCATTCTCAATCCCCTCAACCAACGATTCCAAACCGTTTTTCAGGGTGAGAAAAATTCCTTTGGGCTTTCCTTGCACCTTCGCCTGCGGCCTAGACTTTTTCATAGCCAGGATGAGACTGCGGTGCTGCTTCTCCATCTGGGCGAATTGCGGGAAGCTGGCGAGGAGACTCAGGTTGTCAATATCGCCTGAGTAGACGCCAGACAACAACGGCTGAATCAGATTTTCAATGACCTCATCACCCAAGCGGCGGCGGAAAAATTCCCCGACCGAGATGTCCCCGTCACCACTTGATGCAGGCAAGATCAAGTCAGCGGCGGCACGAATTTTCCCTGGCCAGGAAATCAGATCGGTCGTGACAAACGGCATGAGCTTCGTGGGAACGCCCATGACAGCCCCTTCAGGAATCGGGATCAGCCGTTCGTTGTGCCAGATGTAGGCCTGTCCCGTGCTGTTTCGAACGAGCTCCTGCGCAAGCCCGAGATCCGTCGCTAGCTGCGCCGCGCTTGTTTTTCGCTCCAGGAAGGAATCTGGCCCTTGCTCGATGACAAAGCCTTCATGCCGCCATGTCTGAATCTTGCCGCCGAGTCGTCCATTTTCCTCAAGAAGCTGGAACTGAATCGGCAAGCCTTTTTCTTCAATTTCCTTCTGCAAATAAAAGGCGGCGGTCAAACCTGTGATGCCGCCACCTACAATCGTAATATGATACGTTTTGTCACTCATACAAATCGATCCCCTAGTCCGCCAGCTTTTTCCCGACGGCATCGGCCAGACAGGAGATAAAAGCAGGTCTGGCATTCGGCATCGGCGGGCGGTAATATTGGACGCCCAGTTCTTCAGTGACCGTCTTGCATTCATAATCATTGTCGTACAACACTTCCAGATGCTCGGCAACGAAACCAACTGGACAGTATACGTAAGTAGTAAAGCCGTATTTCGAATAGAGCTCGCGTGTCAGATCCTGAACGTCGGGACCCAGCCATGGCTCAGGCGTGTTGCCCGCACTTTGCCAGCCGATCGCAAAATCAGGAATCTCCGACTTTTCCGCAATCAGCTTGGCGGTTTCCTCCAGCTGGCGCGGATACGGATCTCCCGCTTTCAAGATTTTTTCCGGCAAGCTATGGGCAGAGAAAATAACGACTGCCTTTTCCCGATGCTCAGCCGGCATTTGGGCAAACGTATCGTTGATCGCTTTGACCCAGTAGTCGATAAAGCCTGGCTCGAGATACCAGCTCTCGATGCTGTGAATCTCTGGGCCATTAATCGCCTCAGCATGCTCCTTGGCCCGGCCGTTGTACTCTTTTACGCTGTAGCTGGAGTAGTGCGGCGCGAGGACCAGGCTGACCGCTTCCGTGATTCCGTCCTGCTTCATCTGTTCCACGGCATCCTCGATAAAAGGGGCGATGTGCTTCAGGCCGAGGTATCCGACGAACTCCCGATCCGGATAACGCTCGTTCATTTCCTTCACCAATGCCGATACTTGCTCGTCTGTAATCTCAGCGAAACGGTTCAGCCCTCCGACAGCCTCATAGCGTGCCTTCAGATCGTCCAGCTGCTCCTGTGGAGGTCTTCTTCCGCGTCGGATATGTGTGTAGTACGGTTCAATATCTTCGCTGCTGCGCGGTGTGCCATAGGCCATCATCAGCAGCCCCGTCTTTCTTTTTGCCATCGTCCATACGCCTCCTGGCTTACAAGTTGCGTTTGTAGCTGTGAATGAACTGGGTCAGCTTTTGCAAAGTCTCTACCTTCGCATCAGGGAAGACACCGTGGCCCAGATTGAAAATGAAGCCTGGCTGACGGGTTCCCTCATCCAAAATTTCCTTTGCCTTGGACTCGAGCTTTTCCCATGGCGCCAAGAGCAAGGTAGGATCCAGATTGCCCTGCAGCGTCTTGGTTACGCCCATTTCTCTCGCCGTAGTGATCGACGTGCGCCAATCCAGACCCACGACGTCCACCGGAAGAGCGTTCCAGTCCATCAAGAGATGTCCCGCACCGATTCCGAAGTAAATGGTGGGAACGCCCGTGTCCTTCAATGCATGGAAAATGCGGGTCATCACTGGAGTAATATATTCACGGTAGTCCTCGTCGTTCAATGCACCTACCCACGAGTCAAACACCTGAACAGCCTGTGCACCTGCTGCGACCTGTGCTTTGAGGTACGTAATCGTCAAGTCGCCCAGTCGGTCCATCAGCGCTTGCCATGCTTGTGGCTCGGTATACATGAATGCTTTTGTTTTATGGTAATGCTTTGAAGGGCCGCCCTCGATCATATAGCTGGCAAGCGTAAACGGCGCACCCGCGAAACCGATCAGCGGCACAGACAGCTGCTGGCGCAAAATCTTGATCGACTCCAAAATGTACGGAACATGCGTCTCTGGTTCCAGCTCATGCAGTCGCTGTACATCTGCAAGTGACTGAATCGGATTGGCAATCACTGGACCAATTCCCGATTCAATGTTCACATCGACCCCAATCGGCTTGAGTGGCGTCATAATATCGGCAAACAGGATAGCTGCATCCACGCCCAGCTGCTCCACTGGCAAACGCGTTACTTCCGCACAGACTTCCGGTATGTAATTCATTTCAAAAAAGCTATGCTTCGCCCGGATCGCACGGTATTCAGGCTGGTAACGTCCAGCTTGCCGCATGTACCAAACTGGTACATGGTCCGTCGCTTCCTTTCGACATGCTTTCAAAAACGTATCGTTAAATGGTTTTGCGGTCATGAATAAACCTCTCTTTACACAAGAATCTTCCCCTACCCTATGATACCATTGGGCATTCGACAATGTAGGGACCTTTTGTGTCAAAATCTTTTCGTTTCTCGTTTTGCCAAGCTATTCCATCAGTCTTTCCAATCTTCCCCTATTGAATGCGAATATCGCCTGTCGATGTTTTTACGGAAAGAATGGAACCACCCGAACCAGCCGAAGCTTTCACGTAATGCTCTTCTTTTTCCTCGTAATTCAACCCTGGCCAATCCACCGAAATGTCACCTGTATCCGTTTGCAGCTCCAATTTGGCTTCTGCCGGCTTCTTTTCAGTAGATAGACGTATATCTCCCGTATCCGTACGAATATCCACATCGTGTGAAAGCTCGGACAACACTAATTTCGACACGTCCCCTGTACTGCTCTCGATAGTCAGAGCCGATCGAATGTTCAAAAGCTTCATATCCCCGGTATCCGTATCGAGAGTGAGCCTGTCTCCCGTAAATCCTGCGATGTCGATATCTCCTGTGCTCGAGGTCACATTTGCTTCCTTGGCTGCGATCGCTTCGCTCTTGATATCGCCCGTAGCTGTTTCCAGGGAAATGGAATCGTAGACTGCTTCCGGCAGCATGACTTCTACCCGCAATTGGCCATTCCCCATGAAAAACGGTTTGAACTGCATGGGCTTTCGCACACTCACGCGCAGCATTCCATCTGCGTCCACATTGCTCTCAAATTGAATTCTGTCCACATCGTCTTCTGCCGTTTCCCCTACCAGCCGGACCATGGTCGAACCCGTATCGCTCTTTTTGATCAAGACATCCGTCGTGTCGACCGACAAATCCAATGCTTTGACCTTCTGTTCTATGGTTCGAGCCTCATCGATTGTCTTTAAGGAAAATGCAAACTGCTCCTGCTTGGAAAATAGCCAACCAAGTCCGGCTACTCCAATGATAAAGAGCAGCAAGCAGAGACCGAACAGCTTCTTTGCTACGTTTCTCATTTTATTTCCCCCTGATCATTTGCACGTTGAACTGGAGATACCGCAAAAATTGCCGATACATCCATCTAGTCAGACGCAGCAGGCCGATGATCAGCATGCCACCCAATCCAACAGAGGCCAGACTGCCGAACAGCAAAAAGAGCCTTTCCTGGGATACCGTTGGGATACCGTACTGAACCACCATCCCCAGCGGCGCCGCCAGTAGAGTCACAGCTACACAATAACAGGAGATCAATACCCCGATCAAAGCCAAGAACGGTCCCAGCACGAAAATCAAATTAAAAAATCCGAGACTGACAGTGGCCACGATGGCACGCGTCATATTTCCCACGGAAGCGTTTGACTGCGCCTGATTGATCCGGTACCCTGCAAGCAGCTCACGAGCCAGCAGCTTGGGACTTCCCAATGCCTCTGCGATCTCATGCTCATTTTTTCCTTCCTGTATCCCCATCAAAAAATGCTCGGTATAGTCTGCCAAAATATCGAGCCGTTCCTTGTCTGGCAATTCGCTTAGCAACGAGCCCATTTCATCCATGAACTCACGTCTCGTCATAACCGAGTCCCTCCCCTATGATCTGGTTGACACCGCGGTCAAAAATGCGCCACTCCAAAACAAGATCGTTCATGTACTCACGCCCTTGCTTTGTCAACCGGTAGTATTTGCGCGGCGGCCCTTCCTGTGATTCCATCAGATATGTGGTAAAGTAACCATCCTGAGTCAACCGACGCAGCAAGGGATAGACCGTACCTTCGGCGATGTGAAACTTTTCCGAGATGCTCGCAACAAGCTCGTAGCCGTACCTGTCACGCTTGGCCGTCAAAACCAAGACACAAAGCTCCAAAACGCCTTTTTTAAATTGCACATTCAATGTCCATCACCCATGTCAAAGTTTACCAAACAGGTACTGTATATTGCAAGGTACTTTACGAAGAAAAGGACAGGGTGCCTTGCAGCGCCCTGCCCTTGCTAAACGTCCTTATTTGACTTCTACAATGCGACCTTCTACTTTTGGATTGACCACTTGGCGCTTGATCAGTGCTTCTTCTACGACACTGTACATCGACAAGCCTGTGTTGAAGAATGGCTTTTTGAAGGACTCATAGCCATCTCCGCCAGCTGCCAGGAAGTCAATGGTAGCCACTTTGTACGTTTTGGTCAGGTCAAGCGGCTTGTCGCCAACTTTTACCTCGATCACACGCTCGCCAGCCGGTTTGGTCGGGTTGTACGAGAAGCTCATGCCGCTGATTTGCGGGAAGCGTCCAGCACCTGTTTCTACTTGGCTTACCCCGTTTTCCAGTGCTGCTTTCAGCTCTTCACCGGTTACTTCTACGATGGACAAGGTATTGTTTTCAAACGGCAGGAGCGTGTACAGGTTTTTCTTGGTGATGTCGCCTGCGTTCAGCTGGGTACGGATTCCTCCGCCATTTGCCAGTGCTACATCTGCTTCATGGCCTTTGATGGACTGCGTGCGCTCCAGCATGATGTCCGCGATCAGGTTTCCGACGTTGGTTTCTTTCGCACGAACCAGTGCGCGGTCGCCATCCAAAGGTACTTCGGACTTCGCGATCACTACGTTCATTACGCTGTCAATCTGAGACACGACGTCTTTTACCATTTTGTCCACTTCTGGATCCGCTTGGACGGTTTCATCGTACTCTTTCAATCCGCCGGAAAAGGCAACGAGCTCTTCGCCCAGATAGTACAGGTCAGCACGTCCGAGAGACTTGCCGTACTCCCAGTCTTGAACGATGTAGGTGCCGTTTACTACTTCTGGTGCTTTCAGTGGCGTATGGGAATGACCGCCTACGATCAGATCGATTCCCGGTACGTTTTTCGCGATTTCACGGTCTACGTCCACACCGATATGGGAGACTACCACTACGTGATCGGCTTCCTTTTTCAGCTCAGGCACGATCGTTTTAGCCACTTCTACCGGGCTTTTGAACGTCAGGCCTTTTACGTTGTTCGGGTGAGTCAGAACAGGCGTATCTTCTGCTACAAAGCCCACAAACGCGAACTTCTTGCCGCCGATCTCCGCTTTGTACGTCGGTACCAGCAGGTTTTTGCCATCTGCGGTAAATACGTTTGCATTGATCACGGGATGATCCAGGGAATCGCGCAGCTTCAGCAATTGCTCGTAGCCAAAATCAAACTCGTGGTTACCAGCCGTCATCAGCGTGTAGTCCAGGCTGTTGAGGATAGGCAGGATGGACTCCCCTTTGAACTGGTTCACAAATACCGTTCCTTGGAAGGTGTCACCTGCATCCAGCAGCAAGAAGTTTGGATTTTCCGCGCGCCACTCTTTAATGAGCGTAGCGATTTTTGCATAGCCGAATTCTTTTTGTGCGGTATCTTCTTGGATATGTCCATGTGTATCGTTGGTATGAGCAAGCGTGATATGCGTAGTAGCAGCTTCACCCAAAGCGTTGAAGAAATCGCCACGCGTTACTGTCGCTTTGTTTTCCAATGCGATCTTGTAGCCCAGTTTGCTTGCTACTTCTGCCAGCTTGGTGGAGGTGAGAACTTGCGTTGCTTTTGCCGCATCCTCTGCAGAGACAGCGCCTTGTGCTTTTGCCCAAGCCAGGTAAGGAGCAGACCAGCTTTCGCCTTTTGCAGGTGCAGCGATTTGTGCGCCTTTCAGTTTTGCAAAGACAACCGTTGCTTCTGCCAGTGTTACGCTGCGATCCAGAGCCAGATCGCCGTTTTGACCAGCGGAGATGATGGATTTTTTGACCATCCAGTCAGCGTGCTGTACAGGATGAAGCGGTGCAGCAAATGCAGAGGTAGCCATCATGGAAGCAAAGACCACCGATGCAAAAGCTGTCATCGTGATACGACGTGCCTTTTTCATTTGGGAATTCCCCTCTCTCATATGTATCTATATTGATAGAATTTCCTTGTCCATTATAGCAAAATTTACTAGGCCATTGGTGAGAATTATCTAATTTTTCGACACGAAACGGACGATTGCTTCTGTCAGCTGTTCCGGTGCCTCCAGCATCCCCATATGACCAGCACCCTGCAGTTTCACTTGCTCGATGTTTTCCCCATTTGCAGTGAACGTTTTTTCAGCAGGAATGATTTGATCCTCTTCACCCGCGACTAATAGCACAGGGAGCTTCGTTTGCTGCAGAACTTCGGTACGATCTACGCGATCGCGCATCCCTTTTAATGTCTGAATGGCTCCGACTGGCTTCGTGAACAGTCCGATCTCCTTTGCCAGCTGCACGTTTTCAGGCATCGTCGCCACATGTCCAGGCGCAAACAGTTTCGGGATCAGTGCCTTGATAAATGGCTCCATGCCGTTTTCCCGAATGTTTTCAGCCCCTTTGTCCCGATTTGCCTTCGTTGCCTCATCGTCTGGATAGCCTGTCGAATGAATCAGCCCAAAGCTGGCCAGCTTGTCCGGATACTTCTGCGCGAAGGCGAGGGTCACATACCCGCCCAGTGAATGCCCAAACAAATGAATGGGTCCCACCCCAAGCTTGTCCACAAACTGGGCGAGATCTTCTGCAAATGTTTCCATCGAATACGTCTCTTCTGGAGCGGAGCTGCCCCCATGACCTCTCAAATCAACCGCGATGACGCGAAAGGATGGAGAAAGCGCAGGCAGAACTTTCTGCCAATAACCAGAGCTGCCGCAAAAACCGTGCAGCAAAACGACCGTTTTCGTGCCGCTGCCTTCCTCCTGATAGACGACATGCACGTCATTTTCGAGCTGTATCTGTTTTTCCAAATGTGATCTTCCTTTCCAGGCTTTTTTCAATAGAGCTTTCAAAGGATAGTATTCCCTCTTTTGGTGGGGCTCGTACACAAGAGATCGAACAGCCGGTAGTCAGTCCCGGACTAGGAACTCAGGGGCAGGTAGATTTCGTACGCATTTTCTTTGCGCTCGGAAGCATGCACCGAGGGGACGAACCGATCGTCGTACCGCTCCATACGCAGCGCTTGCTCATCTACCAGATGCCCATTGTCTTTCACCCATTGGAACGCACCGAGATACGTTTGCTGCACCTGCTCCATGGGGCCTTCATGCCTAAAACGGGCATAGGTCTTCTCGGGCAGCGTCAAACCGACCATACCTGCGGGAATCTGGGCAAAGGCTTCCACTTCGACAGCGATGTACTCCGTAAAGAATTGGTACTTCTGATTTTCGCTGCTAATGTCGTAACGGACATGCGGGTCGATCACTTGGGCAATTTCTGGCTGTCTTTGCAAAAACATTTCCCATACTTTTGGCATTTCTGCAACCAGGGCTGGGAAAGTCCCTGAAAAGCTCACTCCAATCAGCAACTTCTGCGGTACGACCACGATGCTCCCTTCCACCTGCTTCACGCCCCTATTCCCATTTTTTTCTTCTATTTTACCATAGTCGAAAGGACAACTCGCAAAAAAAGAAAGCCTCTCCTGATCCGTTCAGGAGAAGCTCTCAGTATACTTCCTACAGTTTTTTCATCGCTTGATAGCTTGCTTCAATCGTTCTTTCGATATCCGCTTCCGTGTGTGCCAGGGAGACAAACATGCCTTCAAATTGGGACGGTGGGATCATGATGCCTTCCTCCAGCAGATGGCTGAAGTAGGAAGAGAACCGCTCCAGATCGGAGGTTTTGGCTGTCTCGTAGTTGATAACCGGTGTATCGGTAAAGAACAGACAGACCATGGATCCAACGCGATTGAGCGTATGCGGGATGCCGAGCTTCGCAGCATTGTCCGCCAAGCCTTCTGCCAGACGCGCGGACAGCTTTTCTAGATACTCGTAAGCGCCCGGTTTGCTGAGCTCTTGCAGCGTAGTCAGACCCGCAGCCATTGCCAGCGGGTTGCCGGAGAGCGTCCCTGCCTGATAGATAGGACCGGCCGGTGCGATTTGCTGCATGATTTCCCGTTTGCCGCCATATGCCCCGACTGGCAGTCCGCCACCGATCACTTTCCCCATCGTGGTCAGATCAGGTGTAATGCCAAACAGCTCCTGCGCTCCACCGCGTGCGACACGGAAGCCTGTCATCACTTCATCGAAAATGAGCAGTGTTCCGTATTGCTGTGTGATCTCACGCAAGCCTTCCAGGAAACCTGCAATCGGAGGAACTACCCCCATGTTGCCGCCGATCGGCTCGACGATCACTGCAGCGATATCGTCTCCATACGAGGAGAAAGCAAGCTTTACGCTTTCCAAATCGTTGTACGGAACGGTAATGGTATTGATCGCGGTTCCTTCAGGTACGCCTGGGCTGTCAGGCAGTCCGAGCGTCGCGACACCGGAACCGGCCTTGATCAGAAGGCTATCGGCATGACCGTGATAGCAGCCTTCGAATTTCATGATTTTATTGCGCTTGGTGTAGCCGCGAGCGAGACGCAATGCGCTCATCGTCGCTTCCGTACCGGAGTTTACCATCCGTACCACTTCTACCGATGGCACCAGCTCGCATACGAGCTTTGCCATTTCGGTTTCGCGCTCGGTTGGTGCACCAAAGCTCGTTCCAAGTGCTGCGACTTCCGTAATCGCTGACAGCACGCGTGGATGCGCATGTCCGAGAATCAGCGGACCCCAGGATCCGATGTAATCAATATAGCTGTTGCCGTCTACATCAAAGATATGGGAGCCTTCTCCCTTTTCGATGTAAACCGGGTTGCCACCTACACTTTTGAAAGCACGTACCGGGCTGTTAACCCCGCCTGGAATGTAGTGCTGTGCTTCCGCAAAGAGCTGTGTCGATTTTTCTCTCTTCATGCTCTCGTCACCCTTTCAGCCATTTGGAAACGTCTTTGGCGTGATATGTAATGATCAGATCGGCACCCGCACGCTTGAAGCCGACCAATGTCTCCATCACGATACGCTCTTCATCGATCCAGCCATTGGCAGCTGCTGCCTTCACCATGGAGTACTCGCCGCTCACGTTGTAAGCCACGATAGGCTGGTTGAAGTTTTCACGCAGACGCACCACCATGTCCATGAAAGCCAAGCCTGGCTTGACGATCAAGAAGTCCGCGCCCTCTTTTACGTCAGAGGCAGCTTCACGCAAGCCTTCACGCGAGTTGGACGGATCCATTTGATACGTTTTGCGGTCGCCGAACTGTGGAGCAGAATTCGCTGCATCGCGGAAAGGACCGTAGAAAGCAGAAGCGTATTTAACCGCATAGGACATGATCGGAATATGCGTAAAGCCAGCTTCGTCGAGCGCTTCACGGATGGCAATCACAAAGCCGTCCATCATGTTGGAAGGCGCGATGATGTCAGCTCCGGCCCTCGCTTGGGATACAGCCGTTTGCGCCAAAAGCTTGAGCGACTCGTCGTTATCCACATCTCCATCGTGGATGACGCCACAGTGTCCGTGATCGGTGTACTCACACAGGCAGGTGTCCGCGATCACGATCATTTCTGGGTAAGCTTCTTTAATCAGACGAATCGCCTGCTGGGTAATCGCACTGTCATCGTATGCGCCAGTACCGCACGCATCTTTCGCTTCCGGTACACCAAACATGATGACCGATTCAATACCTGCCGCAACGACTTCCTTCATCTCGATTGCCAGTTGATCCAGGGAAAACTGGTACACACCTGGCATGGAAGGAATCTCTTTTTTCACATTGCTTCCTTCTACAACGAACAGCGGGTAGATCAGGTCCTCCATCCGTACGTGGTTTTCCCGAACCAGATTGCGCATGGCCGCACTACTACGCAGGCGGCGATGACGATCAAATGTTTGTGCCATGTCTATTCCCTCCCAGTTTCTCTATCAAAGCTGTAAGCAAGCCCTCCACAGTAAACTCCGTTGCGACCACTTGAACCTTCAGCCCGTTTTTCTGTGCCGTTTCCGCTGTGATAGGACCGATGCAGGCGATTGTCACCTGATCGAGCCATCCTTCCTGGGCAAAAGGAGCCATGGCCTGCACAAAATGAGTCACGGTGGAAGAGCTGGTAAACAGGATTCCATCAATGTCGTGGTTATGAATGCGCCGAGCCGCTTCAGGTGCCAGCCCAGCATCGATGACGGTATGATACACATCTACTTCCGTCACTTCCAATCCTAGTCGAACCAGTTCTTGCGGCAAAGTTTTGCGAGCAATGTCCGCCCTTGGGAGCAGCACACGCTGACCGGGAACAAGCCGATCATGCAAGCTCGAAAGCAGCCCTTCTGCTACATAATCCGAAGGGATGACAGCAACGCTCAGCCCCTCTTTTTGCAAAGCTGCGGCTGTTTTCGGGCCAACTGCTGCCACCTCGGCATGGATCATTTCGATTCCAGCTCCGACGGCTCGCATCCGCTCCAAAAAGAACTGAACGCCATTCACACTGGTAAAGATCAGCCAGTCAAACGTCTCGAGCTGAGCAATCGCTTCATCCACCTGACTTGGATCATCGGGCGCAACCATTTTCAGAAGAGGAAAGGCATAAGCCTCTCCTCCCAGAGCCTCTATCTTTCCAACGAGCTCCCGCACCTGGCTGCGAGCCCTCGTGACCATGATGCGCTTGCCTGCCAGCGGTCCAGCAGATTCGAGCTGCGCATCTGTCATACTCATTGCTCATTCTCCCGCAGCACTTGGGCCAGCACCTCTCCGGCGCCTTGGGCAAGCAGTGCTTCCGCTACTTGTATGCCCAGAGCAACAGGATCCGTGCCGCTCGCGGTATTTTTAAACATTTGCTTGCCATCCGGGGAACCGACCATTCCTGTCATCGTGATCAGGTCGCCTTCTCCGATCGTCGCATACGCACCGATCGGCACCTGGCAGCCGCCCTGCAGCTTGTGCAGGAAGCTGCGTTCAGCTGTTACCGCCAATCTCGTCGGTTGATGATCCAGCTGACGCAGCAGCTCTAGCGTCTCTGTATCATCAGCACGGCATTCGATTGCGAGTGCACCCTGCCCTACTGCAGGCAAAGAGATTTCGACTGGCAGGTACTGAGAGATCGTTCCATCGAAGCTCGCACGCTCCAATCCAGCTGCGGCCAGGATGATCCCGTCGAAGTTTCCTTCCGCAAGCTTGCGCATACGCGTGTCGATGTTTCCGCGCAAGGACTCGATCTGGATGTCAGGACGATACGCCATCAGCTGTGCGGCACGGCGCAGACTGCTCGTTCCCACAATCGCTCCTTCCGGGAGTTCATCCAGCGTTTTTCCGTCCTTCGAGAGCAGTACATCTCGCGGATCCACCCGTTTGGGAATCGCGCCAATGACCAGCCCCTCCGGAAGCTCAGCAGGCATGTCCTTCAAGCTGTGTACGGCAAAATCCGTTTCTTTATCATACAGAGACTGTTCAATCTCTTTTACAAACAAGCCTTTTCCCCCGACCTTGGACAAGGTCACATCGAGGATGCGGTCGCCCTTGGTCACGATCTCATGCAGAGCAAAATCCGCTTCCGGCGCGATCTCCTTCAGACGGTCTACCACCCAATTCGTCTGAATCAGCGCCAATCTGCTGCGCCGCGTACCCACGTTCCATTTTTTCATGACTGCCTCCTAGAACAGCTTTACCACCAGCTGTGAAATGTTGAAGTATTCGCTCCAAAAAAGTTGATCAAAAGCAAAGCGAATGCAAGGATGTTCCAAATCTGCATTTTGCGAATCGGCATCGTATCCCTGTATCTTTTATAAACCCAGAAGGAATAGCTGGCTAGCACGATGAGAGAAAGGACCACCTTGGCATCCAGCATAAATTTATCCGGCAGTACCATTTTCGCCCAAATAATCCCCAATACAATCGAAAGCAACAGCATGGGCACACCGAGCATGTTCATCCGGTACGCGTAGCTCTCCAGCTGATCGAGGCTCGGTAGCCTCCGCAGCAGCGGTGTCCATCGGCGTTCCTTGAGCATTTTATGCTGCAGCAGGTACATGCCGGAAAAAATCAGGGACAAGGAAAATGCGCCGTAGCTGAACATCGCCAGCGTTACATGTGTCAACAGCAGCTCGGATTGCAAAACGCTCGATACGGCGACGATCGGTGTCTCCGGCAAAAACATGGACATGACCAGAACGACAAACCCAATAATATTCGTAAAAAACACCAGTAAGTCTATTCGAAAAAAATAGTGAATGGCAAGTGAGAGACTTACCAACACCCATGAATAAAAAAAGAGCGTTTCAAACAAAGTGATGACAGGAAAATACGTCTTCATGATTGTCTGTGAAACAAAAAAAGCAGTTTGCAAGGCCCAAACGACAACAAGCAACCCGAAAGCCAAACGATTGACTTTCCGGTTGCTTTGCAAGAAGTCGTTAAAATAGAAGAGAACACTTGCAGCGTAGAGAAAGATCGTCAGGTCGTAGATCCATCTCACCTCGGCCATGCACTCTCTCCCCTCTTTCCCATCGGTTTCTATCGGTTTCTATCGGTTTGCTCTAATCGCGGGCGCGGGAGCAGCTACTTGTTTGGTTTTCTCGTCTGCCCACTTGGCTTCCTTTTCTGTACGTTCCAAAATATCCTCCAAGGCAAACATCTTGGCGAACATCTCCAAAACTTCCTCGCCATCTTTTGAAGCCGCCATCTCTTTCAAGCGCACCACCGGATCATGCATGAGCTGATTCACGATCCCTTTTGTCGTCTTGCGAATGATATGTAGGTCGCGCTCTGTCAGGTTAGGCAGCTTGTTTTCGATCTTGCGCATCGCTTCCACCTGGACACCCAGCGTCTTTTCACGCAGAGCAGCAATCAAAGGTGCCACGCCAAGCGTTTGATACCAGTTGGAAAAAGCGAGGATCTCGTCCTGAATCATGGCATCGATGCGATCTGCTTCACGGGAACGCTCAGCCACGTTGCTCGCCACGATGCCTTCCAGATCGTCGATATCATAGAGAAACACATTGTCCAGATCGTGCAAATCAGGGTTTAAATCACGCGGTACCGCGATATCGACCATGAACAGTGGACGATGCTTGCGCTTTTTCATGATCGGAGCCAGTTCGTTTTTGCCCAGGACGTAGCCGTTTGCCCCAGTCGAGCTGATGACGATGTCTGCTTCGAGCAGCGCCGCTGGCAGCTGCTCCATCGTACAGGAGTCCCCTTTGAATTTCTCGGCCAGCAGCTGCGCTCTTTCCAGTGTGCGATTGGCCACGATCACTTTTTCCGAGCCATTCGCATGCAAATGCTTGGCTGTCAGCTCACTCATCTTGCCTGCCCCTACGATCAGCACCGATTTCCCTGCAAAGGAACCGAAAATCTTCTTCCCGAGCTCAACAGCCGCGTAGCTGACCGATACGGCATTTTGACCAATCGCTGTCTCGGTATGCGCACGCTTGGCAAACGTAATCGCTTGCTTGAACAGCATGTTAAACACAGTGCCCGTCGTCGCATGCTCCTGCGCCAGCAAGAAAGCGTCACGCACCTGTCCCAAAATCTGCGTCTCTCCTACGACCATGGAATCCAGTCCAGAAGATACACGGAACAGATGGTCTATCGCCTCTTCGTTTTCCTTTATATACAAATGATCCTTAAATTGCTCTTTCTCCACACCAAACCATTCCGCTAAAAAGCGACGTGTATAGTCACGGCCGATGTTGGCCTGATCACATACGACATAAATCTCCGTGCGATTGCACGTACCGAGAATGATACATTCCGCAATACTCTTCGTCTGGGAGAGTAGATGAAGAGCACGGGCGGTCCCATCGTCACTAAACGTAAATTTTTCGCGTATTTCGACAGGCGCCGTTTTATAATTGAGGCCCAGCAAAAGAATATCCATAATGTCCTCCCAGCATGACGTGCTTACATACACCATGTGTAAAATGCACTATTATTATAACATTATGTCCAGAATCGACCACGAGTAATTGTGAAAAATTTATTAACGGCGTGCACTTTCCATCCGATGGAGTCGGTTTTCATATCGAAACTCATGGTTCCATTCCCTTGCTTTCCCCTGTAGAATGGCTTAAGATGCAGGCTAGATAAAAGAAAAACCATAACATTTCGAATGTTGGTGGAGGGGAGATTAGAAGCATTGAAAAAACCATGGGTGGCAGATTTCACACTGCTATTAATTGCTTTTATCTGGGGGTCTACTTTCCTGGTCGTCCAACAGGCGATCGAGTTGCTTCCTCCAAACACGTTTAATGCGGTTCGCTTTACCATCGCTGCACTCTTTTTGCTCATCATACAAGTCTTCTTGTACCGTCATCGTTGGAAGGATTGGAGCCGCCAGCTGGTCAAATCCGGCGTGATCCTCGGGTTTTGGCTCTGCCTCGGCTACGCTCTGCAAACAGTGGGGCTTCTCTACACGACGCCATCGAAAGCAGGCTTCATCACAGGTCTGTCTGTCGTTCTGGTACCGTTGTTCTCCATGCTTCTATTAAAAGAGCGTGCCAAACCGGCAGCAGTTGTCGGGGTTATCCTTGCTGCATTTGGTCTGTACCTTCTGACACAAAATCAAGAGTTCTCTTTTAATCTTGGTGACATTCTCGTCTTTGGCTGTGCGATCTGCTTTGCGATGCAAATCGTCTTTACCGGAAAGTACGCGCCGCAATTTTCCGCCCTGCCGCTTGCCATCACCCAGCTTGGAACCGTAGCGATCATGAGCTGGATCTACGCGTTCTTCTTTGAGGATTACAGCCGTGCCTTTGATCCACACATTTTGTTCCAGACAGAAGTTGCATTCGGGCTCATCATCACTTCTATCTTTGCAACAGCCTTGGCCTTTCTGGCACAGACGGCCCTGCAAAAGCAGACTAGCTCGACCAGGGTCGCGCTTATTTTTGCACTGGAACCCGTATTCGCCGCACTGACCTCCTACATCTTCATCCACGAAGTCTTGAACGGACGACAGCTCGTCGGCTGTCTGCTGATCTTCATCGGGATGATACTGGCAGAGCTTCCCATCCAGGAATGGATCCGCAGCAGTCGGGTAGAAAAGAACAAACCGAACGATAGCAGCGAATCTGTATAAGATAAGTTCCATCTGATACAAAAAGGTTCCCTTCTCACGGATCGAGAGGGGAACCTTTTTGTTTTTCTGTAAGGGCAATCAGGTCGCCTTCCGAACTTCCTGCATGACCGCGTCGACAAACAGATTCATGACTTGCCCGCATACTTTTTGCGGCAGCTTCTCCGTCCGCTTCAGCCATTGCTTCAGCTTCAGCAGGTGAAAGGCAGCCTGTGTCAGCCTTCCACTCGTCCCTGCCTCGACCAGACCGACAGCCGATTGGCCGACTTTCGCCCAGTGGCGGTACTTTTCGAGCCATGGCCTGCATTCGAGTGCAAGCTTTTGATTGGTCATTCCCTGCAGCAGCTGCTCTGCGGCTTCCTCCATTTCGACAAACAGAGACTGCAGCTGTGCTACCGCCTCCTGTCGGTCTCCCTGAAGAAACTGAAAGCGAAACTTGAGCAGAGCTTCCATCATCCGCGGTGATTCGATTTCGTTCAGAAAGGAGCTCTGCACGTTATCAGCGAAGCGCATAAAGGCAGCTGCGTCCTTTTCACCGACGACCTCATTTACAGCTTCTTCCCATGCCGTCTGCGGATCGTAGCCCAGCGGATCGCGCAAGTAAGCCGCCGTCGTAATCAAAGGAATCTTCGAGCATTCCGGCCTGGACATCGCATTCGCCACGTAGCCTTCTGAATGACTCCACAGATCGGGGTCCCGGTGACGCAGCGGACCGATATGCAGCTCGTTTGCCATCGCCAAATCATTCACGGGATAATTGTCCCAGTACAAAGGCTTGTGATTCGTATATTTCTGAAATCGCTGTGCGTCGCCATCCGTTAAAAATGGGGAGCAGACAAAACGACCTGTCCAGAAAAGATCGATCCCCTCTGGCAGATGCATGCCCACATACTGGACGTACGGTTCTTTTCCAAGCCCGTTGTACTGGGTTGGACAGATTGCCAATTTGATCGACTGCGACCAGCTTTTCAGCTCGCTCCACACACGCATCGTGACATCGACATGGGCTGCCGCCAAATGATCGTATCGCGCTGTATCCGCCGCGTGCAGGAGGTGCATCGGAATATCATCGAACAGCAGAGCAAAAAACCGAACCCCTTTGTCGTACATCATGCGGTATTTCCTCAAAAGCAAGTCGGTATGGTCCTGATTGCTGTACTCCATACTCAATCCCGGACTTAGGCAGTAGACGAATTGGACCTTGTCTTTTACGGTCTGCCTGATCAGCTCGTCAATTTCACGCTCAGCCACTTCTGGATGCTTTTCCATCCATTTTTCCCGCAAGTACAAATCGTCCTTTGGGGAATAAAAATAGGTGTTGTAGGCATGTCTGCCAAGGAAATGGATCATGTCCAGCCGCTCTGCATGCGTCCAGGGCGTTCCGTAAAAACCTTCGATTACGCCACGTATGGCAAAGCGTGCAACCTCGCTCACGAATGCTGCCTCCCCTTCCCCCTCCGGAAATAGCGTCAGTCGTTTTTACCTGCTACAGGCGCAGGAGTTTCCACGGGTGTCTCCGCCACTTCTGCCGTCTGATCGCCACCACGCAAGCGGCGGAGAATTTCTCCCCATAGCTCATCTTTACCCTGTCCTGTCTCCGAGGAGAAGACGATGATTGTGTCATCTCCGCGCAAACGCAGACTTTGACGGATTACTTTTGTATGCTGCAGCCAGCGTCCACGTGCAATTTTATCGCCTTTGGTCGCCACCACCACAGTCGGAATCCCGATTTGCTTGCACCAGTCATACATGGCGATATCGTCCTTGCTCGGTGCGTGGCGAATATCGACCAGCTGAATCACGAAGCGCAGCTCCTGGCGATTCTTCAAATAGCCTTCAATCATCTTGCCCCATTGCTCTTTGATGGTCTTCGCTACTTTCGCGTAGCCGTAGCCAGGAAAGTCTACAAAATAGAGCATGTTGTTGACGCGAAAGTAGTTCAAGGTTTGCGTTTTCCCTGGACGGGAGCTGATACGCGCCAGACCTTTGCGATTCATCATTTTGTTCAATAGGGATGACTTACCGACGTTGGAACGGCCCACGAGAGCGATCTCATGCAGTCCGTCCTCCGGGTATTGCTTGGGTCCAACAGCGCTTATGATAAACTCGGATGATGTTACTTTCATTTCTTTTCACCTACCGGTTGTTTCGTTAGAGCACGCTGCAGCACTTCGTCCAAATGCTTAACCGGATAGAAAGTAAGGGCTTCGCGAACGCTTTCTGGAATGTCCTCGATGTCTTTTTCATTGTCCTTTGGCAAAATGATCGTCGTCAAGCCTGCGCGGTGTGCAGACATGCATTTTTCTTTCAGGCCTCCAATCGGCAGCACACGGCCACGCAGGGTAATTTCGCCCGTCATTCCGACTTCCTTTTTCACCGGAATTCCTGTCAGAGCAGACACCAATGCGGTTGCCATCGTAATCCCTGCAGACGGACCGTCTTTAGGAATCGCGCCTTCTGGTACGTGGATGTGGATGTCGTTCTTCTCATGGAAGTCGGGGTCGATTCCCCATTCGTTGGCACGAGAGCGGATGTAGCTGAATGCAGCTTGCGCCGACTCTTTCATTACGTCGCCCAATTGACCGGTCAGAGTCAGCTTGCCTTTCCCCGCCAAAATGCTCACTTCTACATTCAGCGTGTCGCCGCCAGCCTGTGTCCATGCCAATCCTGTGACGGAACCAACCTGATCCTGTTTCTCAGCCAGGCCGTAGCGATAGCGAGGTTTGCCGAGCAAAGATTCCAACGTTTTGGCCGTAACCACTACGCGCTTTTTCTCTCCGCTTACGATGATCTTGGCCGCTTTTCGACATACGTTTGCCGCTTCGCGATTCAGATTGCGCACCCCGGCTTCGCGCGTGTACAAACGAACGAGCTTGAGCATTGCATCCTCATTCACTTGCAGCTTATCTTTACCCAGACCGTGGTCTTCCATTTGCTTAGGCAGCAGGTAGCCACGCAGGATGTTCAGCTTCTCCAGCTCCGTGTAGCCGGAGATCGAGATGACCTCCATCCGGTCGAGCAGTGGACGCGGAATGGTGTCGAGGCTGTT
This sequence comes from Brevibacillus centrosporus, assembly GCF_003710815.1. GTDB lineage: Bacteria > Bacillota > Bacilli > Brevibacillales > Brevibacillaceae > Brevibacillus > Brevibacillus centrosporus. Next base: position 158,253 of record NZ_RHHP01000002.1, read on the forward strand.
CGCCGTCGTAATGAACATCACGTTCGTCAGGTCGTACGTTTCTTCTATATAATGATCGCTAAACTTGTCATTCTGGTTCGGGTCGAGCACTTCCAGAAGAGCGGAAGCAGGATCGCCGCGGAAGTCAGAAGCGAGCTTGTCGATCTCATCCAGCAAAAATACAGGATTAATCGTGCCAGCCTGCTTCATTCCCTGGATAATCCGTCCTGGCAAGGCCCCTACGTATGTGCGGCGATGACCACGAATCTCTGCTTCGTCCCGCACACCACCGAGGGAAATACGGACAAACTCACGGCCCAGTGCACGAGCAACTGAGCGAGCGAGTGACGTTTTCCCTACCCCAGGAGGGCCGACCAGACAAAGAATCGGGCCACGCATGGAATTGACGAGCTTTTGGACAGCCAAGTACTCCAGCACGCGCTCTTTTGGCTTTTCAAGACCGTAGTGATCTTCGTCCAGTACTTCTTCTGCATGCTTGATGTCGAGGTTATCCTCGGTCGTCTTTGTCCACGGCAACGCAAACAGCGTATCAATATACGTACGAATGACAGAGCCCTCTGCGGAGGTCGACGGCATTTTTTCCAGACGCTCCAGCTCTTTTTCGATCTTGGTTTTGATCCGCTCAGGTGCATCGGACTTTTCCAGCTGAGCACGCAGCTCATCTACTTCGCTCTGGCGGCCGTCCTTGTCGCCCAGTTCTTTTTGAATCGCCTTCATTTGCTCACGCAGGTAGTATTCCTTCTGCGTGCGCTCCATCTGCTTCTTTACTCGGTTGCCAATCTTGCGCTCGAGCTCCAGCACCTCGCGCTCGTTGTTCAGGATCGTGAGCAGGATCTCCAGACGCTCCTGGATGTTAATCGTCTCGAGAATTTCCTGTTTGTCCTTCATTTTCAAAGGCAAATGAGAAGCAATCACGTCGGCAAGTCTGCCCGGCTCCTCGATGTCCTGTACGGATGTGAGCGTCTCCGGGGAAACCTTTTTCGACAGCTTGATGTATTGCTCAAAGTGGTTGAGCAGCGAACGCATCAACGCTTCCACTTCGTTTTCCTCTGCTTTTTCTTCCTGCAAATATGTAATGGACACGACGAAATAATCTTCCTGTTGAAGATATTCCTCGATTTTGGCACGCTGCAAGCCTTCTACCAATACACGGATTGTACCGTTTGGCAGCTTCAGCATCTGTTTTACGCGTGCAACAGTTCCGATGCTGTAGATTTGCTCAGCATCTGGTTCCTCTATGTGTACTTCTTCCTGTGTCGCAAGCAAGATCTTGTTGTCGTCCACCATCGCTTGCTCCAAGGCACGAATAGACTTTTCACGTCCCACGTCCAAATGGAGCACCATAGTCGGATACACAAGCAAGCCACGCAGCGGGAGAAGCGGTAATTCTCGTTTACCGGAACGTTCGCCCAAGCGGATGCACCTCTCCTTGTTGAATCTATCCCTCTTGCAATGAGTCAGCTTAAGAGTTTTCAGTCTTTTGGTCGTACATGCAAAAACGGTTGAAATAGCCGTTTTCGCTCCCGTACGGCGCCCCCAAAAGCAAAGCGGGCCAAGGAATAGCGGCCCACTACTCTTTGCAAGCAGAAGCTTTTTTCCATTGTAGCGCAAACGCCATGCGATGTCTAATTTGCATGCGCTCCCGAGTGTTACAAGGAAAATGGCGAAGATGCCAGATCATCAGCAGGAAGCTGCAGTGTAAAGCCCGTCGTTTCCGCCTCGGGCTCGGCCTGTTCAGGTACCGCGAGCTCCATCACTTGGGCAACCGTCGATACCGGGATAATCTCAATGCCTTTCATCTCCGCAAAAATGCTTTGCCAGTTCTCCTCAGGAATAAGGACGCGTGTCGCCCCAGCTTGTCTGGCTGCTTCGACCTTGGCAACGACCCCACCCACTGGTTTCACTTTCCCGTGGATGCTGACTTCGCCGGTCATCGCCAAACGGTTGTCAACCGGAATGCCGCGAATTGCAGAGTAAATCGCTGTTGCAATCGTAATTCCTGCTGATGGTCCATCTACAGGAATCCCACCTGGAAAATTGATATGCAGATCGTAATCGTACGGACGTATGCCCATGCGATGCAAAACGGTCAACACGTTTTCCACGGAACCTCTCGCCATCGATTTTCGGCGAATGGTCCTGCTGCGACTGCCCATTTCCTCTTCCTCTGCCATTCCCGTAATCGCCATTTTTCCTTGGCCATTGACCATGGCTGGCGATGCTGTTACCTCAAGCTCCATCACACTGCCCATGTTGGGGCCATAGACGGCAAGACCATTGACCAAGCCGATCTGTGGGGTTTCATGCACCTGTTTTTCCGGGCGCGGCGATTTCTGACTGCTGTGCATCACCCACTCTACATCCGCAGCGACGATATTCTTCCGTTCTTCCGTCAAGGCGATCCCGGCGGAGATTTGCAGCGTATTGATCGCTTCCCGCCCGTTTGTCGCATAGCGCTCAATGACAGAAACTGCCGCATCCTCAATATCCAGTTCCATCTTGGCAACTGCCGTACGCACGATGCTGCCAATCTCACCTGGCTTCAATGGACGGAAAAAGATCTCCAGACAACGGGAGCGCAGCGCGGCAGGCAGTTCCTCCGGCAATCGCGTCGTTGCTCCCACCAAACGAAAGTCAGCAGGCAGCCCATACTTGAACACGTCATGAATATGCGAAGGAATTTGGCTGTTTTCCTCACTGTAATAAGCGCTTTCCAGCATAACTTTACGGTCTTCCAGCACCTTCAGCAGTTTGTTCATTTGCACAGGATGCAGCTCGCCAATTTCGTCGAGGAACAGCATTCCTCCGTGTGCTTTGGTAACAGCTCCTGGCTTCGGCTGGGGAATCCCTGCCTGACCGAGGGAGCCTGCTCCTTGGTAGATCGGATCATGGACGGAGCCAATCAACGGATCCGCTATCCCTCGTTCGTCAAATCGCGCAATCGTCGCATCAATCTCAATGAATTTGGCATCCGCAGTAAAGGGGGAAAGCTGATTTTTCTTGGCTTCCTCCAGAACGACCCTGGCTGCTGCCGTTTTGCCTACTCCCGGCGGCCCATATACGATGACATGCTGTGGGTTTGGTCCGCACAGCGCTGCCCTCAATGCACGCAGCCCATCCTCTTGTCCGACGATCTCCTCCAGTGTGGACGGTCTCGTCTTCTCGGATAGCGGCTCCGTCAAAGCCACCATTCTCATCCGCCGAATCGAATCCAGATCCTTTCTCGACTCTTTCTCCGTGGACGTCTTGGTATTCCGTTGTGCTCGCAGCAAATTCCAAAAGTAGGTCCCGATTACGATCCCAACGACTACTTCAATGACGGCAATGACCAATGTCGTATAGTCCATTTGAATCCCTCCCACTGCACCTATGTAAAAGCGTCTCTTGAACTATATCTTGTAGTATTGCCCCGCAATCGTAGACGTAAACCAAGAACCCACGTCCCCAAAAGGCTTTCGGAAATGCAAAAAACCGCCCCGAATGCACGGAGCGGCTTTTTTTCCAGCAAGTAGCTTATGCAGTTTCTCCACGAACTTCATGACCCTCTTTGTTCATGAGCTGCGGCTTCACTTTATCACGTACGGTTTCTTCCGTAATGACGCACTTGTCGACGTCTTCACGAGAAGGCAGTTCGTACATCATATCGAGCATGATTTGCTCGATGATCGCACGAAGTCCGCGTGCACCTGTATTGCGTTTGATCGCTTCTTTCGCGATTTGCAGGAGTGCACCCGCATCGAACTCGAGCTCGACTCCGTCTAAGCTCAGCAGTTTTTGATACTGCTTCACGAGGGAGTTTTTCGGCTCCGTCAAAATGCGTACGAGCGTCTCTTCATCCAATGGCTCGAGCGTCGCCAGTACTGGCAAACGACCGACGAACTCTGGAATCAGACCAAATTTCAAAAGGTCTTCTGGAAGTACGTATTTCAGATACTCTCCAGCTTTCAGATCGCCTTTTACGCCTTCCGTAAAGTCGGCACCGAAACCGATGACCTTCTTGCCCAAACGGCGCTTGATGATTTGCTCCACCCCGTCAAATGCTCCACCGCAAATGAACAGGATGTTGGAGGTATCGATCTGGATGAACTCCTGATGCGGATGCTTACGGCCGCCTTGCGGAGGAACACTCGCAACGGTACCTTCCAAAATTTTGAGCAAAGCTTGCTGTACGCCTTCACCGGAAACATCGCGTGTGATCGATGGGTTTTCCGATTTGCGAGCGACCTTGTCGATCTCATCGATGTAGATAATGCCTTTTTCTGCTTTCTCTACATCGTAATCGGCTGCCTGGATCAGCTTCAGCAAGATATTTTCCACGTCTTCGCCCACATAGCCGGCTTCTGTCAGGGAAGTGGCATCAGCGATTGCGAACGGAACATTCAAGATGCGAGCCAGCGTTTGCGCCAGCAAGGTTTTACCGCTACCAGTCGGCCCGATCAGCATGATGTTGGATTTTTGCAGCTCCACATCCTCGATCTTGGCGCCGGAATTAATCCGTTTGTAGTGGTTGTATACCGCGACAGACAGCGATTTTTTCGCCAGATCCTGACCGATGACATAGTCGTCCAGGATTTTGCGGATTTCCACTGGCTTCGGGATTTCCTTCATGTCGATTTCTTCTTCCGTGCCCAGCTCTTCCTGTACAATCTCATTGCACAGTTCGATACACTCGTCACAGATGTATACACCAGGACCAGCTACCAGCTTGCGCACCTGTTCCTGGGACTTGCCGCAGAAGGAGCACTTCAATTGGCCTTTGTCGTCGTTAAACTTAAACATGCGCTTCACCTCACAACGGGTCAGTTTTTGCGTTCAATAATAGCATCGATCAAGCCATAGGCCTTTGCGTCCTCTGCGCTCATGAAATTGTCGCGATCCGTATCTGCCTCTACTCGTTCGATAGGCTGACCTGTCCGCTCTGACAAAATTTCATTAAGCTGGCGTTTGGTTTTGAGGATCCAATCTGCATGAATGCGGATATCCTCTGCTTGCCCGCGCACGCCGCCGAGCGGTTGGTGAATCATGACTTCACTGTTCGGCAGAGCAAAACGCTTGCCCTTTGCTCCCGCCGCCAAGAGGAACGCTCCCATGCTTGCTGCCATGCCTACACAGATCGTAGAAACGTCAGGCTTAATGTACTGCATCGTGTCGTAGATAGCCATGCCTGCGGTTACAGAACCGCCAGGAGAGTTTATGTATAGCGAAATATCTTTGTCCGGATCTTCTGCCTGCAAAAACAGCAGTTGGGCGACGATCAGATTGGCGACTTCATCATCAATCTCTGTGCCCAAAAGGATAATCCGGTCTTTCAAGAGGCGCGAGTAGATATCATAGGAGCGTTCGCCTCTGCTCGTTTGTTCAATGACCATAGGGATCAGCATATGTATGTTCCTCCTTTGCCGAAAAGCATGTGGCTATGCGACCTCGTAATGCAGTGAGAAGGACCTCGAAAAAAATATCCTTCGGTGGAAAAACAAGGCACGAGCGTATCGTGCCTTGTGTTTTCCAAAAGTAGCAAGCGGTTGCCCGCCTACTGGTCAATCATTCGTTCTTCCTAAGCTTATGCACTTACTTTGCTTTCTGCAACCAGGAAATCTACTGTTTTGCGAGTTTGAACATCGCGGTACAGGGCTGCCATACCATCTTGAGCGGAGAAGATTTTACGCAACTCGTCTGCAGGGCGGCCATAAACGCCAGCCAGCTTGTTCAGCTCTTCGTTTACATCTTCTTCTGTTGCTTCGATGTTTTCAGCTTTTCCGATTGCTTCCAGTGTCAGGGATGTCCGAACACGTGAAGTTGCATCTGCGCGCAGTTGGTCACGCAGTTGGCTTTCGTCCATACCAGAGAACTGGAAGTACAGCTCCAATGTCATACCTTGGTATTGGAGACGTTGGCCAAACTCGTTTACCATTTGATCCAGTTCGTGTTCTACCATAACTTCTGGCAGATCGATCTCAGCGTTTTCAGCTGCTTTCAGAACGAGTTGCTCACGAACATATTGATCTTTGTCTTGCGCGGATTTTTCTTCGAGTTTTTTCTTGGTGTCAGCTTTCAGCTCTTCCAGAGTGTCGAACTCGCTCACGTCTTTTGCGAACTCGTCGTCCAAAACTGGCAGGTTTTTGCGCTTCAAGCTAGTCAGTTTCACTTTGAATACCGCTTCTTTACCAGCGAGGTTTGGAGAGTGGTATTCTTCTGGGAATGTTACGGTAATGTCTTTTTCTTCGCCAACATTCAAGCCTACTACTTGCTCTTCAAAGCCAGCGATGAAAGTACCGGAACCCAGTTCCAGAGAGTAGTCTTCTGCTTTTCCGCCTTCAAACGCTACACCGTCTTGGAAGCCTTCGAAGTCGATTACTGCCAGGTCGCCGTTTTGAGCAGCACCCTCTTCAACTGCTACCAGTTCAGCATGACGCTCTTGCATACGCTTCAGCTCAGCATCAACGCTTTCTTCTGTTACAGAGAAGTCTTTTTCTTCGATGCTCAGGTTTTTGTAGTCGCCGAGTTTCACTTCTGGCTTCACAGTTACAGTCGCTTTGAAGATGAGGTTTTTTCCTTGCTCCATTTGTGCTACGTCAACTTCTGGACGGTCAACTGGCTCGATGCCAGCTTCTTTCACAGCTTGTCCGTATGCAGTTGGAAGCAGAATGTCGAGTGCATCCTGATACAAAGATTCTACACCAAAACGCGCTTCAAACATTTTGCGCGGAACTTTCCCTTTACGGAATCCAGGAACCTGAACTTTTTGAACCACTTTTTTAAACGCTTGGTCCAATGCTGCGTCTACTTCCGAAGCATCTACTTCAACCGTCAGGACTCCCTGGTTATTCTCTACCTTTTCCCAATTTGCTGCCACGTAAACTTCCCCTCCTAGATTGGATCAAAGAACACCGCCAGCCATACAGGCTCGGACGATAATATTCTAGCCATTATAACCATTCTAGTATAGCACAAAACTTTTCATTTTCAACAAGACCCTGTTTTAGCGTCTAAGAGAGTATTTTCCTCCCAGACTTTTCACAGGGCTGCCCAGATGATCGTAGAAAGAAACCGAGACTTGCACGGCAGTGGATGTTACTCCCGTTTGCTCCAAAATCGCATAGGTCGGGACGTCAAAACCGCGCGGCATCTGGAGGCTTCCGGGGTTGAGGAACAGGACATCCCGCTCCACGCCACAGACGGGAACATGGGAGTGGCCAAAAATGACGACGTTTGCACCCGTCTCCTCTGCACGGTAATGGAGACGCAGCAGCGAGCTTTTCACGCCGAACAGATGGCCGTGGGTTTGCAGAATATGTAAATCATTCCATTTCGTCTGCTGCTCCGTCGGGACCGCCTTTGTGGTATCGCAGTTACCCCTAACGAGCGTCATTTTGGAAAAGGGATCTCGCGTATGATCCACACAGAAATCCCCGCAATGCAGGATTTTCTCTACTTTATGTCTGCCCACAACTTGCGCAACTTCCCTCACCAGACCATGGCTGTCGCTCATCACCAGAATCCCCACCTGCGACCTCACTCTCCCGTTCTTTCTTTTAGCTGGCGCCGCTTGCTTACTTTTGCTCGCGCAGGACTTGCAGCAATTTTTGCATGGCACGCGCTCTATGGCTGATCTGATTTTTCTCCTCCGGTGCCAGCTGTGCCATCCTTTTATTTTGCTCGGGCAAATAAAAGACGGGGTCATAGCCGAAGCCGTTCGTCCCAGCCGGTTCGTGTGCGATCATACCTTCGCAGGCACCACTCGTGATGACAGGCTCCCCTCCTGGCACAACAAAAGCCAGTGTGCAGCGGAAGCGCGCCGTACGATCCGCATCCGGTACAGCTTCCATTTCCTGCAGGAGCTTGCGCCAATTCTCTTCGTCGGTAGCGTCCTCACCTGCATAGCGTGCCGAGTAAACACCCGGTCTCCCCTCCAGGGCATCGACCTCCAAGCCCGAGTCGTCACCGATTGCAGGCATTCCCAAGTATGTAGAAATCGTCACTGCCTTTTTTATCGCGTTTGCTTCGAATGTTTCTCCATCCTCTACTACTTCAGGCACGTTTTCAAAATTCGCCAGGCTAATACCTTCCCAGCCTGCTTCCGCAAAGAGTCTGTTAAACTCTTTGACTTTTCCCTGGTTGCGCGTGGCGAGCACCACTTGTTTACGACTAGACATGGCTTTCCTCCGCTACATTGTCTGCAAACGTCAAAGGTACGTCAGCCAAGGCCTCTTTCTGAGCGGCAACCAGCTGGTTGATCCCTGTTTTGGCAAGTGCGATCATGTCCTGCAGCTGTTCAGGCGAGAATGGAGCATCCTCCCCGGTACCTTGCAGCTCAACGAATTTGCCTTTGCCTGTCATGACGACGTTCATGTCAACGGTAGCTGTCGAATCTTCTTTGTAATTCAAGTCCAGCAGCGTTTCTTCCCCGATGACGCCTACTGAGGTCGCTGCCAGAAAATCGTGCAGGGGCAGCTGCTTCCAGGTCCCGCTCACCACCAGCTTTTGCATCGCATCAACCAAGGCGACGAATGCACCTGTAATGGAGGCTGTTCTCGTACCGCCATCCGCCTGAATCACGTCACAATCAATCCAGATCGTCTTCTCGCCCATCGCTTCCAGATGAACGACTGAACGCAGGGCACGCCCGATCAAGCGCTGGATCTCCATCGTGCGCCCGCCTACTTTCCCTTTGGACGACTCCCGAGCATTGCGCGTTGCTGTCGCTCTCGGGAGCATGGAGTACTCGGCTGTGATCCATCCCTTTCCGCCACCACGCATAAACGGAGGTACTCGATCCTCCAGAGTTGCCGTACAAATCACCTTTGTATCTCCGACTTCGATCAAGCAAGATCCTTCTGCGTGTTTAATGTAATTGCGCGTAATCGTAACTGGGCGCAATTGGTCATGGGCACGGCCATCCACTCTCATTCCAAGTTCCTCCTAAATCGCTTTGATACACTTCGCTCATTATACCAGAGGCAGGATTTGGTCTGCCACTGAACAAACGTCCAACGGCTATTTGCCTCAATTGCAAATATTCGCATGAATAGGATGATTCCTCCTTCGGGCGAGAAAAAGGGTTGCGATTGATTTATAAATTCGATTATTATCTAATTAGCTAATTATCTAATTTATAGAAATCAGGTGATCCTCATGCAATCGGTACACGTTTTACGCCATCCCAACCTGCGGCGGATGCTCACCGCGAATCTGCTTAGTGGCATCGGGGATTGGTTCAACAGCGTCGCCGTGCTCAGCCTGCTCATGGAATTGACGTCAGGCGCAATGGCTGTCGGCATTACGCTTGCTCTGCGAACGCTTCCCCATCTGCTGTTCGGCCCTCTGGGCGGGGTCCTCGCCGACCGCTGGGACAAAAAGAAAGTCATGATTTTCTGTGACTTTGCCCGTGCTCTTCTCGCTTTGAGCTTCTTGCTCATCTCTTCGGCGGACGACATCTGGCTCGTCTATCTCGGGACGTTTTCTCTCGTGGCATTCTCCTCGCTGTATCAGCCATCCCGCCTGTCGATCCTGCCTCACCTCGTCGAACCAGAGGAGCTCGCGACTGCAAACGCTCTCGATCAAAGCGTGTACGGAATGGTAATGGCGATCGGCTCTTTGATTGGGGGGATTTTTATCGCCTTATGGGGAACAGAGGCTGCTTTCGTCTACAACTCCTTGTCGTTCCTTTTGTCTGGAATTCTGATCATGCGTCTTGCCTTTCCTCGTCCCGATCGCAGCTGTCCTTCTCCATCAACGCCTCAAGCTTCTTATCGTGATGTGATTGCCTTTGCGGCTCACACTCCGATCGTTCGCTCCATCCTGCTGATGACTGCCCTTTGGCCGATTGGAGGAGGAATCATCAACGTCCTGATCAGCGTCTATGCCTATCAGGTCTTCCAGGCGGGTGAGATGGGGATCGGTCTATTCTATGGTGCGATTGGTGTTGGCTTTATCCTTGGGGGATTGGCTGCGGATCGCTTTGCGAAAAAGCTGTACAAAACGTCCTTTTGGAGTCTGTCATTGGAGGGAGTCGCATTAATCCTGACCAGCATGGCTCCCACCATCTACGTGGCGGCGGTCTGCTATGCCTTGTCCACGATTGCGGGAGGCATCGGAAACGCCAGCTTGCGCACCTTGCTGATGCAGCATGTCCGAAGTGATTATCAAGGGCGGGTATTCGCCCTAGAAGCAACGGTATCCAACGTACTTATCGGGCTGTCGATGCTGGCTGGAGGCTGGCTGCTCTCTTTTGCGGAGCCCAGACTAGTAGGGTTTGCTGCTGGGACATGCGTCACGCTTTTCTCTGTCGTCATCGGTTGGAGTCTGTGGAGAGCCTCTCGAAAAAGCGTAGTTAGAAAACTTGGCTCCGCCTAGCTTTGTGGCAAATTCTTACTGTACAAAAAAACCACGCTCGCAGCGCCGAACGTGGTCTTTTGCCTCTGGTAGATTAGAATTGCAGCGGATTTAGCTGAACGGGACGGCTCACCGGTTTGGTGTAGTCGCCATTCGTCAAGGGCTTACCCTCTACCAATAGCTGCACTTTTGGTGCGCCCGTGCTCTCCGTCAGTGACAAAACGAGCGACTCAAGTGCATCCGGACTTGCTTCCTTGCCTTCGTCATACTTGAGGATGTCGTTGCTCAGGTTGACAGTGAGCAGGTCTTTCTCCTGTTTGACATCCAGGACGCGGGTCGTACGGAGCAGGGAGCTGAACAGCTGCGAGCCTTCTTTCGGCCCTTTGATCAGCTCTTCTACTGTAGCCTTCGCGATGTCTGCCGTAGCAGGAACCAAACGAGTCACAGGTACAAAATACGTACGGGAGTCATCCAGCTGCCCTTGGAAAAATACTGTCACGGACGATGTGTTGCCCGGTATGGCGCCATCCGCCAACTCGAGGTTGACTCCATGACCCCGGTCGAGCTGCGTAATCGGCGTGCTGGCTGCCGGCATCTCCGTCAACGGCGTTCCATTCACCCAGATCTGCACCGTTTTGACGTTGCTGAACTCTGTCATGGCGCGAGTCACCGCATCCAGAATCCGCTTTTCGTCTTTTTCCTCATACGTCTTGAACTCTTTGGAAAAGTCGACGGTCGCTACTCCGTTTTTGATGACGATGCCCTTTACTTCTGTCCCTTGCGGCAGTATGGCAGTGAATCCACCCTGGAGCAGGCTTTCTACCGGCCCACCTTTGACCATGTAGCTCAGAACCTGCTTGGCAACCCCTTCTTCTTTTGGAAGAGTCAAAGATACAGGCACGACGTACCCGTTCGGATCCTGCAAGTACACGGTACGCTCAGCTGTTCCCTGCAAGACTGTCTCTGTTCCCTCTGTCGCTGCACCATTGTCAGGCGACGTCAGATCCGGCACATCCACTGCCACCTGTGACTGCGGAGGTGCATCGATACTAGTCGCTTCCTTTTCCGGGCCAAAGAGACCGCAGCCTGATAGCAGCAAAGCGCTGACCCCTAGCACAGCTGTCGCTTGGCTAATGCTTCGAATCTTCATTTCCCAGCCCTCCTCGAGACACTTTGTACTACCATGTATACGAGCAGGGCTTGGGTTTATGCGTTCAAAGTCGACAATTACGACTGAAAAGACTTTTCCAAGGAGTGGTGTTCGACTTGCACCGGGCATTTCAGCCACTCTTCTGCGATGGAGCGGAAACGCGATGTTTCCCCACTCGTCACAAACAAATGCTGTGGCACTTCCCGCGTCTGAATACTCTTGATCGCCTCAATCTGATTCGCGAGCTCACTGGCCGTTTCTTCGGCAGAATTGATCAAAGTGACCTGATCTCCCATCACTTCCTGAATGATCGGTGCCAGCAGCGGATAATGTGTGCACCCCAGGATAAGAGTGTCCAGCTCTTGGCCGACGAGAGGTGCCAGTGTTTCCCGCACCACGCGGCGTGCCTCATCTGTGTCGGCCATATGGTTCTCCACCAACGGAACAAACGGCGGACAAGCCATGCCCGACACGATCAAATCGGGTTGAACACGCAGCAATGCGCGCTCATATGCTTTCGTACGGATCGTCGTTTCAGTGCCGATAACTCCGATATGACCCGTTTTCGTTGCTTTGACAGCAGCACGTGCTCCCGGATCGATCACGCCGATGACCGGCAGCGGCAAATGCGCCTTCGCTTCTTCCAGAACAACTGCAGTCGCAGTGTTGCATGCAATGACCAACGCTTTTAGCGGAGACTTCATCACAAAATCAATCATCTGAAAACTGTAGGCACGAATTTCTTCCGGTGATTTGGAGCCGTACGGACAGCGGGCATTATCTCCCACGTATACAATCCGTTCCTCGGGCAGCTGACGCATGACTTCCTTGGCTACGGTTAATCCTCCCACTCCTGAATCAATGACGGCTATAGCTCGCTCTCTACTCATGCAATTGTGTCTCCCCTGTTGTGATGAATATAGTACAGCATACCACTCTGACATGTGTGCTACTACCATATGCGTAGTTTAAATTTCTTGTACTCCGCGAATGCCGCACACACACTGGGCCCTTTTCATACGTTGGGAATGAGAATTGCCTAAGGCAGGAGGAATTTCCTTGGAAGAACAAACCAAGCAGCTGCTGGACTGGAGTCAGTGGGGCCGTCAGTGGATTGAACGCATGAGAGACCAGAAAAAATGGAATCGCGAGCTAGAGCATCACCTGCATAAATTCGAAGAAACCTTTATCCAATTGGGCAGGAAGGCAGCACGGCTGAATGCTGACACCCAATCCGAGGAGCTGCCTGTCCTATTGGCGCGCGCGGAAGAAGTACAGGAGCAGTTTCACCGTTTCCTGCGTCTGGTGCAGTTAAACGAGCCTGAGAAGATTGATGCAGTCGTCACTCCCGTTTCCTACCCTTCCCAGCGCGAGCCTGTTCCTGTCGCCCGCCCTCTCGCTGCTGGCCGCCATACACTGCCCCCGCTCCCCTACAGCTACGATGCACTGGAACCGCATATCGACGCGGAAACGATGCGGATCCATCATGACAAGCTGCATAAAAAATATGTAGACGACTTGAATACAGCCGAGCTGAAGCTCGCCGAAGCACGCGCCAACGGAAACTTTGATCTGATTCGGCATTGGGAGCGCGAACTGGCATTCAACGGCGCTGGACACTACCTCCATACCATTTTCTGGCCATCGATGAGCCCAAATGGGGGCGGGGAACCGAGCGGAGATCTGGCGGAAGCAATCCGACGCTACTTTGGCTCGTACTCCTCGTTTCAAGCACAGTTCACCCAGGCGGCAAACAAAGTGGAAGGTCCGGGTTGGGCGATCCTCGTCTGGTCACCTCGCGCCCAGCATCTGGAGATTTTAATGGCGGAAAAGCACCAAAACCTGTCTCAATGGGATACGGTCCCCCTGCTCGTCCTCGATGTCTGGGAGCATTCGTATTTTCTGCATTACCAAAATGAACGGGACCGCTACGTAAACGCCTGGTGGAACATCGTCAACTGGCGGTACGTCGAGGAGCGCTTTGCCCAAGCCCGGAAGCTGCGCTGGCAGCCATACTGATTTCCTTGCAAGTGAACGGAACCTCAAGCAAAAGTCCCCGCACTTCCTCTATAGGCAAATGAAGGGGACTTTATTTTCGAAAAAATTACTCCGCTTTCAGGCGAAGCTGACCTGCAATCGTGACATGGGCAGCTCCACCGACGCGAATGACCGGCGTTTCCCCTGTCATTTCCACTGTCACATACAAGGTACCCGGACGTTGGATCGCATGCCCTTGCCCCACAACGAGGTGATGCACGCTTCCTTTTTCCAAAAAGCCTTCCAATACAAAGTAACCTGCCAAAGCTCCATTGGCTGCACCTGTTACGGGATCTTCAGGGATGCCAATTGCCGGAGCGAAATCGCGCGTGTAGACATCGTAGCCTTGTGGCCCATTCCAAGTGAACAAATGCGTAGTGGTAATTTGGTGTTTCCGATTCAATGCTTCCAGCTCTGGAAACAGCGGTACAGCCCGGTCAATCGCCTCATATGTGCGTACCGGAACCAGCAAATGCAATCCCCCAGTGGAAGCCAGCTTCATCGGGTAGCGATCGTCCAGATCTTCCGGGCGAATGCCTACCATACGTGCTACCTCTGCTTGATCTAGCTCGATCTCACGCACAGATGGCGCAATCTGGGTCATTGTCACTTTTTTTAGCTGTCCGTCCTCGACGTCAAGGGTCACAGGAATCAACCCGACATTGGTCTCGAATACAATCGGACGTCCCTTCTCCAGCCATCCTCTTTCGGTGGCCAATAGCCAGGTCGATCCGACTGTGGCATGGCCGCAAAAATTGATTTCGGTCGTAGGGGTGAAGTAGCGGATACGAAAATCGGCCTCCGGGTGATCACTTGCCATCAAAAAAGCCGATTCAGGAAGGTTTAGCTCGTTGGCAATCTGCTGCATTTGCTGTACAGTCAACGTATCAGCATCAGGAACAACGCCTGCGGGGTTCCCTGCGAAAGAATCTTGCGTAAACGCGTCCACGTGATAGACATTTACCAATTTCATTTTGCTCTCTCCTTTAGAGGTCTCGGATCTGCTTCCTTGTTTATTATCATAATTCTGCCACAATTCTGTGTAAAATGAGAGTTTCCCATGCTAGACATGACATTTCCTTCATGAAAGGACGAGAGGCATGACCTTGTTTCAAATCGAAGTGCTGGTAGCGGTTGCAAGCAAAGGTAACTTCACACGGGCAGGTGAGGAGATCGGACTTAGCCAATCGGGGGTGAGTCATACGATCGGTACCTTGGAAAAGGAGCTCGGCGTCTCCCTGTTTGTGAGGAATCGCACGGGCGTACAGCTTACCGCAGCCGGTGAAGAAATCGTTGCCTCTGCCCGATTGATTTTGCAGCATTCATCACGTATCAAAGAAATTGCAGCAAAGTCATCCGGCCTTTTACATACGACGATTCGCATCGGTTCTTTTCCCAGTGCCACGGAGCATTTCGCGCATCCGCTCATCCGGGAGCTGGGCAGCCTGTATCCCCACCTGGAAACACGCCTTTTTGAGGAGACCTATCCTGAGATCAAAGAGTGGATTCACTCTGGCGTCATCGATGTGGGATTTCACATCCTGCCGGAAGAAGGGCTGGAAGGGATTTTACTCAGGAAGGATCCGCTAAAGGCCGTCCTGTCCTCAGAGCATCCGCTGGCCAATGAAAGAGCGCTCACCTTTGAGCAGCTCGCCGCTGAGCCGTTTATCATGCCCATGGCCGGCTGCGAGGTTCTGCTGCATCAGGAATTTGCCAAAAGAAGCCTAACACCACAGATTAAATACGAGGTCGTCGACAACACGACGATTCTGGCTATGGCAGAAGCCGGCATTGGCGTGACCGTCGTCCCTGAGCTCACGCTGCCCTCTTTGTTGCCAAACGTGAAAGTGATCGAGCTCTCACCGCCTGTCTATCGGCAAATTGGGCTCGTCGTCCGCTCTCTTGCGGCTTGCTCGCCATCCACCCTGGCCTTTATGCGGGAGGCTGAGCGATTGCTAAACACCCCTACATCGAAGTAAAGGACGTGCACCCGCCATGAAAAAATGGACGTACCCGCTACTCGCGCTCATGATCGCGAGCGGCGTCGTGCTAGGATTCATCACCCAGACATCGAGCCTCTTGCCGCTGATTAATAACAGCTTTCTGTACGGACTCTTTTTCGTCATCTTCGGCTGTATCATCCTGGTCATTCGCTCAGGGTTCTTCACCGCTTTCGCACGCGGCTTCCAGCAGTTAAAAGACATGATCTTCCGCAAACCCCGCGTCCTGGAAAGCGATCTTTATTCGGCAGAGGATGCTTCTTTTCGGCGAAAAAAGGAGGCGATCCTACGAGGCGGAACGTCGCTTTTGCTCGTATCCGGTTTCGGGATGATCCTGTTTTCCCTGGTCCTCACTTGCTTCTACTACGTGTAACGAAATGGCAGGGCAAGAATTCTTCTATCGAAAGCATGACCATGCACATGTAGAATAGGTCATGCTTTTTTAAGTTCAAAAGATGTTGCCTCTACTAACAAGATAACCCTATCATTATTCACAATAAAAAAACTTAGAGGTATGCCAAGTTTTGTAGAAGAGTCATTGATGACTATGTATTTTACTTTATCATTGATATTTATGTGTAAAGGATCGGGATCTGTTTTAAATAAACGATAAAAAGAGTCTGAGTTATAGCATATAAATTCTAGCCTATATATTGGGTTTTTCAGTTCATGTTGATAATCCTTATAGTTTTTAAGTCCTTTTGATGAAAAGAAGTCTTTTTTGATAATAAATTCATCACCAATCATTTTTTGCCCTGTTGGATATTCAGAAGCATCATTGTATGAATTTGCAAACCCCAAAAGTTTCTCAACTTTCCAAGTTCCATGGAAAAAATTTTCAGTTTCACTATCCAAATTTGTCCATACCCCATCACAATATTCATGCTCACTGGTAGTATTTGTTTGAGAAGTTTCTGCACCTTTGGAAACAGTTACATTTTCTACGCTATTATTCGAAGTATTACAAGCCGATGATAGCATCAACATTATCGTAATACAAAACATTAACCCTTTTTTCATATTGCATACCCCTTTTTTATTTTTTTCTAACCTGCCTCTATAACCACCACACTTTCGCCTGTAACAATTGCTGTATGAGCCAAAAATGAGCAAATGCTGAAGCGTCAGAACTACCTTTCCCTTTTCTCCGAATGCTTTTTAAATTGTATTGCCATACGATTTTCTATGCCTAATGTCTTCAATCCTCTGAAATATTAACAAAAAATAGGGTACGGGAACCATTGCGATTCCGTACCCTATTTGTGTTATGAAATCAATATTTGCGATTCAATAGAGAACGTCTTAGCAGGATCGGAACGTCTCTTTTTTCGTTGTATCCTTACCCCTCAAACAAATGACAAGCGACCCAGTGGCCCGCCTCCGCTTCCTTCCAGATCGGCTCCGCCTGTGCGCATCGCTCCATTGCCGCCGGGCATCTCGTCCGAAATCCGCATCCGCTCGGTTTGTTGGCAGGGCTCGGCAAATCCCCTTGCAAAACGATTCGCTCCCTTTTGATCGTGGGATCAGGCACGGGTACAGAGGAAAGCAGAGCTTGGGTATACGGATGCAGCGGTCGCGCATACAAGGCATCGCTTGCAGCGAGCTCTACCATTTTCCCCAGGTACATGACTCCGATGCGGTCCGAGATATGCTTCACCATCGACAAATCATGGGCGATGAACAAATAGGTCAAGCCCCGGTCACGCTGCAAATCCTCCAGCAAATTGACGACCTGTGCCTGAATGGATACATCGAGCGCCGAGATCGGCTCGTCCGCAATGATGAATTCCGGTTCCACCGCGAGCGCTCTCGCAATGCCGATACGCTGCCGCTGTCCGCCGCTGAATTCATGAGGAAACCGCTGCGCATGCTCCTTGTGCAAGCCTACGAGAGACAACAGCTCGGCTACCCGCTCCCGGCGCATCCCTTTGGATAGTCTGTGGATATCCAGCCCTTCCGCAATGATGTCTTCCACAGTCATACGTGGATTCAAGCTGGCCTGCGGGTCCTGAAAAATCATTTGAACGTCGCGGTTGAACTGTCCGACTTCCTTCCCGCGAAGCTGATGTACGTCTTTTCCTTTGAAAAGCACTTCTCCGCCCGTATTTTCATAGAGCCGGATAATCGTGCGGCCAAGCGTCGATTTGCCGCAGCCACTCTCGCCTACCAGCCCTAAGGTCTCTCCCTTTTGAATCGTAAAGGAGACACCATCTACGGCTTTCAGCTCAAAATCGCCACCGATGGAAAAATACTTTTTCAAATCGCGAACTTCAACTAATGCGTCCGTCATACTCCTTGCCTCCCTGCTGCAACCAGCTCATCGATGCGCGGCGCTCGTGAATCATGCAGCCAGCATGCTGCTCTGTGATTTCCGCCAAAATCCGTCGCTGCCGGCATCTGCTGATCGCAAATTTCCATTGCAAAGTCACAGCGAGCTGCAAACGGACAGCCTTTTGGCGGATTGAACAGGTCTGGCGGGGTGCCATCGATCGGAACCAACCGCTGTTTTTCCCCTTCATCCAGCCGGGGCAGCGACCTCATCAATCCCCATGTATACGGATGGCGCGGATTGGCGAAAACATCTTCCACCGAGCCCGTCTCTACCACGATTCCCGCGTACATGACAACCATGCGATGCGCAATTTCTGCGACAACCCCCAGGTCGTGCGTGATGATGACGACGGACAGCTCCTGCTCCTCCTGCAATCTGTGCAGCAGATCCAGAATCTGCGCCTGAATGGTCACGTCCAAAGCAGTGGTCGGCTCGTCGGCGATCACGAGCTTTGGCTGACACGCGAGTGCAATGGCGATGACGACCCGCTGGCGCATCCCGCCACTAAATTGGTGCGGGTACTGGTCTACTCGATCCTCAGGGTCAGGAATGCCGACAAGCCGCAGCATTTCAATCGCCCGCTTCCGTGCTTCCTCTCTCGTTACCTTTTGACTGCGAACAAAGCCCTCTACAATCTGGGCGCCTACTTTCATCGTCGGATTCAGCGCGGTCATCGGGTCCTGGAACACCATGCCGATCTCGGAGCCGCGAATTTTGAGGAGTTCGCTTTTCGGAAGCTGGCTGATTTCCCGGCCCTCAAAGACGACCTTTCCACCAACGATCTTGCCTGGCGGATTTGGAATCAGACCCATGATGGCCTGCGCAGTCACGCTTTTGCCACAGCCGCTCTCCCCTACGATCGCAACGGTTTCCCCTTTATCCACGTGGAAGCTGACGCCGCGAACCGCCTGCACTTCTCCGCCGTACGTTTTAAAATTCACCTTTAGATCATCTATCTCAAGCAAATGCTTCGTCATCGCAAAGGCCCCCCATTCCTAATCGCGCAAACGTGGATCGAGCGCGTCCTGCAAGCCGTCCCCAAATACGTTGAAAGCGAACATCGTCAGCGAGATCATCAACGCCGGGAAGAACAGCCGCCACCAGTCTCCAGTCAAAATAACGCCTAAGCCGTCGTTTGTCATCGTCCCCCAGCTAGCTACCGGAGCCTGTACGCCCAAGCCCAAAAAGCTCAGGAACGATTCGGCAAAAATCGCCGACGGAATGGTAAAGGTCAGATTGACAATGATGACGCCGAATGTGTTCGGAATCAGGTGCTTCAAAAGGATACGGGAAAATTTGGCGCCCAATACCTGTGCTGCCAGGATGAACTCTTGGTTCTTCAGCTGCAGAATTTGCCCGCGCACGAGCCTCGCCATGCCTACCCAGCCCGTCGCAGAGAGCGCGATGATAATCGTCAAGAGCCCCGGCTCCATCACGACCATGAGCAGGATCACGACAAGCAAATACGGCAAGCCATACAAAATCTCAATGACCCGCATGATGATGGTATCGATCCGCTCTCCACGCTTGCCGCGTCCAGCCATGTAGCCGGCAATGCCCCCGACGGCCACTCCGATGATCAAGTCGATGAGGGCTGCGACTACACCAATGGTCAGCGAGATGCGCGCTCCGTACCAGGTACGCGCGAACATATCACGTCCGAGCTCGTCCGTACCAAACCAATGCTCCGAGGATAGCTCCTGATTTTTCATCAGAAGACTTTGATCCGAATAGCTGTACGGCACCAGATTGGGGCCGATAATCGCCATCGCAATGAGCACCACGATGATGACAAGCCCCAGCATCGCCAGCTTGTTTTTCACCAGCTTGCGGATGACTTGCTGCCCAAATGAAAGACTCGGCCTCGAAATCGCTTGGGCCTGTGCGTTCTTGGACAACGGGCGAAATAAAGGGTCTATTCTTTGTTCCATCGCCACTGTTTATCTCTCCTTGTTGGTCAACTTGATCCGCGGGTCAATCAGCGTATACGCGATATCGATGAGGAAGATGGTCACGATCAGGATCGCGCTGTAAAAAATCGTCGTGCCCAAAATGACGGGGTAATCCCGGTTGAAAATACCGTCTACGAAATACTTTCCGATGCCCGGAATCGCAAAAATCTTCTCTACCACAAACGTCCCGGTAATCAAAGAAGCGATCAGTGGTCCTAGAAACGTGACGACAGGTAGAATCGCGTTGCGGATGCCGTGCCGGATAACGATCAGGAACGTAGGTATCCCTTTTGCCTCTGCGGTCCGGATGTAGTTCTGGTTCATCACTTCAATCATGCTGGCACGCATATAGCGAGTGATAACCGCGACGGGTCCAAATGCGAGAGCCAGGGAGGGTAGCACCGTATGCATCCACGTACCCCAGGTTGCGACCGGAAAGATCGTCAGCTTGATTGCGAAAAAATTGATCAAGAGAGGCGCCATGATGAAGCTGGGAACGGCTACCCCCAGAACGGCCAGGGCCATCGCGATGTAATCAAGCGGCTTGTTGCGGTTTAGGGCAGCGATGATTCCAAAGGTGATGCCCAGAATAAGCGCTATCACAATAGCTTGGGCTCCCAGCCAAGCGGAGGCACCGAAACCGTCTGCGATCATATCGTTCACACCGCGTGAATCGGATTTGATCGATGGCCCCAAATCGAGCATGACCAGGTTTTTTAAATACAGCACATACTGTACGGGCAATGGCTCATCCAGATGGTATTTCGCCCGCAAATTGGCGAGAATTTGCTCCGGCAGCTGATCGGACTCGGAGGCAAACGGATTGCCTGGGATGGCATGCATCAGAGAAAATGTCAGCGTCACGATGATCCACAGGGTGACCAGCATCATCAGCACGCGTTTGACCAGAAAGTTGGACACAGGTAGCGCCTCCTTGTTTATTTGGCAAGCTCTGCGATGGCATTTGCGTAAATCCCCATCGCACGCAGCAAATCGTTGATGTCGGCATATTCGTCTGTGAGGTGTGCCATGGATTCCTTGCCAGGGAAAAGCGGTCCGAATGCGACACCTTCGCTCATAATCTTGGCGTAGGTGGCTCCTCCCGAAGACAGCAGATGGGCCGGCAAGCCTGTATGCTCCTCGTAGACGCGTGACAGCGTCTGGATGACAGGACGATCCTTTGGCACATAGTGCGATTTGGAGGTACGCAGATTGGAAATCGTCCAGCCGAGCTCATCGACTCTTTGCGTCAGCTTTTCCACGTACTCTTCACAGGAGACCGTAGCGGGATAACGGATATTGAGCCGCACACTCCCTCCCTCCAAGCGATCGTACCTCAAGATACCTGCATTGACCGTCAGCTTCCCTGACACTTCATCCTCACAGGCCACATGCAGCCGCTCGCCATAAAAATCTTCGTGCAGTACTTCGCCAAGCAGCGATAAGAATGAATAATCGGAAGCTTCAAAATCCAAAGAGAGCAAAAACGCAGCAAGCAGTGTGCCAGCATTCACCCCATTTTGCGGGACCATGCCATGTGCAGGTTTGCCGTGGAGGACAAATGTGAGATCACCAGCCTTAGTGATCTCAAGTTCCCCTGTCGTTGCCTGCGCCTCCAAAAACGCTTCCCAGCCGCTCTTCACTTCTCGCTGCCATTCTGGGCTTGTCTTTTGCGGTGCTTTTACAGCTGCCCTCGCCAATTCCGGTACGCTGTTTCCTTGATCGCCCGATAGAAAGGACAGCAGCTGAAAGCATGCATCAGCGTTAGAGCTCACTTGGACTGGAAGCGCCAAGGTTGGATTGATCTGACCTTTTTCCGCATGTGTCATGGGAAAGGATGAATCCGGCGAAAACCCGATTTGCGGGACTTTATCGTGCAGGGCGAAGTGCTTCATGCACAGCCAGCCGCTCTCTTCGTCCCCTCCGATGATCAGCCGGACTTTTTTGGTTAGCGCGAGGCCTGAGTCCTTCACCATTTTCAAGGCGTAGTAAGCGGCTAGAGCTGGCCCTTTGTCATCGATCGCGCCTCGTGCGTAAATCCTGCCTCCTCGAACATTCGGTTCGAAGGGAGGAGTCGTCCAGCCCTCACCTACAGTGACAACATCAACATGGACGAGCACCCCAATTTCTTCTTCTCCTTCTCCGTATTCAATGACACCGGCATACCCGTCCACATTTCTCGTATGAAAGCCATCGGACTCGCCGCGGGCCAGCATGTATTCCAGCGCCGCAGCGACTCCTTCTCCAAATGGCTTGCCCTCGGCGGCTGTGCTCATATCCTCGATGCTGTTAATGGACAAAAACGAGTGCAGCTCTTTCACGAAACCATCCCGATGAAGCAGTGCCTGCTGTTGCCAATAATCCTTCATATAGTAGCCTCCATTCACTCAAGATCTCGACGACTTCAGATAAGCAAGCAACGCTTCTCCTTTGGAGGATATTTGACTGCCCTGTCTGCCTTTGCCGACATGGATCAGCTCATCCTGCTGGAGCAGCTTCAAACGATAACGCAGCTGCTGCGACGATACCTGAAGGCCACTCTCCTGCAGTTGCTCTACAAGGTTGTAACGCCCTTGCCCTCCTTGACTGAGCTGCTGCAAAATCGCCGTCATTTCCTCCAGAAATCCGCGCTTCCCGTATTCCGCGATCATCGCTTCGCATTCCTGATCCATCACGACAGAAGGCAAAGGAGTGTGCGTGACCTCGCGCAAAAACGGGAGGTGACAGCTGTATGCCTCGTCGTCTACGATGTGGGCCAAATACTCCACGACATTCTCCAGCTCACGAATGTTGCCCGGCCAATCGTAATCCAGCAGGGCTTTCATCGCTTCCGCTGAAAGAGTGAAGGGAGGTCGCCGCAGATCAAACGAGTACTTTTTCACGAAATGCTCGACTAGCCAAGGGATATCCTCCCGCCGCTTGCGCAGAGGCGGCAGATGGATCGGTAAAATGTTCAGGCGGTAGTAGAGATCCGCACGAAAAGTTCCTTCCTGCACCATTTGCTGCAAGTCCTGATTGGTCGCTGCAATGACGCGTATATCTGTGGGAATGACCTTACTCCCTCCGACGCGCATGATCTGGCGCTCTTGGAGGACACGCAAGAGCCTGTTTTGTATCGCGCCGCTGGCATCCCCGATCTCGTCCAGGAAAATGGTTCCTTTATGGGCCAGCTCGAACCAACCGATATGTCCGCCTTTCCGCGCCCCCGTAAAAGCGCCTTCCTCGTAACCGAACAGCTCGCTCTCCAGCAAGGATTCGGAAATAGCAGCAAAGTTCACCCCTACAAACGGCTCTCTACGCCGAGGCGAAGCGTTGTGGATAGCCTGGGCGAGCAATTCCTTTCCTGTCCCCGTTTCTCCCAGAAGCAAGACGGTGGAATTGCTCCTAGCAATCTTTTTAGCAATCTGAATCACCTGCGAAAACGTGGCACTCGCACCGTAGATATCATCAAACTGGTATTTCGCTACGAGGCCTTTGCTGTAAAGACGAAGCCGGTATTCGTGCTCCATTTTTTCAATGTCGGCCGCCTTGCGAAACAGGATCAGACTCCCTAGAAAGCTTCCTTCCATCACGATGTGCATCTTGCGAAAAAAGTAGGTTTTGTTCGCCCAATCTACCAATACATCCTCATTTTCCTCACATTGCTGGATGGCTTCATAAAAATCAGGCGGCAGGCAGACCGCTGACTTCTCTCCCACCACATCGACGCCATGCAGATTAAGCGAGTCCACTGCCTTTTGATTGACGAACCGGACGATCTCGCTTTCATCAAACGCGATAACAGCATCCTCAATTCGGTTCACGATGGCTTCCAAATATTTACTCAACAAATGAGCATGCTGAATTTCCTTGTTCAATTCCTTCGTGATGTAAATTAAGGACTGCATGGCTCGTGCCGTCACTTTTTGAAAATTGTCGCTGTTGAAGTGGGCGTAGATCGCGAGCAGCGTAGAAAGATCGATGACGCGAAACCCGATGTCCACCACCTTGCGGATATGGGGAGGGACATGCTCCGCTTCTCCTGGCGTCACGGCGATCTCGACGTCAGGCGGGTAATCGGCTCCCGGGTAGTACGGATACACTTCAAAGTCCATACCTGATGCGCGTAATAGCTCTACATTTTCCTGCGCGGTTTCCGCTGTATCGCTCACCAGCAGCACCTTGACACCCTTGGGAATTTCCAGCATCTCGCGCAGGTTGTGATAAGGCAGCATTCGCTTGGCAACGATCAGCTTGGATCCAGGTGGCACATACGACTCTACCTGGGGGACTATACTTTTGGTAGAGAGCACGACCAGCGAACCTGGCGTAATCGGACGAAACGGCAGCTGGTCTACCCGGATCGCCTCGATGTGGATGTCCTCCGAGATTCCAAGCTCATGGCACTGACTGACAACTGATTGCAAAAACTCATCCATTTTGGCTACAAACGTGACTGTTCTTTTCTCCATAACATTCGCTCCATACTCTTCTTCGGTGATCGAAAGCGCCAAAACGTGTAAGACGTCGATGAAAACGGGAAAGCGAAGACCAGAGCCGAAAAGCAGGCGGCTCCAGTCTTCCTTCTACCTTACTTCTTCCCAATTTCCACCCATTTGTAATCAATTGTTCCTACAGGGTGGCGGATGATGCCTTTAATATTTGACTGATCCATATACACTTTTGTTCCGAAGTAGATAGGCACCAGTGGCATATCATCCATGAAGATCTTCTCCGCGTCATGCATCAGCTTGAAGCGTTCCGTCTCATTTGCCGTATTGCGGATTTTTTCTACGAGTGCGTCGTAATCTTTGTTGCTGTAATTGATGCGGTTGCCCGGGTGGTCTGTCACGAACAGCTCCAGATAGTTCACAGGATCGCCGTAGTCCGCGGGGATCGTGGAACGGGAGAACTGCAGCTTGCGGGCACGCTGGTCTGCCAGGAATACGTTCCATTCCTTGTTTTCCAGCTTTACATCAACACCGAGGTTTTTCTTGTACATTTCCTGGAGTACCTGGGCGATCGCTTTGTGCGTATCGCTCGTATTAAAGGTAAGGGTCACTGGCGGCAGTGTCGTCCAGCCCTCTTCTTCCATTCCTTTTTTCAGCAGCTCTTTCGCTTGCTCGACATCATTGTCTTTGAAGAAGTCTCCACCCTTTTCGCGGAAATCTCCGCCCTCCGGCTCTGGGAATCCGAGCGGTACGTGTGCAAGCGCAGCTGGCTGTTTGCCTTGTACGACATTTTCGATCAAGGTCTTGCGGTCGATGGCCAGAGCAAACGCCTTGCGCACATTGACGTTAGTAAACGGCGGCATGGTCGTGTTCATGCGGTAGTAGTAGATGGATGCTTCCGGCTCTACCTTTGCCTCACCAGAGTCGATCAATTCCTTTTTCATATCGATCGGAACGGTCTGCACCATGTCCAATTGACTGGTTTTGTACATTTGATATTGCGTGTTTTCATCGTTGACCATGACCCAATCGATTCCTGCGAATTTGACGGAGTCCTTGTCCCAGTAGCCGTCGTTCTTCACGACCTTCACGGATTGGTCATGCACCCAATCTTCCATTTTGAACGGCCCGTTCGTCACGAGAGAGGACGCATTCTCTGCCCATTTCGGATTGCTCTCGACTACCTTCTTGTTGACTGGGAAGAAAGTCGGCTGGGTGATGATGTGCAGGAAGTAAGCCGCAGGTGCGTTGAGATGGACTTCAAAAGTCTTGTCGTCCAAGGCTTTCACTTTCACGCCGTCCGCTGTTCCCTCTCCTTTGTTGAACGCTTCGCCGCCATCGATGTAGTACGCCAGGAAGGCCGACGGAAATGCGTTGTTCGGGTCGAGAATCCGCTTGAAGGCAAATTCAAAGTCTTGAGCCGTCACTGGATCGCCATTGGACCATTTGCTGTCGCGCAGCGTGAAGGTATACGTTTTTCCATCTTCGCTGACGGTCCATTTCTCTGCCATCGCCGGTTGAGGCTTGTGATCTTTGTCCAGTCGGACCAAGCCCTCCATGGTGGCATTCAACACCTCATTGGACGTGCTGTCGAAACCTTTCGGCGGATCGAGTGAAGGCGGCTCCGTTTTCAGATTCAACCGGAGCTTGGCTGTCATGTCAGCTTGTCCGCCAGCATCCTGAGTCGCTTGCCCTGGTGTTGATCCCCCTTGCGCACCCTGCTGTGGTGGCGCTGCCGATTGGCTACAGCCAGTGACTGCGAGTACAGCCAGAAGAGCAGCTGTACTGAGAACCTTCCATGCTTTTTGCCTTTTCATTTGTGTAAGACCCCCTTATTCTTTGCCACATGAGTATATGGATAAACAGCTCCCGAAGAGAGAAGCCATTTATGCACGAAGAGATTGCTTGACTGCCTCGAGCGTAAACGCGGTTTCAATGCGACCCACTGTCGACCCGCTCATGTTTTTGATCAACGGGTTGGTGTAGGCACCGAGCTCTTCCAAAGGACCATCCGTGCCTATTCCGAGCTGACGAAGCACTTCATTGACCACCGGATTGATCGCTCTGGCACCCCCGTCCTCGATTTTCACCGCAACGCCCAAGCCCGTTTTGCGGTCTCCCAGGCAATAGACGGATTCAGCACCTGCCTTGCCAACGATTCTTCCTTTAAAAGCGGTCATCAGGTCCGTGCAGTATCGGTTGTTGCCGCCTACCATCTCGGGGTGAGCTGTCATGGCATCGGTGATTCGCTGGATCGCCTTCTGACGGTCAGGACTTTTCACGACTTCCGGCTTCGCCAGTTTAGCAAATGCCCAGGCGTAGTTGGCCAAAGGCAGCTCGTGGACCGGCACTCCACAGCCGTCTGTTCCCATGTAAATCTTTTCTTTTGGATAGCCCGTGATGTCTTCCACGACGTCGAGAATGCGCTGCTGCACCGGGTGGTCGGGCAAGTGATAGGTGCTGACATCCTCTCCCATATGCGTTGCTGTGGCGATCATACCGGAATGCTTACCTGAGCAGTTGCTAAATACAGGTGTCAGAGGCTTCCCTTCGCGGATCAGCTGTTTGTAGCTCTCCTCATCACGCGGCACATGTGTCCCGCATTGCAGCATAGCTTCCTGCTGACCTGCGCGCGCAAGGATTCCCATCGCACGAGAGCGATGACGCTGTTCCCCACTGTGAGATGCGCAGCAGAGCGACAGATCGGCAGGCTCCAGTCCGAATCGATCGGCAGCTCCCGTCTCCACGATCGGAATCGCCTGCAGCGGCTTCATGCTGGACCTTGCGTACGTGAGTCGAAATGGATCGCCATAGGAGTAGAGCAGAGTACCATCAGGATGTACGACAGCAATATGGCCGAGATGGGAGCTTTCTACCTTCTCGCCCCGGTATACGTTTGCTACCACGTTCATAACAAGTCTCCTTTGACTGCGTTAGTTTGAATGTTTGTACTTTTCTTACTAAGCAAGTCGCGTGCCAACGCTAAAAAATGTACCTCAACTATCGTTTCTTTCCCATTTTCCCAGTAAAAAGGGGAAAACCCGTTCCAAACCTCCAAGAAAATAGGTTAACCTATTTTACACAATAGGTCCATTCATTCCGGTAACAGGGTAACCTCTCCTTGTTTGCACAAAAAAACACCCTACATTCCCGTACTTTCCGGAAATAGGGTGCTGAATTCTTTCTATCTACATGCCATGCGTACGTTAGGGAGCAAACCCGTTTTGACTCACGTAGATTTGATCAGCAGAGAATACCTGCCCCATTCGCTCCAGGACGATTTTGTACGCATCAGGATGATACCATTCCAACAGTCCCAGCTCCTCGTACCTTTTGGAAATACCGAGACTTCGCGTCCTTTTGCCACCGCTGCCATCCCCCATGAAATAGTCGTCCACGCAGACACGATTAACAAGAGGAACTAGCCTATCAGGAAAGGCTTCACTGCTCGGCAATAACGGAGCAATCGTCGCTTGCGTAGGCACTCCCGCTTCTTTTAACCTCTCCAAAGCCTTGAGCCTTGCTTGGATCGGAGGAGCCACAGGCGAAAACGCTTTGCGGATGTCATCGCGGTCTGTCTCTATCGTCATGCTGACCCGTACTTTGTCTTCCAGTTTTTGCAGCAAGTCGATATCGCGGGTGACGAGAGGGCTCCGCGTTTGTACGAACAGAAAATCGGGAGGATCCTCTACCATTACGGTCAGCAACGAACGCGTAACCTCTTCTTTAAATTCGATAGGCTGGTAAGGGTCCGTGCTCGATGACATGAAAATGGTGACCTTCCCTTTGGCTTTGGCTCGGTACAGCTCTTTGCGCAACAGCTCTGCCGCTTCTTTCTTGATATCCACCCATGTGCCCCACTGCTGTGAACGAAAGAGGGATACAGGCATCTGCCTTACATAGCAGTATGAGCAGCCAAAGGAACAACCAGTATAAGGATTCAATGAATGACTGTAGTCTACTAGAAAGCCCGTTCCTTTATTCAAGAGCGTCTTCGGGTGCTTCTCTCCTATTTCCACATGCATGCCAAACCGTTCCCTTCCAGACGCGAGCCTACTTGGCGTCGTGAAAAATAATCCCCAGACTATACCTTGTCCCAGACGCAATCGTACTGACGCCATGGCGAAGGGTCGTCCTGTAGTAACCACGCGTCCCTGCCACCGGCCGATGCTGCGTGGGGAAAATCAGGCCAGCTCCCTGTTCAAGCGCGATGACATGACCTCTGCTCTGAGCACGCGGTCTCTGTTCGACGAGTAAAAACTCGCCGCCCGTGTAATCCCGCTCCTTTTGATTTAACACGAATACTACCTGAAACGGAAAGAATTCCTCTCCATACAAATCCTGATGCAGACAGTTGTAGCCGCCTGCTTCGTACTTTAGGATCAGCGGAGTCGGCCGCGTTTGTCCTAGCTGGTGGCAATGATCGAGATATTCAGACAGCGCAGCAGGATAATAGGGTTCGCGGCCGAGCTGCCCGAGCCAGCGATTTGCCGATTTGGCAAGCTCTGGATAGAACCCTTCGCGCAGCTCCAGCAGCAAGTTTGGCAGAGGAGACTGATAGTATTTATATTCGCCGATTCCGAAGCGATAACGCGCCATGTCGATCGTATTGCGAAAAAGCGCGGGGTTCTGATAGGTCTCTATCATTTTGTGGCATTCCCTTTCGTTTAGCAAGGGCGGCAGGACCGCATAGCCTTGTTCGTCCAATGATTGCTGCAAGCTCTCCCAATCGAAGGCTGCAATCCTCTCTCGCATCGGCCTAGACACGCAGCGCACTCCCCTCGTGAGACAGGAGGACTTCCTTCATCTCCATCCCGCCCCGATACCCCGTCAGCGTCCCGTTCTTTCCGATCACGCGATGGCAGGGAACACAGATCAGCACGGGATTCGCTCCAATCGCGGCTCCTACCGCCCGCACCGCAGCAGGCTTTTGAATCTGCGCGGCGATGTCCGAGTAAGTCCTCGTCTGTCCAAACGGAATCTGACAGAGGGCCTCCCAGACCGCTCGTTGAAAGGGGGTCCCGCGCACATCGAGAGGGATCGAAAAGCGATCTTTTTCCCCGTCGAGGTACGCGATCAATTCAGTGACATACGGCTGCAATCTCGCATCATCCTGTGTAAGCTTGCTGCCCGGAAAACGCTGGCTAACCCATGCGGACAATTCGTCCCACGGATGGTCCTGCGACCCAACGAAGCATAGGCCCTCCGAGGTCGCTGCCACATACAGACTCCATCCCTCATGGCTCAGCAATGTCCAGTACACTTCCGGCTTCTTCTCCATTTTCATGAATAAATCCCTCCACGGACGATTGTTTATGATGAAATTGGCGATACTCTGTAGGTGTACGCCCTGTCAGTTTTTTAAAGAGTGTCATGAAATAAGACGTATTTGGCATGCCTACTGCAGCGGCGATCTTCGCTACCTGCTGATCGGTATGAGCGAGCATTTCCTTGGCCGTCTCGATCCTAGTCTGCTGGACGTATTCGACCACAGTGACACCTTTGATCCGTTTGAAGGTGCGATGCAAATGGTACGGACTGCCGTGGCACTCTTCTGCCAAACTTTCGAGTGTCAGCCTCTCGCAAAAATGCGTGTCGATATATTGCGTGATCTGCTCTACCCACTCCCTGTCAGGCAAACGCTGACCCGTCGGCTTGCATCTTTTGCAGGGACGGAACTTTGCGGACAGGGCTTGCTGCGCATTTTCAAAGATACGTACATTTTCCTTGTTCGGCGGCTTCGACTTGCAGGATGGCCGACAAAAAATGCGCGTCGTCTTTACGGCGTAAAAGAAGCTCCCATCGAAGGCAGTGTCGTTGCCCACAATGGCCTGCCATTTTTCATCTGTCAGCTGTTCAGAATTGGTTCCTGCTGTTTCCATTTCCCTTCACCTCCAACGTCAGTATACCCGCTGGGAAGGGGTTCTGTACGCATTCTCGAATAGATAAGCAAGATAGTGAAGCTGGATTGCACGTCTGCCTGTGTCTTCCCGATGGACGAATCGCTCATCTTCGGCTATGTTAGGAAAGAGACAATTGCAGCTTTTCGCACTACCTGATAAGAGAGGAATGATTGCTGGATGGTTAAGATCGGATCGCACGTATCGTTCTCGGGCAAAGGACTGCTGAATGCAGCGGAAGAGGCTGTCACATACGGCTCGAGCACTTTTATGATTTATACAGGGGCTCCGCAAAACACGCGGCGCAAACCGATTGAAGATCAATTCATCACGGAAGGCAAGGCCGTGATGGACAAGCATGGCATGGAAGAAATCGTCGTCCACGCGCCGTACATCATCAACCTGGGCTCGTACAAGGATGACACGTATGAGCTGGCCGTCAATTTCTTGCAGGAGGAAATCCGCCGCACGCACTATCTCGGGGTAAAAAATATCGTGCTTCACCCGGGAGCTTATACGGACAAAGATGCGGAATACGGGATTGCGCGCATCGCAGAGGGCTTAAATGAGGTACTTAACGGCGTCAAGGATACCGACGTCAACATCGCGCTGGAAACGATGGCAGGGAAAGGAACCGAAATTGGCCGCTCTTTCGAGGAGCTTGCCTCGATCATGGAAAAGGTAGAAGACAACCGCCGCCTTACCGTATGTATGGACACCTGCCATATTCACGATGCCGGCTACGATGTCGTGCACGATTTTGATGGGGTTCTCGACCAGTTTGACCGCGTGATCGGCCTAGATCGACTCGCCGTTGTCCACTTGAACGACAGTAAAAACTTCCGCGGCGCAGGTAAAGACCGCCACGCTCCTGTAGGGGCTGGCCTCATCGGCTTTGACGCCATGAAATACATCGCTGGTCACGAAAAGCTCCGTCATCTGCCGCTGATTCTGGAAACCCCTTGGATCTCCAAGGAAAAAGGCAATGAACGCCCGATGTACGAAGCGGAGATCGCCCTCCTGCAAGGAAAGGCGGAAAATCGTTTTGGCAGTGATTTCCTCGACCACGTCGAGCGCTTGGAATTCTTCTTCCACAAGCAGGAGGTTGACCGTCGCGACTTCGTCGTGAATACGTGGGAGCTTCTGAAAAACGACGCGAAAGCCAAAAAAGCAGACGGTCGCGAGCCAATGGAGCGCCTGTACGACATGGTCGTGGAAGCCAGACTGTTTGAGGATCTCTCCGAGGAAGACATCAACAAGCGCATGATCGCTTGGTTCGCGGGGAAAGCTGCTTTTTAATTAGAAAACTTGGCTCCGCCAAGCTTTGCGGTGGAGCCTTAGTTGCACTTATACTGGCTAAGAATCTTATAAATTCTTACTGTAGCGCAAAAAACGAGGCTGCCTGAAGTGCAGCCTCGTTTTTTCATGGCTCATGACATTTTGGCTACCCGCCGCAGATCCGCTTCGACCATCATGTGGACGAGCTGCTCGAGCTTTGTTTTGGGCGCCCACCCCAGCTCCTGCTTCGCTTTTTCCGGATTGCCGAGCAAAATATCTACCTCTGCCGGTCTGTACAGCGCTGGATCAATGACGACGTAATCCTGATAATTCAAGCCTACGTAATCAAACGCGATCCTGCACATTTCCTCGACTGTGGAGGTCTTGCCCGTAGCGATGACAAAATCATCGGGCGTATTTTGCTGAAGCATGAGCCACATCGCTTCCACATAGTCTCCCGCAAAGCCCCAGTCTCGCTTCGCCGCAATGTTGCCAAGCCGCAATTCCTTTTGTTTTTGATGCACGATCCTGGCGACAGCATCCGTTACCTTCCTCGTCACAAACTCAAAACCCCGCAACGGTGATTCGTGATTGAAAAGAATTCCGTTACAGGCGTACATCTGAAAGCTCTCTCGGTAGTTTTTGGTCATCCAGTAGCCAAACAGCTTGGATACGGCATAGGGACTGCGTGGATAGAATGGGGTATTCTCCGACTGCTGCGGCTCTTGGATGAGTCCGTACAGCTCGCTGGAGGATGCCTGATACATCTTTATGAATGGATCCACTTCCCGGATCGCCTCCAGCACATGCAGGACTCCCATACCAGTCACCTGAGCTGTCAGTATCGGCTGCTCCCAGGAAGAGCCGACGAAGCTTTGTGCGGCCAAATGGTAGACCTCCTGCGGCTTGCATGCCTTCAACCCACGAATGAGAGAGGACACATCCATGATGTCCCCGTCGATGTATTCCACTTGGTCCACAATGCCCAGGTAGTCCAGCCGCCATCTGTCCACCGTGCTGCGACGAGGAACCAATCCTGCTACATGGTAGCCCCTCTCCAGTAAAAACTTGGCCAGATAAGCCCCATCCTGACCAGTGATCCCTGTAAGGAAAGCAGTTTTCATAGACTCCCTCTCTCCTCAGTCACATAAGTTCCCTGGTTCGTGTCAACATGCTTATAAGTATGTCAAGGTCACGAAGTTCGTTCGACTCAGCGCTAGATTGGGTTCACCCGATATGCAGAGGTTATCGCTGTCTGACAGTCTACAGCACACCGCTCCGCTCTTTGTTGCAAAAACAAGGCGATCTCACATAATTTCACATTCATATGATACAGGACAGAGAATGAAAGGGGGCCTCGAGATGAACATACCTATCCTTTTTTTGCAGAGAAATCATCAAGAGCACGTGAAGTACAGCTTGCAGCAAGCAACCGTCAGCAATCCTTCTTCACGCGTCATCCTTCTGGGACCAGAGGACTGCGCTCCCTTGTGCGAAGGTGGCGTAGAGCACTACCTCATCAGCAATTACACAGAGAGTGCTTCTTCCTTTGAAGCTATTTATCAGCACAAATCCACGAATCCCTATATCTACAGCCTTTTTAACTTTCTGCGTTGGTTCATCTTGAAGGATTTCATGAAACAGCACAATCTGTCACAGTGCTGTGTTCTAGACTCCGATGTGCTCTTATACGCCTCCATTGACTCTCCCCGCTTTCATTCTTTTTCTATGGAATTTTCTTGGACGTCCTTTTGTTCCCTCGACAGGCTAGATTCCTTTTGCAGTTATGTGATGAAGCAGTTCCAAAATCCCACGCTTTATTCCCGGACGGTGTACTACGCTGAAAGACTCGGGCATGGTCTCTTATCCGACATGGTGCTTTGCGATCTCTTTCATCTCGACCATCCGAAACTCCCCAAGTGCTTCGGCCTGTTTTCCGACTGCTTTTTTGATCACAACGTGAACTGCCCCCTGCCGAGCTACCTTTTTCAGTTAGAGCAATTGGACGGCAAAAAGAAAGTGTACCTTCAAAGCAATCAGCTCTATTGCAAAAAGATCGAGTCAGGTGATTTCATCCGTGTCTGCTCCCTGCACTTCCAAGGACTTGCAAAGCCCTATATGAAGCACTTTGTGTCCCCCGGCTTCTCCGCTGTCTCTTCTCCTTCTCATTTTGATTACCAGACCTCTCGATGGGTCCCTTGCAGTCTATAAGTACCTCTGGAATCAAATTTCCAAATAGGGGCCAATGCGGCGAGGGTGACCACCTTCAACGGGTCCATAAGAAGGAGGATGGTATGCTTGTTCTGGCGTTTGTTCCTCGAAACCGCTGGCAGCAAGTAATTCACGGCGGATAAAAAAGGCATTGACGCCGCGTGTATCCGTTCCGATAAGCGCGTAGCCAAGCTGCTTGCCAAGCCCAGCCAGGGAAGTCAGACTTGCTCCAAAATGTGTCGTCCCATCCCAAGAAAAGTTTGGATCGTAGACCACAACCATTTTTTGCGGGGGAGGAAAGGACGCATTGTATTCAATCACGACGACACGTGGCTTCCATTCAGATAAGGCTTGCCAGACCCAATAGTCGTTTCCGTCAATGTCGATGGAGAGGAAATCAAACGATGTTGGAATGTGGTTCGCACGGAAAATGGAAGCAATATTCTCCCTCGATACCCGCTCGTGGTGAAGGGTGACACGTAAGATGTGACCAAAGTTCACTGCCAGCTGCTGGAAGTGCTGCGGATCTGCTTCAATCATCAAGCCGGACCATCCGTGATGAACGAGGAGATTGTGGGTCAGGCACTCCAGTCCCACTGAGACTCCAAACTCTACAAAGATTTGGTTAGTCGTCCCGATTCGGGAAAACAGCTCTTCAATCATTCCGTCTTCCCCGTTCTGCGAATAGACTTGTTTTTCGTAGAAAGAAAGGGTATCCATCCCATTTCACTCCCTGTGGTTGAAATTTATCTCTACTCTTTCACGGATATCTTATGTCTCCATCCGAAAAAAGCTTGGTCTTTCCAGCCTCAGGGAGAAAAATAGGCCCTTCTATGATCCTGTTTAACGGAAATGTCCCTTTAAAGGCTGCCGCCGTTGCTTTCTTCTCTTTTAGTACATATGCTAACAAGAAATTTTTGTCTGCATGTATTTCAGCATCGACAGAGGAGCTGATGCGGTTGAGCATCCCTGTGATTTTTATTCATCGCGCAGATGAAGAACACCTCGGGTTGTGCATGCAGCAAGCCAAGGCAAGCAACCCGCAGTCACGTGTCATTCTCATCGGAACCCGCGAAAATCGAAAACATACCCCAGATGGGACAGAGCATCACCTGATTGACGATTACTCCCAAAGCGCCAAGGGCTTCGCCAGCTTCTACCGCCACCTTTCTCCCAATAACTTCGCCTACAATCTTTTTTGTTTCCAGCGGTGGTTTATTTTGCGAGACTTCATGAAGGTAAATCAGCTGCAGAAGATCCTTTATCTCGATTCAGATGTGCTTTTGTACTGCGACATCAACAAGCCTGAATACGAGAGGCTTGCCTTGGAATTTTCTTGGACAACTGTTTGCAATCTTCCTACATTGGATCGTTATTGCGCCTATCTCACCGCTCATTTCAGGGAGACCCAGCTGCAGCACAAGCTGCTTGACTATTGCCGCTCCATTGGAAACACGCCTCTCTCCGACATGGTCACTTGCATTCATTTTCGGAATTATTACCTACGGATGGCCAGTACCTATGGCGTGTTCGGTGACTCATTCTTCGATCATAATCTGAGTTGCCCGCTCGCTCCCCCTTGCGAACAAATAGAACTCTTGGATGGGAAGAAAAAGATTTATTGGAAGAACGGAGCCCTGCTTGGCAAGCTTTCCGAAAAAGATGGGTTCCTCAAGGTAAACTCTCTGCATTTTCAAGGAGCAACCAAGCATTACATCCCCTCTTTTCTCCCAAGCAATCTGCCCTCCCACGATGAGCTCCACTACTTTAATTACGCCACATGCCAATGGCTCTTGGCTAACTCGAAAGATTAGCCATTCAAAATCTATGGGAGGCAACTGCCGTGACGTCCTCTCGTACTGGCTCATATCCATACTATGTTAAGCTTTTTGTCATCCGCAGACGATCTTTGCTCCTGTAGGAGGTTTTCTCCCATGAAGGCTCTGATTACCGGAATAAGCGGGTTTGCTGGAAGTCACCTGGCAGAGTATCTCCTATCGCGTGGAGATGTCGACGTGATCGGAACCTTTCGTTCGCCTGGTCGTTTGGAGTCACTCGGCGCACTACAGCAGAACGTGCAGCTCTTGAAATGCGAGCTGACAGACGCTGAATCCGTGAATCGCCTCATTTCGCAGACGCAGCCGGATCTGATTTTCCACCTCGCAGCCCAGAGCTTTGTCCCTACTTCTTTGCACGCACCTGCAGAGACTCTCGTGAACAACCTGGTAGGTCAACTGAACATACTCGAGGCTGTCCGTCACTTGGAGGTGGACTGCAAGATTCAGATTGCATGCTCCAGTGAGGAGTACGGAAAGGTTCATCCAAACGAGTCCCCGATCAAGGAAAACAATCCTTTTCGCCCTCTCAATCCGTACGCAGTCAGCAAAATAGCCCAAGATTACCTCGGCTATCAATACCACCAAAGCTACGGGCTGAACATCGTACGGACGCGTGCCTTCCATCACACAGGTCCGCGCCGGGAAGAATGCTATGTGACCTCCAATTTCGCCAAGCAAATCGCTTTGATTGAAGAAGGCTTGCGACCGCCCCATGTCTATGTCGGAAATCTTTCGGCCGTCCGCGATTTTACAGATGTACGCGATATTGTCCGGGCGTACTGGCTTTCCCTCGAATCGGGAATGCCCGGAGAAGTCTACAACATCTCTTCTGGCACGAGCATCACGATCGGGGAAATGCTGCAAACCTTGCTGTCCAAAGCCAATGTTCATGTAGATATTCACATCGATGCCAAACGGCTTCGTCCTTCTGATGTAGATGTCGTTCTCGGGGATTCTTCCCTGTTCCGTTCTGTTACAGGCTGGGCTCCAGCAATCTCGTTCGAGCAGTCGATGGAGGATCTGCTGAATTACTGGCGTGGGATCATTCGGCAGCAAAAATCTGCGGGAGGTGATTGTTGAAGATGAATCAGTCTTTGCCGCTCGTCAGTATCATCACGCCTTCGTTCAACCAAGCCAGCTTTATCAAGCAGACCATCGACAGCATTTTGATGCAGGATTATCCCCACATCGAGCATATCGTAGTAGACGGTGGCTCGAAGGACGGAACGGTCGCTATTTTGCAGCAATACAGTCATTTGGGTGAACGTTTTCGATATGTCTCCGAGCCTGATCGCGGTCAGTCTCACGCCATCAACAAGGGGCTGAAAATGGCACGCGGCGAAATTATCGGCTGGCTCAATTCAGATGATACGTACTTTCCCGGGGCCGTCACAAAAGCCGTAACAGCGCTCCTCGCTCATCCCGATTGGGGCGTCGTATACGGGAAGGGGATGCACATCGACGAGAACAATAAAATGAAATATCCCTATGTATGGATGGAATTCGATCGAAAAAAGCTGTTTCATCTCAACCTCATCTGCCAGCCCACAGCCTTTCTCAGGAAGCGCGCATTTGAAAGTGTAGGCGGAGTAGACGAGGAACATGATTGGTGCATGGATTACGATTTATGGAACCGGATCTCACTGCATTATCCGATCGGATGGGTGCCGGAATTTTTGGCCAACTCCCGGTTGTATGCCGCCTGCAAAACCATTGTCAATGAGCTGGAACCGGGTTTTTCCGAAATTTTAAAAACAAGTGTCAAGCATTTCGGAACGGTCTCAAATGAATGGCTCTACCACTACACCACTCATCACTACCATAAAGGGGCTCACTGGTTCTTAAGTAAGCTCAAGCACTACCATGCCTTTGGCAAAGGCCCGCAGCTGGTCACTTCCAATCGCTATGCGGACCGATGGGCTCCACAGCACCTGCGTCTGTCGATACAGATTCCTCCCATTCTGCCAATGCAGGTACTGGTTATGAAAGGACGCAGCACCATGGTGGAGCTTCCCTTGCATTTTCACGTCATGGTAAATGGCGCCCTCGTACACAACTTCACAGTGACACAGCCCCTTTTCGACGTCGCGATTCCCCTTCATTCCCGCGGTCCCAGCTGTAATGTGAGCATTATTTGCAACCGCCAGACACTGCTCTCCCAACCGGACGGAAGCTCTCGATCGGTCAGCTATCACGCCTTGGAGATCCTCCCTCTCTCCGCAGAAGAATACGCCTTTTACCAGGAATTCACCAAAGGGCCTGCCCACATTCAGAACTGGGTCAATAATCGCAAACCAACCCCCTTACACTACTGACATTCGGAAAGGAAGGTGGATACCATGCTGAATCTGGCGGAAAAGCGAATCGTCGTCACGGGTGGAGCTGGTTTTTTAGGAAGGCATGTTGTGGAAAAGCTGCATCGCACATCCTGTGAGCACATCTTTATTCCCAGGAGCCGTGATTACGATTTGCGGAAGGAACATGACATTCAATGCATGCTGCAAGACTTTCGCCCGGATATTATCATCCATTTAGCCGCAGTGGTTGGTGGAATCGGAGCGAACCAAAAAAATCCCGGGAAGTACTTCTACGACAATCTGATCATGGGAACACAGCTTATCGAACAATCGCGGCTGTTTGGCGTCGAAAAATTCGTGGCCATCGGTACGATCTGCTCCTATCCCAAATTCACGCCTGTCCCCTTTCGCGAAACGCATCTGTGGGACGGTTATCCGGAAGAAACGAATGCTCCCTACGGATTGGCCAAAAAGA
Organism: Brevibacillus centrosporus; assembly: GCF_003710815.1. Classification (GTDB taxonomy): domain Bacteria; phylum Bacillota; class Bacilli; order Brevibacillales; family Brevibacillaceae; genus Brevibacillus; species Brevibacillus centrosporus. The sequence continues at coordinate 196,485 of NZ_RHHP01000002.1, forward strand.
TGATGCTCGTCCAATCACAGGCCTACCGCGAGCAGTACGGCTTCAATTCCATTTTTTTGCTTCCGGTCAATTTGTACGGACCCTGGGACAATTTTGACCTGGAAACCTCTCATGTCATCCCGGCGATCATCCGAAAATGCGTGGAAGCTGCGCAAAATCGAGAAAAATCGATCGTTCTTTGGGGAACAGGAGAGGTAACCCGTGAGTTTATCTACGTCGAAGATGCCGCAGAAGCGATCGTAGCTGCCACTCGCTCCTACAATCAGTCCGAACCGGTCAATATCGGATCCGGCGAGGAGGTGTCGATCCGGGAGCTGGCGGAGGTCATCAAATCTTTAACCGGCTATCAGGGCGACATCGTCTGGGATTCGAGCAAACCGGACGGCCAGCCTCGAAGGCTTTTGGACGTCAGCAAAGCAAAGAAACACTTTGGCTTTGAAGCGAAAACCTCCTTGCTTGCGGGCATTACGCGAACCATCGATTGGTATCGCAACCATATTCAGCAGGAAAAGGGGGGGTCAGATTGAGGATTGGCATCAATCTGCTGTCTGTCATCCCTGGCAAGATCGGCGGCATGGAGCAATACGTGCGAAATTTGCTCTCCTACTCCATGAATGCTGGAGATGGCAAGACGTGGTTTCTCTTTCTCACCAACCATAATTTCCATACCTTCGATTCGCAGAGCAACGTCCATAAAATCATGATTCCGGAGAATGCGAACGCGCATCAGCTCTTCCACCACTGGATACGCACTCTGAAGCTTGATCTGTGGTTTTGTCCGTTGCTGGTGCTCAACCCGGCAGATGTCACGATCCCGAGCGTTATCAACATCCCGGATATCCAACACGAATACTACCCGCAATTTTTTGAGAATCATGCCTTGCGATGGAGACTGGAAAACTACAAATCCTCTGCTTTACGCAGCAGCGCTGTCCTGACCCTCTCCGAATTTTCCAGGCAAACCATCCTCCAAAAATACGGGCTTCCTGCGCACAAAGTACATGCTATTCACTTGGATGCATCCAAAGAGTTTTCCTTGCCTTTTGACGAGAGCCTCAACCAGCACGTGATTCAAAAATATCAGCTGACTCCAGGCTACGGCTTTTTCCCCGCCAACACCTGGCACCACAAAAACCACCTGAATTTGCTGAAGGCGCTCGTCATTCTGCGGCAAAAGTACGACCTGCGTATCCCGATGGTCTTCACTGGCTTCGCTCAGGAAGCCAATCAATCCGTCGTCAACTTCATTTCCCAAAACCAGCTGTGGGATCAGATCAAATGGCTGAATTATGTTCCACAGGGGGAGATGCCTTACTTGTACAGGAACGCGGGCTTCCTGTGCTTCCCTTCTCTTTTCGAAGGCTTCGGCATTCCGCTGGTTGAAGCCATGCGCTCGCAAATCCCCATCACAAGCTCCAATTGCGGCAGTATCCCTGAGGTAGCAGGTGACGCTTCACTCTTGTTCGACCCGACCATGCCCGAGGACATTGCCGTGAAGCTGGCGGCTATTTTGCTTCCTGACATCAGAGACGATCTCATCGCCAAAGGAATCAATCAGGCAAAGAGATTTTCTTGGGAGAAATGCGCCCGAGAGACTCTCGCCGTCTTTCGTTCCGTCGTTCGAAAATAAACGTTGAAAGGAGGGGATCTGCCATGTCACGGATGAAAGAAATTGTGCAAGCGTGGAGATCAGAGATGAAGATACCTTACGCACTGACTGAACAGGAGACTTGGGACTTCTGGATGCACGAGATGCCCACCGTGCAGTTGAAGGTATCCACGATTCAGTTTTACGCCAAAGGCTACAACATCCACAGTTTTATCGAAACGGGGACATTCAAGGGAGACATGGTCGAGTGGATGAAGCACAATTTTCACAAGATTACATCGGTTGAGCTGGACCCGCAGCTGTATCAGGCTGCAAAAAACCGCTTTGTCGCCGATCCCCACATCACCATTCTTCATGGGGACAGCGCCCGTGTATTGCCGAGTATTTTGGAATCCGTTACGGAGCCATGCCTGTTTTGGCTAGACGGGCACTACATTCCGCTGTCTCTGGAGTCAGCACGAGGAGACGTCGATACCCCCATCCTCCAAGAGCTAGAAGCCATCCTGCAGCATACTGTCGACAATCATGTCATCCTCATCGATGATGCCCGTTGCTTTATCGGTCCGAATTCCTTACTGAAGGATTATCCGACCATTGCGCAGCTGGAGGAATTTGTTCACCAGCTGCGGCCCGACATGTCGTTTTTCGTTCAAAACGATATCATCCGCATTTGCAAACCTGTAGAAGGAGCGACAAGCTCGTTGAAAAAAGTAGAATTCCTCCTGCCATTTGATGAAAAGTCTTTTACCGTGTATGGAAGTGAATCAGATGAAAGTGTCCTTCACTTTATTGGGACGGAAAAGGGCTACTATGAGCACTATGTGATTTCTCCCCTGAAAAACGTCATCCAGCCTGATTTCATATGCCTGGACATCGGCGCCAACATCGGGACCATCTCACTCGCCTTCAGTTACTTGGCGAACCAAGGCAAAGTGTACGCCTTTGAGCCATCTCACATCAATTATCCCTATTTGGTGAAGAACATCGCGGAGAATCAAGTCAAAAACATCGAGCCTCTTCACCTTGGGGTATTCGACCGGAATGGAACCATCCACTTTCACGAGGAATCCCGTGGAGGAGGCTGGTCCTTTATTCCCCCAGATGAAAAAGTGGCTGCGCAATCCAACCAGAAAGTCAATTGCGTGCGCCTGGATGACTGGGTGGATCAAAACCTAATTCCGCGTGTAGACCTGATCAAGCTTGATGTGGAGGGGTCGGAATATACCGTCCTAGAAAGCGGATTGAACACGATCCGAAAATGGAACCCCGATCTGATTATCGAGTTTAACCTGGATAGCATTCGGGAAAATTTCAACCGGCATCCGCTCGTACTGTACGTCCTCTTGGAAAAACTGTTTTCTCACATCTACATTTTGAAGAGAGACGACACGGTCGTGAAAATCAACAACTACAATCAGCTGCTCGATGAAATGAAGCCTTTCCACACCGATTTGTTTTGCACAAACAAAACCTTCCTCGTTTGATGTCGCTTGCACCTTTGATCCAGCATGGCTCCCTTACAGCCATGCTTTTTGGTGTTCAAAAATGCTCTCCGAAATGAAAAGCCGGCGAAGAGTGTCCTCTTCTACCGGCTTATATCCCGTTTGATCATGTTACGGATCCCGTCTGTGAGCGTTGTGTGTGGGGACCAGCCCAGCTGCTCCAGCGGAAGCGTATTTGCTTGTGACAGCATGATTTCATGCGTGGCATAAGGGAGCGCACCGAAGCGCAGTATTGTTTTGGATGCAGTCAGACTGTGAACCAGCCGAACGAAATCACGAACGGAAGTCGCCACACCGGTTCCGACCTCATACTCCAGAAACGGCACCTCAGAATCTCCCGCACGGCTCAGGACCGTTAGAAATGCCGACACCACATCATCAATATAAATGAAATCACGCTTTTGCTCGCCAAGCGTCAGTGCAAGCTCGCCTTCCTGCTGAAGACAACTGCGAATGACAAACGGAACAAATTTGTTTGCGCTGTCCATAGGCCCATACACATGCTCCAAACGCAGGCTGCGAAATCGGAGGGTTGGCGAGGAGCTTGCCAGCAGGCTTCCCCACTCGAGAAACTGCCTCTTGGTGAGATTGTAGCCAGACAGATGGGAGGAGAGCACAGATGGCACCCTTGAGAAGGTATCCGTATTGAGAAAAAAGGGAACACCGCGCCGGATGGCAAACTCGAGCAGCTGCAAGGGAAAGGTGACGTTTGATTGCACCAGCTCCACCAAGCTCTCACCCTGACGGCCATAGCTTGTTGCTGCATGGATGATAGCCTCTATCCTCCCGCACGCTTCGAGCTGCTCCACCCAGTCTGCGTGGTCCACATCAAAGGCGCACAGCTGCGGCAAAATATCGGAAATCCGCGTGCAATCTGAGTAGCTTCTCTTCAGGATCGCAACTTTGTGACCGTCCCCGAGGAGCCCCCTGGCAAGATGACTCCCCAAGAAACCGGTCGCCCCCGTCATGAGCACGAACATGTCTTTACACCCAGTTTAGATCAATGTTATGAATCTGCTGCTCTGCCATAAGCTTTCGAAAATTGGCTGCGATCGGCCTTAGATGCTCAATCAGCCATTCGTGATTTTCCACGACGATTTTCTCGATCCGTTTGTGCTGGCCTTTGGCTACCATCTTCTCCAGCAATTCAAATTCGGCACCTTCAATATCGATTTTGACCAGCTTGATCTCGCGATTCAAGCTGTCGATAAATTGGGTCAGGTCAATGATTTCTGCAACAACGAACTGGCTTGTGTCGGTGACGGGATGCTGTGCCAGGATGGAAGATGCATAGGCAGACCCCACTGGATCCAGCTGATAATGCTGGTGCAAATACAAGCGCAGCTGGTAATTCTCATGCCACACGCCCTTGTTGATGCATATGACATTGGGATAGCCCTTGAATCGATTCCAAAGGGCCTGGTACACAAACGGATTGGGTTCAAAGGCAAAGACGAACGCGCCTTTATCCGCCAGCCGCTGCGTCACTTCCCCCACGTTTGCCCCACAGTCAATGGCGATATCTCCTGGACGGATGGAAGCAAACAATTCCTCGCTGTTTTCATTCAACACTGCTGCGCTACCCCCTCGTTGGTCCCGTCTACTTTACGGTTCGTGACTCCATTCAGCCTTGCCTGATCTCCACAGCTCTTCCAAGTAATTTTTGTCCCGCAGCGTGTCCATCGGATGCCAGAAGCCGGTATGCTTGTAGGCCATCAGCTGTGACGTGCGCGCAAGGGCTTCCAGCGGCTCTTTCTCCAAAACGGTGTCGTTACCTGAAATGTAATCAAACACGCCGGGCTCCATCACAAAGAAGCCGGCATTGATCCAGCCTCCATCCCCTTTTGGCTTTTCGCGAAAGCCCGAGACCGCACCATTCTCCGTCAGATCAAGCGCCCCAAACCTTCCTGGAGGCTGCGTCGAGGTGATCGTCGCCAGCTTTTTATGCGCTCGGTGGAACTCAACCAGTTTCGCGATATCTACGTTGGAGACTCCATCCCCGTAAGTGAGCATGAACGGCTCGTTCCCGATATACTTTTGGATTTGTTTGACCCTGCCTCCTGTTGCCGTATCCTTCCCCGTATCGATCAAGGTCACTTTCCACGGATCCGTCTTGTGCTGGTGATAGTGAACCTGGTTGTCATTGCGAAAATCGAATGTCACATCGGAGTGATGCAGAAAGTAATGGGCAAAGTACTCTTTAATCATGTACCCTTTGTACCCGAGGCAAATAATGAAGTCATTGTAGCCGTACCGCGAGTAGTGGGACATGATGTGACAAATGATCGGCATCTCTCCGATCTCGATCAGGGGTTTAGGCCTGATGTGCGTTTCCTCTCCGATTCTCGTGCCATACCCTCCAGCAAGTATGACTACCTTCATTCAGCTTTTCCCCCCTTCCTTGAACTTTTTGGCTGCTCGGTTTCCCCTTGCATGAACTGTTCAATCTGGGAGAGACAAACCGCCCGCATATCTTCTCCGCGCAGGTATGCCTGATTCCATTCCACGATTTTGTCCAGCGCCTGTTCGAGTGACCACAGCGGCTTCCACCCCAGCAGGCTTTTCGCTAGCGAGCAATCAAGCTTCAAATAATGGGCTTCATGCCAAGTAGTGTCCGTGGCCCGCTCGTAGCCGGGATTTTCTCCCCAGCTTGCCAGCAGCTTTTCAACCATCCACTCAACCGGCTTGGCATCGCCATCCTCAGGGCCGAAGTTCCAGCTCTGCGCGAAGGAAACGCCTTCCTTCCACATGCTTTGGGCAAGCATCAGGTACCCTCTCAGCGGCTCCAGCACATGCTGCCAGGGGCGGACTGCACCGGGGTTGCGGATCTTGATTTTCCGCCCTTCTCCGATCGCCCGAATACAATCAGGAATTAGCCGGTCCTGTGCCCAATCCCCGCCTCCGATGACATTTCCCGCACGAGCTGATGCGAGTGCCACCCCGTGATTTGCGTAAGTGGCGGCAGAAAAAAAAGAATGACGGTAGCTCATCGTCACCAATTCGCTGCACGCTTTGCTATTCGAATAGGGGTCGTAGCCTCCGAGGCGGTCAATCTCCCGGTACCCCCAGTTCCACTCTTTGTTCTCATAGCATTTATCCGTCGTTACATTAATCACGGCCCGTATGGGAATGCCGCTGTCGACTGCTTGGCGCACTGCCTCCAGAACGTGAACGGTTCCCAGTACGTTGACTGCATACGTTTCTACCGGAGAAAGGTAGGAAAATCGCACAAGTGGCTGAGCCGCCATGTGGATGACGATATCCGGCCTCGCCAGGAAGAGAGCTTCCTGTACCTGTTCCTTTGAGCGTACATCGCCGATGATGGAATGCACGAGCTTGTCGATACCGGTAGACTCAAACAGATTGGGCGTCGTTGGAGGCGCCAATGAAAATCCGGTTACATTCGCTCCCAGCTCGTGAAGCCACAAGCAGAGCCAGGAGCCTTTAAACCCCGTGTGCCCTGTGATCAACACCCTTTTGTTTCTCCAAAAGCCCTTGTCAATCATGAGCATCACGTTTCGTTTGGCAAGGTTTGGCAATCTGATCCGTGATTTCCTCCCAAGACATCCCCAACCGGACGATATCTTCCTCAATGAGCTGGCTTCCCATCTGCACTTCGATGAACTCCAAATCTTTCAGCGCCCGGATGGAGTGCTTGGCCCCCACGGGTATTTCCAAAACATCGCCAGGACCGACGTGCCGAAGCTGATCATCGAGAATAAACTCGCCCTCTCCAGTGACGACCATCCATACCTCGCTGCGCTTGTTGTGGTATTGGTAGCTCAGATTTTTCCCCGCGTGGATGTGCAGCCGTTTCGTGAGCACCTCTCCCTTTTCTTCCGTTTTTTGGAAATGAAGAACATGATACCAGCCCCATCGCTTTTCTTCGTACATCGGCCTGTGATTCCAGTCCGTGGCGATATCTTTGACCAAGTGACTTTTCTCTTTTGCGGCTACTAGTATCCCGTCCGGACTGGCTGCGACGACTGTGTTCGCAAGTCCGATCGCTACGACGGGTATGTCCAGCTCACTTAATACATGAGTGTTGGAGCTGCTTTCAATCAGATGCACCCGCCCGACCGATTCCACGTTCATCTCTTCGGTCAGCGTGTTCCAGGTGCCCAGGTCCTTCCAATCTCCGTAATAGGGGACGACGACTACCTTTTCTGCTCTTTCTACGATCTCGTAATCAAAACTGATTTTCGGCAGCTGTCCGTATTGCTGCACGAGCGTGTGATAATCCGTTGGCCACTTTTTGCTAGCAAGCTCCCGAATCAGATAGCCTAGCCGGAAAGCAAATACCCCGCAATTCCACAATGCCCCCCTTGCGAGTAACGCTTTTGCCTGTTCTGTTGCCGGTTTTTCTTTGAAAGACTGCACCTCGTAATAGAGCAGACTGTCTTTGCTCTCTTCCTTGATGTTGCGAGGGACAATATAGCCGTATTTGGTAGAAGGGTAGGTAGGCGTCACTCCGATTAGAGCCAGATCTGCTTCTGATAGGCGTAGGACCGACTCCAGCTCCTTCATTTTTTCCATGAAGGGCAGCTCTACGTACGCATCCACCGGCATGATGGTAACTACCTCTTCCAGTCCGACACCTTCGCACGTATGCAAATAGGATGCAGCCAAAGCAATGGCAGGGAACGTATCGCGCTTCTGTGGCTCGATGATCAGCGGGACTTCTTCTCCAAGCTGGCTGTGAATCAAATCGATATGCGCGCTTCCAGAGGAAATGTACACCGGCTGCTGCCAATTTGTTTCTGCCAGCTGCCTCCAGACGCGCTGGACCATGGCTTCTTGTTCCCCCAAGGGATTGTGGAGCACTTTTAGAAACTGTTTGGATCTGACATCATTGGAGAGCGGCCACAGTCTTTTTCCTGAACCACCCGATAGCAATATCAGTTTCACTCAGGCCACCTCAGTCCATTAATCTCGTTGCTTGACTCATCATATGCGTATCGTGAAATGGATGCTCTACTGTCCCATGAAAATGGTCGATTCACTAGGGTAGGGAAGATAGCTGCCCACAGCAAAAAGCCCGGCGCAAACAGCACCAGGCTCCTTTCCCTATGCGTGTACGGGCTGCCATTTCGCCCTCTGATAATCAAAGTAAAAGGAACCTGCCTGCGCGAGGGCGGGAGAGTAAAAGAATTTCATATAATGCTTCATGATCGTCCCCTGAAAATGCAAGGTATAGAGCTTGTGATCACGCATTGACTGGCTGTCTTTGCAATAGAGGGCGCCATTTTTCAAATAGACTTTCTTTTTCCCGTCCAGACTCTCCGTCAAATACGACTGCTGTATGTTTCCGTCAAAGAAGGCGTCGGGAAACAGACCGTGCGTCAATCGATATCCCGCAAATTGCCTCAGATACATCACACTCAGCACCATGTCTGTGATCAGGGGCATGCCGTCCCTGACGTGATCCTTGCTTCTATGGGCAAACGAGACCACTTGCCCAAACAGTCCCAAGTCTTCGAAGTGGCTTGTGACAAAAGCGCAAAACCGATCGAGCCGCTGTATATCAACGAAATTGGTCCAGACAAATTCCATAAAAAACGATTCAAATTGGGGTTGATTTACGTCCGTGTACAGCATCACATCGGAATCAAGATAGCAGCATTTCTGGATATTGTGACTCTTCATGAAATCGCGCAAAATAAACCATCTTTGAAAACAAAACAGATTGTATTCAAAGGGCATGTAATGAATATGCTTGTATACTTTCGCAAAATGCGCAGCGGTCTCCATGTAATCGTCCATCCTCACATGGATGACCCCATTTTGTGCGAACTGCTGATTCAACGGCTTTCCCAGCAAAAAAATGGGTGAGTTTGGATTGCTCCATTTTGCCTGCGCCAGAGCATAGGCAAGATACTCGTCATCCCCCCGATGGATGAAAACAATGGGTAAAGACATTTGATTACGCCTCCTGCCTCTCTCCTAATTCCCTGCATTACTCTATGTCTTTTGCAAGCAAGGAGAACCGGACAATTGCCAGCATGCAGAAGAGGTTTTCTCGCATTTACATAAATGGGGACAAAAATAATATTTCTATCCCGTTTCCATGAAAACACCTTGTACATATGGTATAGAGCAACAAATTCACAGCAATACCAGCATGGCCGAAAATAAAGGAGGAAGCAGGAAATTGGGAAGGCACTGGACCAATGAGGAAATTCTCCAAGAGATCAAAAAACGCGCCTGGTATCATAAAATTCAGCTACGACCAGGCATCGTGACTCCAGGTATTGAGCAGCTAGTCGATTTGTGGAACATGACCCGCCAATCCAGGGGTCATATCTCCTATGCGGGTAAACGTGTTTTGGACCTCGCCAGCTTTGACGGCATGTGGTCTTTTGAAGCAGAAAAGCTCGGGGCAAGCCTGGTCGTAGCGACAGATTGCCTGCATCTTCTGTATTCCAACTTCGAATTCTGCAAAAACATCTTGCAGAGCAAGGTTGTACCTTTTTACAACATCACTCCCTACAAGCTTTGGGAAGGGCTGCAGGTCCTCCTGATGGATGACGTCACCGTTCCCTTGCCGTTTCCGAAGCAAATTTATTACAACAAATTTGATGTCGTGCAGCACCTTGGGCTACTCTATCACCTTCGTGACCCGATGTGGACTTTGTCCCAGAGCAGAAGCGTCTTGAAAACAGGCGGGCATTTACTCCTGGAGACAGCCTGCATCCTGGATATGAATCAATCCATGATGGTGTACAACGGCCCTCCCGGTAAACAAAATCGGCTTTACTCGGACATCACCACTTGGTTGCTGCCAACCGTTCCTTGTTTGATGGAAATGCTGCGTGGCACCATGTTTGAGCCTATTCCCGAATCGATCCGCACCATCCCGTCCGGATCGCTTGGCGGCTATGAAGGCGGGCGGATCAGTCTGGTAGCACGAGCCATTCCAGCCAGTGAAATGGACCGAGAAGCCTATGCCGAGCTCCTCCGAATTTACCGCAACCCTGGATTGGTCCCTGATTATTTGTAGCTGCAAATAGAAAAAAGGTGCACACAGCTGTTGAAGGCTTGTGTACCTTTTTATCATGCTTGCCTCACGGAGAGCTGGAAAATCGGGCGGCCACCCTGATGCAGAAAGGAGCCCTTGTACATAATCTGTAGGTAGCACGTTTTTGTTCGTGTTGACTTCACGCAAGGGAGTGTTCCAGTTGTCTCTACCACAGCTGCCTTTAGTGAGCGTAATTACGCCCTCCTATAATCAAGGAAAGTTCATCCGCGAAACGATAGATAGCATATTGAAACAGGACTATCCAAACATCGAACACATTGTCATAGACGGAGGCTCGACTGATCAGACCCTTTCCATCCTGCAGGAATATGCGCAAAAAGACCCACGCTTTCGATTCATCTCGGAGCCGGACAACGGACAGTCTCATGCCATCAACAAAGGCCTGGCATTGGCAAAGGGACAGATCATCGGCTGGCTCAACTCCGATGATACGTATTTGCCAGGTGCGATCCGAAAAGCTGTCCATGCATTCCAGCAGCAGCCCGCATGGGGCATGCTTCATGGGCGAGGTCAGGTTGTCGATGAGTCCGGTACAGCTTACAGTGCCTATCCCTCTGAAAAAGCAGATGCCAAGTCCTTGTACCAGTCCTGCGTCATCTGTCAGCCAACTGCTTTCATTCGCACCCATGTTTTTCGTCAAATGGGTGGCGTCGATGAAAGACTTCAATTTTGCATGGACTATGACCTGTGGATGCGAATTGCCAAGGCTTATCCAATCGGTTTCATCCCCGAGTTTTTGGCAAGCGCACGCATACACGGTGCCTGCAAATCAGCTACGCAATGGCATTCGGTCGGGGTACCAGAAGTATTGAAATCTCTCGCCAAAAATTACTCTTCGATCCCACCTGGCTGGGTGTCCTACGTCCCCCAATATCGGGGCATGGGCGTCGTCGATTTGCTGAGACAGCTCAAAACGCTCCGTTCCAACTCATCAAAGATTACGGGCATGAATCGGTACAGAGATCTTTGGGCCCCTCCGATCCTGCGCATCACGATGGAGTCTGACCCTGCGGCCCCAGCCCAGTTTTTGCTGCTAAAAGGCAAGATCCCGGGTGTTCCCATGCAGCTGCCGAAGCCTTTTACGCTGACTGCGTTGGTAAACGGAATGCTGGTAAAGAGCTTCACGGTCACGAAAGCCCTCTTTGCCCTGGAAATCCCGCTCGATCCACGAAGTCTGACTCATCGGATCGATATTTCTTCCACCAGCACGAGCGTCCCTGCCATGCCTCAGATCGATAACATGCGCGTAGGCGGTTATTTGGCCGAAGATGTGCTCCCGCTCAGTCACGAAGAAGCCATCGTGTATCGCGCGTTTCGCAACTGATCGTTAGCTCATGTACATCTTGGTTTCAATCACGGCTGCCGCTCCTGCGATCGCCAGCAGGAGAAGAAGCGGATAGGCAGCCGGTACATACAAGTACAGCCCCACCACTACCAGTGCCACCCAAATACCTACGCACCAATAGCAGCTGAGCAGCCGTCCGATCCAGCTGCGAATTTTGCCCCCTTTAAAGTAAATCTGTCGCAGGAGCTGACCGGATGCATCTGTCTCATAGGTGACCGTAAAAAAGGGATTCCGAAGAAACGCCGTGATTTCGTCGAAGACTATCAAATGGGTCAGACGAAAACTAGCCAGCACCAGTATGGTCAGGTCAATCCATGAAAGGTCGAACACAGGCTTCTTTCCTCCCTTTCCAATATTTTTCACTTTTCATCTATCACAGCACTTTGTTAACATTGGTCAGGACAAACCAGAGAAAGGCGTGATGACATGAATCGCCACGTAACGAAGATTGCAGCTATCCTTTCCCTGTCCGTCTCCTTCACCATGATCGGACAAACAGCTGATGCAAAAACCACGTTTACTCCTCTAAAAAAGGGTATGAACAACTCCAGAGTCCTTGAAGTGGAAAAAATGCTGGATGCTTTGAAGTTTGACTACAAGCTCAAAGTGGACAAGATTTACAACGTCAATACTGTTTACAATGTTAAGAAGTTTCAGAAGAAGTACAAGCTGAAGCAAACAGGCATCGTAAACCTCGCAACGTACAACAAATTGAAGCAAGTGTACAATGCTTCGAAAAAACCGGCGACGAAGCCGGAAACCAAACCGACCAATCCCACGAAGCCAAGTGATCAAGCAACAACTGCTACACTGAAACTTGGCTCTACCGGTGAACGAGTCAAAGATTTGCAAAAAATGCTGGCTGCACTTGGCTACAAAGTCACGGCTACCGGTACTTACGACGACTCTACCCGCTTCGCTGTCATGCTGTTCCAATCTCGAAACAAGCAAACATTGACTGGCGAAGCTGATTCGAAGACGTATAGCGAAATCTCCAAGCAATTTAAAAATATCAAACCAGGTACGACAACACCTACGACACCGCCGTCTCAGAACAATGGCTCCTCGCAAAATCCAGGAACGGGTCAAAATCCAAGTGCCCAAGTTCCATTGCCATCTGAATTGACTGCAGACGAAAAAGAAATGGTGCAGCTCGTCAATCAAGAACGCGTGAGTAAAGGGCTGACTCCTTATCAGGTCGACATGCAGCTGACGAAGGTCGCACGCGTAAAAGCACAGGAAATGGTAGACAAAGGCTATTTCAGCCACACGTCTCCTACGTACGGCTCGCCATTTCAAATGATGGAATCTTTCGGCATTAACTATATGGCCGCAGCTGAAAACATTGCGCAGAACCAAACCGTAAGCGGTGCTCATCAAATGTTCATGAATTCTTCGGGACATAAAGCCAACATCATGAGCAGCTCCTACGACTATGTCGGGATCGCCGTAGTCAATGGCGGACCGTACGGGAAAACGTTTGTACAAATGTTCTTGAAAAAATAAGATACGAGGATGAACCCATCATTTCACGAGGAAATGGTGGGTTTTTCTTTTAGAACGAAATGGCGATCCGATTATTGGCAGAAAAATTTACTTCCTGATTGTTGCAAAGGACGACTCCTTCGACCGTGACACCCTTTCCGGAAGGCTGCTTCAAAAAGGAGATTTGGAAATTTTGGAAGGCTTCCGTCGCTTTCGGCTCGATCAGGACCGGCTGAATCGGTGCGATCCAGTATTCCCCGCGTTCCTGCGCTTGCGCAAACCAGTCATCGTTCAAATACCTCCATCCGCTTAAGCCCGAAGCTCCTTGAACGGCCATCGTTTCCACGAACTTCGGAGGAAGTATCTGACCACCCATTTTGATCGAATCAGCAGGAGTCACGCGCAAGCACACAATCGGGTTGTAGAGATCCGCTGTCCCTGTATTTTTGACTTGCAGGGTCCCGATCAGCAAAAAGGGTCTGTCTTCGGAATCGGAGTGGATCAACGTGTAGTCAAAGTAAACTTCTGCCTCCAGGGTCTGGGCTGTCTGCATCGATTCGGGAATCGGATGATGAACGGTCGGTTCCGCTAAGACCAGAGATGTCTCGCCCCTATTGGTTTCCTCTATCGGTGCTTGATTTACCGGGAAGTCTTGTTCTTCTACAGCGGATGATTCCTCCACTTTAGCTTGGTTTTTTGCTTCGACTTGGTTTTCCGCTTCCGTCAGGTTTGCTTCCGCTTCTGAGCTCTGCTGCGACTCTTCCGTGACCTCATCCAGCACCGGCTCATCCTCGGGTTCGTGTATCGTCAGAATCAGCTCATCTTCTCCCAGTTCCTGAAGTTCCTGAAGCTCCTGAGGCTCCTGCACCTCGTCGAGTTCCTGCATTTCATCCCCATCGAGCTTGTCGTCGTCATCTGACTCCTCGTGACTTACTCCTGACGCATCCCGTTCATCGCTGTCCTGCGGATCCTCCACGCCTTCGCCTGCATTTACCTGATCGGATTCGCCTTCTCCTTGCAACGATTGACCGAACATCACGCTGTCAAAGAACACTTTTAACAGATTTGGCGGCAAATACGCAAAAGGTTGAATATGCAAATCTTCCTGAAAGTAATTCAAAATACCAGATGCTAGGTAAAAAGCAAGCTTTTCTGCATAGGTCTTCCGCTTGTAGATTTCCGTAAACTGAGGGATCTGCAGCTGCAAATGGACGGCGGCATTCCCAGATTTAGCCGCTTTGTTCGCTCGAATCAGGCAAGGCATCCCTGTCTGCTTTAATTCCGACTGCAAGGATTTGACCAGCTCTCTGCGATCCTCCTGCTGAAAGAGGAGAATTCTCGGCTTTTCCAGCAAACGCATCTCTTTTACACTTACGCGAATGGCAACGTCAGCATTCGCAGCAGCTGCACTGTTTTTTGGCCCAAATACAACCTCCATTCGATATTCGGAAACGAAGCGCTGGACCTTTTCCACGATTTCCTTTTCATAGGCATTCTCCGTGGAAGCAGGTCCTGTATACAGAACGCATACCTTTCCTTTTAACCCTGAATCCAGATCGACTCTTTTGTTTTTAGGGTCCCACTTAAGCTGAAAACCATTCTGTTTACAAAACAATCGAAAAGCAGGCAGTGCCGTATATGGCATCGTTCCCCCACGCTGCCCGCCGTAATATACCTCGACGTCCATCCTTGTCACTCCTTCACAGCACTAACGGTATCCGCGATATTGTATGAATGCCCATCGCCATGAGTGAACATCTCCCTCTATGATTTTGGGCCTCCTGGCGTTCCCCCTACAGCAAAGCGGCATACCATGGCTTATGAGAAAGGAGTGGTCCTATGTCCATACACCAAAAGCCGCTGGTTTCCATTATCATTCCCGTGAAAAACGAGGGGGACAACGTGCGCTCTACCATCGTGTCCCTTTTCAATAGCAGAACCAGCTTTCCTTATGAGGTCATCGTGGTCGATGATGCTTCCACCGATCACTGCTGTCACTTTCTTTCCCAGCAGCCGAAATCACCGCAAATCACCCTGATTACCACCGAAGGAATCGGCGCAGCCGCAGCTCGTAATCTGGGAGCCGAGCGTGCGAGAGGGAGCTACTTCATTTTTTGCGATGCCCATCTGACGTTTGAAAACTTTTGGATTGACCGATTGATGGAGATGGTTCTTGCGAAAAAGGCAGATGGGGTGGCACCAGGTATTGCTTCCATGACGGAGCCGCACAAAATAGGATATGGGCAAAATCTGGATCAGCGTCTGGGGATTACGTGGAATCCCAATCCTCAAAAGCCGATTCCAGTTGCCATCTTGCCTGGGGGATGTTTTCTCGTATCGAAAGAAGTCTTTCAAAAAGTAGGCGGCTTTGATCGAGGGTTTCGTGTTTGGGGATTTGAGGATATCGAATTTTCCATCAAGATGTGGCTTTTCGGCTACACCTGCATGGTCCAGCCTTCTGTAAAAATTCTCCATCTGTTCCGACAGACACATCCTTATTCAGTTGTGCATGAGCATGTCTACTACAACATGCTTCGGATGGCGTACAGCCACTTCAGTGAGCCGCGTGTGGAGGCGACGAAAAAGCTCATTCTCTACGCAAAAGCGTCTGAAATCGATGACGATGTTCTGACTCATGGGGCAGCCGCACAGCGCATGCGCTACTTCGCCCAACGGAAATACGACGACAGCTGGTTCTTTAAACAATTCAACATTCCATTTTAATCAGTTGATTTACCTAAAAATAGGCATTCGTTGACAAGCAAATTTCCCATTGCCCACATAGTATGTAACTGCAAAGCAAATCCCCTAGGAAAGGAAGGATTCATACGGTGAATCATGTGAAGCCCATTAAGGGTCGCCAGCTCCCTACACCGACGCCTACCGCCACTCCGCCGATCTCCAACAACCTGCAGCCAGAGTGCATTCGCGTCAACAAAGTGTATGACTGGGTCGTTCTTGCCAACAGCTACCGTAACAAGATTGCCCTTCCCGACGATTGTCGAGCTCTGGTAGACGCAGCTATTCGTGCCGGTCAAGAGATCACCATCTCCTGCATCGAGCCAGTCGTACCAGGTCCTTCTTGCAATGTCGTAAGCATTCGTCGCGAAAACATTGTAGTTGGTGGTACTTCTGTTCGCGTTGGGGTCGTTCGCTTCGTATTTGGTGCGACTGTTGTCGTGCGCGTTTTTGCCGACAGCACGCCTCTGTGCGAATTTACGACAACCGTTCAGTTCGACCAGGAAGTCGTCTTGTGCCTGCCTGAACCGCTCGATGAAAGCAACATCGTTTGCCGCATCAGCGCAATCGAGTGCAACCCAATCGGCAATGTCCTCCTGGGTGGCATGGTGCAACTCGACGTCATTGTGTGCGTAGAAATCCAGGTGGAAGCGGAAGTCAAACTCGAAGTGCTGGCGAAATTCTGCTCGCCTCGTCCAAACAACATTCCTGTTCCATCGCCAACACCTTCCTTCCGTTGCCCACCAATTGTATTCCCGCCACAATGCCCGCCAATCTTCCCAGTGGCGAACTGCGATTGCCAAGCGTCCGTCAACGCACTTGTACCAAATGTCTCCGTATCTCTCGGTATTCCGCTTACGCTTGCAGTCGGTACGATTCAGCTCATCGCCGATATCTGCCCAGTCTGCGATCCTTCCAGCAGCTCGTTTACCTTTAATTTCTTTGATAATGTCCTGCCTGATGTACTGCCTGGCGACCAAAGCTTCAGCTTCTCGCCTACGTCCATCAGCTCGCCGACCTGCATTACCGTCCTGCCTGGTCTCGCAATTTTGACAGGACTCACTGTTACCGGTACAGGGGTACGCACCTTCACATCCAGCGGTGTGCAAGAGACGATGACCTATTCGCTGACCGTTGCCGAAACTGGACTCGGACTGCCAGACGTCATCATCCTGACACTGACCGATGTGAATGGTATCCTCGTGTTCTCTGCAACTGTCACGGTCGTTCCAGACGAACAATTGCTGGTTGCCGATTGCGTAACCTTCGGCGATATCGTCATCACTACCCCGTAAGCTATTCCTCTTCAGACAACTTTCCTTCCATAACTCGACGGGAGAAGGCCATGGCTTCTCCCGTCTTTTCTTTGCTCGACTGCTCCCCGAGATACAGGCACCAATCCCTGCCCGTTACATATGTCTATAGTGGATACCTATATGAAAAAAGGAGGACAACACTATGCTCAAAAAAAGGACCTCCACCTCAGGCCAAAGTGTGTCGAGCACCACTACCAGCAAGGGAAAGAGCGGAAAAGAAAAGCTGCTGTTATTAAAAAAGCAAGCGTACTATTATGAAGCAAAAGCAACGCAATACAGCCTGGAAATATCCCAGCTTCAGGAGCAGCTGCAAGCCTTAGTAGAGAAGGAGCAAGCCTATCAGGATGTTGTGAATCAATACGAGCAGGCGCTGCAAGACCTCCAAGAAAAGGAGCAAGGCACAAGACGCTCTCTCGGCCAAACACAAGCCAAGCTCGAGCAGCTTGAAGAAAAGTTCAAGCAGCATCAGCAGGCGCTTGAGCAGCGAGACAAGACCATCTCTCTCTATAAGGAACGCGAGGGCAAATGGAAACAAGTGGCGGAAGATCTCAAGGAAGAACTGTTAGAGGCAAAAAACGCCACCACCATCGATGAAGAGCTTCTCCTCGCGCAGCAAGAAGCAACAGAGGTGCATTTGAAGCAGCTCACTTCGCAATGGGAACAGCAGCTTGCACAGATCGCGAATCGCGCCGCTGAAGCCGAAAAGCAAAGCCAGCAAAAAGATGAGGTCATTGCGCGTTATCAGGAACAGGAGGCAGCGTTCCAGCAGGCAATCGAAAGCTTGCGTCAGCAGCTTCAAGAACATGAGCAGGATTCCTCAGACCAACTGAATCTGGAGCTGGAAGCGGCTCAAAAACAGCTGGGAGCCGCTGCGAAAAGAGAATCGGAGCTCATCCAGCTCGTCGCAGATCAGGAGCATGTCATCCTCTTGCTACAAGAGCACGAGCGCGTATGGAATGGAAAGCTGGAGGCAGCGCAGAATCAAATCTCCGCTGCTGGTCAACGCGAAGCCCAGCTGCTTCAAGAACGCGAGCAGCTTGAAGAAACAATCGCCAAGCAGGAAGCACAAGAAAACGAATGGAAGCTCGCTCTTGAGCAGAAAAACGAAGAGCTCCTGGCAGCCTTAAGTACCCACGCTGTAGACAGCGATCAATTGGCTGAAAAGCTGCAAGACGCTTTGCTGCAAATCACGAAGCTCCAGCAGCGTGAAGCTGAGCTGCTCGAGGCGCAATCACAGGCTCAGGTCGCTCTTGATCAAAAAACGGAAGAATTGCATGCGGCACTAAGTACTCATGCCGAGGACAGCGATCAGCTGGCGGAGATGCTGCAGGCCGCTACGCAGCAAGTCGCAGAGCTCCAGCAGCGTGAAGCTGAGCTGCTCGAGGCGCAATCACAGGCTCAGCTCGCTCTTGATCAAAAAACGGAAGAATTGCATGCGGCTCTGAGTATTCATTCCGAGGACAGCGATCAGCTGGCGGAGATGCTGCAGACCGCTACGCAGCAAGTCGCAGAGCTCCAACAGCGTGAAGCTGAGCTGCTCGAGGCTCAATCACAAGCTCAGCTCGCTTTCGACCAGCAAAACGATGAGCTGAAGACTGCTTTGAGCGCACAGGCAGCAGAATTCAAGGAACAGACCGAGAAGCTGCAAGACGCTTTGCAGCAAGTCGCAGAGCTCCAGCTGCGCGAAGCTGAGCTGCTCGAGGCTCAATCACAAGCTGATGAGACGCTTGCTCACTGGGAAATACAGATCGCTGAATGGCAGCAGATGCTTGATCAGCACAAGGAAGAACTGCAGGCCGCATCACAGCAGATCGAGCAGCTTCAACAGCGAGAAGCAAGCCTGCTCCAAGCTCAGTCCCAGACAAGCGAGACGATCGCTCACTGGGAAGCCAAAGAAGCTGAATGGCAAGAGGAACGCCAAGCACTTAACCAGAGCCTGGAAGAGCAAAAAGTCCACTTGACCGCTCAAGCCGAAGAAATCGAGCAAACGTCCCAAAAGCTGCAAGCCTCTTTGCAACAAATCGAGGAACTCCAGCATCACGAAGCTCAGCTGCTCCAAGCACAGTCGCAGACAGACGCTCACTGGGAGGCCAAAGAAGCTGAGTGGCAGCTCGCGCTCGATCAGCATAAAGAAGCGCACCAGACGCTGGGCCAGCGGTATGAGGAGCTGCAGACTCAGCTGACCAGGCAAACCGAGCAAAACGAACAACAGGCAGAGCAGCTGCAAGCAGCCTTGCAACAAATCGAAGAGCTCCAGCATCACGAAGCTCAGCTGCTCCAAGCACAATCGCAGACAGACGCTCATTGGGAGGCCAAACAAGCTGAGTGGCAGCTCGCGCTCGATCAGCAAAAAGAAGCGCACCAGACGCTGGGCCAGCGGTATGAGGAGCTGCAGAGTCACCTGACCAGGCAAACCGAGCAAAACGAACAACAGGCAGAGCAGCTGCAAGCAGCCCTGCAGCAGATCGGGGAGCAAAAGAAACGAGAAGCGCAGTTGCTCGATGCCCAAGCGCAGGCAGATGAGACCATTGCCCAGTGGGAAGCCAAGGCAGACGAATGGAAGCTCGCTCTAGACCAGCACGATCAGGAGCTGCAGGCTACCCTGACCAGCCATACGGAATGGAAAGAGCAGCAAGCGCAGGAGCTGCAGGCCGCTATGCAACAGATCGAAGACCTCCAGCTACGAGAAGCAAGGCTGCTTCAGGAAAAAGCAGATGCAGAAGAAGCTATCTCCCATTGGAAGGCGCAAGCGAAGGAGAGTACACTCAGCCTTGAGCAGCGCGAGCATGAGCTCAAGCTGGCAGCATCCGCTGAAGCCACCTGGAGGGAAAAGCTGACCGAAGCAAGCAAATCTCTGGAAGCTGAGAAACAAAAAACGGCGGACTATGAGCAGAAGGTGAAAGACGCCAATGACGCAGCCGAAAACTACCAACAGCTGCTCTCGAAAATGACGATCATCGAACTCCAGTACAAACAAATGCAAAGTGAAAAAGATAAGCAATATGAGCAGCTCGCCGCACAAGAGAAAGTGCTTAAGAAAACAGTCGATGGGCTCAAACAGATGGTCAAGGAACTCCAAGACAAGGAAGAAAGATACAAACAAGCCATCAAAGATTTTACACAAAAGGAAGCCCGCGCAAACAAAATGCTCAGTCAGCTGCCTAGCACCTATACTTCACCCGGCAATTCCGTATCTGGGCAGTCCTCTTCACAATCCCAGCAGATCCAGCAGCAAAACCAGCAATTCTCCAACTCGATTCCTGCCAACTTTCCACTCCCTCCACACTTGAACCGAGGCAACACCTTTAATCCGTTCAAGTGAACTCTCTGCCAATGTGCAATAGCCGTTCCCACGGTGCCAGACACTGAATAGAACATAGTACAGTAAAGAAAGGGAGGGAAATACCATGACACCTGAACAACTACGCGCATACCATCAACAACGCCAGCAAATGGCTGTCCGTCAAGCTCAACTCCAGCAGCAGCAAGCAGCTAGAGGGCAAGTTCAAGCGCCTAGACCTATGACTCCATTGCCCAAAACAGGCCCTGTTCACAACGTCAAGCCTCACGTTCAATCGAAAACAACCGGGGGCTGCTGCGGCAGGCGTTGGCAAGCCTGAGTCCTCCACGCCACCTTTCTTGGTGTCCCATTCGGTCTGGAACGAAATGATCCGACACTGTATGGAGGAGCGCCCTTTCGAAGCCTGCGGTTTGCTTTCGGGACGAAACGGTTGTGCAGAAACCATCTGGAGAATGGAAAACATCGAAAAGAGTCCGGTTGCCTTTTCCATGGACTCTCGTCATATACAAAAAGCACTGCAGAAAATGGCGTTAAAGGGGGAAGCTCTAGTAGGGATCTATCATTCCCATCCTACGGCTCCTCCCTTGCCATCCCCTGAGGATATCGCGTATGCCTACTATCCGGAAGCAGCCTATCTGATCGTCTCACTCGCCTCCAAACAGCCAAATATCGGCTGTTACCGGATCGTCGGGTCACGAGCACTGCCTCTGCGCGTAGAACTTAGGTGCTAGGTTTTGAAAAAGAAACAGCGGGTGCCCTCGGCCCCGCTGTTCTTTGTTTTTGCTATCGGAAAATTTTCATGAATCGTTCGGCTCCAGACGCAAAAGCTCGATCTTTTCCCAACTGACAAACTCATCCTCCCACAAGACGTGGCAACGATCTGCTTCGACACGGATGACTATCCCGCGAACCCCATCCTTCAGAAATACTACTTTGTCGCCCTCTTGTATCATCGTGCTTCCCCGCCTATTAACCGAGTCTAAAGATGATTCCGTGACCACCTTTTGGGTATTCCCACTTGATGTTTTCATAGGGACAACCGATCCGGCAGCTTCCGCATTCGTGGCACCCTTCGTATCCCACATGCATCCGCACCTCTTCCCATTTGTAGACTTCCGCTGGGCAAAAGATTGTACAAAGCTTATCCGGGCATTGGGTAGCACAGACATCTGCACTGAGCACGTGGAGATGGGACTGTGTATCGGCCTTAAACCGAACCAAATACTGCTTCTCCTCGATCGACTGGCCTTTGGGTATGTTCGCCATCACTTCATCACCCTCCATGCATTCATCAGATCGCGAGCCATTTTCCATTTATCCTTGGCTGTCCCGAGTTCGCTCCAGATCTTCTTCTGCTTGGTCCATTTGGAAGTGCCGTCTATGGTAAACATTTGGCTCGCTGCCTTGTTCATCATCGGAATATACTGTTCAAAGTACTGCGGGAACTTCTCAAAGTGATGAGTAGCATCCTTGTATTTTTTCAGATCCTGCCCGACAAAGCTGTTCAAAAGATTCGTCCGATAGGAATCGAGCATTCGCTCTGAAAAATCGCCGGCTTCGCGCGCTTGCATGATGGTTTCTGCCGCCATCACTCCGGAAGCCATAGCCATATTGGAGCCTTCCCGGTGGATCGCATTGACCAGCTGAGCCGCGTCTCCCACGACGATGACCCCGTTTCCGACAACCTTTGGCATCGAGCGGTAGCCGCCCTCTGGAATCAAGTGTGCCAAGTATTCCTGCTGTTCACTTCCTTGTATATATGGTCGAATCATTGGGTGGTTTTTGACATAATCCAGCAGCTCATACGGTTTGATCTTGTTCTTGATTAGACCGGAGAGCATCGTGCCTACCCCGATGTTCAAGCTGTCTTTGTTCGTATACAGCCAGGCCGTCCCGAGAATTCCCTTCGTCGAGTCCCCAAAAATCTCAATGGTACAGCCATGATCCCCTTCCAAATTGAAGCGGTCCTCGATAATTTTCCGATCCAGCTTGAGTACCTCCATGACGGCCAGCGCAACCTCATCCGGACGGAACTCTTTATGGAAGCCCAGCGATTTGGCAAGCAGCGAATTGACACCGTCTGCCAGGACGATGACATCCGCGTACACATCCCCATCGGGGCGGTCGGTTCGGATTCCGACGACCTTTCCGTTTTCTACGATACATTCGAGTGCCACCGTCTCATTGAGCAGCAGCGCTCCCTCCTGCACGGCCTTGTCGGCAAACCACTGATCAAACTTCGCCCGCAGCACAGTGAAGTTGTTGTACGGCTCCTGTGCCCACTCCATCCCTTTGTAGCTGAAATTAAGAGCGGATTCTTTGTCCAGCATCATGAAGCGCTGCTCCACGATCGGCCGCTCCACAGGCGCTTCCTTGTAGAACCCAGGTATGATGTCCTCCATGGTTTTCCGATACAGGACGCCGCCCATCACGTTTTTGGAGCCGGGATACTCCCCCCGCTCCATCAACAGGACATTCACGCCTTTTTTCGCCAGTGTATATGCACAAGCCGTTCCCGCCGGACCTGCTCCCACCACAATGACATCAAACTTTTCCGCCATATTGAACCTCCTTGTCCGGCTCCTTTTGAAACGCTTCCATTAATATCGGTACAATTTCAAAGGCATCACCCACGATACCGTAGTGGCACGATTGAAAAATAAGCGCATTGGGGTCTTTGTTAATGGCGATAATCAGACCGGAATTGCGCATTCCGACCAGATGTTGAATCGCCCCTGAAATGCCGATCGCGAAATATACTTTGGGGGTGACCGTCACGCCCGTTTGCCCGACCTGATGCTCGTGATCAATCCAGCCAGCCTCAACGGCATCCCGGCTTGCCCCGACCGTCGCCCCGATCTTTTCGGCAAAGCGGTGAATTAGCGCAAAGCCCTCTTTGCTTCCCATGCCTTTCCCGCCTGCGACAATCACGTCGGCTTCGTCCAGTCGGACCTTTTCTTTCGTTTCGCGCACGATCTTGAGTACTTTTGTGCGAATGTCTTCCTCACGCAGGGTAATCGTTTCTTCGATGACTTCTCCCGTTCGATCCGCGTTCGGCTCCAGCGCTTTCATGACCTTGGGCCGGACCGTTGCCATTTGCGGTCGATGCTTTTTGCACAAGATCGTCGCCATGATATTGCCGCCAAATGCCGGACGGCTCGCTTCCAGAAGGCCCGTTTCTGCGTTCACATCGAGCATCGTCGTATCCGCTGTCAGTCCAGTCTCCAGATCCGTGGCTACCGCGCTCGCCAGATCTTTTCCCGTAGAGGTCGCCCCGTACAGAATGATTTCCGGCTTGTGTTTGTTCACACACTCGATGACTGCACGCATGTAAGACTCCGTTCGATAATCGTGAAAGATCGGGTCGTCGTATACATAAACCTGGTCTGCCCCATACGGAAAGACCGTTTTTGCCAGCTCCTTCACCTTCTCTCCGATCAAAAGACCTGCGAGCGGCACTCCCCTTTTGTCTGCCATTTGGCGTCCAGCACCCAAAAGCTCCAAGGAAACCGGCGCGATCTTACCGTCATTCACCTCCAAGTACACCCAGATGCCGCAGTATTCCTCGATATTCATGCCTGCCCCTCCTTAACCCGGAACAACCGTTGTTTCTCCTGTAAAATCTCCATGAGCCGCGAAACCTGTTCTTGGGCTGTTCCTTCCAGCATCTCGCCGCCTTTTGGCTTTTCGGGCGGCCATACCTTGGCTACGATGGTTGGCGAGCCTTTCAGTCCTAGCAGGGTGCGATCGATATCCCCCAAGTCGTTCACAGCCCAAATGACAGGATCGTAACGCGCTGCCCGCAGCATGTTGGGCAAAGGTGAATACGGCACCTCATTGATCTCCTTTTCTACAGAGAACAGGCAGGGCAGCGAGGATTGGATCACTTCGTAGCCATCCTCTAATTTGCGGTGAACAATACAGTAGCCTTCTGCTTTGTTTACTTCCACTACCTTTTTGACACTCGTCAAAGGGGGCATGTCGAGCCTTCTCGCAATGCCTGGACCTACCTGCCCGGTATCGCCATCGATGGTCATTTTTCCACAAATCACCAAGTCTACCGGCTGCGTTTCCGAAATCTTCTCAATTGCCTTGGTAATGGCGTAGCTCGTCGCCAGCGTATCTGCTCCGGCAAAAGCCCTGTCTGTCACCAGATACCCGGCATCCGCGCCGATTTCGATGCATTTCCGAATAGCCTTGACTGCTGGTGGCGGCCCCATCGTAACGACCGAAACGACACCGCCATAACGCTGCTTCAGCCTTACCGCCTCTTCAACCGCATGAGCGTCATAGGGGTTGAGGATCGCAGGTGCGCTCGCCCGATCCATCGTGTTGGTCTTGGGATTCATCTTGATGATTTTCGTATCCGGCACTTGCTTAATACAAGCGACGATGTGCAGCATGTTCTATCCCTCCTTGCTGCCCAGCCGCGTATACTTGTACCACTGGTTGTCTCCTTCGCGCGCGAAGCTACGGGCAGCTTGTCGTTCATTGTTATAACCTATTTCAGAATAGGGAGGCTTAGACCAGTTACACGGGCAATCGAAGGCACGAACAAGAGAATGAAAAAAGAGGACACGATACCCTCATTCTGGGTATGCATCCTCTTTCTATGACGATCACGCCTATTCTTATTTTTTGATCGAGAACTGCACACGAGCATTCGTAAACTTCTTGCTCACGCTCAACAGCTTGATTTGCAGACCGATCTTTGGCAAGATTTTCCCTATTTCCGGCGCCTTTGGCATCGAATAGTCATTGCTGTCTTTAAATTCGGTAACGCCTTTTTCCGACTTGTAATCCATCGTACCGAGCTTGTAATCCAGATTCACAGGAGATGTTTTCTCTGGGCTGAATGCCGCATCGTTCAATTGGTAACGGGATTCTGCGATTGCATCTTTATTTCCCTCATCGTTATTCCAATAGTGGAGTTTTTGATGGGAATCGACTACACCCAGCATACCGTAGCCTGGATGGTTGCTCGTATTGTTGTCTTGCGTTTTGCCATAGCGGCCATCATAGTACCAGATAACCATACCTGGATCATACGTCAGGAACGTATCGCTACGGCGGAAATATTTCAGGCCGATATCTACTCCTTCATGGGAGCGTAGCTCCACCAAGTAATAGGCATCGTACATTTTGCCTTTTCCATCGAAGTGGAGGAAGCCATCCAAGTCAAACTTCTTGTCGCCATCCGCATCGTCATCGAACACAACCTCTCCGTCTGCTTCGACTTCAAAGTTGTCCAGATAGAAGCCGGACATTGCCAAACCGCCGTCTGTTACGTAATTGAATTCGACCTGAATCTTTTTACCGACGAAATCTTTCAGGCTGATTTCTTCTTTATCCCAACCCTTGGTTTCGTCGTCGTATGACTCGATTCTTTCGCTCTCACCTGTGTCAGCGTCAATAACGTTCACATAGAGGTAGTCATAGCCCGTTTCAATCGATCTCCAGGAATCAAAACTCATGGAAGCATCGCTTGCCCCTGTCAAGTCAATGACTTCAGACGTCATTTTTGTGTTCAGGTTATCCCCTTCATCAGAAAAATAGGAATAGTCTCCATCTTTCGGCTGGATGGGTGGCAGCTTCTCAACCTGTGGCATGTTCAGCTTGATCACTTTTCCACCTTTGTCAATACTGCTTCCATCGATGAGCGACAAAGTTTTACTGCGCTTCTTAAGATCCTGGTAGTTAAGAACTTCCGGTTGAATCCATCTGCCGCCGTACATCTCCTGCAGCATTAATTTGGACCAAGGATCGAAGCCGGTTGGCTGGGTTTGGAACACTTCGC
The DNA here is from genome assembly GCF_003710815.1 of Brevibacillus centrosporus. Taxonomy (GTDB): domain Bacteria; phylum Bacillota; class Bacilli; order Brevibacillales; family Brevibacillaceae; genus Brevibacillus; species Brevibacillus centrosporus. The sequence continues at coordinate 222,618 of NZ_RHHP01000002.1, forward strand.
CTGTATGGCTGCCAGAAGACATCAATGACCATACCCCTACCGGAGAATCAAGGCCAGCTCGAGACGTGTCGTAAAGGTCTGGCAGTCCCAAATTGTGGCCATATTCATGCGCGAAAACACCTGGTGCTCCATTTTCGGGCTGAATCATATAATCATACGCTTTCAAGTCAGTACCAGGAATTTTAATTGGCTCTTCCAACGTCCAGCGATGGGACCAAATAGCATCCTCATCTTCCAAGGTTTCTTCCCCGATCCCGGAGTGAACGAGCATCAGGTTGTCCAGCATGCCGTCCGGTTCCATCAGATCGCCATCTTCGTCCAAATCGTATGGATCACGCTGGTCGTAATCGTCTTCATGTCCAGCGATTGCATCCCCTACTGATTCCAGCGTCTCAATCACCAGTTCGCGAGGGCGCGCATCGTTACCGTTCTTGTCATTGGCACCGTAGTATTCCTTGTCATTCTCTGCAGTAAGCCATGGCGTTACGACTCCATCAACAGTCCAGGTATTTCCGGACTGTTCGTAATAGTATTTCGCCATTGTCGTCATTTTCGTGCCTTCAGGTGTTTCATAGCCTTTGCGGTCAAAGAGCATCTTCTCGTAATGCTCTGGGTTGAAATCCTTTGTCCACAAGGTGTCGCTCTTCTTCTCCAAACTGTTATGTTCCAGGTCAGAGAACTCTACGAGTGCAATTACTAGATTATCCGTATGTACCCCTCTGGAAGCTCGTACTTGATTGTCATCCTTCACCTTGGTAACTTTATTGGCTGCTTTTGAAACGGCTGCCAGCTGAGACTTGCTCGCTTTTTTTCCGAAGGAGCTGGACTCATCGATCCCATGTGGAACTTTTTTGCTGCGCAGAAACTTCTCGACCGCCTTGTCGATTTCCTCTGGATCTGCGTCCTCGTCGATCTCCCCTTGCTCCACCAACGCTTGAATCAACTTATCCATGTTGACCGTTGCCAAGTCCATTTCAAGCGGGGGCTTGTCCTTTGACTTGGCCATACCTACTGCCGGAAACGCTACAAAGCTGCTGAAAACCAAGGAAGAAGAAAATAAGATGGATAAAAACTTCTTGCCACTCTTCACTGCGTTCACCCTCTTCTATCTCTCGTGATTGGCCGGAAAACCGATTACCCCCCAGTTCCGACACAAGTCAATTATGACACGCAGACCGTTTTTTACCAATTTTAATTATTCGACAAATATATCATGTTTGATCAAAAGAGTTTATTCCACAAAAAGGAAACCCTCCGATAGTCCTAGCTTGATTCCCTCGAAAAAAGTCGTAAAAGCTCGAAATATCCATCCGATCGAACTAGCATATTCATGATGGTAGCATCATAAACGAAGCGGCGAATGCACCGTGAATTTTGTCACACCCTCGCTTGACACGGCCTCAATCCTACCACCGTGCTTCTTCACCACCGACTGCACAATACACAGACCCGCTCCACGCGCCCTTCCTCCGACGGAGTGCTTCGTCGAATACCCAAAGTCGAAAAGCTTGTCCATTTGTTCTCGCAGTATTTCGGGGCCAGAATTCTCGATCGCAGCTCGTCTTGATATGTCCTCTCTGCATCCCCAACAGCCGCTTTCAGTTCCCGCTGATACCAACGCTGCAGCCCAAGAATGACGAATACGAGCACAGCGACAAACAGTCCTTGGAAGAGGAAGAGGGGGACGCTTCTTCGAACAACATCGCTGCCGATTCCATCAACAGACAGCACATCCATATCCACCCCTACAATTCCTAGAAGCTGGCCGCTTTCCCCCAAGAGAGGTGCCCCTGCCGATAGGTATTTGCCGTGTATTGGATCCGAAATAACATCGGAGTAGTAAGTTTGACCGCTCACGATCATCTGGATTTGCTCTGCGTTAATATAGCAGGGCTCTCCGATTTGCATCGTGTAATCCGAGTCTGGAGGAAGGGAAGCAATCATGACACGCCCCCCTTGCTGATCCGCATCAATCTTTGAGATGTATAAAAATAGCGCTCCAAACTGCTCTCTCGCCTTTGCCAGCTCTTTCTCCAGCTGCTTATATGCCGGATTTTCTTTTACCGGGTTCTCGAGAAAGGCTTGGTAGGCCCGCGTATCCAGCTGGCTCGCGACAAAAGAAGCCGCCTTCATGCTCTGGTTGGCAATCGAAAGGCGGACGGATTGAATCGTATTGAAGTAAGAAGCGGCGATACTCACACATGTCATTACGAAGAAAAGTACAGCCGAGATGAGCATGATGAGCAGAATCCGATAGTTTTTCAAATAGGCAGTAACCATGTCCTTGAAACCATTGCCTTTCTTTTTGTAGTCGGCACGGTTTCCATTCTAGTCTATCGGAAATGGAAATGTCCAGTTAGGCCTCGGAAATCAACACCTGCTCCAGTGCATCCAAAGCCAGCCTTGCATCTGCGCCTTCTGCCGTCAAGGTAACCGTATGCCCCTTTGCGACCGCCAGTGACATGACTCCGATGATGCTTTTCCCATTTACGTGCTTGTCTTCTTTTTTTACTCCGATTTCACTGGAAAAGGACGCCGCCAGCTTCACAAACAATGTAGCAGGGCGAGCATGCAATCCTTGCGACAGCTGAACGGTCACCTGTCTTTCATTCACTTGAATCACTCCTTACTTGATCATTATTTGTCTACGGCAGCCAGCAGCTCTTCTACCTGCTCAAGCCGGGTCAGACCTGTTGTTTTATCCACGATCGAGGTGTAGATATGAGGGATGACCTGCTGGACGCCTGCTTCCAAGCAGACCTCGACAATCGGACGGATCGAGGTGGCATCGATTCCCCCTGTCGGTTCAAAAACGGGAATTCCGAAACGGACGGCAGCTCTCGCCATTGCTTTGATCTCATCCAGCTTCTCCATTCCGTTTACCGGATAAAATTTGACCGAATGCACCCCGATTTCTGCCAGCATGGCCGCAGCTGCCTCGCAGGAGAGCACTTCCCCCACCTTTTCACTTACAGGTCCCGTAGTCACTTGCACTTTTCCTGCCTGGTTGCTTGGGGTGATCAATGCATTCACAAGCGTATGGCTGTTGCCGATTGCCTGCAAGGCGCCCAGCGTATAGCCTGCTGCGGGAAAGACCTGGTTGACATGATCGGGACTTGTTTGGATTGCCACCTGCGCTACTTTTTTCCATTGAGCTGGATCGCCTGCTCCTAATCCTACTGAAACGGGTATCCCCCCTTGCTGGTATTGCTGGACGGCTCGAACGGCCGCTTCGACGGTGGCAAATCCTTTGACCATCACTCCGATCAACACGCGGCCCTTTGCCAAGGTATTGATCTGCATTGCGTTTTCTACATCCTTTGCCAGTACATTCAAGCGTATGTTTGTTGTGCGCACGCGGACTACTCTCCTTCTTTTCGTTTTTCCAGCAGCTCTTTCATCCGAGCGGCAATGATTTTCTCCTGCCCTGCATGAAACGGCCGAGGATCAAAGGCGAACACGCCTGTATTAATAGCGTGGTTGCGCGTGAATATGGCCGGGTCGCCCTGCTCCAGCAAGCGAACCAGCTCCTGTGCTGTCCTCCCCGTCACTTGTTCGTCCATGCGTACCTGCACGCGGTAGATAGCTCTGCCTGCTTCGTCCTGGACGATGTTTGCTGTCACGCCAGCGATGCTGCCCAGCTCCCCTGCCAGCCACTCTACCCGTGTGCGCTGCCATGATGCGTCCTGATTCTCCGGGTCGTACTGCTGCAAAGCTGTCAGTAGGCCTACGATCGCCTCTTTCCCGACCTTCATTGCCCGGCCAATCCCTTTATACTGAGCGCGGCAGGCTGCAATCAAAGGCGCTCGACCTGCAATAAATCCAGAGGTCGGCCCGCCGATCGCCTTTCCTCCACTGTAAATGACCAGATCCGCTCCCTTGACTAGATAACCTCGCAGATCCTCCTCCGCTGCAGCGTCGACAATGACAGGTATCCCTTGCTCGCGGCCTATCCGGATCATCGTCTCAAGCGACTGCATCCCCTTTTGGATGGCATGATGGGACTTGACGTAGATCAGTGCTGCCGTCTGTTCATCGATGGCCTCGCGCAGATGAGCTTCCTCAACATGATTGGCACTTCCAGCTTCTACTGCTCTGCCACCGCCCAGTGCAATCATTTGCTGAACCGGCGCACCGAAATGGACGGCGTGTCCTTTTTGGATCACGATCTTGTTTTTCAAGCCTTCCGAGCAAGGCAGTTTTTCGATCAAGCTCAAATGCGTGCCCGTGATCACCGCTGCTACACTGATGGCGATACCCGCCGCTGCCCCCGAGGTCGGACAACCATCCTCCGCCCCAGTAGCCGCTGCGATGTGCTGGCCAGCCGCGAGCATCAGCTCACTCATTTCTACATAATCCATGGCGGCATCGCCCATCGCTTGTGCGACAGAAGGAGCGACGGCACTTGCACCCAGCGCCGTCATTTTCCCGCTCGCATTGATCACCTGCTTTAGTCCCAGCTTTTGATAAATGCCCATTCGGTGTCCATCCTTCCCGTTGATCGTACTCATTGTGTCGGTATGGGGAAAATCGCGCCGAGGATCATCGCACCGATAATCGCTCCACCCGCAATCGGTTTATTGTAATAGTAGAAAATCGCCGCTCCCGCCGTCGCACCCAGTCCTACGGGAATGGAAGCCATGATCGCCGAAATCACGATCAGAGGTCCCAGATAACGTCCCGCAGCATTTCCCGCTCCCATCATGACATCCGCACCAAATGTGGAGTTGGCCGCATTGATCGTATACTTGCGAATCAAAATGATGATGGAACCAATGACGAAGCCGAGCAATGCCCCTGTCACCAACGCCAATGGGAAGGAAGTCAGGGGAGCCGTAAAGCCTGCACCCAGCATAAGGGCAGGAACGCCGATCCCGATCCCCGTCTGCAGGGAGCCCCCGATGTCAAGAATCCCGACCAACGGCCCCTCTAAAATTCGCGCGAACAGGAAGCTTGCTCCGAACGCAGCAGCTGCGCCGTATCCTCCTCCCTTGATCCCTGCTTCCAGCATCGCGACGATCGCGATATCATTGAAAGCCCCGATATGATACACGTAGTAGAGATGAGTACCGGCAAAAATTCCTGAAGCCAAGCACGCGACAAAGAGAGGAAACGCCCATTCGGAATACCAAAATCCTTTTGCTGTAAGTTCACCCATTACTTTTTCACCGCCGATCCAAACGTTTCGTGAAGCTGTACCAGCCAGTCAGGAATTTCTACATGCATGCTCTTCAGGAGGGCGACATCAAAGGCACGGAAGAAACCGCTCAGTACAAACAGCAGGATCACGGCAACCAGCATCGTCTTCGTGATTTTGTTCCAGCCGCTGTCGTCCAAGCCTTTTCCGATCAAGATCCCCAAAACGATCCCCGGAACAGCGTTGCCCATGACCAGATGCGACATACCGCCCAGGACAGTTCCCCATATCCCTGTCCGCTTGCCCGCATCCATAGCCGCCATCCAGAATACGATCGGCATGATCGGATTGATCAGCCAGTTCGCGGCTGGCACCAGCACTTTTGTCGCCACGAGCTGCATCGATTCGGGAATCGCCGTCGCCGTGGAATTCAGGAGAGTCACCACAACTACCCCTACAGCCGCTCCTGCGATCGCCATCCGCTTTGGATTGTGCAAAGTCTCTTCGACATTCTTGTTTTTCCACAGCAGGATTGCCGCCGCCCAGTTCGGAATGACACGATGGTCCACATCCTGTGTCAAAGCACCGGCACCAACGACGGATGCCCAGGAGTTGAACAAAAAGCCCAGTCCGAACGAAAAGTGGGATATCGGATCGCCCGCACACGCATTAAGCTCACCGAATGTCCGGAACGCCCCCATCCCCTGGACATTGGGCGCATGAAACATCCTCGCCGCCCCTGCCCCAACACCGAAGCCGACCAACGCTCCGATGACGATGGACTTCAAAATGATCATCAAAGTTACCATGAACCTTCCCCCTGTTTGTTTCTATCGCTGACGAACGAGCTGCCAGGCATCTGCAGTCTGCTCGGTCTGCTGATGAAACGAAATGTTTTCTACTTGCACGACGCCGAGCCTCACCTGCATATCGACTGTGATGTCATATCGCGTCCGTTTCCGTGGGAAGAACAAGCCGAACAGCCGCTCCTGGCGAACGGTCTCCGTGGCCGAAATCACCTCTAGACCAATCGGTTCGATCCGCACGACCAAATCGTTTGTCTGTCTCGCCACCACGTGCTTGATCTGGGAAAATATCTTGTTGAAGGCCCCTTCTTTCGTATCGGCGCTTCCGGATAATCGCAAGGTCTGTGTCGTTTCCTTATACATGCGCTACCTCCCTCCCAGCTTGACGAATTCTTCCACCATGCGCCTGCCCAGCTCCTCGGTGTCCATAAAGCCAAAGCCAATCACTTTTTTACCGCTGCGCAAGGCGGTGATACCCGCATCGATTGAACGCAGTCCGTACTCGACAGGAAAGCCGTACTTGGTCTTGGCTGTGAGCGCTCCTGCCCCTCCGCTCCCGCAAAACGACAGCCCGAGGTCTGCTCCCTCCCGTACCATCACGTCCCCTACCTTCATATCTGCTCCAACACCTGGTATAATGATGGCCGTCCCGCCAGCGGCTTCAATACCTCTGGCAATGTTTTGCCCTTTTCCCAGACGATCCCCAATCACGATCTTTACTTTGGACATGTGTAGACACCCTCTCTTTCCTAGCCGTTTTCACTGCGATGGATCTGTCTGCATGACACGAATGGCCTCAAAATGTACAGCAAGTAAAAAGGCTTCTGTTTCATCCACTTGCCAGGCTTCGCCCACAGATACCAGTACCCGGCGTGAGAGCGCGACCATGTCCGGATGGATTTCTGCGAACAGCTCCGCTTCAATTACGGGCAGCCTTTCCTTGTTTTTCATGCGGCGTACAAACCCGAGAACATGAGCACCGATGGCTAGCCACCTGTCTTTTGGAATGCAGATGCCCACTCGCAGGGTTTCTCCTTCGATCCTTTGAAGAATCGCCTTACATTCAGAAATTTCAGATATATTTTCTGATTTTGATTCTGTCAACTCTTTGAGGATGTCATCCATCATTTGCATGTCAGTACCTTTCCTGAAGTAATCACTTGATGAGCTACCAGTCGTTCACTTGTCTCGATGGTTTCCTTTTCACAATCCGTTAATCGTGTCGGCTCTTTTCGCAGTTGCAGGATCGTAACGTCTGCACAGGCCCCTGGCTTCAGTGTCCCGATCTCGTTTTCCATTCCGAGGATGCGCGCTGGTGCGCTGGTGCACGCGGCGACGATCGCTTCGAGCGGATAGCCATTTGCGAGAAACTTGGTGAGCGTATGCGTCAGGCTGTGCACGGGACCATCCAAATTTCGCCGATGCACGTCTGTGCTGATCACATGAGGGGCGACTCCTTTTTCCTGCGCGAGACGTAATGTGCGAAAGCTGAAGCTGGACTCCCCATGCCCGATGTCGAACAAAACACCGCGATCCAGTGCATCCTGCGCCTCCGCAATCAGCTCCCCTCCCTCGTCAAACATCCCCCCCGCTTTTCCGTGAAAAGCATGCGTGACCACATCCCCTCGATCCAGCAATGCCAGAACTTCCGCCAGTCTGGGTGGAGCGTTGCCAATATGAACCATCATGGGGACACCGGCCTCCCTCGCCGCCTCCTTGGCTACATGCAAGGGTCGAATGCCATTGTGCTTGACTACCGAGCTGCTCATGCGGGCCTTGATTCCCCGAAGGAGCGGCTGCTCGCGGATGAGCGCGGCAGCCTCGCGTGGAGTCAGGCGGGACATATCCCCTAGCTCTCCTCCCCCTTTGCACAAGCCGTCGCCGGATATATTCAGAAATGCGAGAATTCGTGTGACAGAAGGACGTACGGCTTCTTCGAGAAAAGCATCAAAGGCCCCTATCCCTGTGCTCCCTGCGTCGACGACAGTAGTGACTCCCTGCTCCACTCCTACCCGATCAGCTTCCACACCGAGGAAGGTTTGCGTCGGGAACACATGCGCATGAAGGTCGATCAGACCAGGCGTGACCAGGCAGCCTTCCGCGTTGATTGTCTCGTTTGCTTCGATTGGGTAGGGAAGGGGCTGTTTTTCCCCTGCCTGCTGCTTTTCATACAAGCCCACAACTCTGCCTTCCCGTATAGCAAGATCATAAAGCCCGTTCAGGCTCTGGGAGGGATCGATGACTCGCCCACCCTGTACCAGCAGATCCACTTTCACTCTCTGAAGTCCCCTTTCCTGAAAAATAGCGCAGAATGGCTGTCACTTCGCTCGGAGGGACATGAAGGTCCGCCTCTGCCAGGAGCTCATTTAGCTGCTCACGCCAGCGCTTCCATTCACTCGACTCGGCATCACCCACAGATTCCCATTCCTCCTGATACGGAGAGCCAAAGACAAGTCGATTGACCATGAGCAGCAGGTGCAGGGTAAGCCCGCTTGCCTTCTGCTCGGTCAAATAGTCCCGAAAAGCTTCCACGATACGGTGGCTAATCTCGTAGCCCTTGCAGATGACATCCTGGGACAGTCTTTCCACCACAGGCAAATCTTTGGGGTTCAGATCGGAAACGAGACTGGGAATCCAGGCATCTTGTCTAATGGATGCCGCCTTTGGCTTGTCGGCCATTTCCGGAAGCAGTCTCTCCAGACACCGCTGGATTTGGCTGATGTCCTGGCGAGTCGGCAATGGGCTGACGACGACAACTGGAACCTCTGCCTTTACCGGAAGCACGCTGATGATGACATCCACTCGACGGCTCGCTAGGTACTTATCCACTTCTGTGCTGGAACAAAGCCCTACGACTCGCAGGGAGCGCAGCTCGTTTTCCAAGTACGCTTTCAAAAATCGCGAGGAGCCGCGTCCTGTCCCGCAAACCACGAGCGCATCCGCTTTTTTCTGTTCGAGCCACCGATCGTAGCCTGCCTGAAAATGAAGCACGAGGTAGGCGATATCTGCATCGAGCAAATAGACTCCGCGATGCCAAAACACTTCTTCACACGAGCGTTTCACAGCATCAAACATGCGGGAGTACGTCCGTCGAATCTCATCCGAGAGCGGATTGGCAAAAAGCACACCCTGGCGATAGCGGTTCAGACTGTCGTCCAGATGGGCGAACAGCAGTCTGCCCAGCTCCTGATCATCGTACAACGGAGCTTGCATCCGGCTGCTGACGGCATGAGTCAGCTCTTTCCCCGCCTGATATACGTCCAGTACCGTACGCCGGAAGGGCATCTCAAGCAAAGGCAAGCACGCGTAGGCAAGCTCTTGCTTCGGTATGTGGACAGCCAGGCGATGACACAAGGCCATGACTTCACTGGAAAATCGATCGTAGCCCTGCCACTGCTGCACTTCGTCTGTCTCGGCATCGTCCTCCAGCACCAGCTGGCCTCGCTGTACGCGATGGACCAAGATGCACAGGCGAATAAGCAGGCTGATCAGCGTTCGGTCTGGCAGGCTCTGCTCGGCAGCATTCATCCACGCTTTGATGCTTCCGATGATTGTTCCGAGCTCCTCTCGGCTGATCAACCATTTCTCCAATAAGGTGCCAGTCCAGGTATCCGGCCCGTGCTCCGGCAATAAGCCTTGCACGATCCGGTACATATCTGCTCCATCCAGCAAATCATGGATAAGACTTTCAAGGGCAAACCTCTTTTGCCGCTCACTGCCGTCCACTCGTATCCCGTAGCGTTGCTTCGTTACCAGTTCCAGGCGCCACCCGTCGAGCAGCTTCTCCGCTTCCTTGATATCAAGCGCGACCGTGTTTCTGCTGACCGCCATGTGATCAGCCAGATCGTTCATCCGCAAATACCCTTCCGCCAGAAGCAGGATAAAGGTCAACAGCTTTACGCGATCTTTTTGATGCAGGATGAGGGTTTTGCTCTCCTCTCCCAGCAGCATCTCGCGCAAAGTCCCTCTTCGCTCTTGATCCTCGCTGATCCACAGCCCTTTATTCGGTTGGGAATGGAGAGTGACATTTCGCTCTTTTAGCCATTGTCTGACGTTCTCCAGATCGTATTTGACGGTTCGTTCACTTACCTGAAAATCGCGAGCGATATCCTTGATTTTCAGCGGATAGGAGCTGTCGAGTATGACTTTCAGTAACGCGTGGGAGCGTGCTGTTAAAAAGACCATTCCGTTCTCCTTTCCGCCCAAATGCATCCTGTCCTTGCTTGAGACTCATTATAGAAAACGCTTTCGCAGCGGTAAAGAACGATTCCTTTCCCCATCAATCGTGCAATTTTTGTAATTATCAGTTTCATTCGACAGCATTTTCTCCCCTTTGCCGTTTTCATAGATGGATTGCGCAGAAAATAGGGATTGCCAATGGTTTCTGAATATTTCTATAATGATAGAGATTGGTTACATAAATCCCTTTCAGACAAAGGAGTGGGTAGCGTGCGTGAAAAGCTTTTTGCCCGATTGCAGGAGATTTATCCGGAGCTCGTCCAATTCAGACGTGATCTGCACATGTACCCGGAGCTTTCTTTTCAAGAGGAAAACACAGCGAGAAAAGTAGCGGCCAAGCTAGAGTCATTTGGCATCGAAGTAAAAACCGGTGTAGGCGGCATGGGTGTTGTGGGGCTGCTGCGTGGCGGTAAGCCAGGAAAAACCGTTGCGCTGCGTGCCGATTTTGACGCCCTGCCCATCCAGGATGAAAAAGAAGTAGAATACAAGTCTCGCATTCCTGGCGTGATGCACGCTTGCGGCCATGACATTCATACGGCAGGGCTTTTGGGCGTCGCTCAAGTCCTCAGCGAATTCCGTGACGAGCTGCCAGGAAACGTCGTCTTCCTGCATCAGTTTGCCGAAGAGCTTCCTCCTGGCGGTGCGAAAGCCATGGTAGAAGCCGGGTGCCTCGAAGGCGTCGATGTCGTGTACGGTGCGCACGTCGCCTCTGATCTGCCTCTTGGACAAGTGGGAATCGGAACCGGTTTTGTGACGGCAGCTGCGGATGGATTCGAGATCGTACTTTATGGAAAAGGCGGTCACGGTGCCTATCCACATACCTCCATTGACCCGATCGTCCTCGGCAGCCAGATCGTTATGAATCTGCAGCAGGTAGCCAGCCGTCAAGTGGATCCGCTCAAGCAAGTCGTGCTCTCCGTCTGCTCCTTCATCGGAGGAGGAGAGGCGTTCAACGTTATCCCTGACCAGGTTCGCCTGAAAGGGACCGTGCGTACCTACGATGAGCAAGTGCGCGATGCGGTCGAAGCCTCGCTCATCCGAATCGTCGAGGCAAACTGCCAGGCAGTCGGTGCGAAATGCGAGATCAAATACCAGCGCGGCTATCCAGCGACCTGGAATGATCCAGTCGAAACGGCCTTCGTCGAGGAAGAAGCGAAGCGACTGTTTGGCGAGGAAGGCTTCTACCGGATGCCTCCGGGGATGGGTGGAGAAGACTTCTCGTACTTTGCGAAAGAACGTCCGGCTACCTTCTTCATGACAGGCGGACGCAACCCTGACATCCAGGCGATGTACCCGCATCACCATCCAAAATTCGATGTGGATGAGCGCTCCATGCTGCAAACCGGTCAGCTGTTCATCGGTGCGCTGCTCTCCTATCAGGAACGTCATCAGGAAGCAGTTGTCACGAAATAGTGCGTGCGAAGTAAAGAAGGGCAGTGGAGCTTCGGCTCCCTGCCCTCTTTATTTTACCTGATTTCCTTTTAGAAAAAATTCATGCTCAGGTAGCGCTCGCCGGTATCCGGTGCAATGCAAACTACCTTTTTGCCCGCTCCCAGACGTTTGGCAACCTCAATGGCAGCAAAGACCGATGCACCCGAGGAAGGTCCGACGAGGATTCCCTCTTTGGCACCCAGAGCCTTCATCGTCTGCAAAGCGTCCTCATCCGCGATTTGAATAATCTCGTCGTAAATGTCGGTGTTGAGGATTTTCGGCACGAAGCCTGGGCTGGTACCGACCAGCTTGTGCGGACCTGGTTTTCCTCCCGACAAAACGGGAGATCCTTTTGGTTCGACCACAGCGATGTACAGCTCCGGCAGCTTTTCGCGCAATGCTTCCCCTGTCCCGGTAATCGTCCCGCCCGTACCTGCAGTCGCCACGAATGCATCGAGCTTTCCATCCATCTGCTCGTAGATTTCTTTCGCCGTTGTGACACGGTGGATGTCGGGATTCGCCCTGTTCTCAAACTGCTGGGGGATAAAGCTGCGCGGGATTTCCTTTCTCAGCTCCTCCGCTTTGGCAATAGCTCCTGGCATTCTCAGCTCGCTTGGGGTCAATACCACCTGTGCCCCGTAGGCTTTCAGCAGGTTGATTCGCTCCTTGGACATATTGTCCGGCATGACCAAAATCGCTTTGTAGCCTTTCGCCGCTGCGTTCATCGCAAGGCCAATCCCCGTATTGCCGCTGGTTGGCTCGATGATGGTATCACCTGGCTGAATCAACCCTGCCTGCTCCGCGGTCAAGATCAGGTTGTAGGCTGCCCGGTCCTTGACGCTTCCCGACGGATTCTGCATTTCCAGCTTGACATAAATGTCAGCTGCGCCTGCCGGTACGATCCGGTTCAAACGCACGAGAGGTGTATTTCCGATCAATTCAGTTATATTTTGATAGACGCTCATCATGAACCTCCCGAAAGACTCGATCTATATGAATCTCTAGTCTTCCTTAGGATAATACAAGTAAGTCGATATGAAAACCCCATTTGATTTAGCTCTCGCCAACAAACCGAAAGCCCCCGTAAAGCCAGATTCAGGGATCAGCTCTGCTCGACCAGGTTCGAGAGCGAAAAGTCTGGAGCGGCTTGGTAAATGGATATCGCGTAATGCAGGGCGGCTGCGACCGAGCCGAACCAGCTGCTGAAATAGGCCGATGCCACCGTATCGTTTTGTCCTCGATCATGCTTTTGTTGCTTCTATTATTTCGGTTTCACCTTGCTTAGGAAGGCATTGGCTTCTCCATACAGCTTGTCCGCCTTTTGAGATGCCGTATCCCGTTCTGCTTCGATCGAGGAAATTCGTTTCTTCGCCTGTTCTATCGCTTCCTGTGCGGCCTTCACTGCTGCATCTACCGCTTTCTGACGTACTTCCGGCTTGGGTGCCTTCGCTTTGATTTCCTCCCATGTTGCCTTTATATCCGTCAGATCGGTTTCCAGCACACCCGTGATATCAGCCATGCGCTTCTTCTTGTCTTGAATGCTGTCATTCATGGAGCTCATGCCGTCTACGAGAACCTTCATCGCTCCTGCCGTTTCTTTCATGACCTCATACTCTGTCATCTGCAAAGCAGGCTGGCCCGCATAGAGCTTGATTTCATCCAGCAGCCCTTGCAGCTCGCTTACATGGCTCTGGTACACGGCTGCTTCATCTGGAAACTGCAAATCGGTCAAATACTGCGCATTTTCCACCAAATCGGCAGCAAGTCTATCGGTCTTCTCTACCTTTTTGGCGAACTCGACTCTCTCTTTCTCTTTTGCCTGTTTTTCGGCGACTTCCTTTTTCTTCACCTCAGCCTGCTCATTGATCCGATTTGTCATCGTCTCCAGCTGCTTTTGGTACTGCACCGGCGTGCTCGCTAAAAGCTTTGCTGGTACTTGTCCCCCTTCTTGAAGAGGACTTTGGAAGACCAATTCACCGGCACTTACCGTCGCCTCCATGGCCCCACCGGACTGTGATTGAAGCGTCAGCTTTTCGCCGTCCATCGTTCCCGTGTAATTGTAGGTTTCGCTCTTCAGAACCGGTATGCTGTCCTGCGTCTCAACGAAGTTGTCTACGACCTCTACCCTTGTTTGATCAGCATACGGTATGACCACCTTGGCGAAGATAATGCGGTTCTCTTCCTCATGCACATAGCCTTCCGCAACGGAAACACCGCCAAGCAGCCGACTCCCCGCAAATCCGGCTGCCGCCAGCACGATCAGTGCGATTACGATGAACACTCTATTCTTTCTCTTGCCCATACTGTGACTCCTTACCCTCCTCTTTCTCCCCCATCCGGACTGATTCGCTTGCCAAATGGTACCATATCACCATCATACATGATCGACAGGGAGAAACCCTATAAGTCGAAAGGCCAAATAATCGCGTCGAGGCTTGGCAGATAAAAAGACTAAACGGCACGATTGGAAATAAACTCCCAAAACATCTCCAAAAAGGAATGCAGGACCTCCGACTTCTCGCCCTTCCTATACGCAATTCCACCTTCTGTAGCCACAGCCCGTTCGGCCAGCTCTCGAAACACCACACCACTCACCCGAGTCCGTATGAAAGGCGTCAGGGATATCCCCATGCCGGCAGATACGAGGGCAAAAACAGTCGGCATATCATGGGTCTCCACTGTGATTTTGGGAGAAAATCCAGCATCATGGCAAATCCTGGTCACGGAATCATAAAAGCCTTGCCCGATCGAGCGCGGTGTAATCACGAAGGATTCTTCCGCAAGCTCAGCTATGGCGATAGGTCCACCTCTTTCTGCCAACGGATGATTTTCGGGTAAGACCACTCCCAATGGAGGGTTCTGGAACTTCGTTACTAGTATTTCTTCATTGGTAACCGGCGGAGTGAGAATTCCGACATCGATTCGTTTTTCTTGAAGTGCTGCGACTTGCGCAGTAGTCCCCATCAGCTGGAGGTTCAGACTGACATCTGGGTACCTCCTTCGATAGTCGGATAGGAGAGGCAAAAGATTTTCAGCCGTGCCTGTAAATCCAATAATGAGCTTTCCGTGTTCCGCCCTAGCCGCCATTCGTGCCGTATCGCATGCATCCTCTACCAGATCGATCATCACATACGCTTTTTCCAAAAACGCTTTACCCGCATTCGTCAATTCCACCCGACGCTTGTTACGGTAGAACAAAGGAACACCCACCTCGTCCTCCAGTTGCTGAATCTGCCTGCTGAGCGGCGGTTGAGCGATATGCAGTCGCTCTGCTGCACGACTGAAATTCAGCTCCTCGGCTAATGCCAGAAAATAACGGATATGTCTGAGTTCCACAGGAAGCTCTCCCACCCTCTTATACTTTTAAGGTATCATTATAGTTTTTTTCAAATATTTCCGCAATTGCTGATACCTTTTTATACTAGGAATATCCCTCATCAGGCAAGCTGAATTTCAAATTCAGTAATAGCTGATCTGCATGAAGGATGAGATATCGAAACGAGGGGGGATGTTTTTGACGATTCGATCATTCCAGCAAAATGGCTTCACGATTACACTCCTTTTCCTAGGCTGGTTCGTTTCTTCCATGGATCGTATGTTCATCAACATTGCAATCGTTCCCATTGGGGAAGAACTGCACATGGACGCCGCATCTCTGGGCATTGTCTTGAGTATTTTTTACTTGGGCTATACGCTCATGCAAATTTCATTACCCAGATCCGGTGGCGAAACACGTATCTCTCTATGGGGATCCTCGGCGTTATCCTCGCGCAGTTGGGTTTCCTCCTACCTCATGAATGTCAGGAAGATCAACTTGCTGGACGCAGGGTCTACGCCTCCTTTCCTAACGCCAGCTATCATGGGAGCCCTGATCCAAGCCTTTCATGGGTCTTATGAGATCGCTTTTGCTTATTTAATTGTGGGAAATCTCGTTTCACTCGTCATGGGACTGTTCCTTGGCAAGACCAAGAAGCTTTTTGCAGCGACACCCTATTCCTGATCACTGTACGATAAATCGATAGTATAGGAGGACAATCATGTCACATCCAAAACGTCTGGAAATGATGCAACAACTAATGAACAAGCACCAACTTACGGCCATCGTGCTATCTTCTCCTACCAGCCAGCATTATGTAAGTGGCTATAAAGCCATCACGTATTCCCGTCCGCTCTTTTATGTTCTCTCCCAAAAGGAAAGCGCTTTTATCGTGCCTGGTCTAGAGGAAGAACACGCTCGTCACGTTGCCCAGGTGGATCGTGTCATCGTGTATTACGAGCATCCCGAGCAGGCACACCAAGGAACGAACCCTGTCACCTCCCTCCTGTCATACTTGCAGGCAAGCGTGCCTGGTGGAAAATTAGGCGTCGAGTTCAACGCCGTTTCCATGAAGGTAGAAAAAGCCTTGATAGAGGCAGGCTGGGAGCTGGTCGATGTTTCGGATGATCTCCTGGGTGCACGCGTCGTAAAAGATGCCGAAGAATTAGATCTTTTACGTTCCGCAGGAAAAATGGTCAGCCTGGCTGTTCGCGCATCTCTAGAAGCAGTAGCCCCCGGCGTCACTGAGCTTGAGATTGATCAGCAGGGACATCGAGCCGCTCTCGAAGAGGTCTCTCGTCTTTACCCGAATACCATTGCAGCCGTAAATGCAATGACCCCATCTGGAGTAGTGCGTACGGTCATGCCTCACGTATACTCCAATACGCGCAGGCTGGAGAAAGGAGACATCTTGATACACACTCACCACGTTGTGCTAAACGGCTATATCGCGGAGTGTGAACGAACCTGCTTTTCCTGGGAAGCCAGCGACAGTCAAAAAGAAGCTTTTTCCGTCATGCTAGCCGCTCAGCAGGCTGCCTTTGCCACAATCAAGGCAGGAGTACCTATGTGTGACGTTGACCTCGCTGCTCGCGCTGTCATTCAAAAAGCAGGCTTTGGCGATTATGCGATTCACCGAACAGGGCACAGCATGGGACTGGATATTCATGAGCCTCCCTTTTTCCGTTTTGATGAGACGGCCCTCTTGCAGGAGGGGATGGTCTTTACCGTTGAGCCGGGATTTTATGTTCCCGGATTGGGTGGATTTCGCCACTCCGACACCGTCATCATCACGAAGGATGGCTATGAGCTTGTTACCAATGTGGCAAGCGACTTGGAAAGCATGATTTTGTAGGACTGCTTTTCTCCTGCCTACGAACATACAAATAACCTCCCGACTGCTCATTGGCTGCCGTCGGGAGGTCTTTCCGCATTTCTAGAGCTCTACGTTCATGACCAAAAAAACAGTCTCTTTGCTTGGAAAGGATCCTACTTCCTGAAAGCCCATCTTTTCGTACAAACGGATCGCTCGCTTGTTAAAAGCAGCTATACTCAATCTCAGCTGACTCGGTGCATAGTGCTTTACAGCAAACTCCATTCCTCGCTTCATGAAAGCAGCCCCAAGTCCAAGTCCCGTAAGCTCTGGCTTCATCCCAAGCCCAATATCACACACATTTTCCCCCTCGTACAAGCCCGCCGCGAAACCCGCTGGCACCTGTGCGTTCTTCCCAAAACAAAAAAAGCCGATCAGCTGATTGCTTCTTTTTTCTCGATTTTTACTTGCTAGAAAGGATTTCTCTCACTTTAACAGAAGCTTCCATGTGAAAGAATCCTTTGATGAAAATCCGTCACGAAAAGGAGCTGCAGCCATGTCTGCTTTTTTCAAACGCATTGATACCGTTTTTGTCCCCACCCGAGATGTCGATCGTGCACTGGATTGGTACGTCACGGTGCTGGGGGGTACTCCTGGCTGGCGAAGCGAGAAAGGAGAGTACCAAAGTGTGACCTTCTCCGATACGTCCATCACCTTGTTCCTGACCAGCGATGAGAACGAATTTACTCCCAGACATTGCGCCTTCAACTTTTACGCACCCAGTGCAGAAGCAGCCTATCAGCACTTGGTTTCCCATCAGGTAAAGGTCGAAGCGTTCGCCGAGTGGGGAGCGAAATACTTTGTTTTCTATGATCTCGATGGAAACCGCTTAGAAGTGTGCGAATACTAAAGCAAAAACCACCCTGCGCTTTTTTTAGGGTGGTTTCTCTTTCGCTTATCCGACTTGCTGTGCTTGTGAAAACTGGCTGTTGTACAAATCTGCGTAAAAGCCGCCCTTTTCCAGGAGCTGTTCATGATTTCCTTGCTCGATCACTGTTCCTTGATTCATGACAAGGATCAAGTCTGCATCGCGGATCGTCGAGAGACGGTGAGCGATGACGAAGCTCGTTCTGCCCTCCATGAGACCCTCCATTGCCTTTTGGATCAATAGTTCTGTTCGCGTGTCCACGCTGCTGGTTGCTTCATCGAGAATCAGGATGGCAGGGTCAGCCAGAAATGCCCTGGCGATTGTCAAAAGCTGTTTTTGTCCCTGGGAAATGTTCGAGGCTTCCTCATTCAAAATCGTCTCGTATCCGTCAGGCAGCGTGCGCACGAAATGATCGACATGCGCTGCCCGCGCGGCTTGCGCGATTTCCGCTTCACTCGCTCCCGCTCGTCCATAGGCGATATTTTCCCGAATGGTCCCATTAAACAGCCATGTATCCTGCAGCACCATACCGAACTGGCTTCGCAGCTCTCCCTGCGGCATGCTGCGGATGTCCTGCCCATCAATCGTGATCGTTCCGCCCTGGATCTCATAGAAGCGCATGAGCAGATTCACCAGCGTCGTTTTCCCCGCTCCGGTCGGTCCTACGATCGCTACAGTCATGCCGGGCTTCACGTCGATGTTCATGTCTTGAATGAGCGTCTCGCCTTCCTTGTACCCAAATGAAACATGCTCAAACCGTACATGCCCTTCCACCCCTGTTGCCCCTGCACGCGAAACCGCATCCTCGGATTCCTCCGATTCATCGAGGATCTCAAAGACCCGCTCAGCTGATACGAGCGTGGATTGAATAATATTGGCGATGTTGGCTGCTTGTGTGATGGGTTGGGAAAACTGCTGGGCGTACTGGATAAATGCCTGGACATCCCCAATGGCAATGCTGCCGCGGGTGACGAGCACACCGCCAACTACACAGACGAGAACATAGCCGATGTTTCCTACAAACCATCATGAGCGGCATCATGATCCCTGAAATGAACTGAGCCTTCCAGCCCGACTCGTACAGCTTTTCATTGATGGCATCGAATTTCTCCATCGCTCTCTTTTCACGTCCGAAGGCTTTTACGATCTTGTGCCCTGTGTACATTTCCTCTACGTGGCCATTCAATGCCCCGAGCGCTTGCTGCTGCCCTTTAAAATGTGGCATCGAGCGCGACGCCACCTGCTTGATCACGACAAAGCTGAGCGGAATGGTCACAAGTACAATCAAGGTCATCAACGGACTGATCGTCAGCATCATGATGATGACACCGATCAATGTGATGACAGAGGTGATCATCTGCGTCAAGCTTTGCTGCAGCGTGCTGCTGATCGTATCCACATCGTTGACGACGCGGCTCATCACTTCTCCATGCGTGCGGCCGTCGAAGTATTTTAACGGCAGACGGGCCAGCTTTTCATTGACTTCCTTGCGCAGGGTGTAGACGACTTTCTGGGCGATGCCAGCCATTAAAAACTGCTGGATATAGGCAAAAAGCGCCGAAAACAAGTACAATCCGATCAATACCAAAACGATCTGCCAGACTGCGGCAAAATCAAAGGTTGCTCCCGGTACGCCTTTTACTTTTCCCATGAAGCCCTCGAAAATCGTCGTGGTTGCGTGTCCCAGCAATTTCGGGCTCACGATGCTGAAAACCGTACTGAGCGCTGCTGTCAAAAATACGACGCTCAGCTTCCAACGGTACGGCTTCAAATAACGAAGCAAGCGCCCAAGCGTTCCCTTGAAGTTTTTTGCCTTTTGCCCTGGCATCGTCATCATCCCGGGTCCACCAAATCCCCCTGGCCGAGGGCCTGGCCCTGGCCCTGGAGGTGTGCGCCGTTGTTCTTCACTCATGCGATTTCCTCCTCTGTCAGCTGGGATGTAACGATCTCCTGATAGACGCTACAGGTCGAAAGAAGCTCTTTGTGTGTTCCGATCCCTGCGACTTCGCCTTCCTCCAGCACGATGATCTGGTCAGCATCCATTACCGTATTCACACGTTGCGCTACAATAAGGACAGCTGCTTCCCCCATCTCTTCCTTCAGAGCAGCGCGCAGGTTGGCATCCGTCTTGTAATCCAGGGCGGAAAAGCTGTCATCGAAAATATAAACCTCTGGCTTGCGGACGAGAGCACGTGCGATAGAGAGCCTCTGCTTTTGCCCCCCGGACAAATTCGCTCCGCCCTGCGCCAGGATCGTTTGAATCCCGTCTTTCATGCCAGCGATAAAGTCAGAAGCCTGTGCGACCTTCGCAGCATGGTTGACTTCTTCGTCGGTTGCGTCCTCTTTTCCGTAGCGAATGTTGTCCGCGATCGTCCCCGTAAACAGGAGTGCCTTTTGCGGAACGAAGCCGATTTTGGAGCGAAGGGTACTCTGCGGCATGTCCCGCACGTCGGTCTCGCCCATTCGAACACTGCCGCTTTCTACATCGTAAAAGCGGGGAATCAGGCTGACGAGGGTCGTTTTTCCGGCCCCGGTCCCACCGATAATCGCCGTAACCTGCCCTGCTTTTGCGGTAAAGGATATCCCGGACAGAGCAGGCTTCTCTGCACCCGGGTAGCGAAACGTCACTTGATCGAATGTAATGTGTCCTCGTGAATTCTTTTCTGCTTCTTTTGTCTGCTCCCTGTCCAGGATGACCGGAGCTGTCGCGAGCACTTCATGGATGCGCAAGGCAGAAGCAGAAGCCCTCGGCAGCATGCTAAACATCATGGAGGCCATCATCAGCGAGAACAGGATTTGCATGGCATACTGCAAAAAGGCCATCAAATCGCCTACTTGCATATGTCCCGTACTGATGCGCAGTCCTCCGAACCAGATGATGGCAATCGAAGTCACATTCATCATCAGCATCATGACAGGCATCATTCCCGCCATGATCTGATTGGCTTTGATCGCTGTTGCCGTGACGTCCTCATTGGCGTCATTAAATCGATTCTGCTCATGCTCTGTCCGGTTGAAAGCCCGTACTACCCGGATACCCGTCAAGTATTCGCGCAGGACGAGATTCAGTCGGTCTATTTTCGTTTGCATCGCTTTGAAATACGGAATCCCTTTCGATCCAATCCAAAAAATCGCCAAAGCGAGGATCGGGATCGCGACGATAATCACCAGAGACAGATGCGCATCCTTGGACAACGCCATAATAATCCCACCGATGCACATCATCGGCGCCATCACCATCATCCGCAGCATCATGTTAAGTACTTGCTGGACTTGTGTAATATCATTGGTCGTCCTTGTTATCAAGGAAGCCGTACTGAGTGTGTCAAATTCCTGCAGCGTGAATTTTTCGATGTGGCTAAATACGCTGCTGCGAAGTCTCTTGCCGAATCCAGACGCAGCGCGGGATGACAAATAGCTGGCGGCAACAGACAGTGCAGCTCCAACTGCCGATACGATAAGCATCAAGCCGCCAATCTTCCAGATATAGGCTGTATTTTCGTGCACAATACCTTCATTGACGATATCGGACATCAACGTTGGCAGGTACAGGTTCGCTATGGATTGCAGCAGCACAAATACCATGGTCATCACGACCATATACCGGTAAGGCCGCAGGAAATTCATTAACTTAAGCAAAGGTCTCACCCTCCGGTATGATTAGTAATGGACTAGGAGAGCATATCCGAACGGATCGTCGCCGCGCACGTGTCTGTCGC
Source organism: Brevibacillus centrosporus (assembly GCF_003710815.1). GTDB lineage: Bacteria > Bacillota > Bacilli > Brevibacillales > Brevibacillaceae > Brevibacillus > Brevibacillus centrosporus. The sequence goes on from NZ_RHHP01000002.1 coordinate 244,007, forward strand.
GTCTTGGATCTCACTCGAAAGAAGCTCTCGCATCTCGTCCAGGCTTTTCCCTTCTTGCAGCAAAGCCTCCCTTTTTCTGTACAAGAAAAGCATGCCGCTCATCATCGTTCCCCAGAATTGCTCGACCAAGAGATCAGGTGACATGCGCCGGACATGGCCTTCTTCCATTCCCTTTTCAAGCGTTTGCGCTACGGTGCGCATATTATTGTCCCGCCAAAGGCCCGTCTGCAGCTCCTCTGGTGCAAACAACTCCGGCAGATCAAAACGCATTCGAAAAAAGAACATCACGTGCTCAGAGTTTTTAAACAGAGAAAGATACATGCTGTTCGCAAATGCCCGGCACAGCTCGATCGCTGTCCCCTCTTTGGCAAAATGGTTTTGCGTATGTGTGTTGGACATTTGAAACATATGCGTGAACAAATCGCGAAACAACGATCGTTTGTCCTTATAGTAGTAGTACACTAGCCCCCGAGCGACACCGGCGCGCTCCGCAACATCCCCGATATCAGCCGCTGCATATCCTTTTTCCACGTAGACGCTCAATGCGCCCTTCATGATCGCTTCTTTTCTGCGAAGACGTATCTCTTCGTTTTGCTCTTTTGTGCGGGGCACGCGCACTTCCCCTCCCGTGCTTTTTTTATTGACTTTTTTGTCAGTCAAAATATAAACCTCATCGCAGGATGTGTCAATAGGTGATACGAAGGGAAGCGGAAATCAGGTACATGTCATATTTGTTCCAGACTTAGTAAAGAGTAACCCATGTAGGTAGTAGCTTGCTGGAGGTCAAGATATGTACAATGAACACCCCTTTATTCCCGTCACTTCCCTCTCGAGCGGTCTCGGTCAAAATGTCACACCGGACTTGTACTGCCTTTGCATTCAGGTCGTCAACGTCTGCTTTATCGGCCAAGTGGATGAACCTAACGGGTGGTTTCTGGAATGTGCCTGTTTATGCCCATGAAAAGGAATTCCCCTATCTGACAGGGGAACAGAATTATCCGGAAGCCGATTTCACTGTTGAAGGAGGACTGGTCGCCAAGCTGTCCTCGCTTTTTCCAAACGAAGCCATCACAGTAGGCAAGCCTCTGAAAAAGCTTCCAGACGATGGGAGCATCCCCGGACTAGCGGGCTGGCGCTGGATTCATACGCCTGGACACTCTCCTGGGCACGTCTCGTTTTTCAGGGAAAAGGACCGCGCCTTGATCGCTGGCGATGCTTTTATTGCCGTCAGACAGGATTCCCTTTTTCAGGTATTGACGCAGTTACCGGAAATAAGCGGTCCGCCCCGCTACTTCACGACGGATTGGGTAGCGGCTCGAGATTCGGTTCGGAGACTAGCGGACCTCCAACCATCTGTAGCGATTACGGGTCACGGTCCTCCATTATCAGGCGAGACGCTCTCCTCTGGCTTACAAAAGCTGGCCGCCGATTTCGATCGCGTCGCCGTGCCGGATTATGGACGGTATGTAGAAACGTAAAAAGTCACCCCTGGAGCTTCATCGGATGATCCCATTTCATTGGGGCGATCCCATGTGTGCACCTAGGGGTGACTTTTTTCATTTCTTGTCCCATAAATTGTCGATGAAAAGTGCGACTTTTTCCCGGCATCCCCTGCTTGCTAGACTTCCGTTTTCATTCTGGTATTTATTCCATGTCACTGCGTTGATGCTTGAACCGCACTTCTTCAAGAGAAACCTATCGTGTAAATCTGGAAAAGGTAGTCGCTATTGAAAATGACTATTTATGAAGACAAACATGATGGTAGTCCACCCCCCTATCTGCTATTAAGCATAGTGTAAAAGTAGAAAAAAAGGGGGAACAGAACAACTATGCGCAAGACTCAACTACGTCTTCCAAGGCTTACGCTATAAAGTGACGAAAACTTTCGTGGAAGGATCAGGATTTTTCGTGGCAATAGGGCGATCCGCAATACAGAGAGAATCTTTGACGAACCCGAAAGTTTACGATTCCGCTCAAACGGCAGAGGTGCAACTTTCGTTTTATTCTCAAGAAACAATTTTAAAGGCACCTTTCGGATCATTCGGATAAGCAGAAGTATTGCTGATGTGGAAAGAGCCCTCGGCTTCGAGGTCCACTCCATCATATGTCGAGCAGCCGATTAAGCTGCAACAAGTATTAAATATTCGCAGGACTGGAAACCTACCGAATAGGTTTAGAGTTTTTTAGGGAGGGATTTTTCCTAGTCGTCTTTGGAATACAGGGGGGATGCATGCGCCCCCTTTTTAAGTCCCAATTAGTTAAACAAGATTGAAAAAAAGCAAAAAAGAACGGGAGCAGTACAGGTATCATGTGAATAGACTGAAGTGTCGGGGGCGGTGTTGGCCTTGGGTTCCGACGCCAGACTCCTTTTCGTGAGCTGGAGAAAACTGGCGGCCATCGTCGTCCTAGAATTGCAACGTGTTCGCGACGCCTGCCGAACATGCAAGAAAATTTCATCAAGCACGAACCTAAGGCTCGAGACATGGTTCTTGAAAATGAGACAGCAGAGATGTAGGTGTTCGGAACCCATTGCCCATTTTTTGAATAGGATGTATGGCAAAAGCCTAAAATCCTTGAAATTCCGGCACCATCACCCACCCCCCATCATAGGATAAGGTGACTCTGTAATCCCTCAACCTTGTTCCTGTAGAGCCCACAAGGAGGGGTGGCACGATTGAAGGGTAGCGTATATAGTGGTACAATCCTTATTAAACAAAGGATTTATGCTGATTTTTTTGTTCTGATAATCACTTTTGATGCTAATTTGATGTTAATGTCGTTTTTGATGTCATTTGATGCTAAATGGAGGTCATCAGTTTGGAGCAGGCATTGGATAGGGAGCGATCGGAGGAGGAAAAACGGAAACTAGCATGGATGTCCAGTTGGGACAATGAGACAGTCGGAGTGTTTAGTGGAATATTCAAGGAGCTTGAAGCTAAGCGATAAGGGGTGTACATATGCCAGTCTATAAAAACGAAAAGGCAAAGGGCGACAATAAATGGTGGTTCCAGTTTTACACTGGGGAAATCAAGAACGGTACACGCGAACGGATCACCAAGCGCGGCTTTCGTACAAAAAAAGAAGCGGAAAAAGCTATGGTTGAAACTCAAGCAGCATTACAAAAAGGCGAGTATATCGAGCCAACAAAAAAGCTGTTTCAAGACTATTTGCAGGAGTGGATCAAGAGCAAACGTAACTTAGGCGATCAAACACTGGAACTGTACGAATCGTATTTACGTACTCACATTGTTCCTGAGATTGGGCACATCCCCCTCGCGAAGCTCTCTGCCCATGATATTGAAATGTTTCTGGGTTCATTGCATGAAAAGGGTTTGGCAGCTGCAACGATAAAGAGGATTTTCTCCGTGGTATTTGCTGCACTTAATGCTGCGGAAACAAAGGATATTATCACAAAAAACGTTGCTAGCAAGGTGGAGAAGCCACAAGTTTCGCGGCGAAGGGAACTGGTTGTCTGGGACCCGGCTTTCGTAAGCGACTTTTTAGAAAGAACCAAGCCAGACAGCCGGTATTGGATAGCTGGATATCTAGCGGTCATGACAGGGATGAGACAGGGTGAGATTCTAGGGTTACGCTGGGCAGATATCGATTTCGAAAAGCGCATCCTGACAATTCAACAAACAGTGAACCGTCATAGGGAGATTAAATCCGGGGCAAAGACAAAGCAAAGCATGCGATCTGTAGCCCTGTCTCCAGACACCATTGAGGTATTGAAAGAGCATCGGCAGCTCATTATCCAAGAGCGTGTAGCGCTGGGGCCTGATTATCAGAACAACGATCTTGTTGTATGTACTCATTTCGGTGGGCCTACCACGCAACGGGCCATTCAGAAGATGTGGACCAGCTCATTGAAAAAGACTGGGGCTCCAAAAATAACCTTCCACGATCTGCGCCACACGCATGCAAGCCTGTTGATCAAACAGGGCGTTCATATCAAAGTGATTTCGGAGCGCCTCGGCCACTCTTCCGTCTCAATCACCATGGATACATATGGGCACCTGATGCCAAACATGCAAGAGGATGCTGCTAAGGGGCTGGATGCTCTGATCAAAACGAAGGTAGTTCAAAAATAACGACAGTCTAAGCATAGGAGATATCCTGTGCTTTTACTTTTTCCAGGATCAAAACAAAAAAGCGCTGGTCCAGCGCTTTTTAAATTGCTTGCTCTTCTGATTCTTGCTGATTTCCTTCAAACCAATTAAGGAATACCTGCTTGGATACCCTAATCCGCCTTCCAATCCGAATTACATGAAATTGACCAGAGCTGCACAACTCATATGTTTGGTTTATGCCGATGTTTAGGAAATTCTTGATGTCTTCTGCTTCAAGAACATCTGGCAAATCATCCCTGCTCACTTTGGAAGCCATGTGAACACTCCTCCCCTTTTACCATATATTTTTAGTTGTTATCTAGGTCGTCCTATTCCGTTTGTTCGTCAGTAGTTTTTACAACTTGAATGTCCAAGGCAAGAGCAATTTTATAAAACGCCTTCCACTTGATTTTGTAGTACGTGAATTCGCTGATTGGCGGGCTAAAGTGGTTATTGTAGACTGCATAATCTGTAATGTACTCACTATCACTGCCCAAGTAACGTTCAGTGATTAAATGCCGTTCCATACGCGGGAGCCTGGCGACGACTCTTTCCAAACGCTCACAGAAAACCCGTCGCTCAATCTGACCGTCAATATTATGTGTTGCGATCGCCGCGGTCTGATCACTCGTCAGATTCGTGCGACCGCCTTCCCTTAATTCGTAGCTAGCAGTGATCGTCGCCTCTCGCTCTTCGAAAGTCAGGTACTTATATAGCCTGTATTTGCTGAGTGCAGCTTCTACGGCCTTCTGCGTCTTTTTCCGGTCCAGCTCTGGTAAGAAGTCAAGCTGCTGCATTCAATACCTCCTTTTGGTAGGAGTGCCCCGGACGAGCCGGGGCGTCTGGTGCTATTGTTTAAAACGAGAGATCATCGTCATTTGAAGCAGCAGCTGGCAGATCGTCAAGGTCATCTGGATCTGAAGTTGATGCTGCTTCCGTTTCTGTCTTTTTTGGACGGCCACGGCGTTTCCGTTCCTGCTCGATGTCGGTAACATTTTGAGCGGATGGTTCTACATCTCCACCGGACTCATCATCTGCCTGATGGTCTTCCTTCTCCCCATCAAGCACTTCCTCACTGGGAAGCTCGTCCGGATCTGTAACATTCTCAAGAGTGGCCACGTCTTCCAGGCTGAGCTGGCTGCTGTCTACTTGTACCACCCCATCACTGCCCACACTATATTCCATACCTGGGTGATCGTCATCCTCTTCGATATCATCTATATCCATTTGCGAGCTGGAGATCTGAATATAAACCTGTCCGCCTTTCAATTTGTGCAGCGCGACCAGTTGGGAGTCAGACAGATCGCCCTTGAGCTCGAACTTGAGAACATCCTTTTTCTCACCCGCGTTGAAATCCTTGAACAATGCTTTTACTTCTGTTTTCATGAATGTTCGCTCCTTTTTATTTACATGCGGTCTGTGCCGCCGCAAATTATGTTTTTAGCCTTTATGCGCTAATGCTGGATAGAATACTTTGCTCAACCCTCTC
>NZ_RHHP01000020.1 GCF_003710815.1 Brevibacillus centrosporus
TACTTGACGGGGTGCAGTTCACATAGCCAGGGAGGCTCATTTCTCTTCCTCATTACCGCTGCAATTGAGCTCGTTTCGGCAGCAGGTCATGACCAACGACGTCTGCATAGCTCTCACGCTTAACCACCAGCTCGGATTCGCCTTCTTTTACGAATACCACTGCTGGACGGGCGATGCGGTTGTAGTTGTTTGACATGGCGTAGCCATAGGCACCTGTGCTCGGGACAGCCAGAATGTCTCCGGCAACCGCCGCAGGAAGCTTGACATCCCAAATCAGCATATCACCGGATTCGCAGCATTTTCCTGCGATGGACACCACTTCTGTCGCAGCTTCATTCATTTTGTTCGCGATCGCTGCTTCATACTCGGCCTGGTACAAAGCAGGTCGGAGGTTATCAGTCATGCCACCGTCTACCGCGATGTATTTACGGACATTTGGAATTTCTTTTTGGGAACCGATTCGGTACAGAGTCGTGCCTGCGTCGCCGACGATGCTGCGGCCTGGCTCGATCCACAGTTCAGGAAGCGGAATATGACGAGCGTTCAGCTCTGCTTTCACCGTGTCTGTGATTGCCTTGATGTACGTTTCAGCAGGCTGTGGTGTATCGCCGTCTACATAGCGAATACCAAAGCCACCCCCAACATTCAATACCTCAGGCAAAAATCCAAAGGAATCTTTTGCTGCACCCAGCAGTTCTGTGAGCTTTTGTACCGCAACGATAAAGCCGTCCGTCTCAAAAATTTGGGAGCCAATATGACTGTGAACACCGAGCAAATGCAGATGGTTGCTTTCATGAGCAAATTTCATTGCTTCCAGTGCTTGACCGTGTTTCACATCAAATCCAAATTTTGAATCAACCTGTCCCGTAGAGATGTACTCATGGGTATGAGCTTCCACACCAGGAGTCACGCGCAGCAGAACAGATACCTTTTCTCCGCGTTCTGCTGCCAAGTGGTCAAGCAGGTGCAGTTCATAAAAATTATCGACGACGAAGCAACCGATTTTGGCATCGAGTGCCATTACGATTTCATCGAGAGATTTATTGTTTCCATGGAAATGGATACGCTCTACCGGGAAACCCGCTTGCAAAGCTGTATACAGCTCTCCCCCGGATACCACATCGAGAGACAAGCCCTCCTCTTCCACCAATTTGCACATCGCCATTGTACAGAAAGCCTTGCTGGCATAAGCTACCTGAAAAGCAAAGCCAGATTTACGGAACGCCTCAACATAATCACGGCACTTGCTGCGAATCTGTGCTTCATCGTATACATAGAGTGGTGTTCCGTATTGTGCTGCCAATTGTGTTGTGTCACAGCCGCCAATTTCCAGGTTCCCCTGCTCGTTTACTCGACTTGTCCCGTGTAAAAACATGTGTCTTTCCTCCCCAATTCTTCTGCGACGAATCTCTCCTATAGAGAAAGGCAACCGACAATAGTGTCAGTTGCCGAACATACCAGGCCCCGTAAGGCTTCCCATCCAAATGTACTACATGGACGTTCATTTGACAATGGGTGTTCACTGCCGTTTTCAGAATATTATTGCCTGGAACTATTTTGCGATCGGACAATGCTTGGCCGGTTGTTCTTACTCGGAACCGCGATTCGGATCAGGATGTCTTTGAATCCTTTGTAGTTGAACGGGATGAATGGCCACAAATACGGCGTGTTCAAAGAGCGCGTACCTGCCAGTCCAATCAATACAACCATGAACCCGATCATGAGCCCTGGAGTTGAGAAGAAGCCTACCATCAGGATCAAAAAGATCCGCACCAAGCGGTTGGCCAGACTCAACTCATAGCTGGGGGTTGCAAACATCCCGATGGCGGCTACCGCTAGATAGAGGATGACTTCTGGGGCAAACAATCCAACCTTGATCGCTACATCCCCCACTAGAATAGCCGCCAAGAGTCCCATAGCCACTGACAAGGGAGCTGGAGTGTGAATGGCCGCCATCCTCATCAAATCAAGCCCGATCTCAGCCATCATAAATTGCGCCAATAACGGTATGCTCCCTTTGTCTTTAATCCCTATAAAATGGAGCTGATCTGGAATCATGGACGGATGCATAACCAACAGCAGCCAGACCGGTAGAATGAAAAGAGATGCAAAGATACCAAAAAAGCGAACCCATCGCAGGTAAGCTCCCACAACTGGCGTTTGCCGATATTCTTCCGCATGCTGAACATGATGAAAGTAGGTCGCGGGAGTGATCATCACACTGGGTGAATTATCGACGTAAATGAGGACGTGTCCCTCCAATAAATGAACGGCTGCCACATCCGGCCTCTCCGTATACCGGACCATGGGGAATGGATTGAACGTCTTTCCGATAATAAATTCCTCGACCGTCTTCTCGGCCATCGGGATCCCGTCGATTTGAATGTTTTGCAATCGTTCCTTTAGGGTGTCTACGAGCTTTGGATTCGCAACATCCTGCAAATACGCCACAGCTACATCCGTCTTGGTTCGCTCGCCAATTTGCATAATTTCAAAGCGAAGTCTCTCATCGCGTATTCTCCGCCGAGTGAGTACGGTATTCATCACCAAAGCTTCCGTAAAACCGTCATGCGCCCCCCTTACGATTCTCTCTGTATCCGGTTCCTGTGGGGAGCGAACCGGGAGCACTTTCGCATCCATGATAATTGCTTCGGAAGAATGGTCCATGATCAACCCAATTTGTCCAACTAACAGCTTGTCCATGAACTCGTCCGTTTTTGATACTTTTTGGAGCTGGAAAAAAGGAATGTATTTGTAAAACAGGTGGTCAAAAATATTGTTTTGGACGTCTCTCCCCCTCAAATCATTTAAATCTCGCATGATTTGTGTGATCAAATGGCTGTCTGCGAACCCATTTATGTAATACAGGACGACTTGGGTGCCTCCGATAAAAAATTCGTGTGCACCGATATCAAAGCTGGTGCCAATGCCAAGCCGATCATTCAAATAGGCTTTGTTCTCATCGATCCTCTCTGAGATGGGACGACGCTTCTCCGTTACTTGGGTCATGAACTTTGCTCCTTTCCAAAATCCATTGCACGGCTATTCTGGTGATCGGGCATCCTTTACTCAGGCTGTCCTTGCCTTCCATCTTTCCGATGTCTCCGATGCCAATTACATTTTGGATCTGAAGAGAGTTCAAAATATCTACGGTATCCCCATAGATTCGATGCTTTAATTCCTGATCCGCATAGCCATCCTTATCTACAGCTTCTTCCACGATCTGTCCGTGATTGTCGACGGAATAGGCGACTGTCGCCCCCTGTACAGAGCGCGTATTGGAAGCCACAGCGATCGCACCGATCACCTCAATATCCGGATGCTTGGCCACATACTCGATGGCCTGCTCTCCTCGCCCCTGCCCAAAGTCTCCATTGTCATCAAACATGACGATGACGGGGTCGTGTGGACTCATTTTAATCAGCTCGACCATTTGCTTACCACGAAGCGGCGTCGGATTGCCGGAAGAAAGAGAAATGCATCGGCCTCCCAGCTCTCTGGCTACCGTTTCAACTACCTTTTGCGCGACGTGGTCCCCGTCTGTCACCAGAATTACCTTTCGTGGCTCTTGATCCATCCTCTTTCACCGCCTCTACGTGCGAAACTCGGTTATCCTTTTGGCTTGAACACGAGTGAAGCTAAAAAGCCGAAAGCAATCGCTGCCGAGATCCCTGCACTGGTCACTTCAAAGATTCCCGTCACGACCCCAATCAGACCGTGCCGTTCAGCCTCGCCAATCGCCCCGTGGTAGAGAGAATGCCCAAAGCTCGTGATCGGGACCGTTGCACCCGCCCCGGCGAAGTCAATAAACTTGTCGTAGACCCCAATGAAATCAAGGACGACCCCCGTCACGACCAACGTACTCATCACGTGTGCAGGAGTCAGCTTGGCAACGTCCATAAGCAGCTGACCGACTACGCAAACGAGACCTCCAATGACAAACGCAATCACGTATTCCATCATATGCCTCCTTCGAGTGCTACCGCATGAGCGATACACGGAATGGAATGTCCCTGCTGATAGCTGACCGGACTCAATAACGCACCGGTTGCGCAAATCAAAACTTTCTTCAGCAACCCTTTTTGCAGCTGATCCATAATATAGCTGTACGTAACCACAGCACTGCTCGCGCAACCACTCGCGCCAGCGAAGACGTCCTGGTCAGGAGAGTACACCATCAAACCGCAGTCGTTGTAGACAGGCTCCATCTTGTATCCGTCTTTGAGCATCAGCTCCTTCACGATCGGATACCCCACGGAAGCAAGATCTCCCGTTACGATGAGATCGTAGGTCTGAGGAGATCGACCCGTGTCCTGAAAATGTGTCTGCAAGGTAGACACAGCAGCCGGAGCCATAGCCGAACCCATGTCAAATGGATCTTTAATCCCCATATCGATGACCTTTCCCAACGTGGCATAGGTGATGCGCGGTCCATTGCCGCCTATGCCAACGAGACCTGCTCCCGAGCCCGTCACCGTCCACTGTGCCGTGGGCGGCTTTTGACCGCCGTATTCCGTTGGATAGCGGTATTGCCTCTCTGCTGTCGCATTGTGGCTGCTGCAGGCTGCGATAGCCTTGCTTGCGTAGCCTGCGTTGACCAGTGCGGCCGCATTCGATAAAGTCAGCATCGAAGTCGAGCAGGCACCATACATTCCGAGCAAAGGTATCGCCAGCTTTTCCGCCGTGAAGTTGGTCGTGATATTTTGATTGAGCAAATCCCCTGCGAGAATGACATCTACGTCCTTTTCCGTGATCTTGGCTTTCTGCAGGACCATCGTCACGGCATCCTCCATCAACTGCTTTTCCGCGTCCTCCCACGTCTGCTGACCGGCGTACATATCGTCGTGTATTTTGTCAAACAAGGCAGCCAGCGGTCCCTCCCCTTCTTTGGGACCTACCGCCACTGCTGATGCCTGCAAGCGAACATCCTGTGCGAAATGCCATGTTTGCCGATTGATACGGGACACTTGCTTTTTGCTATCCACCGCGTTCCCTCCCTCAGAAGATCATTTTGAACAAGGTTTTAATAATACCGGCGATGAATGCGGCCACCACTCCGAAAACAATGACGGACCCGGCGAGCTTGAACATGTTGCCGCCGACACCGAGCACAAAGCCTTCGCTACGGTGCTCAATGGCTGCCGCTGCGATCGAGTTGGCAAAGCCGGTTACAGGAACGGCAGAGCCTGCGCCTGCGTATTGACCGATGTTGTCATAAACCCCAAGCCCGGTCAGCAAAACCGAGATAAAAATGAGCGTCGCCACGGTCGGATTGCTTGCCGTTTTTTCCGTAAAGCCGAAAAAGTGAATGTACATATTTTGCAGGATTTGCCCAAACAGACATATGGCTCCCCCTACCCAAAAAGCACGGATGGAATTTAACAGCACGTTTCGCTTCGGCTGGTATTTGGAAGCCTGCTGCTGATATAGCTGTTTGGTCATTTGCATGGACCCGATAGGTTTGGACTTTGTTTTGGTCGCCACATTTTTCACTCCTTTGTTCACTATGATTCATTGCCCAGTATGTCAACTGTACCTATATCCTTCCTTTTTCAAAAGATGCCTATGAATAGAGGTATTTACCAGTTCACAAGTGAAGAAACCATTGCAAAAGCGAGCCTGTCACTTTGCCAAATACGACTGCCATCAGCAAATAGAGCAGCTTGCCATCCATATGTAAACGCTTGGCGAGGATCGGAAATACGTTCAGTACTTCGGTTAAGCCAGCTGCCAAAGTACCGACAAAGATACCAGCAAATATCCCGTAAATCGACGATACGAACAAGGGAAGTCTCGCACCCCAATGAAAAAAATCAATGAGCGTGAAAAAGAGAGCTCCCATGACTAAGGACCACTCGAATGCGCGAATATAGCGGTGAGCATTTGTGAGCTGCGTCAAGCGCGGTATGATATCCAGCACAGTAATAAACGCTACCAAACCGCTTCCGACAGCAAGACCGCCACCCAGCCCGATGAGCACCTGCAGCACCGTGATCCAGATACTCATGTCTTGGTCCGCTGATTTTCCTTGTTCTCGTGCTGGAGGTAGTATTGATCGAGACTTTGTTGATACATGAACAGCTCGACTTCAAGCGGGCTGGGCTCTTCGTTAATTTTCTTCTTGAAAATGTGATTAAAAAACAGGATCATCCCCATGCCGATACCGATCGAATACGGAATCTGCAGCCAGAGTGGCTGTTTGCTCTCCAAGCCTGTAATAAGCGTATAGATTCGCTGATGGACCTGAAGCATGCTCACGTCAGTATGAAAATTCATGATCGCCAAACCGGATCCGACAAACAGAAGAATCCATACCAGGACCACGAGCACCGGGTTGGCATTCTTTCTTGGGTTAAGTACCTCCACAATAAGCTGAGGTGCTCCCTGGATATCCAGTTCCACCTCCGGATAGGCAGAACGGAGCCGCTGGATGACTTGCATAATGTCAATAATGATCAGGTTGCCATCCTCTGGCTTCACCCGGTAGATCGGCATGCGCTTGATTGCCTCTTCCCTTTCTCCATTCCAGTAAATCTGACAGACATCACCCATCGTGATCAGCGCCTCGGGTTTGACAGCCAAGCGCTTGCGCAGCCGTAAAAACATCGGCTCTTTCAAAATAACCCCCTCCTTCTTGCTCCCTCTCCTGTATACGGTAGTATGTGCCCCTCCTCAAATGCTATTCCTTATCGAAAGGTAGTATCAATTAGGCCAATCGTAAGACACATACTCCTTCCCTTTTGTTCACAGGCTCATATAATGTATCATCGAGGCTGACAGTCGAGAGGATGAGTGAATTGCTGCTAGTCGAGAAGTTAGTTACCTTGATTAAAACGCGATATTCTGTTCTTTCAACAGAATCTATCAGCGTAAATGAATCCGGTTGGTCTAACCTTGTAATCATCGTAGGAGGGCGTATGGTTTTCCGTTTTCCTCGCACAGACAGCGCAAAAAGAACCTTGCAAATAGAGCAACGCATTTTACCTGCTTTGCGCCCAACATTGCCTATACCGATTCCTCATTTTGTATACGAATCAAGTCCTACAGACGAAATTCCTTACGTCGCTTACCCTCTTATCCAAGGTGATCCTCTCATGCCTGTAACATTGCGATCTATACTTAAATTTCAGCAGGAGCGGCTTGCCTGCCAACTTGGAGAGTTTTTGACCGCCCTTCATTCCTTTCCATTAGAAAAAGCATTTCCAACGACGTTAGATAGTTCCGGTACGATTAAAACATGGCAAAGAATTCACGAAAAAATTACGAGGACAGCCTTTCCCTATATGGACCCCCACCTCGTTGCCTGGACGGATCACGTATTTACCGACTTTTTAACTGACTCCAATTATTTTCTCTTTTCACCGTGTTTATTGCACAATGATTTTAAACCCGATCATATTTTGTACAATTCCAGGCAAAAAGCTATCTCTGGAGTAATCGATTTTGGCTCCATGTGGGCGGGAGACCCGGCCTATGATTTTGTCGGACTGCACTCAGCATATGGAAAGGAATTTGCGACAGAGGTCATAAGGTACTACGGTGCACCCATTGATCAAGCATTCTTCAAACGTATTAACGAGTTTTACTTAAAAGTCATGAGTTTTTGGAAGCTCCTTTATGGAATCGAAGCAAACGATCCAAGAATGATCCAGAGCGCCTTAGAAAAGCTCAGGTTTATAGCTAAGAAAGATAGGGCCTAAATTACGATAGCCCATCTAGTACAGTCGTCTCTAGTCTGCAAGTCAGTGCATATGGTATTGAGAAAAATGCACTCCATCATCTGAGGTGAAAACATGCGTGTTTTGTTTTTGGAAAGCCACCCGATGTGGATCCACGGATTACCAAACGGATTTCGTGATGCTGGACACCAAGTCAAGATCTCAGGTCCATTAACCGAAGAAAACATTCCGAAGATGATTGCTGAATTCCGGCCTCATTTGATCCTCATGATGGGTTGGGGACCGGAGCACACTTTTCAACGACAAAATTGGATCCAAAAATACGTTCATGCCACCGACATTCCACTTGTTTACTGGGCTACGGAAGACCCCACCTTTGCTGTGAGCTTTACTTTGCCATTGATTCGGATGGTCATGCCTCATTTTGTATTTACGATTTCTAAGGACTGGGTGAAGCATTACAACAGCTTAGGAATTAAGGCAGCCCACATGGATTTCGGGCATCATAGAAGTGTCCATTATCCCGTCGAGAGTCAGCCTCGCTATCGAAGTACTATTTCTGTAGTTGCAAATGCCTATCCCCATGTATTCGAAAAATATCCCGATCATTATCGACTAACTTCTCTCCATACACTGATTCGTCCACTGCTTCAGGAGCAGATACGAATCAATTTTTATGGTCGTGATTGGGATAAAATGAAGCCGTATCTGGGAGTTGATATCCCTCGCGAGTGGCAGTATGGGTATTTGCCTTATATAGAAGCGAATAAAGTCTACAGCTCTTCTGATATCATCATCGGCTTGCAGAATTATCAGAGCCAGGTTACTCAAAGAACCTACGAAATACTAGGGTCAGGTGGATTTCTCCTCACTCAAAACACGCCTGAAATTCGGCGTTTGTTCACTCCGGGTATTGACCTCGTGGCTTCTTCTTCACCTGAAGAAACATTACGATTCATACATCACTACTTGGATCACCCAGAAGAGTGTAAACCTATTCGTGAGCAAGGTAGAATTGCTGTAAGTAATGCCACCTATCGTCATCGAGCTGAGTATATGATTACCGTCTTGCTGGAGGATGGAATCTTGCAAAGGGAAGAGCGGATTGAGCTCTCCGGTAAAGAGAGAAATGCGAATATCTATGATAAAAAAGAGAAAATGGCAAAGCACCACGTAATAAAGGGAGATACGCTTTGGAAGATCGCCCAAAAATATGGAGTCACTGTCGAGCAAATTAAAAGCTGGAATAAACTTGCATCAGATATGATTTATGTCGATGATTGCCTATTCGTCAGTGAGAAAGCAGCGGAAGACCATGAACGCGGAAATGGTCGAAAGGTTCAAACTCATCTCGTAAAACGAGGAGACACTCTTTGGAATCTTTCCAAGAAGTACGGAATTTCAGTCGAACACATAAAAAGCTGGAATCATCTTACTTCTGATACCATCTATGAAAACCAGCTTCTCAAAATTGAGGATGATGGAACGGGGAGAACGTAATGGAACGTGGTGACCCAATCTTACGAAGGCCAAAAGAAGTGGCTCTTACCTTTGATGATGGTCCTGATCATATATGGACACCGCGCATTCTCGATGTTTTGGATAATTATCGAGTTCACGCAACATTCATGTGTGTTGGCAAAGCAGTGCAGAGAAATCCTCAGATTCTGAGGCGTATTAAGGATGAAGGGCATATCATCGGTAATCACACCTGGGATCATCCGTATTTGACACAATTGCCCGTGTCCGAAGTGCAGGCTCAAGTTTTGCGTACGACTGAAGAAATCATTCGTGTGGCTGGTGTGAAAACTCGGTTATTTCGGCCACCATACGGCGATTTGAATGATGAAGTCGTCAGGAAAATTGCTTCGCTTGATCATGAAGTCCTCCTCTGGGATATCGATAGTTGGGACTGGAAAGGACTTACTGGTCCCCAGGTTGCGAAAAATATACTTGGTCATGTACGGGATGGATCCATCGTACTTCAGCATTGCTCCGGCCCCGCCGAGACGGTGCAAGGAACGTTAGAAGCACTCCCTTATATTATCGAAGTACTAAGGGAAAGAGGTTTTACTTTTTCCACCATTCCCCAATTACTCCACCTTCAAGCCTATGGTTAATATCTTCTAAAATAAGAAACGGCCGTTCCCGTAAGCGTACTGGGATCTGGCCGTTTCTTATGTTCATCATTTTTACGTGCTACTTCGCTGCCTAGTGTTCAATTTGGTCCTTGATTGTAAGTAGGATGCGCTTCTCCAAACGCGATACCTGAACTTGCGAAATTCCAAGCCTCTCTGCCACTTCTGACTGCGTCTGATCTTTGTAATAGCGCAGATAGACAATGAGCTGCTCGCGCTCACTCAAGCGGCTGATCGCATCCTTTAGGGCGATTTTCTCAAACCACTTGTTTACGCCTTCATCCGCAATCTGATCGATCAAGGTGATCGGATCTCCGTCGTTTTCAAAGACAGTTTCGTGAATGGAAGTCGGGGCTCTGCTCGCTTCCTGAGCAAAGACCACTTCCTCCGGCGTAATTCCCACAGCGTCCGCTACCTCGGCGATCGTGGGGGCACGGCCAAACTCTTTGTACAGCTCATCTTTTGCTCGTCTTACCTTGTTCGCTGTTTCCTTCAACGATCGACTCACCTTGACAGTTCCGTCATCGCGTAAAAACCGTTGGATCTCCCCAATGATCATGGGAACAGCATACGTCGAGAAACGCACGTCATAGGAAAGATCAAACTTGTCGACGGCTTTGAGCAAACCGATACAACCGATCTGAAACAGGTCATCTGCTTCATAGCCACGGTTTATAAAACGTTGGACGACGGACCAGACCAGCCGGATGTTACTGTTTACAAGAAGCTCACGTGCGTCAGCATCACCGTCTTGGCTCTTGGCGATTAACTCTTTCACTTGGTCATTGGTCAGAAATGGTTGACTCGCATTTTTGATATCAGCACCCATTTGGCACTACCCCTAATTTTGCAAGGCTTTGGCAAACGACAGGCGTTTGGTTAGGCGAACTGTCGTCCCTTTACCGACGGAAGTCGCCACTTCCAAAGAATCCATGAAATTCTCCATAATGGTGAAACCCATTCCAGAACGCTCCAGCTCCGGTTTGGTTGTATACAATGGCTGCATGGCTTGCTCCACGTCTTCGATCCCTTTTCCCTTGTCTTCCACGACGATGTCGATGGTTCCCTCGTCAATTTGCACAGAGATATGTACCACACCCTCTGGATTTTCGTCGTACCCGTGGATAATCGCATTGGTCACTGCCTCAGAAATCACCGTCTTGATCTCCTCTAGCTCGTCCATCGTAATGTCCAGCTGAGAAATGAACGAGGCGACCGCTACACGGGCAAACGCTTCATTTTGACTTAACGCTGCGAACGACACGGACATAAAATTTCGTTGTGCCATCATTTACGCCACCCCCAGGACGAGCAGAGCATCTGCTTCGTTTTCACGAAACTTAATCACTTTAAATAAGCCAGACATCTCAAAAATCCGGTAAATCGTAGGATTGATGGAGGTCACGTACATGTCCCCCGAGCGTGCGGATATTTGCTTGTATCTGCCTAAAATGACTCCGATGCCTGAACTGTCCATGAACGTTAATTCAGCCAAGCTCAATACAATATGGCGAATATGGGGCGTGCGCAAAATTTCATCCACCTTACCGCGCAGCTCTTCTGCCGTATGATGGTCCAGCTCTCCCTGCAAACGGATTACCAGCACATCCTGCTTGGTCTCCATCGCGATGCGCAAACTCATAGCTGACTCACTCCTTCATCCCGTAATGAAAGTCTCTTTCTTCTTCGTCTTAACCAATTCCTGCCAGTCGACAAAAGAACAAAAAAATCGAGCAGCCACAGTATTCCATTCGAGGCAACTCGATTCTTTTCGCGTTCATGGTGTCTGCCTAGTAGCTGATAAATACATTCTTGGTGGTCCGCTTAAGAATCTCCCACATACCTGCTTTTGCCACTGCTTGCTCGGGATACAGATCGATCCGGTTCACTTCTTTCCCATCCTTCGCTCGGATAAAGATATGACCAATGACCTGATCCTGCTTGACCGGTGCATTGACGCGTTGATCCAGAACGATTTCCTTCGTGTATTGGTCAGCCGATTCTCCTTTTTTCATCAGCATACTGACGGAATGAGGAGTAATTGCATTAATTTGTGGCTGCTGGCCTTTGTCCACCGTGATGGGCTGGACAGCTTCCCCTTTTTTGTACATCGGCATGACCTGGAAATGGGTAAACGCGTAATTAAACATCGTAGCCACTTCGTTATTGCGCGTTTTTACATCCGGTTCCCCCATGACGACAGCGATGACTCGCATATTATTGCGCTTAGCCGTTGCGGTCAAGCAATACTTGGCTTCCCCTGTGTAGCCTGTTTTCAAGCCGTCTACGCCTTCGTAAAAACGCACCAATCGGTTTGTATTTACTAGCCAGAACGGATTTGCACTATCCTTGCGCAGGTAGTCCTGATAGGTACCTGTAAACCGTGTAATTCCTTCGTGCTTCAATAGCTCTCTTGACATGATGGCAATGTCTTGTGCAGAGGAATAATGGTTTTCAGCAGGCAGCCCATTCGAGTTCACAAAATGGGTGTTTTTCATGCCTAGCTGCTTCGCACGTTCATTCATACGGTTGACAAAGCCTTCCTCTGTCCCTCCCAGATGTTCCGCCATCGCGACAGAGGCATCGTTTCCGGAGGCAATCGCAATGCCTTTAATCATATCCTCCACCGTCATTTCTTCACCCGGCTGGAGAAAAATTTGCGATCCGCCCATGGAAGCAGCCCGTTCGCTTGCTCTCACTTTATCCGTAAGTTTTAATTCTCCTCGTTCCACTGCCTCCATAATGAGGAGCATCGTCATCACTTTGGTGATGCTGGCAGGCGGCATTTTTTCATTCGCATTCTTGTCGTACAGAACCGTGCCCGTATCCGCTTCGATCATGACAGCTGATCGGGCGTGCGGTGCAAAATTCATCTCTCCAGTCTGCGGTCCAGACTTCTCAGCAGCCCTTACAGCCATCGGAGAAAAGAAGGTGAAACACATGATGAAGCATAGAGCGAGATATCCATTCCGTTTCATAGCAGTCTCTTCCCTCCATTCATGGTTTTATTCTCACCAATGGCATAGGAAAATATTCACTTGAAAACGTGGATTTGCCAAGCTCTACTTCCAGCGAAATTTGGCTGGCAGCAAACAAAAAATCCCCCTGCCAAAAGCAGAAGGGATTCTTGTATTAGATAACGAAGCGGCGCACATTCTCGGTAAGCTCGTCCGCCATTTTTTTCAGCTGTTCTACATTCTCATTGATGCGAGCAATCGAATTCAGCTGTTCGTCTACCGTTTCGACTACGCCGGTAATGGAGTCGCTGATTTCATCCGACATCACCGCAAGTCGCTGCATCGAGTTGGTCACAACCTGGTTGCCTGCTGCCATTTCCTCGGATGTGGCCGTCATCGATTCACTTTGCTCTGCGGCCGATTGAATATCCGCTACGATATTTTGGAAAGCGGTGCCAACTGACTCAACTGATTTCAAGCCACCGCTGACCATCGTCACGATTTCGTCCATATGCTGCGTCATATCCATGGCTTCATCGTTGATGGAGTGGGCGATGGAAGCGATCCGTTCGGAGAAAGAGCTGCTCTCCTCAGCCAGCTTGCGAACTTCACTCGCAACAACCGAGAAGCCTCGACCGGCATCTCCTGCACGGGCTGCTTCAATCGCAGCGTTTAGCGCCAACAGGTTCGTCTGCGATGCGATGCCACTGATCATTTCTACGATGCTCGTAATCTGACGAGCTCTCTCACGAAGGCTGTGCATTTGTACTGCCGTACGCTCGACCTCTGTGGTGGCCTGACGTACGGTACTGATAACATCCTCTACCAGCTGCAAGCCGCCCTGTGCGCGCTCAAAGGTACGTGTCGTCGCAACGGAAGTGGACTCTGCCGAAACAGCCACCTGTTCCACGCCCTGCGATATCTCAGAAACAGTATGGGCAGTCGCTTGTACTTCATTCGTTTGTGTAGAAACGCGGTCGGCAATGGACGAGATGTTATTCGTAATAACCTGAATAGCTCCCTTGTTTTCCTCTGCAAACAAGGTCAGCTCGTCCGTTGCGATGTTCAGCTGATTGGCTTGTCCTTGCACCAAGGCAATCAGGTTACGCAGCTCTGCAGCCATTTCGTTCATTTTTCGCCCTACCATGGCCAGCTCGTCGTTGCCTTTTACGTCAACATGGACGTCGAACTGTCCTGCGCCGATCCGGTCCATATCCTTGGCAATTGCGTACAGAGACGAACGGATGCGCTTGGCAAACCACCAGATCAGCCATACAGATATCCCGATGACAGGAATGCTGATGAGTGCAAAGTACCAACCCATGCTGTTAACCTCACCATACACCTCATCGACCCCCGTCGAAAGAACGACATGCCAGTGCAAAATGGGAATCGGTGCAAATGCGGCAAAGCTAGCCACTCCATGGTCTTTGTACTGCAGGCTGTTGCTTGTGTCATTTTTCAGCATTTCCAGCATATCGCTGTACTCGCTTTTTCCAGCCAGTGTAAGCTTGTTGTTTTGCTCCGCATCTTTATGCGCGACAACCAAACCATCTGGTCGAACCACAAAGGCATAGCCATTTTGCATGAACGGAATCTCTTGTGCTTTCTCCACGATTTGATCGATTGTGAATCCCACAACAAATACCCGCGACGCATCTTTGTTCTGCTCGCCAACCGGTGTCGAAATATAAAGAAAACTTTTATTAATTCCTTCGACAATTTCCTCATCCGAAACAACAGTGGCCTTTGAACTGATTGCATCATTAAAGTATTTCTTTTCTTTGAAATTGATCTCGTTTTTCCCGGTAAGGGAGTAAATGGATTTCCCGGTCGCACTGTCGATCAGGTAGATCTTGGAGATCTCTTTGTGGCTTTGCCGCAGCAAACTGAACTGTTCCATAATAAGCGGTTCTAGCTCTGTCGTCATCACTCGCTTGGAAGCGGCGGTCTCTGTAGAATCAACAATTCCTTGCAGCCAGTCATTCATGCTGGTAGCATGCTGCTCGGCTAACATTTTAGCTTGATTGGAAGTAATGTTAATTAAAGTTGACTTTGAAAAGGAAAGCGCTATGTATTGCAAGGAACCGATAATGATAAGTACGAGTATAAGACCGAATACAATCATCTTTGTCGCGAGGGAGCCCTGGAGCTGTCCTGTTGATTTTTTTGTTAGGGATTGGATTTTCTGAAACAGCTTTGAGAAGTTTCCGTTTCCAGAACCCGATCCCTTCGTCTTCCTACGAGGAAGTGAGAATTTTTTCATTAATACTTACCCCCTTTTGCTAAATACTCTACATTTTACCAGATCAAATGCAGAAAAAAATACCTCTGATAAGTATGCTCCTGGGTATCATACCCGTTTTTATCAGAGGTAAAACCACTTTCTGAAAAGGAAGCGAGTTCCCTGCCGGATGGCTTGAGAACCCGCTAAAAGTCTTAGTTATACAAATGGCAAGCAGCAAAGTGGCCTGGCTCGATTTCTTTCCATTGTGGCACGGAAGCAGCGCACTCTGGCATTGCTTTCGGGCATCTGGTGCGGAAATGGCAGCCGCTTGGCGGATTCATCGGGCTCGGTACGTCCCCTTGGAGTACAATGCGCTCCCGGTTACGCTCGATTTCCGGATCCGGAATCGGAATCGCAGACAGCAATGCTTGCGTGTATGGGTGAAGTGGCTTTTCATACAAGGCATCACTTTCAGCCAGCTCCACCATCTTGCCCAAGTACATAACAGCTACGCGGTCGGAGATATATTTCACCATGGACAGGTCATGGGCAATGAACATGTACGTCAGACCCATTTTTTCCTGCAACTGCTCGAGCAGGTTGACTACCTGCGCTTGTACGGAAACGTCCAGCGCAGAGATCGGCTCGTCACAAACAATGAACTTCGGTTCTACTGCCAGCGCACGAGCGATCCCGATCCGTTGACGCTGACCACCGGAGAATTCATGCGGGAAGCGGTTCATATGCTCTGGGTTCAAGCTCACCAAGGACAGCAGCTCTTGGATGCGCTCTTTCCGTTTTTGACCGGAAGCCAGATTATGAATATCCAGCGCCTCACCGATGATATCCCCTACTGTCATACGCGGGTTCAACGAAGCGTATGGGTCTTGGAAGATCATTTGCATGTTGCGGCGCATCGCCTTCATCTCTTGATTGTTCAGGTTCATGATGCTCTTGCCTTCAAACAGTACATCGCCTTCAGTCGCATCGTACAGACGGAGCAGGGTACGGCCAGCTGTGGACTTCCCACAGCCAGATTCCCCTACGACACCAAGCGTTTCACCGCGTTTAATTTCAAAAGAGATATCATTAACAGCTTTCAGTGTATTATCACCAATGGTAAAAAACTTCTTCAAATTGCGGACTTCAATCAGCGTATCACGGTTATCCACTGTTTACCCTCCTCCTACGATCCTGCGCGGTTCTGAGCAAGCGGATGCTGGAGCCAGCAAGCTGCTCGTTGGGACGTGCTGACTTCGTTCAAGTCAGGATCGATTTCTTGGCACACACGCATCGCAGACTCACAACGTGCTGTAAAGCCACAGCCAACTGGTGGACGCAACAGGTCCGGCGGCGTTCCGAAGATCGGAGTCAATGGCTCGTCGCGGTTCAGGTCAAGACGCGGAACAGAGCGCAGCAAACCTTTTGTGTATGGGTGTTGTGGGTTGTAGAAAATATCATCTACGGTTCCCGTTTCAATCACTTTCCCTGCGTACATCACGATGACGCGATCGCACATTTCCGCTACAACGCCCAGGTCATGCGTAATCAGGATGATGGAAGTACCTGTTTTCTTTTGCAGGTCTTTCATCAGATCGAGAATTTGCGCTTGAATGGTAACGTCGAGTGCTGTTGTTGGCTCGTCGGCGATCAGAAGCTTTGGAGAGCATGCCAGCGCGATGGCGATCATCGCACGTTGACGCATCCCGCCGGAAAATTCATGCGGATATTGCTCAATGCGTTTTTCCGGTTGTGGGATTCCTACCATCGTCAGAAGCTCGATAGCACGATCACGAGCAGCTGTGCGACTCATATTTTGGTGTTTGACCAAGCCCTCTGTAATTTGGCTCCCAATCGTCATGGTTGGGTTCAGAGAGGTCATTGGATCCTGGAAGATCATTCCGATTTCTTTACCGCGAATGCCTTCCATTTCTTTATTCGACTTTTTGACGATGTCCTCGCCATTAAAGAGGATTTCTCCCTTTTTAATATCACCAGGAGGCATTGGAATCAGTTTCATCAGAGTTTGAGCGGTTACGGACTTCCCACAGCCGGACTCCCCTACGATCGCAACTGCTTCCCCGCGGTTCACGTGGAAATTTACACCGCGTACTGCCTTTACTTCCCCTGCATACGTATGGAAGGAGACATGCAGGTCTTTTACATCAAGAATGCGTTCCATAACGATGATCCCTCCTATTTCCGCAGGCGTGGGTCTACTGCGTCGCGCAGACCGTCACCGAACAAGTTAAATGCCAAGATGGTCACGGAGATAAACAATGCCGGGAACATCAAACGCCATGGATAGTACTTCATGGCCGGCAGACCTTCGGACGACATCGTGCCCCAGGATGCAACAGGTGCTGCTACCCCCAATCCAATAAAGGAAAGGAAGGATTCTGCGAAGATAGCAGAAGGTACAGTCAAACTCAATGTTACGATGATTGGACCTAATGCGTTTGGAATCAAGTGCTTGAAGATCAAACGGTTTGCGTCAGCACCCAAAGAACGCGCTGCAAGTACAAACTCCTGAGATTTCAGCTGGAGCATCTGACCACGTACAATTCGGGCCATCCCGATCCATCCGGTTATCGTTAAGGCGATAATGATTGTCCCTACTCCTGGTTCTAACACAACCATGAGCAAAATAACAACGAGAAGATATGGAATTGCAAACAAAATATCGGCAATACGCATCATGATCTCATCCACTTTGCCACCGTAGAAACCTGCGAGACCGCCCCAGATTACGCCGATGACCAAGTCGATAAACGCTGCTGCAAGACCTACTTCAAGCGAGATACGTGCGCCGTACCAAATACGAACGAACATGTCGCGTCCAAGATCGTCTGTACCAAACCAGTGTTCAACAGATGGTTTTTTGTTCTTTCCTGCCAGATCAGTCGTAAAATAGTCATTATTGGTTACAAAAGGAATGACAATCGCGGCAACGATCAGCACTACGATAAAGATCAGGGATGCCATTGCCACTTTATTCATTTTCAAACGGCGCCACACGTCAGCCCAGAATGACAGGCTGGGACGTTTGATAGCTTCCGATTGGCGAAGGTCAACAGAAATTGGCTCAAAATGCTCTTTCGTCAATTGTTGCATCTTATCATTACTCCCTTCCTGCATCTGCCAGCTTAATCCGCGGGTCAACCAATGTGTACGCTACGTCAACGATCAGGATCATTACGACCAGGATGATGGAGTAGAATACAGTTGTACCCATAATTACGGTATAGTCACGGTTTGTAATAGAAAGAACAAACTCACGACCAAGACCAGGAACACCAAAGATACGCTCAATAACGAATGCCCCTGTCAAAATGTTGGCAATCAATGGACCCAGGTAAGTAATGACTGGCAACAATGCATTACGGATTGCGTGTTTGATCGTGATGGTCATGGTGTGCAACCCTTTTGCTCTCGCTGTCTTGATGTAATCTTGACCCAATACCTCAATCATGTTGGAACGAGTCAGACGAGCGATAAACGCCATTGGAGAAGCAGCAAGTGCCAGGGATGGAAGAATGGTATATTCAAAACCTTCCCACTTCGCAATTGGCAGCAAGCCCCATTTAATGGAGAAGAAGTACTGATAGAAGGATGCCAGGATGAACCCCGGTACCGATAGTCCCAAAACCGCTATGACCATCGCGGAGTAGTCCTGCCACTTGTTATGCTTTAGCGCTGCAATGACACCCAGTATAATACCTCCGAAAATAGCCAGTAAAAGCGCTTGCGCACCCAAGTGTGCAGAGACAGGGAAACCGCGACTGATCATTTCATTGACTGTCGAAGATTTTTCCGTGAAGGAAGGACCCAAATCCCAGGTCACAACACCTTTCAAGTAGTTGAAGTACTGCTCATGCATCGGCAAGTTGAGTTTGTATTTGGCCTCCAGAGCCGCTTTGATCTCATCCGGAACATTTTTCTCTGACGTGAACGGTCCACCAGGGACTGCCTTCATGATGAAGAAGGTCGCCGTTACGATCAAGAAGAGTGAGATGAGCATGAAGATGATGCGCTTACCAAGATAACGGATCAACTAACTTACCCCCTTGACAAAAATTATGAATGAATGCTTCCACTTCCCATCTTTACACTGCGTAAAGCAAGCCGACACACAGTGCAAAAATCGGCTGTGTAAATAACCCAAAAATTATGATCTCTTGCAATCATATTTTTTCTCTACTGGCTTTTCGCCATCTAATTTATATGGAAAGGGTCGGAATACGAGAGGGTATATGGTCTACCATACACCCTCTCGCTACCAAGCCCGATTCCTTCAAGCAGAATCTTTATACGTGGTATAGAAAACGGTACTACTCGATGTAAGCGCCTTTCCAGTCTACGTCGCCCAAACCTGTCATTTGAACGCCTTTTACGCTTGGATTTTGTACCCAAGATTGTGTATAGAAGTAGATTGGCATGATTGGCATATCATCCATCAGTACTTGTTCAGCATCAGCCAGGATCTGTTTACGTTTGTCCAGATCAGATTCCAATGCGGATTGGTTCAAGAGCTCTTTGTACTTCGGATTTTCCCAACGAGTATCGTTGTTTCCACCCATCTTGTCTTTGTACAGCTCCAGGAAGTTGATTGGGTCATTGAAGTCACCCAGCCAGCCCATGCGTCCGACTTGGAAGTTACCATTGTGTAAATCTTCGAGGTATACTTTCCACTCTTTGTTTTCGAGTTTTACATCGACGCCAAGGTTTTTCTTCCATTGGTCTTGGATTGCTTCTGCAATCTTTTTGTGAGCTTCAGATGTATTATACGACAGTGTGATGGCAGGCAGTTTGGAAATCCCTAGCTCTTTCATACCTTCTTCCAGCATCTTTTTCGCTTCTGCTTGGTCGTTGTCCTTGAAGTAGCCATTTGGATTCAACACCATGGAAGGAGGTACTGCACCCGTAGCTGGAATTTGGCCCGTTTGCAGGATGTTGTCAATCAAGCCTTGACGGTCAATTGAGAACGCAAACGCTTTACGAATTTTCACGTTGTTAAACGGTGGCTTCTCTGTGTTGAACTTGTACCAGTAAGTACCTGCGATTGGCTTGGTAGTAATTTTGTTCTGCTCTTTCAAAGCAGGGATTGCATCGGTAGGCAATGCGCTCATTGGTGCACCGGCCCAGTCGAGCTCACCATTTTCAAACATGGACAATTCAGTATTTTCATCCTCTACCATCGAGAACTCGATTTTGTCGAGCTTCACATTGTCCTTGTCCCAATAGTTGTCGTTTTTCACGAGCACCATTTTGCTCTTATGTTCCCAGGACTCCATTTTGAATGGTCCGTTACCTACGTGTGTTGCAGCTTCGCCTGCCCATTTCTCATTTCCTTCAACCACTTTTTGATTGACTGGGAAGTAAGTACGGAATGCGAGCAGTTCCAGGAAGAATGGAGTAGGATTCTCCAATTTCACTTCCAGCGTTTTGTCGTCGAGTGCCTTCACTCCCACATCGTCCAGCTTTGCTTCGCCTTTGTTCGCTTTTTCCCCGTTTTTCACGTAATACAGTTGATATGCGTAGTTGGAAGCTGTTTTTGGATCGAGAGCACGCTTCCAAGCATATTCAAAGTCCTTCGCTGTTACTGGATCTCCATTGCTCCATTTGTGATCACGGATTTTGAAGGTATAGGTCAGCTGGTCGTCAGAAACCGTATAGCTTTCCGCTGCTGCTTCATGCGGCTTTTCATCTCCGCCAATCCGTGTCAAACC
Organism: Brevibacillus centrosporus; assembly: GCF_003710815.1. Classification (GTDB taxonomy): domain Bacteria; phylum Bacillota; class Bacilli; order Brevibacillales; family Brevibacillaceae; genus Brevibacillus; species Brevibacillus centrosporus. Next base: position 20,731 of record NZ_RHHP01000020.1, read on the forward strand.
GTCAAAGGTAGCCAGAATTACTGCACCGGAAGTGGTGTCTTCCGCAATTCCAGGGTCCGCTGTTGGCGGCTCGGAGTGCAGATTCATTCTCAGGACTTGTGGTTTTTTCTCTGCAGCAGGTGCAGCAGCAGGTGCTTGGGTTTGTGTGTTGCCAGCTGGCTGTTCTGCAGGTTTAGCTGCTTCTTGGCCGCCACCGCAACCAGCCAAAGCCGTTCCGAGTACTGCTACTGAACTCACCAATGCAAAAATATTCTTTTTCAACGCAATTACCCCCAGTACGTTTTCTGTTTTGTCTTTTTTTCAGAAAATAAAGGACGAAAAAAGGAACATCAAGCGAAGCAAAGCGACTTCGGCTGGAAGGCATCAACCCCTTTCACTGCAAGGTCACCTCGTCATCCTGAACGAAAGAGAAGGAATCTTTGTACTGCTTCAGTTCCAGAGAAACATCCGCTGCAGCAATCCCTTCAATTTGAGAGAGTCGTTCGTTGACAAAGGTGATCAGTTCGTCATTGCTATGGAAACACGCTTGGATGATCAAGTCGTGCTTACCGCTAAACGCACCCACAAAACGCACGGCAGATATTCTGCTCAATTCTTCGGCGACATTTTTCTGCATGCCGAGCCTTGTGGTAAGTCCAATAATGGCCTGTACATGTAACCCTAGCTTTTCAGGGTCAGGATGAATCACGAATTGGAAGACCCCATCCTGTAACAGTCGTGTGATTCGAGAACGAATCGTACCTTCACTTACACCAAGTTGATGCGCGATTTCTGTATACGGTGTTCGTCCGTCTTCCTGTAAAATTTGCAGGATCTGCTTGTCAACCTGGTCCAGCTTTTTCATAAATACGATTTTTCGGGAACCTCCATCCTTTTTTTACGAAATTCGAAAAAATCTTTAACAATATCTTTGATACATTAATAGTAATCTGAATTGATAGCGGTGTCAACGAAATTTGACAAGTAGAAATATAAAACATTATAAAGAGCATATGAACAATCAAATATTTTTTAACTGATCAAAAAAACTATCGGTAATACATATTGAATAGGAAAACGTGAATAATATCAACCATAATAACTCTGAAAACTGTATATTTACACATAAAAAGATGGGGATGCAGACTGCCTAGTGCACCCCCATCTTCTTTGTCAATCACATAACGGTCTTATCCAATAATTTTATAAATTAACGGTTGATCGACAGGAGGCTTTGTCGAAATCACGATTGCCCCTTCCAGCTCCTGGAGGGCGCTGGCCAAAAGCTCCTCTTTGTTGGCATGAATGGTCATGAGGATGTCGCCAGCTTTTACCTGATCCCCCCGTTTTTTGTGCAGCACCATGCCAACGGCCAGATCGATGGCCATTTCTTTCGTCAATCTGCCCGCACCCAAAACAACGGATGCATGTCCCACTGCCTCCGCATCAATCTGCGCAACGTATCCATCATCGGAAGCCACCAGCTCATGGATGATCGCGGCTTTCGGAAGACGAGATGTCTCGTAAACATCACTCTTGTCTCCACCCTGCGCTTCTACCATTTGCGCCAGCTTCTCTACCGCTTTTCCGGATGCCATGATCTCTTCCAGCTTGGCTCTGCCTGATTGCTCATCCTCGACGAGACCACCTAAAACAAGCATGCGTGAACCAATTGCCAGCGCAAGCTCCGTCAAGTCACGCGGACCTTTTCCTGCCAGCGTGTCGATCCCTTCCTTTACTTCCAACGCATTGCCCACAGCAAAACCAAGCGGCTGGTTCATGTCGCTGATGACTGCCACTGTCTTTCTTCCTACCTGTGTTCCGATATCTACCATCGCTTTTGCCAGCACTTCTGCTTCCTCGATACTTTTCATAAACGCACCCTTGCCCACTTTTACATCCAACAGAATTGCATCAGCACCGGCGGCGATTTTTTTGGACATGATGGAGCTTGCAATCAGCGGTACCGCTTCTACGGTCGCTGTCACATCACGCAGGGCGTACAGCTTTTTGTCCGCTGGTGTGAGGTTCCCTGATTGTCCGATGACGGATACGCCAATATCGCGGACCTGCTGCAGGAATTGCTCTCGCGAACGTTCCACCGCAAATCCGGCAAACGACTCCAGCTTGTCAATCGTACCGCCCGAATAGCCCAGACCACGCCCGGACATTTTTGCTACAGGAATGCCTGCTGCCGCAACGAGTGGAGCCACGACGAGTGTCGTTTTATCGCCTACTCCTCCTGTGCTGTGCTTATCCACCTTGATTCCGGACAGCGAAGACAGGTCCAGCTGCTCGCCAGACCCTGCCATTGCCATCGTCAAATCGCCTGTTTCGCGAGGTGTCATCCCACGGAAAAAGACAGCCATTGCCCAGGCAGACATTTGGTAATCGGGAATGGTCCCATCGGTGTATCCCGTCACCAAAAACTGAATTTCCTCTGTTGTCAGCTCGCCGCCATCTCTTTTCTTGGCGATAATATCGACCATGCGCATTCCAGGTCCCTCCTTAGGTTACCGCTTACAGTTTGGCGACGATCCCGTTCACCAATGCCAAAAATTGCGTTTTTACTTTTTCAGTTGTCTCCATGACTTCATCATGGGACAGAGGCTGCTCCAAAATGCCCGCTGCCATATTGCTGATGCAAGAAATTCCCAGTACTTTCACGCCCATATGACGCGCTACAATCACTTCCGGTACTGTCGACATTCCTACTGCGTCTCCACCGAGGATGCGCAGCATGCGGATTTCTGCCGGTGTCTCATAGCTTGGACCCAGCAGTCCTACATATATCCCTTCCCGCAGCTCGATGCCTTGCTCGCTTGCTACCTGTTTTGCAATCTGACGAAGCTCTTTTGAGTAAGCCTCGGACATGTCTGGGAAGCGCGCGCCCATCTCATCATCGTTTGGTCCAATCAATGGATTGCGGAATGTCATGTTGATATGGTCGGAAATGAGCATCAGGTTGCCCGGATCGTAATTCTCGTTAATACCCCCTGCTGCATTTGTGACGATAATGGTTTCGACACCGAGCAGCTTCATGACGCGGATCGGGAAGACTACCGCATCAAGACCGTGTCCTTCGTAGAAGTGAAAACGGCCTTGCATCGCTACAACTTGCTTGCCTTGCAGCTTTCCGATAACAAGCTGTCCTTTGTGTCCAACGACAGTCGATACCGTAAATCCTGGAATTTCGTTGTACGGAATGATAACAGGATTCTCAATCTCATCTGCAAGAACGCCGAGGCCAGATCCAAGCACCAAGCCGATCGTAGGTTTTTCTTCCAGTTTTGGTTGAATATAGGCTACTGCTTCATGAAAATTCGCCATGTAAAACACTCCTTTTTTTCTGTTTCTTCTATATAAATGTTTATAAATGCTTTATCTTTATAAATGACTTAGGAAGCTTTTTCCTATGACAGGTGCTTCCACTCCGAAGTTGTCCGCGATCGTTGCTCCTAAATCCGCAAAGGTTTCCCGAATTCCCAGATCCGAACCTACTGTCAAACCTTTATGGTAGGCAAGCAGAGGGACATACTCACGCGTGTGATCCGTGCCATGGTGAACAGGATCGTTCCCATGATCAGCTGTAATCAGGAGCAGATCTCCTTCCTGCAGGGCGGACAGCAGCTCTGGAATACGTGCGTCGAACTCCATGAGCGCTTCTCCGTAGCCTTGCGGGTCACGGCGATGCCCGAATTTCGCGTCAAAATCGACGAGGTTGACAAAGCTTATTCCGGTAAAGGATTCCTTCATCGTTTTCAGCAGTTGATCCACGCCATCCATGTTGTCCTTGGTACGAATGGATTTTGTGATTCCCTCTTCTGCGTAAATATCACTAATTTTTCCGATTGCAATCGAAGTCAATCCCGCATCCTGCAAACGGTTCATAACAGTGGGTGCGAATGGCTTGACCGAATAGTCGTGACGATTGGAAGTTCTGGAGAAGCTTCCAGGCTGTCCTACGAACGGTCTCGCAATGACACGTGTCACCGCAAACTCGTCGCGCAAAGTCAGTTCACGAGCGATTTCACAAATGCGGTACAGCTCCTCCAATGGAATAACTTCTTCGTGAGCAGCCACCTGGAATACGCTATCTGCAGACGTGTAAACGATGACATTTCCCGTCTTCATGTGTTCCTCGCCCAGCTCATCCAAAATGTCTGTTCCCGACGCTACCTTGTTCCCCAGTACCTTGCGCCCAATCCGCTCCTCAAATTCACGGATCAAGCTCTCTGGAAAACCATCCGGGTACGTATTAAACGGTGTTGACACGTGGAGACCCATGATCTCCCAGTGACCCGTCGTGGTATCCTTCCCCATGGAAATCTCCTGCATTTTTCCATAGTGGGCGTGAGGTACTGCGGCAGGTGGGACATTTTCCAGGGGCGCAATGTTTCCCAAGCCAAGCTGTGCCAGATTTGGCAGGCTGAAGCCTTCTACTCGCTGCGCAATATGGCCAAGTGTATGAGCACCTTCGTCATTAAATTTCGGAGCGTCAGGAAGTTCACCGATCCCTACACTGTCCATCACAATCAAAAAAACTCGCGAAAAACGCAATGCAAACGCCTCCAGTTCCACGAAAATTAGATTTTGCGATCAAGTCGTCAGACGTCTGACCTGATGCAAAAAGCATTCTCCGTCTTTAAACGCGACGGAGTGTTTTTCCCTAAGGTATCTCTCTTTTTCCTTCCTCATACGTGCAAGTTACGCGCGCGGATGAGTTTTGGCATAAATATCTTTGATTCGGGTACGTGTCACATGCGTGTAGATCTGCGTTGTGGAAATGTCTGCATGACCGAGCATTTCCTGTACAGAGCGCAGGTCAGCACCGTTCTCCAGCAAATGAGTGGCGAACGAGTGGCGCAAGGTATGCGGCGTAATCTCGGCTCGGATATTGGCTTTTTGCGCATAGCGCTTGATGATCTTCCAAAATCCTTGTCTCGTGATCTGTTTTCCCAAGTGATTCAAAAACAAGGCTGTATCCCCTGTTCCTTTTACCAGCTTGGGCCTGCCTGCGGACAAGTAATGCCGAACCATCTGGACAGCGACAGAGCCTAATGGAATAATCCGTTCCTTCGAGCCTTTCCCCATGCACTTCACAAATCCCATATCGAGATTTACATCAGCTGCATCAAGGTTAACCAGCTCAGAGACCCGAATCCCTGTAGCATACAAAAGCTCAAGCATGGCCTTGTCGCGCAACCCGGCCGGATGATGCACAGGGGGACTTTCCAGCAACCGCTCCACTTCTTCAATCGATAGCACCTTCGGCAGCCGCTTCTCAATCTTCGGGGTTTCCAAATGGATAGAAGGGTCCTTGTCTATGTATTTGTCCCGAACGAGAAACTGATAAAAGGCACGTATGGAAGCCATGTTCCTCGAGAGTGTCGCTGTCGCTCTGCCCTTTTCCCGCAGCACCAGCAGGTAGCCAATGATTTGCGTTCTCGTGGAATCTTCTATGCGCGTGATACCTTGGTCCTGCAAATACGTAGTATAGGCTACCATATCCCGCTGGTACGATTCCAGGGTGTTGCGCGATAGCCCTTTTTCTACAGCCAGGAAATGGATAAATTGATCAATCAGACTGTCCATGAAGCTGTCCCCTTCAGGTGATAAGTATCCTGTATTGCTTTCCACACCAATGAAGAATCTCCTGCTTTTTTCACAAAAAAATGCGCAGGTACACTTCTTCTTCTAAGTTACTCGCCCGTCTCATAAAAAAGCTGCAATCGTGAAAAATATCCTTCCAAGTCCTGTGTCTCTGGAGAGTTCAATAGCTTTACCACTTTTACCGCATTGCCATGTGGTTCCTCATACGGATTGGCCGGCATCAGCTTGTCGGTCAAAATCGTGATAATTCCGTAAGACAATAAGGCACACGTAACGAAGAGCAGCAAAAAACGCAGCGCCTCCATCACGCGTCGATACGGAATCCGCATGCTCTCTCCCTCCTATGCTTTTTCACCATTATATGCACTTGTCCACACCTGCATGCGCTGCTATAGCGGCATGTCAGACAAGACATCATCCATCGGTGTGTATGGCAGCTGCAAGGATTTGGCGACAGCCTCATACACGATGTGGCCGTTAATGACATTCACTCCGCGAGCTAATGCACGATGCTGGGAGATAGCAGCCCGATAGCCTTTGTTGGCAAGCAACAGACCGTATGGCAGTGTCACATTGGACAGCGCAATCGTCGAGGTGCGAGGTACTGCTCCTGGCATATTGGCTACCGAATAGTGAACCACACCGTGCTTGACATAGGTCGGATCGCTATGTGTCGAGATGCGGTCGACCGTCTCGATCGAGCCCCCTTGATCAATGGCTACATCTACAATCACCGAACCTGGCGACATCGACTTGACCATCTCTTCCGTCACCAGTCTCGGCGCACGCGCTCCTGGTATTAAAACCGCGCCAATCAAGAGGTCGGCATGCTTGACAGCTTCCGCCAGATTGTAGTGGTTGGACATCAGTGTATGGAGCCTGCCTTGGAACGTGTCGTCCAGCTCCCTGAGCCGATTGGCATTGATATCCAGAATGGTTACGTCTGCACCCAACCCGATCGCCATTTTCGCTGCGTTGGTACCGACGATCCCGCCCCCCACAATAACCACTTTCCCTGGAGGTACTCCGGGTACTCCACCGAGTAAGATTCCTTTCCCCCCATGCGGCTTCTCCAAAAATTGCGCGCCGATCTGGACTGACATCCTGCCTGCAACTTCGCTCATTGGCATGAGTAGAGGAAGCGCACGATCGTCCGTTTGAATCGTCTCGTAAGCGATGGCCACTACTTTTTTGTCCATGAGCTGTTTGGTCAGCGCTTTTTCCGGCGCCAGATGCAAGTACGTAAACAGAATCTGATTTTCCCGAAAGTAAGGATATTCGTCTGGCAATGGCTCTTTTACCTTGCAGATCATGTCTGCATAACTCCACACATCTGCTGCTTTCTCAAATATTTCGGCGCCCGCTGCCAGATAGTCCTCATCCCCAAAGCCCGAGCCCATGCCGGCATGCATTTCCACGAGGACACGATGCCCTGCCTGTTTATACGAGCTCACCCCAGCCGGAGTCAGGCCTACACGATTCTCATTGTTTTTTATTTCTTTTGGTACCCCAATAATCATCGGCATATCGCCTCCAGTCTCTCTTATTACCTTTGTATGATGCCACGCGAGAACGATGACCATTACATGCAAGAGAAATCGGCGAGATTAGAAAAATTATCCTGTACGCAAAAGAAAAGAAAAAAACTTCTCCGTTCCCAGAGAAGTTTTCTTTATTTGAAGTCTTCCACATTTACTTTATCAATGCAGCGACTGCAGATACCGTAAAAGGTCAAGCGGTGATCGGTAATGTAAAAGTTATAAACATTCTTGACTTTTTCCTCTGCTGTGACAAGCAAGTCTTCAAATATTTCATCGACAGAGCCGCAGTTCAGGCATATCAAGTGGTGGTGGTGGTAGGCTGCGTTGTCATCACGCAGGTCGTACCGAGCTACGCCGTCGCCGAAGTTCATTTTGTGCAGGATCTTCAGCTCACTCAATAGCTCCAAGGTCCGATAGACGGTTGCAAGTCCGATTTCCGGCGCTTTATCCTTCACCAACAGGTAGACATCCTCCGCGCTCAGATGGTCTTCTTCATTTTCCAACAAGACGCGAACAGTGGCTTCACGCTGTGGTGTCAACTTGTAGTTTTGTGAATGCAATTGCTGCTTAATTTTCTCTAACTTTTCTTCCAACATTAATGCCCCTCCCCGCTCGCATGAAACCTGTTCCTATTATAGTAGAGGGTACTTGAATAAGTCAAATGCAGAAGTTCTTACATGATAATTATTCTTAATTAAGGACAATCTGCATGAGCCTCGGTGATACGAACGTCTCAAACAGAGCTGCCATCGTCAACACGGCCAGCATGCAAATCACAAGCGCGGTATAGCCGACAAAATGAGGCATGATGACATCTCGCTTGCTGACCAACCTCGTTTTGATCAAACGGAGTGAAAAAGAAATTCCGCTCACACCTACGATAAAAAGGGCAGGAACAACCAGCAAATTTTGCGGCAACACACCCAGCAAAGCAAACGTGACCCCGTGCCATTGCAGCTGGTTGACCAGAAAGCCGACTGTGAAACCGACGACAACTCCTTTTAAGAAGAGCATGAGGAGAATCATCGGAAGTCCAATAATCGAAAGTCCCAGCACCCACATGATCCCGATGGTTTTCGCATAGTGTCCAAACGCTTCTTGAAAATGAGTCGTCGTCTCCGGAATTCCTTGGGTGGATAAGCTGTTGAAGAAATATTGAAGGAACCCGTTCAGCTCCTGCTTTTGCGATAGCGGCAAGGAATTGACTAGCACGGCTCCAAAAATAATGCCCATGGTAAACAAGACAATCGTGAACCAATAGAGCGACTGATGATCTCTCGCATACGCCTGGATAGTTTGTCCGACTCGTGAACGCACATTGCGTCGCCTCCCGCTTCACTGATTACTGTAAAGCTTATGCGGACAAACTTGACGCTATGCCTGCTCAGTCTTCAACAATCCGTCCGTAGGTTCCTGCCCCACCCGCTTGAACCGACAGCCTTCCGCCTCTTGCCTTGTCAATCCAATCCGCAATTTTTTCGCCTGCCACCACCGCTAGCTCATTCCGACTTACGCGATGGAGGACATTCATTTGCGTTCCAAAGGCGTCGTATAGCTTTTGTAAAAGCTTCGGCCCGACTCCCGGGATGAATTCAAGCGGAACCTGTTCTACGTAAGGTGGACGATGGGCCGGATGAGTGCCCAGCGGAACATCAGCCAGCTCTTCAATCCGTGCTGCTACTCCACGAACAATCTGTTTGTGACCGCACTCCGGGCATCTACCCAAAGCATCTGCCGGCAACAGAGATTGGCAGCTGTGGCAGGCTGTCTGATGATACTTTCCTAGCTGCGGCTGCAAACCGTAATTGACGCTTACTCCTCTGCCGTTTTCCCGTCGAATGGCTTTTTCCCATTCCCTATAGGAGCGCTCCTTCATACGGATCGACTGGTACTCTCGCCCAATTTTCCCGAGTGAATGGGCATCTGAATTAGTGAGAAACGTCTTGTTTGCCAGCTCCGACAGCTGATCAGCCATTTGCGTGTTGGCACTAAGACCCAGCTCAACTGCCCATATTTTCGCGGAATCCAGCACTTCTGCCATGGAATCGGTGCAGTTGCCATAGAGTCCTTTATGCGGTGTGAAAATATGAGCAGGTATAACGAGGCCGCCTGCCTGCTCCACATAGGACTGCAGCTCGTTCAAGCTGGTTCGTATCCGCTGGGAGCTCAGGGTGACATTTTTGCATCTGTCCGACAGCCACGTAGTGAACGACTGCATTTCTCGCAAATAGGGCATGTACACGAGGAAATGGGCTTCGCCGCGCGCTTCTTCCTTGATCTCAACCTCGCAGCCGAGGATAAGCATCGTTTCCTTGTAAAGAATCCCTCCATCGCGATGCTCCAGCGCCACCCCACTTTTGATCAGATCGATCAATTCCTCTTGCACCTCAGGAGAATGGGCATCGATGATTCCTATGACATCCATACCTTTTCGCTCAGATGCCTCCTCCAATATGCTGGTCAGCGTCATCTGGCGCGATGCCGTAATCTTGACCGGCTTCCCACTCCTCGTGCCCCCGATATGAATGTGCATGTCACAGAAGTATTCAGTCAGGTCGTTATTAACCACGGGAACGCAGCACCCTGTTTTCCCATGCAAATATTGCTACCACCGTCTTCGCGTCACGGATTTCTCCCGTACGGTGCAGCTCGTGCGCTTCTTCCAGCGACAGCTCAAGAGCATCGACAAACTCGTCTTCATCCGGTCTGCTCTCCCCTTTTGTCAAACCGGTCGCGATGTACACATGCAAGAGCTCATCTGCAAAACCTGGCGAGGTATAAAACGAACTAAGCAGCTCCATTTTTTCTGCCTTATAGCCTGTTTCTTCTTCCAATTCCCGGATTGCGCAGGTGAGCGGTTCTTCGCCTGGCTCCAGCTTACCTGCCGGAATTTCCACGATTGTTTGTTCCAAAGGCTTGCGAAACTGCCGAACAGCTACCATTTTCCCGTCATCTGTCAATGGCAGCACTGCCACAGCCCCCTGATGATTCACAATTTCCCGTTTGGCTGTCTTGCCGTTTGGAAGCTGAACCTCATCGACCTTTACTTTGATGATTCGTCCATCGTAAATGGGCTGACTGGAAATCGTTTTTTCGTAAAGATGCTCATACTTGTTCAAGAGAAATCCTCCCTTTGTCTTTTTCTTCGTTCTAAATGCTCGAGATCCACCATAAGTTGGGAGCATAAAGCTTGTCCACATTCATTGTAGCGGAGGAGATCAGTGATGAAAACCTATGTGAGTGAAAAGCAGTTGCGCCTGGTAGGAAAAGCTTGGGAAATCAAGGCTGCGCTTCGGTCCTGGTCGAAAAAAGATCTAACGCTGCAAGCGTATCTGGAGCGCCGAAGCAATGCGGGTCGTCGCTAAATGCTTTCGCCAACCCCTCACGCCAGCTGCACAATAAATCAATGGCTAGAACGGCAGTCTGAAAAGGTACAGGGTCTTCCACCCAGGTTCTGCCCATCGTCGTAAAGGACAAGCCGTACGATTGCTCCAGCGACGAAAGCCTATGCTCACCCGGTACCTTTCCCCATACTAGGAGGTGCTTATCCAGCTTCTTCAGCGTAGCTGCTTGCTGTTCGAGTAGGCAATCGCGATGATCGCCTATTATCGGCATGGTCAGCACGACTGGACGCAGGGCATAACGCTGCAAAATAGTTTGTGTATGATGGCTGATGCCATAATGACGCTGACGAGAATCTGCAAAGCTGATGCGCGGGATCATCAACGGAAATCCACCAAGGATGGAAACCGCATGAATCACTTCCGCCAATTGAATACCCGAAAAGGCATAGGATGTACCCGTTCCCGCCACGCCAGGACCAAGTGTACAAATGATGAGATCTGCTTTTTCCACATGCCGTGCAGCCAAAAGCCCGCTGTGGATGGTGACCGCCTCGTGATCGCCCCCCCAAGCGTGTCCGGTCGTAATCGTCGCAGCCAGAAATCCCTGTCTCTTTAAATGATGGACGTGCCGGCTGAGCGCCATAGGTAAAGAAGCGCCATCTGGCATGACATAGGCAATTTTCGATTCCGGATTTTTTTGTTTCCACGCTACCACCGAAGCAGGGAGCAGGCTATGCAGCTCTGTAATCAGCACCGGTGTTCCTTCTAAAGACAGATCTTCCCGGAGAAACAGGTCATGATGAGGGCTTGCTTGCTCTTCTACGGAATCGACTGCCAGCTGCCAAGGCGAATAGCGCATTTTCATAATATGACCCCATTGCGAGGGTGATAGATCACGTTCGTTCATACGGTCTGCTTTGCCCACAACCACATGATAGCCCCCAGTCCCCAGCTTTAAATGGATGGCCGTCGTATTGACAATGACTTTGTCTCCTGGCACGTACTCTTCCTGGGCAAAGGACATGGCTTCCTCATGCAGCCCCGTTTCTGCCATCCAAAGCCCGATCAACTGAAAACCTGGCCGCTCCTCGATCACGCGCACAACTGTCCCCAAAGCCAGACGAAGCACGACATCCCCTCCCTTCCCGCTCTCTCCCCTATTGTATGATGAGTTGGGCTTGACCCAATCATTTATCGAAAAAAAGCCGGGACACCCAATGGGAATCCCGACTTGTCTTTTATCCATTCTATTCTTGTACCGCTTCGATGACAGCGAGTACGAGCTCAGCAGCCTTGTTCAGCTCAGCAATTGGCATCCGCTCGTTTTTCGTATGAATTTCTTCATAGCCAATCGCAAAGTTCACGCTAGGGATATTGTAGCCATTGAATACGTTGCCGTCGCTGCCCCCGCCACTTGCTACCAGCTCAGGGTTGCGGTCCACACGTTTTACGGCGTTAATCGCTTTTTGAACGACTGGCGTATCTTCATTGAATTTGTAGCCGTGGTACATGAAGATAACATCGTTCTCAACAGTTGCGCCCATTTCGGCAGCCGCTTCTTCAAAAGCAGTCGTCATTTTCTTCACTTGCGCTTCCAGCTTGTCCATTACCAAGCTGCGAGCTTCCGACCAAACTTCTACATAATCCGTAACGATATTGTATGCTTTTCCGCCTTCAAAACGGCCGATATTTGCTGTTGTATCCGCATCAATACGTCCAAGCGGCATACGGGAGATCGCTTTGCTTGCGACAGAGATTGCACTGATTCCATCCTCTGGGTTCACGCCTGCATGCGCTGCTTTCCCATGAATTTTAGTCACGATGCGGTACTGTCCAGCACCCGCAACCGTAATTTTACCTACAGGACCTTCTGAGTCGAGGATGAAGCCCATTTCCGCCTTCAGCAGGCTGGAATCCATGGCACGGGAGCCCACCAGCCCGGATTCTTCGCCGACAGTCAGGACGACCTGAATCGTAGGATGAGACAGGTTTTGCTCTTTCAAGGTGCGGATGCCTTCGAAGATCGCCGCAATTCCGGCTTTATCGTCAGCACCGAGGATTGTGGTGCCATCCGAGTAAACATAACCATCGCGAACTTGCGGCTTGATACCGTTTCCAGGAACAACCGTATCCATATGGCTGCTGAACAAGATTGTCGGACCGTTTCCAGTACCTTCCAGAGTAGCAATCAGGTTGTTTCCACCGTGGCCGGTTTTCGCAGCTGCATCATCCTCTTGAACAGTAAAGCCCATGCCGATTAGTTTTTCTTTCAGCACCTTGTTCACTTGTGCTTCATTTTTTGTTTCACTGTCGATTTGTACGAGCTCCAAAAACTCGTTTAGCAAACGCTCTTGGTTGATCACTGTTGTAACCTCCTACATCACTGTCCGATTTTGGTACATATTCTCAAGTTCCAGTATACCGCAAAAAAATTTTTTCTACCATGAAAACGTCGCAATCTTTCAAGTACGAGGCTGTCTCTTTAATGCGCAGCATCCTTCGGGTATTGGCAAAGCTCATACAAGACGCCCTGTGCCGCTTTCGGGTGCAAAAATCCAATTTGCGCCTGGTGAGCCCCTTCTTTAGGTTTCTCGTGGATCAAAGGTACACCATTTTCTTTTAAAGTCACAAGACGCATCTCGACGTCGTCAACATCCAGGGCGATATGATGGATCCCTTCTCCCCGTTTTTCAATGAATTTCGCAATGGGGCTCTCCTCTGAAAGCGGTTCCAAAAGCTCAATACGACTTTCCCCAATTTCCAAGAAGGCGACTCGTACCTGCTCGCTCGCCACCTCTTCTTTCCCGAGCAGCTTCAAACCCAACTGCTCCGTATAAAAGGGAAGAACATGATCCAGACTTTTCACAGCAATTCCGATATGGGCAATCTTGTTCGGTGCTTTCACTGCACTCATCCTTTTCTATGGAATCAGGTTTCCCAATCAGTCCGGTGCTCATCACGAAGTCCTTCAAGTGGACAACGGTTGTTGCTACACCTTGTTTGATTCGGTAAAATGAAAGGAGCTTGTACTGTTTTCCTCATCATTTTAGCACACCTTTTCGGGCCTAGAGCCGTCATTTTCCCCAAATACCGTATTTTTCCCTGATAGAAAGGAGGATCACCGAGATGAAGCAATCCTTGATCGCCAAAATTTTGATTGGCATTCTTGTTCTCTCCCTGATTGTTCCGACGTTTTTCTATTTTCAATAACCAGCAAATAGGAACACATAATCAAACCCCCCTTCCGACTTGGCAAGGGGGGTTTGATTTAGACAAGCTGCCTGTTTTTAACGGTAAACGTATACGCTGGATGTTTTCGCATCCCAGCCTACTTTGTAGCCGAGATTATCCGTTACGAAACGAACAGGGATCATCGGCATGCCATCCTTCAGTACAACCGGAGTTGGCAGCGTCACTTCTGTATTGCCTACGCGCGCTTTGTTGGAACCAACGGAGAATTTCAACACCTTCGTACCGCTGATAATCGCAACGGTTTGGTTGTTCCACTGCGTAGTCAAAGCCAGAGCTTCTTTAAAGAACTGTGCTGGAACCATAGTCGTATTTCCTCCAGCCAAATATGGCGCTTGAGAAAGAGGATACGATTTACCATGCAGCGTAAATGTTTTTGCATTTACTTTAAACAGCGCTGCATTGGAAGGAACCGTTACAGATGGCTGCGCTGGAGTCGGTGTTGTTGGAGCTGGTGTCGTTGGTTTTGGAGCAGTAGGCTGTGCTGGTTGTACCGGTGCTGGCATTCCTACGCCAACAGCTCGAGCAAATTGCAGACCTTTTTCTTCGGAAGTAAACACGCTGATGCTGTACGCGTTTTTCACAGCTGGGTTCACAATGTTCGCTGCTGCTGTGATCGATACAGTCGCAGCTGTTGCAGCCGGGATATCCTGGGACGGATACACCAGAACGTTTTGACCGCGTACGGCTACATAGTTCGCTGCAGCGCCGTTTACCGTGATGTTCGCTGGAGCGATGTAAGCTGGTACTTTATAGCCTGCAGGGAAGACAAGCTCGATAAAGTCGCGTTGTTTTGCCAGACCGACGCCGAGTCCCTTGATCGCCACATTCACACCTGTTGCCTGATTCAGCGCAGTCGTCGTCAGCGTGATGGTCGCTGTGCTGTTATTGACAGGAGTCGTCGGGGCTGTCGGTGTCGTTGGTGTAGTAGGGTTTGTTGGCGTTGTCGGATTTACGGTAGAACCGCCAATCGTGAACGCTTTGGAAGTAATTGTTTTTCCAGCGGCTGTCGCTTTCAGTGTATAGGAGCCAGCTGTTTTCGGATTGGTAATCCAAGCTGTATACGAAACAACGACCTTGACATTACTGTCCGCGCTGAAGCTGGTTGGAGTCGTGATGTATACTTTGTTGCCGATTGCCCCTACTTTTTTCGGTTCTTTCCCATTCACACTGAAATCGGAGGTGCTCAAAATCATCGGCACCATATCAGTGGAAGGGAATTCGATGATCAGGTCAGAATCTGCCTTCAGGTCTTTACCAAAGTCAGCTTCGAAAATATAGCTGGAGCGAGCCCCTGCTGCTGGATCAGACAGATTTACCGTGTAGTTGCCGGAAACTGCGCTGCTAGAACCCGATTTGGTGATGTCAACAGATTCGGACTCGTATGTAGTTCCATCATATTTGACTTTGAAAGTGTAATCGTCAGCTGTATCCGGGTTCGAGATGCCTGCCGCTTTCAAGAATTCCAGGTTGATGTAGTCATCGCCATCAGCACCACTCGGTACGTCGATCGAGACTTCATCGCCATCAACGTCTACCGCTTTTGCCGCATATCCATTCACCTTTACATCGCTTTTGGAAATACTGCTTGGAAGCATGTCTTCATCTGGGAAAATGACCGTGATGGTTTCGCCGGTCTCCAGCTCATCCTTGCCGTCGAGGTCAAAATCCCCAAGCTCCAGCGAGACTTTTTCGCCAGCTACTGTACTGCTGAGGTCTACATTGAACTCATCGTCGGAGCTGCTGCTGCTGCCGCCGTCTTCGATGTCAATTTCATCGTACTTATAGGTGGTTTCATTCGTCGTTTTCACGCCGATCTCATAGGTATCCTCATCGTCTGGATTGACGACATCCGAAATGGTAAAGGAGAGATCTTCATCATCCTCGATATCTTCATCGACAGTGATCTCAACGACATTGCCGCTGGTAACTTCTACATCTTCAATATCAAAATCGGCGTCGATGGAATCTTCATCAACGTCATCCAAGTCAAAATCTTTGTCAAATTTGACGTAAATTTTATCACCAGAATCAATAAAATCTCCAGTGGTAAATTCGATATCGTAGTCAGTCGTTTCACCAGCTTCTTCATCATCAGCTGTAATCGACACACCTGATAATGCATGTGCCTGCTGCGGCACTGCAACCAAAGGGGTAGCTGCCAGTGCAGATGCGAGTACGATCGGCAGTGCTTTTTTACTCTTCTCCATGTTTTTCCTCCCATATTTGCCCAAAATCAGGAAATGTTTCTCTAGCAGATCGCTATCAGTTTACCATAAATGCTTATCCGAGGAAATCTATTCTCCGGAAAATGATAGACTCCTTGCTTACATTTGCTAAGACGCAATGGTTCGGCAAAAAGTTACATCCGTTTGCGGCTGCAGGCAAACTTTATTTTTCTGCCTGAAAAGCCGGGCAGAGAAAAACCAGACCTGTGAAAGCGTCTGGCCTGTTCCTTAGTACAGTTTTGTATCCGGTCCGATGCTTTCGAGCTTTTGCTTGACGCTTTGCAGGAAGCGGCCGCAAATCAGGCCGTCCAGCACCCGGTGATCCAGTGACATGCACAGATTGACCATCGAGCGGATGGCAATCATGTCGTTGATGACAACCGGACGTTTCACGATAGACTCCACACTGAGAATAGCGGCTTGCGGCGAGTTGATGATCGGCTGAGACTGGATGGAGCCGAATGAGCCGGTGTTGTTTACCGTGAAGGTGCCACCTGTCATATCGTCCATAGTCAGCTTGCCTGCGCGAGTCCTTGCTGCCAGGTCATCGACTGCTTTCGCGATTCCCAAAATGGACTTCTGGTCCGCATCCTTGATGACCGGAACGTACAGCGCGTCATCTGTTGATACGGCGATGGAAATGTTGATGTTTTTCTTCACGATGATCTTATCCCCTGCCCAGGTAGAGTTGATCATCGGATATTCTTTCAGCGCTTCAACGACTGCCTTGATAAAGAACGGCAGGAACGTGAGGTTGATACCTTCTTTGCGAGTGAACTCCCCTTTTGCTTGATTGCGGAAGTTTACGAGGTTGGTAACGTCCACTTCAACCATCGTCCAGGCATGTGGTGCCTCGTGCTTGCTTTGCACCATGCGGTTCGCAATCGTACGACGGATCGAGGAAACTGGAATGACCTGATCCCCACTCGCTACCGGAATTTCAGCCGGTGCCGAAGTATGTGCGACAGGTGCACTAGCTGCTGCAGGGGCTGCTGTTGGCGCAGGTGTTGATGGCGTTTGTGCAACCACCGGCTCTTGTGCGACTTCTGCCGGCTTTTGACCGCCTGCATCGATAATAGCCTGCACGTCTTTTCTCGTCACCCGTCCACCTGCACCCGTGCCCACTACGCGGGAGAGATCGATTCCATGCTCTTGCGACAATACCATGACTGCAGGAGAGTAGCGCTGCTTGCCGCCTTCTGGAGCCGTTGTCAGTCTTGGAGCAGCTTGCTGCGTGACTGCCACTGCTGCAACTGGAGCGGCTGGAGCTGCGGAGGCTGCAGGAGCTGCTTGAGTCTCTCCCGCTTCCCCGCTTTCTTCTATATAAAGAATAAGTGTGCCGATCGCGACGGTTTCCCCTTCTGGTACCACAATTTCTGTTACGCGACCAGACACCGTGGATGGGACTTCCGCATTTACTTTATCTGTAGTGACTTCTGCCAGAGAATCGTACTTCTTCACCGTGTCGCCCACTTTGACGAGCCATTTGCTGATGGTGCCCTCGGTCACGCTCTCTCCGAGCTGGGGCATAAGTACTTTCGTTGCCATGATCCTAGGTCCTCCTCGTCTTAATAGTTGGCCAGCTCCCGCATCGCTTCCAATACTTTATCCGGGTTGAGCATAAAGAATTTTTCCATCGGCGGGCTGTACGGCATAGCCGGTACATCAGGACCACACAGACGTTTAATCGGAGCATCGAGATCAAACAGGCACTGCTCGGCAATGATAGCTGCTACTTCGCCGCCAACGCCGCCTTCTTTGTTGTCCTCATGTACGATCAAAACTTTCCCCGTTTTCGACGCCGCCTCTGCAATCGCCTCTTTATCCAGCGGGTAGAGCGTCCGCAAATCGAGCACATGAGCACTGATGCCTTCCTGCGCGAGCTTTTCAGCTGCCTGCAGGCAGAAATGCAAGGCCAGACCGTAGGAAATAACGGTAATGTCGCTTCCCTCTCGCTTGACATCTGCCTTGCCGATCGGCAGAACGTAATCGTGATCAGGCACTTCGCCCTTGATCAAGCGATAGCAGCGCTTGTGCTCAAAGAACAATACCGGATCTTCATCGCGGATCGCTGCCTTGAGCAAGCCTTTTGCATCATAAGGAGTAGAAGGCGCTACTACCTTCAGACCTGGAATATTCGTAAACATCGCTTCTACCGATTGCGAATGGTAGAGGGCACCGTGTACGCCTCCACCAAATGGAGCTCGAATCGTGATCGGGCAATTCCAGTCGTTATTGGAGCGGTAACGCATTTTCGCCGCTTCACTGACGATCTGGTTGACAGCCGGCATGATAAAATCAGCAAACTGAATTTCAGCAATTGGGCGCATGCCATAAGCTGCCGCACCAATCCCCACACCGACGATGGCAGACTCCGCCAGAGGTGTGTCAATCACGCGCTCTTCGCCAAACTCTTCAATCAATCCAACGGTAGCACGAAAAACACCGCCGCGGACGCCGACGTCTTCCCCGAGGACAAATACATTGGGATCGCGACGCATTTCTTCACGCATCGCCATCGTAATCGCATCAATAAATGAGATGACCGCCATCTGGATTCCCCCTTATTCCCCGTATACGTGTGTCAGAGTCGATTCTGGTGTAGGATACGGCGCGTTTTCCGCATATTCCGTCGCCTCATCCACTTCCAGCTGTACGCGAGCGAGCATATCTGCTTCCGTATTTTCATCCAGCAAGCCAATCTCTCTCAGATACGCAGCAAAGACAATCAACGGATCCTTTTTCTTCGCTTCCTCTACTTCTTCACGCGTACGGTATACACGGTCGTCGTCATCGCTGGAGTGCGGAACCAGACGATACATGACCGCTTCGATCAGCGTTGGCCCTTCGCCGCGACGCGCACGTTCTACCGCTTCTTTCGTTACGCGGTAGACTTCGATCGGGTCATTTCCATCTACACTGATTCCAGGGAAGCCGTAACCGATTGCGCGGTCTGCTACACTTTCACATGCCAGCTGCTTTTTCAGCGGAACAGAGATCGCGTATTTGTTATTTTCACAGAAAAAGATCACCGGCAGCTTGTGAACGCCTGCGAAGTTCGCCCCTTCGTGGAAATCCCCCTGGTTGCTGGAGCCTTCCCCGAACGATGCGTACACGACGAAGTCTTTTTGCTGCATTCTACCTGCCAGCGCCATGCCTACTGCATGAGGTACCTGTGTCGTAACAGGGCTGGAGCCAGACAGGATGTTGTATTTTTTCCCGCCAAAATGTCCAGGCATTTGGCGACCGCCGCTGTTCGGATCCTCTACTTTCGCGAATGCAGACAGCATGCAATCGCGAGCTGTTTGCCCGAATACCAGGACCAATCCCAGGTCACGATAATACGGACACAAGTAATCCTTGCCGGTTTCCATGGCAAAAGCCGCACCGACCTGTGCAGCCTCCTGACCTTGGCAGGAAATGACAAACGGTACTTTTCCCGCTCGATTCAACAGCCATTGGCGCTCGTCAATTTTACGAGCCAACAGCATGTAATAGTACATGTCAAGGACTTGTGCGTCCGTCAAACCTACTTGTTCATGTCGCTTCGTAGTCATCGCCTTTTGCCCTCCTCGCTAATTGTGAATTGCTTTTCCTTCTACTGCCAAAGCAGCTTCCATAAAGGCTTCAGACAGCGTCGGATGCGGATGGATGGTCGTGCCGATTTCCCACGGGGTCGCATCCAGTACGCGAGCGAGACCCGCTTCCGAAATCATGTCCGTCACATGCGGACCGATCATGTGCACACCAAGCAGATCATTTGTTTTGGCATCCACGACAACCTTGACAAAGCCATCGTTTTCTCCATAAATGATTGCTTTCCCCAGCGGCTTGAAGCTGAATTTGCCCACTTTTACCTCAAAGCCTTTTTCCTTCGCTTCTTTTTCCGTCAAGCCGACGTTTGCTACTTCCGGGCGGCTGTACGTACATTTCGGTACTTTTGTATAGTCCATGGGATGAGGATTTTGACCAGCCATATGCTCAACTGCCAAAATGCCTTCATGGGATGCTACGTGAGCCAGTTGGAGCCCGCCGATCACGTCGCCAATGGCATAAATATGCGATTCCGCCGTTTGAAAATGCTCGTTGACAACGACAGCGCCACGCTCGACCTTGATCTCTGTCGCTTCCAGTCCCAAATTTTCTACATTTGCCTGGCGACCCACGGAAACGAGGATTTTTTGTGCTTCAAAGGATTGCACGCCTCCAGCTGTTTCCGCTTGGATCATGACGCGCCCTTCTCCCTTTTCCAGAGATTCAGGCAAAACCTTGGCAGAGGTCACGATGTTTACTTTGCGCTTTTTCAGCAGACGTGCCATTTCCTTGCTGACTTCCTCATCTTCCAGAGGCAGAATGCGATCGGCATACTCAACCACGGTGACCGCTACTCCGAAATCGTTCAGCATAGATGCCCACTCGATCCCGATCACTCCGCCGCCTACGATAACAACGGATTCTGGCAGCTGCTCCCACTGCAGGGCTTCATCACTTGTTACTACATAGGACCCGTCGATAACCAGTCCTGGCAACGTACGAGGACGTGAGCCTGTCGCAAGCAGCAAGAAGCGAGGAACGATCATCTCCTGATCCCCATTCTCCTTTTCGATCCGAACAGCACCCGCTTGAGGGGAAAAGATCGACGGTCCCATTACCCGTCCAAAGCCTTCAAAAATAGTGATGCTGCCTTTTTTCATCAAATATTGAATGCCTTTGTGCAGCTGCTCGATGATTCCTTGCTTACGATCCTGAATCTTGGAAAAATCGTAGCCGACTTCACCGGCAATTACCCCGAATTTATCGCTTTCTTTGAGGGTGGCGTATACTTCTGCACTGCGCAAAAGCGCTTTGGAGGGGATACACCCACGGTGCAGGCAGGTTCCGCCGAGCTTTTCCTTTTCGACGATCGCTACTTTCATCCCGAGCTGGGAGGCGCGAATCGCTGCCACGTACCCTCCCGTTCCACCGCCCAAAACAACCAGATCAAACTCCTGAGACATAATCTGAACTCTCCTTTCGTAGGGAAAAACCGCTATCGAAAAAACCGCCTCTGGCTCCTTACATTACCAGTGGGGTCACCCACGTTTTCGGCGTTTATGAATATTCAAAGAACAAAGCATATGTACCCCCTGACCGCATGATGGGCAACGGTCAGGGGAAAGGGGATCATCGTGTTACTTAGCGATGATAAACAGTCTTGCCGTTTTGCAGAAAAGTATTACGCGATTTTGCTACGCTGGCGATTCGTTCTTCGGCCATACGGTCAGCAGCCTGGTAAGAAGCCATGCCATCGCGCTCAGCGATTTCGAATACTTTCAAGATGTTGTCGTAGATGGTCTCTACTTTTTTCAGGGCGCGCTCGCGGTTGTAGCCTTGCAGCTCATCCGCCACGTTGATTACGCCACCTGCGTTAATCACGTAGTCTGGTGCATAGAAGAGGCCCATTTCGTGGATCTGGTCACCGTGGCGTTCTTCCTTCAGCTGGTTGTTAGCCGCGCCTGCTATTACTTTCGCTTTCAAGAGAGGAATCGTATCGTCATTGATGATCGCTCCCAGTGCGCAAGGAGAGAAGATGTCGCATTCAACACCAAAGATTTCGTTCACGCCCACAGCTTTGGCTCCAAAATCGTTTACGGCACGATTTACGTTTTCTTCGTTGATATCCGTTACGATCAGGTGCGCGCCTTCTTCGTGCAGGTGACGGCAAAGGTTGTACGCTACGTTTCCTACCCCTTGAACCGCTACTACGCGTCCGGACAAATCGTCTGTTCCATAAGCCAGCTTAGCCGCTGCCTTCATACCTCGATACACACCGTAAGCTGTCACCGGAGATGGATTACCGCTGGAACCAAACGCCGGAGATACCCCTGTGACGTAATCGGTTTCCAAATGGATCATGTCCATGTCGGCAACCGTGGTTCCTACATCCTCGGCTGTAATGTAACGTCCGTTCAAGCCTTGAATGTAGCGGCCAAACGAACGGAAAAGTTCTTCACTTTTGTGCTGGCGCGGATCGCCGATGATAACAGCCTTACCTCCACCGATGTTCAGACCGGCTGCAGCGTTTTTGTATGTCATACCGCGTCCCAGGCGCAACACGTCAATGATTGCCTCTTCTTCCGTTTTGTACGGCCACATCCGTGTTCCGCCGAGTGCCGGACCCAGTGTCGTATCATGAATGCAAATAATGGCTTTCAAACCGGAATTTTCGTCCTGACAGAATACCAATTGCTCGTAGTCGTACTTTTGCATGTAGTCAAAGATGTTCAATGAAGAAACCTCCCTAGTATCGATCGTTGTCATCATAGTAGCTCTTGGCTGAAATACATGGGATCCGTTTGGATTACTTCCCGTCGAGATGTTAATGCAAAAGTCGTGCCAACTCATTCTGCGTTTTGAAAGCGCTTTATTTGCCTGTGTAGGCGTAGGCTTCCGGCTTGCCTAGTGTGCAGTTTCTTGCACGATCATGCAGTTTTTTGCATGCATTTTCTTGCACGGACGTCTCACTTACTTTGATCGATCATTCCCATATTCTCTAGCTTCTCCAACTTGTAGTAAAGACTGCGAATGGAAATGTCCAAACGTTTTGCTGTCAGCGTCCTGTTTCCGCCGGCCGCTTTCAGCTCTCGCAAAATATGCTCGCGCTCTGCTTCTTCCATCGCTTCCTTCAGCGTTTTTCCAGTCGCCTGCAAGCTTGGTCTTGGTTCCTCGCTGCGAGAGACAGCCCTTCGCTCCAAAGGGGGCAAATGCTCTGGCAGGATCATGCGCTCGTTGATTCGCATATGGATCATCGCTCGTCCCAGCACATTTTCTAGCTCGCGCACGTTTCCTGGCCAATGATAGGTAAGCAGCAGCTGCAAGGCTCGCTCGTCGATTTCTTCTACATTGCGACCGTACTCCAGGTTGTACTTGCGTAAAAGGTGCATGGCTAACGGCTTGATGTCCTCCAGTCGCTGCCGCAGTGGCGGTATCTGAATCGGAACGACGTGGAGTCGGTAGTACAGGTCCTCGCGAAACTTTCCGACCGAAATCGCGGACTCGAGATTGACGTGGGTAGCGGTAATGACCCGGACATCGATCGGGACCGGCTTCGTCCCCCCGACACGTACGACCTCCCGTTCCTGTAAGACGCGCAAAAGCATGACTTGCATGTTCATGGACAGCTCGCCGATTTCATCCAGAAAAATAGTCCCGCCGCTCGCTTCTTCAAAAAGTCCACGCTTTCCGCCTCTGCGCGCACCTGTAAAGGCACCTTCTTCATAGCCAAACAGCTCGCTTTCCAGGAGACTCTCGGAAATAGCAGCGCAATTGACACGAATGAACTGTTTATACTTGCGTTCACTTCCGTTATGAATGGCATGGGCAAAAAGCTCTTTCCCCGTACCCGATTCTCCTCGAAGCAAGACCGTGGCAGGTGTAAGAGCAGCTTTCTGTGCTTGCTCGATGGCCAATCGCATGGTCTCGCTGTAGCCGATAATGTCTGCAAAGCTATATTTTGCTTCCAACGTACGAATAATGCGGCGTGCTTTTTCCAGTTCTTCCGTCAGACGCTTGAACTCAGACACGTCGTGAACGACACCGACACTGCCTTTCAGCTCTCCATCTACCATCACGGGAGCCACATTCACCACGACATCCTTGCGCTTTGGACCAATTTTCATCGGTACACCGCGTACTGCCTTTTTCGTTTTCAGGACCTGCATATGCATGCTTTCCCCTTCGGAAATATCGACAGTGGCCGGCTTTCCGATGATGTCATCCTGTGTCAAACCCGTAAGTCTGGTGTAAGCTGGGTTGATCAGTAGACCGTTCCCGTTTTTATCCACGACGGAGATGGCCTCATCCGATGAGTCGATGATTGCCTGAAGCATGCTTTGCAGCTCTTTCAAATCTGTTACTTCCTCCGCAAGAGCCATGATCTCCGTAATGTCGCGAAAGATCGCTACGGCTCCGACTACTTCTCCCCGTTCATTCCGGACTGGCACGCGATTGGTAATGATTCGCGTCTGATTGGGCAAAATCTGTTCCTGATTCAATTCGGGTGAGCCCGTCTCTAATACGATATGTAACCGGGTGTTCGGTATACGCTCTGTCACCCCGGTGCCCAGCACTTTGCTGGCTTCAATCCCCATCAGTCTTTCGGCTGCCTTGTTGAACAAGGTAATGACACCCTGTCGATTTACACCAATAATCGCATCGTGTGTGGAGTCGAGCATCGTTTCCCGCTCACGCTCATTCTGCATCATGGCGTTAATCAGCTTGTCTCTCTCCCGGATGAGCTTCATCACGATTCGGGTAAACGTGCCGGGGATCAGTACGGTCTTTTCCTGCTTGAGATGACGCAAGTGCTTGTATTCGCCTAGATCGCCTGTCGCTTCCAAGATCACGTCCAAATCAGCATCCAAATACGGACGGTAGTCAATATCGGTCGGAATGCCAAAAGAACGCGCCAGCGCGAGACCCGGGGCGTCTGGTCGATGGTCGACAACAGCTACGATTTCAATGCGATCCATTTGATTCAGCATGCGCAAAAGTGCGCTTCCGCCCCGTCCGGCACCAACGATGAGCAGCTTGTGCATGTGTGCCCCCTCACTTTTCGCAATCGTACTCGTTACCATTGTACTCCAATGGTTCGGTGAAGGACAGGCGTAGTTGTCTAGCGTGCGCTCGTTCACTGCACGCCGCTTATGGACAAGCAAGACCTCATTCGATATGATGAGTGGGAAGAGAAGGAAAGGTGTGAAACACCCTTGGTCGTACAGAAGATGATCGCACTTCTGATCATGGTGATTCCTGCTGCCATAGCGATGTACGGAATCAAGCTGATTCGGGATGCGTTCTTTTACTCCATCTCCCCCGAGGTAAGCTTCTTGTGGGGAAAGCTGATTGCAGGTATTTTATGCTTTGTCATCCCCGTTTTGTTTATCGCAGGCTTTATCCTGCACCACGAGCGCAAGAAAAATCGTGTGCAGCCGCGCTTCATGATACCGGAGCCAGACGAAGACGAGTAGACCAGGCTATGGACAGCCTGGTTCTTCTGTTTTTTAAGGCTCTGCTGATCTCCCCCATCGATCAATCCGTGTGAGCCAGCTGCTGCTCTCGATGAGCTTCGATATCGAAAAGAACTCCGCCACTATATGTACGCCGACAAACAGCAGGAAAATCATAAGCTGAACGATCAGTGGAGTCCCGGCGGCAAACGCAAATCCGACAACAAAGCCAAGCGTATTGGAACCGGTGTCGCCGAGCATGACGCGTGCCCCTGCATCGTGACGGAAAAGCATGCAAGTCGCAGCCAGCATGGGCAGCTGCCAGATGCCATGCTTGAAAAAGCTTAGCAGGTCACTCGTCCAGTAACAAAGCGAGATCGCCACCGCCTCCAGCAGCCAAAAGACTTTGATCGCCCTGGCCGGCCGCAAGTCAAACAGATTGAGGACATTTGCAGCGCTGGCTAGCAAGCAGGCGGTTAGCAGGCCCGACCACAAGTTTGCGGGTCCAAGGGCCAAGGCCAAAACAATGGCGGTACTCCCTGCGCCCCATACTTTCCACAAACCGCTCGTCATACGTCTCTCGCGCCAGAGCGTACCGAAGTGGCCCCGAAATCCTTTTGCCTGCTTGTCCACGGAGCAGTCATCCTGCCAGCCCCAGAAAGCAATGGCCAGCATTCCCGCTCCCATTAACGCCCCTTCTTTCCAGACCCCCGACTCCTTCGAGCCGATCCCGATTACCACCAGCATTCCGAGCAGGACAGCAGCCGTGGAGATGACGAGCATGACACCCCCAGCAGTCACCACTTCCACTCCCTGGTAGTTCACCCGGTGCATGCCCCGCTTACGAAATCTTTTACGTACGGTCACGAGAAGCCGTCGGTGGATTCCAACAGGGAGCAGCAACCCGATTGCCGCTGCTATCAGCCATTCCGTGCCCATGCATGTCCCTCCCACCATTTTCGACAAAGGGTCCGGCTGATCGCGATAAACTCTTTTCCACGATGACAAAAGCCAGCCATGTCATTGCCGGTCTCCCGATGGGAAAACCGTACGGGTACTTCCATCACCCGATAGCCCGCCCGCAGAGCATCCACTGTCAAACCAACCTCTACGCCAAATCCTTTGTCCAGTTTTCCTAGCTGATCCAAAACTTCTTTGCGCACGGCTCTTTGTCCTGATAAAGGGGCTAGCGTCTCGAAACCAGTAAGCATGCGAATGCCGTGATGAGCCAATCCTTTCGCCAGGCCCATTCCCCCCTTTGTTTTTGGTGGCGGGAGAACAGCTACAGCCATGTCACAAGCATCTTCTTGGACCGGTAAAAGCAAGTGCGCGGCTTCAGCGGCACTTTCGCGCAGGTCCCCATCCAGAAATAGGACAACCTCTCCTTTTGCATGCTGCCAGCCCGTCTGCAAGGCGGCGCCCTTTCCACGATTTCCGGGAAGCTGGATGACCAGATCAGCCCATTTTTTTGCCAGCTCTCCGGTCCCGTCCTTGCTGCCATCATCAACGACGATCAGCTCATCGCAAAAAAAGCGCTCGCGAATGGCTCGAAGCGTGGCTCCGATCGCGTCCGCTTCGTTGTATGCGGGAATGACGACACTAACTTTTTTCACGTTCCACCCTCATCTCCGTCAGCAATTTTTGGACTTTCTCCAGCAATGCCCACTGCTTGGCAGGAGAATCAGGTACTTGCTCGAGCTGCAGCCAATGTCGGGGTCCTGGCAAGCTTTCCAGCCACGAGGGTTCCTCATGGGCAAACACCAGGAGCAGGCCATCAGAGAGAGCGCGACCTTCCGCATATGGCAGAACATCCACACCAACAGTTCGCAGCAGCCGTTTGATCGGCTCCAGCTTCAGCTCAGGCTCGTGCCAAACGAATACCTTGCTCCCGGAAAGATCAGACGAATAGCGCATCGCCATCAAATGAATGACTTCCTCATTGCTTCGCTCTACCTCACTGAGCAGTTGGTTCATTTGCTGTTTCAGTTCATTGTTGCTTTTGAGCGCCCGATCGTATTTGGCCTCCATTTTCGCCAGCACTTCTTGTTCCCCCACCGCGAACCAGGCATGACCAGCCGTTCCTCCTAAAAGGATTCCTACCCCCAGCGCAAAAAAGACGGCCGTGAGAGATAGCAAATGATATCGAAAGTGTATCAATGAATTGCCTCCTAAAAAGCCCAAGTCCGCCATTGCGTCCACAGCATTTGCGCAACGTGCCTGGCAACTGGATTGATCATGAGCGCGGCGGTAATGGGCGTCAGCATCGCAGCGATACACCATCCCCACAGCTTCCACGACCAGCGTGGCTGATAGAGCTGATTGACACCCTTGGCATCGATCAGCTTCGTTCCAATTTTCGTGCGTACGAGCAAGGTGCTTGCCATCCCCTTGCGCCCTTTCTCGAGAAAATCGATCATGTTGGTATGCGTACCGATCGTTACGATCAGCTCTGCGTTATTTTCATAAGCCAATAGCATGGCGACGTCTTCACTCGTGCCAGGTGCAGGCAGCAAGTGATAGTCCAGTCCAAGGTCGCTGACCCTCCACCTACCCGGTGCCCTTCCGTCTGAGAAGGCATGAACCACGATCTCGGCGCCGCACATCAGCGCTTTGTCAGAGATGCTGTCCATATCTCCTACAATCAGATCAGGGATGTATCCGGCCTGGATTAATGCGTCTGCGCCGCCGTCCACTCCGATTAGAATCGGTCGGTATTCTCGGATGTACGCGTGAAGTGTTTGCAGATCTTCACGGTAGTGCTTGCCGCGAACTACCACCACTACATGCCGATTCTCCATTCGGGTACGTAAATCCAGCTGGCACAAAGGTTTGAGGAACAGGTCCTTTTCCCGACTGGCATATTGGAGTGTATTGTCAATAAATAAGGAAAGCGTTTCATCCAGTGTGACGTTTGCCTCCGTCCACTTCGCTTGGATATGCTCGGTGGTGACCATTTGGAGCGGAATGATCGTCTCCACGCCTTGTGTCGTAGAGAAGCGCAGCTGGCTGTTCGTCAGGGAAGCCTGGCAGCCATTCAGTTGATCAATCATTGAGGGGTTATCGTAATTGGCGGGGATTTCATAGAGCCGTACACCTGCTGCCAGTAGCCGGCGAGCACCCTCTGCCGGGTATTGCCCTGTCATATAAGGAGACAAATTGATAACTGTCTGCACTCCGGTGTCCAATAAAGAACCGGCCGCCATCTCATCTACGTCTGCATGATCAATGAGTGCAATATGTTCGGAGCCCAGTCGTTTGCACAGCTGCTTTGTCTTGCGATCTGCCAGGACGACTGCCTCGCTCGAAAAGGAACCAGGCTTTTTTCGCTTGATCACCTGCTCCACCTCCGAACCTAGTATGCTAAAAATTCCCTCTGCTCATGCGTAAACGTTTGATATTTATAGACGCGAAAAAGAGGCTGCGCAAAGGTGCACAGCCTCTCCTCAATCATGTTTGAAGTTATTACGCGCCTTTAGTTGCGTAATAAATAATCAGACCGTCGGCAAAAAGGAAGACGAGCAAAGAAACAACCCCGAAGCCGATCGCAAACTTGTTTTTCGCTTTGAGAGAGCTAACACAGCCCCAAGCGATGAAAATCGTGAAGATAAACATGAGGAAATCAAACAAAACCACTTTCATAAGTACGACAACTCCTTTACCAAGATGACGCGAACCGGAATACAATGGCAATTTCATTATAAAGCTTCATCAATAATGAGACAAGCATATCCAAATTTGTGACAAACGATTTCACAATTAGAGAATGATTTCTTGTCTATTATGCCTTATTTCTTTATGCCTATCCATATCGTCCAGTGATCTTGCTCCTCTATGCTGGTCTCATGCGCTACTTTTTCTCCGATATAGGTGACCAGTATTTGCAGCTCTTCATCTGAGAGCTCATGCAGGATCGAGCGCCCCGTCCGCGCAAGCAGATCCTGTTCCAGCTCCTCCCATCGCTCATACCTTCTTCTGACTTCCCAAAGAGAAGTGGCCGCAACCTGCTCAAAACCGTTTTTTTGCAGCGCTTCACGCACTGCCTGATCTTCCGGTCGCCGTTTGGCCTCTTTTGCCAGCAGCTGCGGAAACTTTTCTAGGAAATAGCCACGAAAATGGGTAGGAGATGCTGGCATGAGAACATCCGTCATGGTCCTGTCCTGGATGATACACAGGCCTCCCGGCGCGAGCAAGCGATACGCTTCCTCCATAAAGGGATCGAGCTCAGGTAGATGGTGAATCAACGCCCGGGCAAAGACGATATCCATACTTCCGCTATCCAGCCCTGTCGCGTGAGCTGCCCTGCGAATCAATTTTATGTGGGGGTCCTGATGGCAATTCTCCCACGCTGCTTTCAACATCACCTCGGAGAAGTCGGCACCAATCACTAAAGCAGATCCCATCTCCACCCACGCTTTGCTATAGATCCCCCCTCCGCAGCCGATATCGATTACACGTTTGCCTTCCGGTGGAACAATCGCTTTCATCGCCTGTCTCCAGGATTCATCGGCGGTCCGACCTATGTATGAGCTTTGATTTTCTTCCGCATGAAAATCCATCCCCATCTCATTTCCCCTCCATAAACTCCAATCGGTTTCCGAACGGATCTTCCGTAAAGAATCGGATCACCCCTGGAATTTCGTCATCGACTCGTATCGGATTGCCGCCTTCTTGCAAATGCGCCATCAAACGCTCGATATTCCCGACCAATAATGCAGGATGGGCTTTTTTTGCCGGCTGAAAGGCTGCTTCTACTCCAATGTGAATCATCTGAGGACCACACTGAAACCATACCCCGCCGCGAACTTTCAGCTTCTCGGGTTTGGGCACCTCTGTCATTCCCAGCAGGTCCCCAAAGAAACGGCGAGCTTCCTCTTCACAGCCAACCGGTGCCGCTAATTGAACGTGATCAAAACCCATCCATGCAAACTCGTTTCCCATCTCTACAAATCTCCTCTCTCTTTGCGGCAGAGCACCATCCACTCTTCGATCTGATGCGTTCGTACGCGGCCGTCCTCCACCAGCATTTCCAAATAGGCTTTTTGTTTATCGCTCGCCTGAAGCAGCGCATTCTCTATAGCTTCTTCCTGTTCTTTGGATTCCGCAGTCCTGGTTACCCACTGCTTGAAATCTTTTCTCTTGACCCGATGCCTTTGCATTTTTCCGACCAATCCATACTGGGTGAACAAATCGATCCACTCTTTCACAGCCAAGCACCGTACATGACTCGGGTCACGCAATTTTTCGATATGATTGAAAAACGCTGCGAGGTCAGGATCATCCGAAACGACGTTGTCGATCAAAAGGAAGCTTCCCCCTGGACGCAATACTCGGCTTACCTCGCGGACAAACGCTTCCGGGTCCGGGAAGTGATGCGCAGCGATCCGGCAAGTGACTGCATCAAAGGACTCATCCAAAAACGGAAGAGCTTCCGCATCGGCCTGCACGTATTGAATGGGGCCAGCACCTGCTTCGATATTGGCCCGTCTCGCAGCCTCCAGCATCATTCTCGTCAAATCAGTTGCCACAACAAGCTCCGTATGGACAGACAGCTTTCTCGCCACATGACCGCCACCCGTTGCAATATCGAGAACGATCCAGTCCGTTTTCGGCTGCAGCCAGTCTACCAAGAGGTCTAGATCGTCACCTTTTGCATGGCTTTCGCTTTCAACATATTTTTCGGCGTTTCTTCCAAATTGAGCTTGAACGGCCTTTTTCACATCATCCTTATTGATCATGAAGAACACCTCCTGCCACTATCTTATTCCAAAAAACTCCTACTTTGTTATAGAATATTGATAACTAGATATCGACAAATTCGCTAAGGAGTGAAAGACGAGATGGACAAGGAGAGTTTAGAGATATTTTTGACCATCGCCCGGCATGGGTCGATCAATCGTGCAGCACAAGCCCTGTTCCTCGCCCAATCGACGGTCACCCATCGGCTCAAGCAGTTGGAACGCCAAATTTCTACTGCGCTATTCGTGCGGACTGCTTCCGGCGTATCCCTGACAGCAGAAGGGCGTCGTTTGCTGCCCATCGCCGCCAGTATTGTGGAGCAAATGAGAGCCTTTACCGAGCAAAAAGAACAGCGCCAATCTATGACGATCGTCGCAGGCAAAGCTTTTGTGGCCTTCGAGCTCCCCCGTCTCATCGGGCAGTATCGAGCGGCAAATCCCCAATTTACCTGTTACGTGCGCTCCACTTTATACGAGGAATCGCTCAGTGCCTTGCTGACCGGAACAGCCGATATCGCGTTTCTTGGGAGCGAGATGTATCACCCACATATTTACCAGGAGTTCTTGCCAAGTGACCGAATTTTGCTCGTCACTTCGCCTACCCACCCTTGGGCAAACGGGTTTCCCGGCTTTCCTGAATGGGGAACCGAAGAAATGATCCTCTTTGGCAATCATACAGCCCCTTACCGTCAAAGAATCGACCGGTTTCTTGCTCAGCACGGTGTTTTCCCGAATGCGATTATGGAGCTGGACAGCTTCAGTGCCGTCAAAAAAATGGTGGAGCAGTCTCTTGGCATCACGATGCTGCCAGAAAGAACGATCCAAGAAGAGCTCTGCTCAGGATCGCTGGTCGCGCATGATATCGCGGAGGGTGAGCTCGTACGCCCTACCCTCATCGCCTATTTACACCCAAAAAAAGAGGACGAAGCTTTTCAGCAATTCGTCCAGTGGATGAAAGACAATTATTAACGTAGTGTGATGACGGTCACTTCCGGTCTGCAAAATAAGCGAATGGGCAATATCGTCGTTCCGAGCCCTCTTGAGGTATAGACCTGCAGCGAAGTGTCTTTTACCTTGTACAGCCCTTGTACGTATTTTTGGGACAGCTTGGGGGTCAATATGGCTCCAATCAACGGGAGCCTAACTTGTCCCCCGTGGCTGTGCCCCGATAGCTGCAATCCGACCGGATAAGCTGCCGTCTCATCCGCAAAATCCGGCTCATGCGCCAGCAGGATCACGGCCTCGTCTGTAGGAATATCCCCAAGCGCTCTCGCCAAATCAGGTACCCCAAACAGGACATCGTCCACGCCTGCCATATGCAGAGAGCTGCCTTGCCTATCCACGCGTACGTGCCGGTTGTCCAAGACCTCAAAGCCTGCACTGCTTAGCGTATCGCGAATGACCTGCTGCTGTCTGGCACGGTAGTCATGATTGCCTAGCACCGCATACTTACCCAGCGGGGCCTCCAGCTGTCCGAGAATCGGCAGCACAGCGGAAAGATACCGTGTGCTCTCGTCCACCAGATCACCTGTAAAGCAGATCATGTCAGGTTTTTTGCTCATGATGAGGTCCACGACATGCTGGACGTCTTTTGGCTCACTGAAGTGCCCCAAGTGCAGGTCACTGAAATGCACGAGCTTCGTCCCGCGAAACGCATCTGGCAGCTTCGGCAGCGTGATCGTTACCTCTGTTGTTTCAATCCAATGCCGCTCCCAGCCGTAGCTGTACACCCCTGCCGCCACACCTAGACCGACCAGTCGGCCTGCCCAATGCATCAGCTTTTGCAGAAAGGTTTTGCGCGTGATCGTAGAAATCTTGGGATCACTCATCACCTAAATCTTGTCGTACCCGTTCACGACGACATCAAGTCTTCCTGTCACCGGATCGATCAGGAGACCGTGTACCGCAACGCTCTCTGGCAACAGTGGATGGTTCTTGATCGTTTCCACGCTGTTCTTCACGCTCTCGTTCACATTTTCAAATCCACGCAGCCATTGATTGAGATTGATTCCCGCGTGCTGCAATGTCGAGAAGGTCTGGGCAGATACGCCTTTATCCATCATTTTTTCCATGGTACGGCTACTGTCAATCACGCTCATCCCGCAGTCGTAGTGGCCGACAACCATGACTTCCGCAGCATTCAGCTCATAAATCGCAACCAAAATACTGCGCATGATACTTCCAAAAGGGTGAGAGACAATCGCCCCCGCACTTTTTACGTGCTTGATGTCTCCATTTCGCATGTTCATGGCTTTCGGAAGCAGCTCTTCCAGACGTGTGTCCATGCAAGACAAGACAACCAATCGCTTGTCCGGAAATTTGGTGGTTTGATATTTTTCATATTCTTTGTTTTCTACAAATTGACGGTTGAATTCGAGGATCTCATCTAGGTTACGCATTACTTGTACACCCGCCTCATTCAGTATAGTTTCTATTCTATTTTACATGGTTATCCAGATGGTTCAACTGTTTGCTGCACATTTGGGGACTGGTCTAAACTCATGCATGCCAGGAAAAAGGATTCGGGAATACCTCCAAAAGGGTAAAATGAAGGGCTAGGACCTTACTGGTTAAAGCACTAGTTTCTGCAATCTCTGACACTTTTATGTCCCTTCTTTTCCGGCGTTTGCCCATGTAACATGGTCCCGTCCTATATGCCTGCGCCGCTAGTCTGTTGCCCCATCCATGAAAGTTCAACAAAAACACCCCGTTCATGGTAGGTTGAACCTGTGAACAGGGATGTCTTTGGGTCAATACGAGATCTCTTTTAACAGAGCCTTAACTAATCTTGGCCTCAATCCGCAGCTTGTCTGCCACCATCGCGATGAACTCGCTATTGGTTGGCTTCGCCTTGGTGTTGGAAATGGTATAGCCAAACAAGCTGGAGATGGAATCCAGATTACCGCGGGACCAGGCGACCTCGATCGCGTGGCGGATTGCACGCTCTACGCGGCTTGCTGTAGTGTTGAACTTTTTCGCGATATCCGGGTACAGGACTTTCGTGATGGACCCTAGCAGCTCGACATCGTTGTACACCATGGTGATGGCTTCACGCAAATACAAATAGCCCTTGATATGAGCCGGAACCCCGATCTCATGAATAATGCTGGTGATGCTGGCGTCCAGATTCCGTCCTCTCACCTGCAAGGTAGACTGCGGCTTTACCGAGGTGACAAAGGATGATGGCTTTGACGAAATCATTTGGCGAATTCGCTGGGCCAAAACCTCCATGTCAAATGGCTTGAGGATGTAGTAGGCAGCTCCGAGCTCAACCGCTTTTTTCGTGATTTCTTCCTGTCCGAATGCAGTCAACATGATGATTTTCGGCTGTGGAGACAACCGCATGGCCTGAATTTGTTCCAATACAGCCAGACCATCTAAATGAGGCATGATAATATCCAAAATTAAAACATCGGGCACACGTTCTTGGAGCAGTCTGACTACCTCATTACCGTTGTACGCTACGCCAACGACATCCATATCATACTGACTACTAATGTACTCTTCCAACAGATTGACGAATTCGCGGTTATCATCTGCCAACAACACTTCGATCTTGCTCAAAGTCGTTCCTCCTAACAATGGACGGTCTTTTGGAAAGAAGGTGGCATCTTAGAAGTTGGTGATTTATAAGAATAAGTCCAAGCCATCTTTTCACTACTAAAGGAATTCGACAAACCGATATTCATTCCTGCCAATGACGAAAGATTGAACGATTTAACTGATATTTCGACAAAGAATACGCTCATTTGCCATAGACCGAACCTTCTCGACGGAAGGAGAAAAAAGCCGTCTCGCTTTTTCGCGTGACGGCCCGTCTCCCTGTCCTCATGCTGCTTTGCCGATCGGGGATTGCTGCTCCGACTCAGGTGCGTTGCGCACATTGACCCCGGCGTCGCGCAGCATCCATTCGATGTAACAACCATAGCCCGAGGTTGGATCGTTGACAAAAACATGTGTCACTGCTCCCACAATCTTTCCTTTTTGAATAATGGGGCTGCCGCTCATTCCCTGAACAATGCCACCCGTTTTTTCCAGGAGACGTTTGTCCGTCACTTTAATTATCATGCCTTTTGTAGCAGGAAAATGCTGCTTGATCACATTTGCGATCTCAATATCGAACTCTTCTACCTTTTGCCCGTTTACGACGGTCAAAATTTTGGCAGGGCCTTCTTCTACCTGCTCTGCCAGAGCAACAGGGAGTGGCTCATCGTAAAAGCTTCTTTTCGGTTCGTCCTTCATTTTTCCAAAAATGCCGAAAGGAGTATTTTTGGTGATGTTACCTAGCACTTCACTCTCGTTGTAAAAACGAGCAAACTTTTCACCGGGATTGCCGCTCTGTCCTTTTTCTATGGATGTCACACTGGCTTGAACGATCTGCCCGTCCCCAACGACAATGGCCTGCCCAGTATCCACGTCGGAAATAACATGTCCCAACGCACCATATGCCTTTGATTGGGGATCATAAAAAGTAAGCGTTCCTACTCCTGCTGCCGAATCGCGAATGTACAGACCCATTCGGTACTCGTTATCCTTTTTGTCTTTGGCTGGCTGCAGAGTGAGGTTGAGCTTTTCTTTTCCACGCACGACTAAGAGCTGCACCGGATGATTCTTCTTTCCGGCCTCGTTGATCATCTTTTTGACATCGCTCATGTCGTTGATGTACAGATCATTCATTTTGACAATCATGTCTCCTACGTGTATGCCAGACTGCTCTCCAGGTGAGAATTTGGATTTGCCATCATCCACCAAATGATGGCCCACGACGAGAACACCCGCTGTTTGAAGCTTGACGCCAATCGACTGTCCACCCGGATACAAACGGAAATCAGGCAGGACGTTCACTTTGACGGCTGTCAGGGGGATATTTCGCCACTTCACCTGCAATTGGGCTTCACCTGCCCGACGAGGCTCGACGGACATCGGCTTGCTCAAATCAACGGACACTTCACGCGCCTGCGTCCCATTGACGTGCAAAATGTCGGGGTTGCTGTTGACAAGAGTGCCCATTACTGGCACGGAGACGCGCAACTGTTCGAGGGATCCTTCCATCACTCGCAATTCGTGAGGAAAGGACGACAGATCGCGGAACGGGGTGGAACTCACGACGAGGGCCGTGATGAGGAGAAGGAAACTTCCCATCCATTTTCTTTTGTTCTGTCGGATCACCAGCAATCACTCCTACCGTTCCCTACCTACACCTATGTGACACCTCCACCTTGTGTACCTTTAATGTTGCCTCCGAGGAAGCGGATTATGTCAGGAAAAAAAGACTGCTACCCTTCTGTCAGGTAGCAGTCTTTCTTTCGCGTCCAAGCTCGATCATTTCACGAGCATGCTCTTCTGTTTTCGTCGTAACTTCCGCACCGCTCAGCATGCGAGCAAGCTCAATCACACGCTCGTCATCTGACAGTCTCGTTACCAACGTCATCGTTTCGTGGTCACTCATTTCCTTTCGGATGAGAAAATGAGCGTCTGCCATGGAAGCAACCTGAGGCAGATGCGTAATGCAGAGGACCTGTCGCTGACCGGCAACACGGGCCAGCTTCTCTGCAATCGCTTGGGCCGCTCTCCCGCTGACTCCCGTATCCACTTCATCAAAGATTAAGGTCTCGACCTGATCTGTCCCTGCGAGAATGGCCTTGATCGCCAGCATCACACGGGAAAGCTCGCCACCGGATGCGATTTTGGCCAGCGGACGCAGGGGCTCGCCGGGGTTGGGAGAGATGAGAAACTCGATCTGATCCATCCCGTTAGCGTCTACCTGCCGCTTGATGCCCTCAATCTCGACACCATCTTCATCCGGCGTTTGTCGGACATCAATCGCGAAACGAGCTCGTTCCATGTGCAGCTCTTTTAGCTGCTGCTCGATTTCGACAGCCAGCTTTTGCGCACACTCCTGGCGGATGACTGACAGCTCCATAGCTTCTACAGCCAAGTCCGCTGCAAGCTCTGTCAGCCGCTCCTGAACCTGCTGAAGACGATCTTCATAGTGGTGCATGTCATCCAGCTCGTCCTGAATCGTCGCGGCATACTCCAAAATATCATCTACACTTTTTCCATACTTTCGTTTTAGCGATTGGATTTGATCCAGCCGACTTTCGACCTCTGCCAGTTGAGCTGGTTCGAAGTCCATCTGATACGACAAATGTCGCAGCTGATGCACCACGTCTTCAATCTGGTAGTACGCGCTCTGAACTGATTCCAAAATGGGTCCAAGCTGTTCATCGTAGCCAACCACGCGCTCTAGCTCGCCCATGGCGTGCCCAAGCCAGTCCATCCCTTTTTGATCTCCATACAGGGAACGATACGCGTCCTGCATGGATGAATAAACCTTCTCAATGTTCATCCATTTTTTTCGCTGCTGCTGCAGCTTGTCATCTTCTCCGGGGGAAAGCTGGGCCGACTCAATCTCGTTGAGCTGATATTCCAGCAGATCGATACGTTGAACAAGCTCTCGTTCATTTCTGGCCATCCGTTCCAAGTCCTGTTTGGTTTTGCGAAAAGCCGTGTACAGCTTTGTATACTCTGCCTTCGCAGCTCCCAGCGCCGATTCCCCGTATGCATCCAGCCAGTTGATATGCTTGTCCGACTGCATCAGCATATGCGTATCGTGCTGTCCGTGTACGGTAACCAGCCACGGTCCCAGCTCGCGCAGCATGGCAAGGGTGACCAACTGTCCATTCAGGCGAATGATGCTTTTGCCCTGATTGGATATATCCCTTCTCACGACCAGCATGCCATCCTGCTCGACTTGGACACCAACACTCTCGCACACGCCTAAAGCCGGATGAAGCGCTGGCAGCTCAAACAATCCTTCGACCTCTGCCCGTGTTTCTCCATAACGGACAAAATCGGCGGATGCCCTTCCTCCCAGCAAGAGACCCAGCGCATCGATGATGATGGATTTCCCTGCTCCTGTTTCACCGGTTAAGATATTCAGCCCTCTTTGAAAAGACACCGTTACCGATTTGATAATGGCAAAATTACGAATGGAGAGTTCCACTAACATGGTATGTGACCCCTTTACAGCATTTCCATTAAGCGCTTTGTCACTTCATCGGTATTTTCCTTGGAACGGCAAATGATCAAAATCGTGTTATCGCCGCTGATCGTTCCCATGATTTCTTCCCAGGGCAGGTTGTCAATCAGTTCAGCAACCGCATTTGCATGTCCGGACAAAGTTTTCAGAACAATAAAGTGATCGGCTTTGTCGATGCTCATGAATGAATCGACGAGCATGCGTTTTAGCTTCTGCAGTGGATTGAACTTTTGCTCGGTTGGCACAGAATACTTGTACCTTCCATCTGGCAGCGGCACCTTTACCAGATGCAACTCCTTTATATCACGGGACACAGTTGCTTGCGTCACATTGAAGCCAGCCGCACGCAGACGTTCCACCAGCTCATCCTGGGTCTCCACCTCAGTGTTGCTGATGATATCCCGGATTCGGATATGTCGTTGCCCTTTATTCATATGATTACTCCCATTCCCCTTGTAATTTCGTACGAATTGCTTCGAAAAAGCCGCCTGTCTTCCATTTGATCAACGGTGTGACATACGGGGACTTTTTAATGAAAATTTGATCGCCGCCCTCCAGCCTGTAGCCGAATTGACCATCAATGGACAGCCCCATTTCCTGATGGACAGCGTCCACCTCTATGCGGATGACTTCGTTTCCAGAGAGCACCATCGGTCTTGCGGTCAATGAATGAGGAGCGACTGGCGTCAATAATAGCATGTCCACATTCGGGGCAACGATCGGCCCTCCTGCAGACAACGAGTACGCCGTCGAGCCAGTAGGCGTC
Organism: Brevibacillus centrosporus; assembly: GCF_003710815.1. Taxonomy (GTDB): domain Bacteria; phylum Bacillota; class Bacilli; order Brevibacillales; family Brevibacillaceae; genus Brevibacillus; species Brevibacillus centrosporus. The sequence continues at coordinate 59,215 of NZ_RHHP01000020.1, forward strand.
GAGACGATCACACCGTCGCCACTAAAAGTCGCCACATAAGCGTTGTCCAAATAGACCGCGCATTGGATGATTCGGCAAAAAGAGCCTTTTGCGATCCCGATGTCATTCATCGCGGTATACGTGCCCAAGCTGACCTCTTTGCGGACAAGGGTCGCTTCCAGCATGGTGCGTTCTTCTATATCATACTTTCCCAAAAGGAGATTATCGACAGCATGCTGCAGGTTCTCTGGCTCTGCTTCTGACAAAAAGCCCAATGTCCCGAGGTTGATCCCCAGTACCGGCAAAGAACGCCCAGCCAGCTGACGGGCGATACCCAGGAGCGTGCCGTCTCCCCCCAGTACGCATACGAGGTCGGCTTGTTTCCCGATCCCTTCTACAGTCGTTCCCAGCTCGGCACGTCCCAGGTCAGATGCGATGTGTTCATCCAGAAAAACCTCAGCACCACGGTCCTCTAACAGATAAAGCAGCTCGCGTGCAACGATTCGCGCCTCTGGTTTTCCTTTATTCGCTATAATTCCAATTTTCTTCACATGGTCCACCCCAAACCGGTTGGTTGGAAATCCTTATACAAGTATACAACTTCTCATGCATAAATAAAAAGCCTCGTTTCGGACAAAACTCCCGAGGCTTTGTGCACTTCCTTATTTTAACACGGCATGAGCTGAAGTGACTACCTCTGTTACCAGTTTTAGCCACTCCTCCGAATCCAGCCCGTCTCCACCTTTTGCAGCATGCATGACAAACTCGATGTTGCCCTCTCCCCCTGTGATCGGAGAGAAATCCAAACCTTTCAAGGAGAAGCCAAGCCTTCGGGCATATTCTCCAATGTCTGTCAAAACGGCTTCATGGGTTTCAGGATCCCGCACGATGCCGTTCTTTCCAACCTTTTCTTTACCAGCTTCAAACTGTGGCTTTACAAGCGCGACCACTTCGCCGCCGTCTTTGAGAAAACGGTGCAAAACCGGCAAGATCAATCGCAAAGAAATGAACGATACGTCGATGGACGCAGAATCCGGCATTTCATGATCAAAGGTCTCAGGATCCAGATGGCGGAAGTTCGTTCTTTCCATGACTACGACACGTTCGTCCTGACGGAGGCTCCATGCCAGCTGGCCATAGCCCACGTCAATTGCATAGACGAGCCGTGCGCCATGCTGCAGGGCACAATCCGTAAACCCGCCCGTAGAAGCTCCGATATCCATCATCACGCGTCCAGTCATGTCGATCCCAAAGACACGCAATGCCTTTTCCAGCTTCAGCCCACCACGTCCTACGTACGGATGGACCTCCCCTTTGACCGTAATTGCGACATCCTCCGGGAATTTGGTTCCCGGTTTGTCGCACCGCTCGCCCGCTACTTGAACGAGTCCAGCCATGACAGCTGCTTTTGCTTTTTCTCTCGTTTCATATATGCCCCGTTCCACGAGCAGGACGTCTACACGCTCTTTTCGAATACTCATGCTTCCACTACGCCCTTCGATACTGGCATCAACGCACGCACACGGGACGCAATATTTTCTGCCGTGAGACCTACTTCGAGCCGTTGTTCTTTCACACTGCCATGCTCGACAAAATAGTCAGGAACTGCAATCATCTGTACACTTACATCGTGATAGCCTGCACGATTGTAGCATTCCAGTACAGCACTGCCGAAACCGCCCATTTCCGCGCCTTCTTCTACGGTAATAATATGGTAGCCTTCTTTGGCAAGGCGCAGCAAAAGCTCCTCATCCAGCGGTTTGCAGAAGCGGGCATTGACGAGCATCGGCTCGAATCCCTCAGTCTTCAGCTGGCTCACTGCTTGCTCCGCTACCTCGAAAACATGCCCGAACGATACAATCGCCACATGCTTGCCTTCGCGTACGATTTCCGCTTTTCCGATCGGCAGTACCTTGAGTTCCTCGTCCATTTCGACTCCGCGCACAGGCAGACGTGGGTAACGGTAGGAAATCGGTCCTTCCTCGTAAACAGAAGCCGTTTTCATCATATGACGCAGCTCGTTTTCGTCTTTCGGCGCCATGATGACCATATTGGGAATGATCCGCATAAAGGCGGTATCGTACATTCCCTGATGCGTTTCGCCGTCTGCACCAACCAAACCGGCGCGGTCCACGGCAAATACCACATTGAGCTTTTGACGAGCCACATCGTGGATCAGTTGATCGTACGCCCTTTGCAAGAACGTCGCGTAGATAGCCAAAACCGGTTTCAAGCCTTGGGTCGCCAATCCGGCAGCAAACGTACAAGCATGCTGCTCTGCGATCCCGACGTCAAACAGGCGTTCCGGGAACTTCTGTCCAAACGGGATCAGCCCTGAGCCAGCTGGCATGGCAGGTGTCACGGCGACGATATTTTTATCTTCGCTCGCGAGCTGCATCATGGTTTCAGCAAAGATCGACGTATAGGTCGGCGCTGACTTGGGCGTATCACCAGACTCAATCTTGTAGGTGCCGATTCCGTGCCACTTGACCGAATCCGCTTCCGCTGGGGCATAGCCCTTTCCTTTTTTGGTGATCGCGTGAATCAGCACAGGCCCTTTTGTCTGTTTGGCTGTCTTCATCGTATCCAAAAGCAGACCAATGTCATGCCCGTCGATTGGGCCGATGTAAGTAAACCCGAGCTCCTCGAATAGAACCCCGGAAACCAGCAAATACTTCATGCTGTCCTTGAAACGCTCAGCCAGATTTGCCAGCTTTCCACCTACAGCAGGGATGGATTTGAGGAGGCCTTCCACCTCATCCTTTGCCCACTGGTAGTTCTCCGTGGAACGCAATTTGCCTAAATAGTTGTGCAGGGCGCCAACGTTCGGAGCGATGGACATTTCGTTATCGTTCAGCACCACGATCACGTTTTTTCGCTCATGCCCGATGTGGTTTAGTGCCTCCAGCGCCATCCCGCCGGTCAAGGCTCCATCCCCGATCACAGCAACCACATGATTTTTTTCCTTTTTCAAATCGCGGGCTGTCGCCATCCCCATCGCTGCAGACAAGGACGTACTGCTGTGCCCGGTTTCCCACACGTCATGTGGGCTTTCAATCATTTTCGGAAACCCGCACAGCCCCTTGTATTGACGAAGGGTAGGGAACATGTCGCGGCGTCCCGTCAGCATTTTATGTACATAGGCCTGGTGCCCTACGTCCCAGATCAGCTTGTCCCGAGGGCTTTCGAATGCATAGTGCAAAGCCAGCGTCAGCTCGACTACACCAAGGTTTGGAGCCAAATGACCGCCCGTTTTGGACAGGTTCTCCACAAGAAACTGCCGGATTTCGGAGGCCAATGTATATAGCTGCGGCTGAGTGCACTTTTTTAAGTCTTGAGGATCATTTATAGTAGTTAGCAGCATGGGTATTCCTCACTTTCCACTGTTCGTTCTCCGGCGATTGTGCGTGCTGCAATCCAATCCAACCCAAGGAAAACACGGCTCCCCCTTTGGGCAGAGCCTTCAATTACGCTTCATTTACGCTCGCTTCATTATAACGGTTTCTATACAAAAACACCACTTTTCATCAATATCAGCGAATACGAGTGAAAGATGTCCCACTTCCAGCAAGAGAACTTTTACCCATCTCAGCCCTCCATCCGTCATTCAACGCGGCAAAAAAGGATGTGCAACCGATTTCATAAGTCATTGCGCTTGTATTTTTCTACACGTTAAAATAAAGTGGATCGAACAAAATCGAAGAGAGGTGGTACTTCCATGAAATTTACCCAAATTGCTTATGAACGGGTCGATATGGAGCAGGTAGAACAGCAATTTGACCAGTTACTGCAGGCATTTGCACAAGCTTCAAGCTTTGAAGAGCAGGATCGGGTAATGGGGCAGCTCATCTCGCTGCGCCAGGAAGTCGAATCCGCCCGTGAAGTCGCCCAGATTCGCCATACCATAAACACCGAGGATACTTTTTACAAGGAGGAGCAGGACTATTGGGATGAAGTCGGTCCCGTGTACCAAGGTCTTGTTTCCCGTTACTACGATGCGATCGTCCATTCCACGTTCCGTGCCAATCTCGAGAGGAAATGGGGGGCGCAGCTATTCCGGATCGCCGAAACTACGCTCCGTACCTTTTCCCCTGAAGTCGTGACTGATCTGCAGGAGGAAAACAGGCTGACCAGCCGCTATGTCGCGCTCATCGCCTCCGCAAAAATTCAGTTTGAAGGGGAAGAGCGTACGATCCCGCAGCTGATTCCCTATCAGACCTCGACCGATCGAGCTACACGCAAAAAAGCAAATGAAGCGAAGTACGCTTTCTTCCAAAAGCATGCGGAAGAGCTCGATCAAATCTACGATGATCTGGTCCAGGTACGCTCGAGAATCGCGAAAAAGCTCGGTTTTTCCAGCTTTGTCGAGCTTGCTTACGCCCGTCTGAACCGCACCGATTACAACGCCGAGCAGGTTGCCAACTTCCGCAAGCAGGTTCTTGCGCATATCGTTCCTGTCGCTACCAAGCTGGCCGAGCGCCAACGGGAGCGCATCGGCGTAGATGTTATGAAGTATTACGATTTAAGCTTTGATTTTGCTACAGGAAATCCTACGCCAAAAGGTTCTCCTGAGTGGATCGTGGAAAACGGCAAGAAAATGTATGCCGAGCTTTCCCAGGAAACCGATGTGTTTTTCCAATTCATGCTCGAGAATGACTGTCTGGACTTGCTCAGCAAAAAGGGAAAAGCAACCGGAGGCTACTGCACGTATATGAGCAAATACGAGCTGCCTTACATATTTGCCAACTTCAACGGAACCTCTGGCGATATCGATGTACTGACACATGAAGCTGGGCACGCCTTCCAGGTGTTCGTAAGCCGCAGCTTTGAAGTTCCTGAATACCACTTCCCTACTTACGAAGCCTGCGAAATTCATTCCATGAGCATGGAGTTCTTGACCTGGCCGTGGATGGAGATGTTTTTTAAAGAGGATACCGAAAAATATAAGTTCGCCCATCTGAGCAGTGGTTTGACCTTTATTCCGTACGGGGTCGCTGTGGATGAGTTCCAGCATGCGGTCTATGAAAAACCCGAAATGACACCTGCGGAGCGAAAAAGCACCTGGCGTCAAATCGAACGAAAGTATCTACCGCATCGTAACTACGACGAAAATGAGTTCCTGGAAGAAGGCGGCTTCTGGCAGCAGCAAAGCCATATTTACCGTGATCCTTTCTACTATATCGACTACACACTCGCACAGATCTGCGCCTTCCAATTCTGGAAGCGGGCTCAGGAAAATGCAGATGTCGCTTGGCAGGATTATCTGACATTGTGCCGGGTAGGCGGCAGCAAGTCGTTCACAGAGCTCGTCGCTGTCGCAAAACTGATCTCGCCATTCGCGGATGGATGCGTTGAATCCGTCATCGGCGATATCGAGAGCTGGTTGGATAATGTCAACGATAAAGCACTGTAAAACAGTTTCCCCTCCTCTCTGGGTTGTCAGAGAGGATTTTTCTTTTCAGCAGCGCTGTACAAAAAGAACCAGTGCGTCGTCCGGATTACTCCGAAAAACACACTGGCCTTTTCTTAAACCGTGCCATTACTTTGTCCGATTGCGCACATAATCTGCCAGGGGACTCAAGGCAGAATGCTTTATACCCGCATCTGACAAAGCTGCTTTTGCTTCCGTGATCAATGCTGCTACGCGTTCTTTGGACTGTGCGAGACCAAGAATGCCTGGATACGTCGCTTTTTGGCGTTCCGCATCGCTGCCGACCGCTTTTCCAAGCTGGCTTGCGTCGCCCTCGACATTCAGGATATCGTCCTGAATTTGAAAAGCAAGCCCGATGCAGTAGCCATAACGAGTCAACAGCTCCATCTGCTTCTCGGTCGCTTCTGCTAAATAGCCGCCACCACGCAGGGCAGCGATCAAAAGATCACCGGTCTTGTGCTCGTGGATAAATTCAAGCTGTTTGAGCTCAAGCTGCTTGGTCTCTCCCTCGATATCGGCCATTTGCCCTCCGACCATACCAGTTGCACCCGCTCGTTTGCCTAATTCCGCGATCAGATTGACCGTCGTTAAAGCAGAAACGTCCTTGCGATTGCGGTACGACTCCGCGATGAGAGAAAACGCTCTCGTCAGCAAGGCATCCCCAGCCAAAATGGCGGTTGCCTCCCCAAAAACCTTATGGTTGGTTGGCTTACCGCGGCGCAAATCGTCATCGTCCATGGCAGGCAAATCATCGTGGATCAACGAGTATGTATGGATCATTTCCAACGCAACGGCGAATGGCACTCCACGCTCAAGTGGCTTGTCCAGCGCTTCCAGAACAGCAAGGACCAGCATCGGACGCAGTCGTTTGCCTCCCGCCATCAAGGAGTATTTCATCGAATCGTAAAGTGCTTGCGGGACGCCTTCCTGTTCGAGCGCTGGAATTAACTTTTCCTCAATATAGGCTGTCTTTTCGGCCAAGTAAGTATCAAACGTATCCACAGCCATTATGCTTCCCCTTCCACGCGAAAAGCTTTTTGTTTCAGCATGCCGTCTTCCTCGACCAGCTGAGTAATTTTTGCCTCGATCGCGTCGAGCTTCTGTCCGCATATCCGCGAAAGAGTGACCCCCTCCTGGTACAGCGTAATCGCTTCCTCCAATGGGATATCCCCTTCTTCCAGGCGCGCTACCACTTCTTCCAGACGCTTCATTGCTTCTTCAAACTGCAGATCAGTCTCTTGCTCCGTTTTCTTTCGAGCCATTTTGCTTCTCCTCCCGATCAATCTGTTCCACGCGTGCAGTCGCGCTGCCATCACTTAATCGTACCACGAGCTCGTCCCCACTCGCAAATTGCTCGACTGATTTGACGATCTGTCCTCCCGCATAGACGAGTGAAAAGCCTCGCTGCATGACTTTGAGCGGGCTGAGTGCGTCCAGCTGGGCCACTCTTGCAGAAAAGGCCATTTGCTGGTCGGTCAACCTCCTGCGCATCCGCTCATCCAATCGGGCGCGGACGGTGAGAACTTGCTTGCGGCGCTCCCCTACCTGGTCGGCCAACCGGTATCGCCTGATTTGTTGAGCAAGGCGTTCATAGCGCTCACGACGCAAGGTAAGCAAATGCTTCATCGATTGCTTCATTCGCAAATGCGCGCGATCAAGGCGCTCGGCTGCCTCTTCCAATCGGCGCTGCGGCTGGCGCATCGCGTACGAATTGCCGAGCTGGTTCAGTCGCTTGCGCTGGTCCGAAATACGAGTAAGTACCGCCCGTTGGATTCTCGCGTCAAATTGCTTGACCCTCTCGACCCATTCTAAATAGTGCGGTACCGCGAGCTCAGCTGCGGCTGTCGGTGTTGCTGCGCGCACGTCCGCTACAAAATCAGCTATCGTAATATCCGTCTCATGACCAACTGCAGAGATGACCGGGATGACGGAAGCCGCGATCGCCCTCGCCACCTTTTCGTCGTTAAAGGCCCACAGCTCCTCGATTGAACCACCGCCACGCCCTACAATCAGCACATCAATATCAGATTGTGCATTGATAATACGTATCGCGGAAATAATGGACGCCGGTGCTTCCACCCCCTGTACGACTGCAGGAGCGAGTACAATCTCTGCCTGCGGGTACCTTCGGCGAATCGTCGTGCAAATATCGCGGATCGCTGCCCCTGTCGGAGAAGTCACGACTCCGACTCTTTTTGGAAAACGGGGAAGCTGCCGTTTTCTTTCGGCGGCAAACAGCCCTTCTGACGCAAGCTTTTCCTTAAGCTGTTCAAATGCCAAATAAAGAGATCCCAGTCCGTCCGGCTGCATCTCTTTGGCGTAAAGCTGGTAGGCGCCATCCCGTTCAAACGCGGATATCGAACCACGAACGATCGCTTTGGTCCCGTCCTTGGGTAAGAAGCGCAAAAAACGGTTGTAGCTGGCAAACATGACGACTTTTATTCGCGACTGCTTGTCCTTGAGTGTGAAATACATATGTCCGCTCGAATGATGTGTAAAATTGGATATTTCCCCTCTCACCCACACATCCTGCAACCGCGAGTCTTTCTCCAAAACCATTTTGATATAACGGTTCAGATCACTGACAGATAAAATATCTTGAATAGCCATGCGCTCCTCCTAGATAGAAAACCTCTTTTGCCGGCTGCATCGAGAAGATTCAGGTGCGGACTCTTATAAATTCTTGCTGTATAAAAAAGAAATGGATAAAGTACCTTTACCCATTTCCCTTGTCTGTGACTTATCGGTTGGCTTGCTTGCGAGCCGCCGCCACTGTATTTTTCAAAAGCATGGTGATGGTCATCGGTCCAACGCCGCCAGGTACCGGCGTAATATAGCTCGCGACTTCCTTCACTTCATCGAACTTCACGTCACCTACCAGCTTGCCAGTCTCAATGCGGTTTACACCTACATCGATCACGACAGCTCCTGGTTTTACGTGTTCTTTTCCGATCATGTGCGCACGTCCTGTCGCTACGACGAGGATATCCGCTTTTTTCGTAAATTCCTCAAGGTTTTGCGTTAGGGAATGGCACATGGTCACGGTAGCATTTTCCTGCTGCAGCAAGAGCGAGACGGGCTTACCCACGATGTTGCTCCGACCGATGACAACCGCATGCTTTCCGCTCATATCCGTACCTGTGCGCTTGATCAGTTCAATAATACCATGCGGCGTACATGGGAGAAACGTTTCATTTCCCAGCACCATGTTTCCCACACTGATCGGATGAAAGCCGTCCACATCTTTATCCGGATGAATCGCTTCGATCACGGCCGTTTCGGAGATATGCTTCGGCAGAGGGAGTTGAACCAAGATCCCATTAACGTTCGGATTTTCGTTCAATTGCTGAATAATGGTAAGCAGTTCTTCCTCTGTAATGGAAGCATCCTTTAAAATCAGCTCTGATGCAATTCCAACTTCCTCGCAGCCCTTCGACTTGCCTCGTACATACGATTGAGAAGCAGGGTCATCACCGACCAATACAACGGTCAACCCTGGAACGATGCCTTGTTTTTTTAGTTCCGCCACTTCGTTTGCCAGTTCGGCGCGAATGCTTTGCGCGACTTCTTTTCCTTGGACAATAATTGCAGCCATGGAGAAAAAACCTCCTTCATAACGTCGTTACCTGTAGTGTAACGATTTCACAGCGAGCTGTAAAGGCGAATCATAAAATGTTCAAACTTATGTAATGTTCGTCTTTTGCTTCATCCACCCCAGCATAGCTACCCCGTATGCGTTGTCACCCGAGTAAACCGGGTCACAAAAATACAGCCGAGCCTTGACTGCCGGATGCTCCAAGCGCTTGATCAATCGTTCGCGCATGTATTGATTCGCAGCTACTCCGCCTACAATCAGTATGTCCTTCGGTAGCCCTTGTTCTATCGCATAGCGCAAGGTTTTTTCCAGTGTATTGGCAATGCACTGCTCAGTCGCGCGTGCAATATCAGCAGGAGCTGCTTGGCCTGCCTCGATCGCGCGCAGCAACGAAGCCTCCGGACCGGAAAAACTGAAGGAAAAACCATCTACCGCAGAAGAGATGCGAAACTCACCGGATGCGCCTTTGGCAAGCTCCTCCAGCTGAGGTCCTGCTGGAAACGACATTCCTAGTGCCACTCCAATCCGATCCACGAGCTGCCCGGCATGCAAATCGATCGTGCCGCCAACCTTTTCAATCGCATAGCCGGCTTCATGGCGTTCGCAAACCAACAGCTCGCTCGTACCGCCAGATAAATGGACGGCCAAAAAGCGATTTTCACCCGGACGTTTCTCAGCCGTATATTCACCTGCTGCGATGTGCCCTTCCTGGTGCGTCGTCAAATGCAATGGTACACGCAGGTAGGTAGCCAGTGATTTTCCCAGCCCCTCTCCCACCTTGAATACAGGCATGTAGGATTGATCCACTGGACGCGGCTTTTCGCTGACGCAGATAGCTTCGATCTCGTACTCGTTCCACTTCATTTGTTCACTTAATTCCGGCAAGTTCATCACATGTTGAAAGACGGCTTCAGATTGCTGCAGCCCGCGTTTGCCTTCCTTCACTTTCAGAAGGCGCTTCGCTTCTGCCACAATCCGGCCGTCTTCCTGAGCCAAGCACAGTGATGTCCGGTAATTGCTCGTATCGATGCCCAAAATTACCTTAGTCATGCCCCGGTCCCCTGCCCTATTTACGCCTGCGCAGTCTCACGAGCATGCAGGAAGCTGGACAAGACACCGTTGATGTAACGATGGGATTGCTCATCACTAAACAGCTTAGCAATTTCAATCGCTTCGTTCATGACGACCTTGTCAGGAGTCTCTGCTTCAAACATAATCTCGTAGAAAGCCAGACGGAGTATCGCGCGATCTACGTTGGCAATGCGATCCAGCTGCCAGCCGCGCAAGTATTGTTTGATCTCGTTATCGATCGCAGCCTGATTCGTTAAGACACCGTCCACCAGATAACGCAGATACTGGGCGTTCTCTTCAGAACCCTCCATAACCAGTGCTACAGCTTCCTTTACCGGAACTTCCGCCATATCGATCTGGAAAAGACATTGGACTGCTTTTTCTCGTGCTGTTCTTCGTTTCATTCCATTCACCTACTATTAAATTTGAGTTCGGGAGCGGACAGATTTACCGGGAGCACCCGAACATCCGTTACCGAAACTTGCCTGGCAAAATCCGATCCAAAATTTCCCGCAAGTCTTCTTTATGATCCAGCTTTCGGCCGATGTAATAACCGGTACCGATAAACACAACAAACACCAGTGTATCCCAAAAGCCCACCAGAAGGTAGATGATCCCGAAAATAAATCCAGCCAAGATCCCCAATAGTTTCCCCTTGTGTTCCCACAATAACTCCCATAGCATGGCTCTCACCTTCTATTCCACCCGTTTACGTGCCGCGTAGTTATCTTGTTGAGCCACTTCCGTCACGACGACCGTCACTTCCGAAATCACGACGCCCGCGATCCCTTCGACCTGTTCCTTGACGTCCTGCTGCAGCTTTTGTGTCAAATCAGGCAAAGGAGTTTCTCCGTCTACCGATACACGCAGGGTGATGATATTTCCGCTCTCCAATGCCTTGACACTGGTCTTCATGTCACGTACGCCCTTTACTCGACGAGCAGCACGCTCCGCAATCGTTGTGATGGTTTGAAGGGTAATGTTGACTTCACCCAAATCGCTGCGTTGACGAATACCGCGGTCTACTTTAGGCTTGTTTGAACGGAATGAGCTGAAAAAGAAACGAAGGCTGACAACGAGGAAAATTATCGCGACGATGAGATAGGCTAGATTCGTCCCTGAGAGCATTTGCTCCACGTAAGGGCGAAACACATCCGGAGAAATCAAACCACTAGTCGCTGCAATCGCAATGCAGGAAAGTATAATCAGCGCAAAACTGTAGATCGTCAAAATAAACCGGTCGAACAAGTTCACATGCATCTCTCCTTCAACCATGCTTCACTCAGTCAAACATGGCACGTTCGGGGTAGCAGTATGGTGCAGCGGTTGATGAGGAAAATGCCCCCTGTGAGTAGGGGGCATCCATCCGTTGCCTGTCTTAGCGCACGCGCTGGTAATCTTCCACCACAGCAGTTGCAGCTGCCGGCGCTTTTTCTTCCGCTTTCAGCTCTACATCTACGATATGTACATTTACTTCCACAACTGACAGCCCTGTCATGCTCTCAATTGCATTGCGCACACTATCTTGAATATTTCGAGCGACATCCGGGATGCGGTGTCCATATTTGACAATAATCGAGACATCCACAGCTGCTTCACGAGAGCCTACTTCTACCCGAACTCCCCGAGCAATATTTTTACGGCCTAATCGTTCCGCTATTTCCCCAACGAAACCGCCGCTCATCTGTGCTACGCCTTCTACTTCGGACGCAGCCATGCCGGCGATCACTTCCAAGACTTCAGGAGCGATCTGGACCTTCCCAAGTTCTGTTCTATCTAAATCTGGAGAAAATTCTTCCACGCTTCGCACCTCCCTTTGGATTTGTATTCCATTATACCAAGCGCTCTGTTTTTTTACAAATAAGCGCCTATTCCTCGTCGAGGTTCAGCTCGTACGTCTCCAGGAATTTCGTGTCAAAATGACCGCTCACAAAGACTTCATGCTCGAGAACCTTGAGGTGGAAAGGAATGGTTGTCGTGATGCCTTCCACAACAAACTCTCCCAGTGCACGCTTCATGCGCTCAATCGCTTCGTTGCGATCTTTTCCCCAGACGATCAGCTTCGCAATCATCGAATCGTAGTAAGGCGGAATGGAATAGCCGGCGTAGGCCGCACTATCCACACGCACGCCAAAGCCACCCGGTGCCAAATACTCGGTAATGCGTCCTGGAGATGGCATGAAGTTTTTCACAGGATTTTCCGCGTTGATCCGGCATTCGATTGCCCAGCCATCCAGCACAATGTCCTCTTGGGTAAACGACAATGGCTGTCCTGCTGCTACCGTCAGCTGTTCCTTAATGAGGTCAAAGCCCGTTACCAGCTCTGTTACCGGATGCTCTACCTGAATACGGGTATTCATTTCCATGAAGTAGAATTTGCCATGTTTGTCCAACAAAAACTCTACTGTACCTGCTCCGTGGTAGGATACCGCTTTGGCAGCAGCGACAGCGGCTTCTCCCATTTGCTTGCGCAGTTTCTCGCTCAAGGCTGGCGATGGAGCTTCTTCAATCAATTTTTGGTGACGGCGCTGAATCGAGCAGTCACGCTCGCCCAAATAGACCGCGTTTCCATGCTTGTCTGCCATCACTTGAATTTCTACGTGACGAGGACCTTCTACGAATTTTTCCAAATAAACGCCCGGGTTGCCGAATGCCGTTTTGGCCTCGTTTTGCGCCTGGCGAATGGCTTTCTCCAGATCCTCATCGTCGACTGCGACGCGCATCCCGCGTCCGCCGCCGCCTGCTGTTGCTTTTACCATCACCGGATAGCCGATCTCGTTCGCTGTCTTGATGGCATCCGCAACATCTTCAATCAGACCTTCCGTACCTGGAACAGTAGGAACCCCCGCTGCCTTCATCGTATCTTTGGCGGTAGCTTTATCCCCCATGTTAACGATGGCATCCGGATCTGGTCCAATAAACGTAATATTGCATGCCGCGCAAATTTCTGCAAAGTCAGCGTTCTCCGCCAAAAATCCATAGCCTGGATGAATGGCATCTGCCCCCACCTTGGTCGCTACGCTCATGATGTTGGCTATGTTCAAATAGCTGTCCTTGGATGCTTTTGGACCAATACAGTAGGCTTCGTCGGCCATTTTTACATGAAGCGCTTCACGATCCGCTTCGGAGTAGACGGCGACCGTACGAATGCCCAGCTCGCGGCACGCGCGGATGACCCGCACTGCGATTTCTCCGCGATTGGCAATCAATACTTTTTGAAACATTCCGCTCTCCCCCACCTTATTCTGGCTTCACTAAAAACAATGGCTGTCCGTATTCAACCAGTTGGCCATCCTCGACCAGAACCTTTACGATCTCGCCGTTGACTTCTGCTTCGATTTCGTTGAACAGTTTCATCGCTTCCACGATGCAAACCACTTTGCTTGCGTTTACTTTGTCGCCGGCTTGTACATACGCAGGCTTGCCTGGCTCTGGAGAGCTATAGAACGTTCCTACCATAGGAGATACGATCTTGTGCAGGTTTGCATCGTCTGCTGCTGCCACTGCTGGAGCCGCTTTTGGAGCTTCTGCAGCAGGTGCAGCCACAGGCGCAGCTTGCAGAGCTGGAGCTACTGCGACAGGAGCAGCTTGTACAGGAGCTGCCGCGACTGGTTGAGATACAACTACCGTTTCCATACCGGTAGACTTTTTCAGCGTTACTTTCGCGCCTTCTGTCTCCAGCTTGAATTCATTAATGGAAGATTGATCAATCAGCTTAATAATTTCTCGGATTTCATGAATTTTCAACACGAATGAGCACTCCTTCGTTTCGTTAGATGTTCCTGGGTGGCTATATATGTATCAAGAGCGAAGCATAAATCAATGGTAGCCTGTTGCCCATAACACGTCAAGAAAGGATTTCCCCCCTTCTGTTTGCGAAGAAGTGAGGAAATCCTTACCATCATGCCCATCTCTCGCTTCCCTTATAACGGTAAACTTATCCACGGGATCCGCTGCGAGCGGGGATGTTACGTTGTTTTAAATTGAACCGTTACGTTTGTCGCAGGCACGTTGAGCTGCTGTTTCACTTGCGCAATGATATCAACCGCTTCGTTTGCAGACAGCTTCTCTTTTTGCACAATGACGGTCACTTTGTCGTTTTGGACGAAGACAACCGCGTCTTGATACCCGTTGGCTTTCAGCATTTCTTCAATGTTTGTCGTCGCACTTTCCTGCGTGGAGAGCTGCTCGTATTTGGTGCGTGCATCTGCTACGGCTTGAGCGGAGGAATCTGAGCTGCCGATGATCGCCAGCTGTTCATCCTTTTGCTGCTGAAGCTGTGCTTCCCGCTTCATTTTGTAGCCTTGGAAGATCTCGCTGGATGTCTCGGCTACAGGAACGACTGCATTGCCAACGTTTTGCTGTGGAGCTGGTGTGGATTGAGCGACAGGTGCTTTCGTGTCAGCGGGCTGATTCGTTGCTACCGGGTTCTCATTTTTCGCATTTACAGGTGTAGCTTGCTGCGGCTGATCCACTTGCTTGGACTCAACAACGACCCCAGAGATTTGCTCCTGTTTGTCTACTGCCTGCTGTTGTCCGGAAGTGGGCATTTGATCTTGCGGCCCTTTTACCAGGTAATACCCGGACAGCACCACCATAACAGCCAGCATTGTCAACAACCATACCGTTTGCTTGCGCAGAATCATTCGCCATTACCTCCTACCCTTTTTTGGGCAATATGGATATTTTGTAGGCAGGAACATCCAAAACCTTTTGGACAGCTTCGGTGATCCACGCCTTGACCTGGATGTTATCGGCGCCCTTCGCGACTACCAGGACACCTCTGACACGGGGTTTCATCGTCTTGACAATGACAGGCGAATCTTGTTTGCCCCCCTGTACGATGACGACTTCGGAATCCTTTGTTTGGTCGTTTTGATTGCGCGTTGCCCTGTCTTTGTCCATTTCCTGGTTGGTCGAAGATCGGTTGTTGCGATTCTCTGCCATGACTAGTTCGGGAGTGGACTCCAGATTGACCATGACATCGACTTCTCCGACTCCCACGACGCTTGCCAAAATATCGCGAAGATGCGCTGCGTAATTGTTTTCATATTCAGCGATGATATCCGGTGCAGGTGATCCACCGATTGCGGGTGCTGCCGAATCGCCTCCAGTCCCATCCCCAC
>NZ_RHHP01000021.1 GCF_003710815.1 Brevibacillus centrosporus
ACTCTATAGGGTACATTTTACAGTTGGCCATTCCTTTTTCAACGTATAGGAGCGCATGACGAAGTGCCTTCGTCAATTAAATGACGGTTTCCAAAAACATTTTTAATTCTTCGGCTTCCTGCTCATTGAGATTGAAAGCAAACTCGAGATAGCCTTCTTCCTCCAGGTCGTCCTTGCCGATAATGGCAGAGCGGCCATTTTGAATGTTGATCACGAGCTTTTTGCCGTAAAAACGGTCTGTGGTGGTAATCGCCAAGTCAAAGCGAGTGGCCTCCGCCGTAAAGCTGACAAAGCGAGTCTTGGTATCTTCGGACTCGTCATACAGGTAAAACAAATCAGCCATGTGTTTCCCTCTACTTCCATAAGAGATTAGGTTTGTGTTCTACATTGTGCAAGGCACGGACGAAGCGGATCGTTTTGGTTTGGGCACGCATGACGAGTGAGTGAGTCTCGACCATGTCATCACCCAGATAGCGAACGCCTTGCAGCAGTTCCCCATCAGATACACCGGTTGCCGCAAAAATGGCATCCTCGCCTTTTACCATATCATTCAAAGTAAGCAGCTGCTCTGGATCGGCCAGCCCCATTTTGATGCAGCGTTCCCGTTCTGCATCGTTTTGCGGTTTGAGCTGTGCCTGCATGTCGCCACCCAGACATTTGATTGCCGCAGCGCTGATGACTCCCTCTGGTGCACCGCCGATGCCAAGAAACAGATCGATCCCGGTATGCGGCAAGCAAGCGGCGATGGCAGCCCCGACGTCTCCATCCCCAAAGAGCTTGACGCGGGCACCTTTGTCCCGGACAGCATCGATGATGTGCTGATGGCGCTCACGTTCCTGAACGATTACGGTCACGTCCGAAATCCGCTTGTTGTTTGCTTCAGCTACGACCTCAATCATTTTATCCACCGGATCAAAAAGGCTGATCTTGTCAGCCGCACGTTTTCCGACAGCCATTTTCAACATGTACATGTCTGGAGCGTGCAGCAGGGTACCCCGATCGCCGACAGCAATAACGGACATAGCGTTGTTATGGCCCTTGGCAACGATGGTGGTTCCCTCCAATGGATCGACAGCGATGTCTACTTCTGGCCCACCTGCGTCCGGATTTCCCAGCTTTTCTCCGATGTAGAGCATAGGGGCTTCGTCCAGCTCGCCTTCACCGATGACGACAGTTCCCCGCATGTTGATGGTGTCAAACATGGCGCGCATGGCGCTTGTTGCCGCTCCATCTGCCTCGTTCTTCTTTCCTCTTCCCATCCAGTGAGAGGAGGCGAGGGCAGCCATCTCCGTTACACGCACGATTTCCAGTGCTAGTTCGCGTTCCATTGTGTTGTGTTCCTCCCTTATGCCGGTAAAAATTCACCACACCATTGTAACATAAAGTACAAGCTGTCGCGTTCGCCCGTACAAATTTGGTATACTGTTGAAGGAAAAGAGGTGAAACCCGTGAACAATTCCTATTTGCAGGAAGGGGAATTGGTGCTTCTCGTCCTGGTGCTGACTTTTGTGTTTACGATATACTACGCAAAGCGCAAAGCAAAAAAGCGAAAGTAAGGAGAATTACTCATGTACGATGTGAATACGAAACGAATTGACCAAGTTTTAGCATATATGTCTTCGATGCTTGATTTGCTGGACAAGCTGAAGGAACGAGGAGCAGAAGCGGTTTTGGCGGACGAAGTGGCTGTAGCAGCGATGGAGCGGGCCCTGCACTTGTCCATCGAGGGAGTCGTTGACGTGGGAAATGCGTTGATTGACGGCTTTATCATGCGTGATCCAGGCAGCTATAGTGATATTGTAGAAATCTTGCGTGACGAGCAGGTCATTTCGCCAGAGCAGGCTAAGGTCCTGACGCAAGTGACCGAGTTCCGCAAGTATTTGGTCAATGAATATACAAACGTGCCTGCAGCAGAGATGTTTGCACTGGTTGCAGAGGCAAGTCCTGCGCTGCGTCAGTTTGATCCGGCTGTTCGTGCCTTTTTGGATAAAGAACTTTTTTAGAAAAATGGCATCAGCGGATTTTTTATACAAAACACTTTCATTAGTTTACTAAAGCGACCTGATCCGCTACAATAGGGAGAAAGGGCGGTGAATACGTATGACAAATGAAGGAACGTCCACCCGTGACCAAATTCTTCACATGCTCAAGGTAAAAGGCTCTTTGTCGGTTAGCGACATGGCGGTTGAGCTGGGAATTACGGAAATGGCAGTAAGACGCCATCTGAATACCCTCGAGAGGGACAACTTGATCAAGTCATCGCTTGTCCGTCAAGCGATGGGGCGTCCAACGAATGTATATTCCTTGTCGCAGGAGGCAGACGAACTGTTTCCGCGCAATTATTCTCATTTGACGTTAGACTTTTTGCAGGATCTGAAAGATATGGACGGCATCGGGAAAGTGGAAATGCTGTTTCGACGCCGGGAAAACCGTCTGGAGGAAAACTACCGCACTCATATGCAGGGAGACCTGGAGGAGCGCGTAGCGAAGCTTGCAGAGCTGCAGAACGACAAGGGCTACATGGTAGAGTGGGAAAAGGATGAGCAAGGACAGGGCTACCGGATTCAGGAGTTTAACTGTCCGATCTCGCAGGTTGCGCGTGAGTTCAATCAGGCCTGCAACTGTGAGCTTTCCTTGTTCCGGCGCGTGCTGAATGCCAACGTGGAGCAAACCTCCTGTATGGCAAAAGGCGGAGAGAAATGCGTGTTTGAAATCAAGGAAGGCCGCTGACGGTAAAATGGCCGATAGAAAATCCACTCCACGGCGAGTGGTTTTTTGTTTGAAAGAGAGGATGTAGAAAAAGGAGGCCGGGAAATCATGACAGCTTACAAAGGCTACTTGCTGGATCTGGACGGTACGATATTTCGAGGGAGAGAAGCCATCCCCGGTGCGGCAGCGTTTATTTCCTATCTGAAAGAGCAGGGCATTCCGTACCTGTATCTGACCAACAATTCTTCAGCGTCACCGGTCCATGTGGCGGAGCGGCTTTGCGGGATGGGGATTGAGGCAAAGCCTGAGGATGTTTATACCTCCAGCATGGCAGCCGCAACCTATTTACGGGAGCAGGCGCCTGCAGGTGCGAAGGTGTACATGATCGGGGAAGCCGGTCTGGAAGAGCAGCTGACAGAGGCAGGATTTATCCTGTCCGAAGAGGCACCGCAATATGTCGTAGTAGGGATTGATCGAGCCTTTACCTATGAAAAGCTGGCAATCGCGACTCGCGCGGTGCGCGCCGGTGCCGTTTTGCTTGCGACCAATGCGGATGCTGCTTTGCCAACGGACAAAGGGCTGTTCCCGGGAAACGGCTCACTCGTAGCGGCTGTATCGGTAGCATCCGCTACTGCACCGATCGTGATCGGAAAACCTCAGCCGATTATCGTGAAATACGCGTTGGAACGACTGGGCACCTGTGCCGAAGAAACATTGATCGTGGGGGACAACCTGTACACGGATATTGAAGCGGGAGAAAGCAGTGGGCTGGATAGCCTACTGGTACTCACGGGGTATTCGACGCGAGAGGAAGCAGACCGTCATCCCGCACGTCCCACCTATATCGCAAAAGACCTCGGCGAATGGCATAGAACGCTGATTCGCTAATCCTCTAATCATTCCTCCTGTTGCTTTTGGCGATGGGCGATCCGGCTGGAAGCAGCGGCAGCGATCGCCCCGACTAAATCATCCAAAAAAGTATGTACACCATTATTCTTATCGTTGAGATACGCCAGCTTACCGTGTTTCAGCTTGTCTACATAGCCAAAATTGGTAAAGCCGATGCTCCCGTACAGATTGACGATGGCAAGCGCCAGCACTTCATCCACGCCATACAGGGGCTCGTCCGTTTCGATAATCGATTGCAGCGGTGGAAGCAGCTTTTTTTGTTCGGCGAGCATATCCAGCTGAATTCCGGTTAGGAGGGCATTTTGCACCTCTCGCTTTTTCAAAACGGCTTTTACACTCTCGAGGCACATCTCCAGCGTCAGATTCGGGACGTAGTTGATCTGCAAAAAATGGACAATCTCTGCGATGTCATCCAGACTGACACCGCGTTTGGCCAACAAATCGATGACGACCTCCAGGCACGAGTTGCTATTCAGCGGATGATCACTCATACGTTTTCTCCTCCTCCTCCGTTAACCACGCGAATAGTATCTGCAAGGAAATAGGCACCTATCCCGATTCACCCACATACTATGCGCCATAAGGTTTTGCCGAAGTGATGCAAGGAGGGTGAAATCGTTGGAAGAAAAAGAGCTGCTGGAAGAAGAATACGGCTTTTCCCTGCAAGAAGCTCACGCCAAAGGCGCAAATACGGTGCTGAAAACGGATAAAGGCGTGTTTTACCTGTTTGAAGCACCTGCAGGCTACAAATACAAAAGCAAATTTATCGATCGCGTCCGCAAGCATTTGAACGAGCAGCAGCAGGACTTTGGCGTGCTCAAGCTGGTCAAGACAAAGGGCGGTCAAGGCCATATTGTCGCAGAAGATCAGCTGTACTACCTGTATCGGGGCGTACGGGAGCGGGCTCCAGAGGACATTTATTTTGCAAGCGGCGAGTCCCTGGCAAAATTTCATCTGGCTACCAGCACCTTTAAAGGTGACAAACTCTTTATTCCTTACAGCTCGCTAGGCAACTGGCCAAGCATGTGGAGAAGAAAGCTACGCCATTACAATGAATATCGCGATGAGCTAGACGAAGTGGATGGTGAGCTGACCTCCATGGATGAGCTCTTGTTGACGAGTTACACGTATGTGCACCAGCTCGGGGAAATCGCTGTTCAGTATCTACTCGCATCTGGCTACGATAAAGTGGTAAAAGAAACGGCTGCCTTTGGCAAAGTTGCCTACCAAAATTTTGATCAAGGGTATATGCTATGGAATGAGAAGGATGCGCGTCTGGTTGCCGGAGAGTGGAACTGGGTGCTCGACATGCGTGCTCGCGACATCGGTCAATGGATCAAAGCTGAAACGAAACGCAATGGATGGCAGGAAGACAAAATAGCCAGCTTCCTCGCAGGCTACAATCACGTTTCTCCCTTGCTGCCCGAAGAGTATGCGGTGATTTACGGACTCATGCTGTACCCGGGGAGATTTCTCAGATTGGTGGAGTCCTATCAGGAGCTTCCCTTTGAAGAGAAGGAGCAAGTAAACGGCGAACAGTGGCGATCGCAGCTGGAAGACGAGCTGGCGAGCATGGAAGAGGCACTCCGTCGGTATCCACATCTTGTCGCACAGCAGTATGGCGCGTCCATTCCACAAATTGATTGGTTGTGGAGGCCGGAAGATGAAGAAGCCCAAGGTGTTAGTGACGAGACAAGTAGCGAATGAAGCTGTTTCTTTGCTGGAAACCGCAGCGGATGTAGAGGTATGGAAGCAGGATGAGCCGATCCCGCGTGAGCTTTTTCTGGAAAAGGTCGAGAGCTCAGACGGGATTCTGGCCATGCTGACGGAGCGAATTGATGAGGAGCTGCTGGATCGGGCACAGCGTCTGCGCGTGGTGGCCAACATGGCAGTCGGCTATGACAACATCGACCTGGCTGCCTGCAAAAAGCGGGACATATGGGTGACAAACACACCGGATGTACTGACCGAAGCGACAGCGGATTTGGCGTTTGCTTTGATGATGGCGACCGGACGGAGGCTGATGGAAGCGAACCGTTTTCTTCTGAATGGGGAATGGAAGTCGTGGAGTCCGTCTCTTTTGGCTGGTCAAAATGTATATGGGGCGACTTTAGGGATCATTGGGATGGGCAGGATCGGGGAAGCCGTAGCTCGTCGGGCAAAAGGCTTTGGCATGCGCATCCTCTATTACAACCGGAGCCAAAAGCAGCAAGCAGAAGCAGAAACGGGCGCCGAGCTCGTCAGTCTGGAAGCGCTATTGCGCGAATCCGATTACGTCGTGCTGTTAACCCCTTTGACAGCGGAAACCCGTCTTCTGATGGGAGAAAAGCAATTTTCCTGGATGAAGCCTACGTCCGTATTCATCAATGTATCACGGGGTGGAACGGTGGATGAAACAGCCCTTTATCAGGCGTTGGTGAACAAGCAAATCTGGGCGGCAGGCCTGGATGTCTTCCAGCAGGAGCCGGTTCCTCTGGACCATCCGCTGCTCACTCTGCCCAATGTTGTCGCATTGCCGCATATCGGCAGTGCCACGGAGCAAACCCGCGCCGAAATGGCGAGGCTGGCAGCAGCGAATATCGTAGCCGTACTGGGTGGCCAAAGGCCGTTGACGCCGTTATGAGCACCATTCTTTATGTCGTAGCAGGACTTGTGCTGTTTGGAATCATCGGGATGGTAGCTGTGGCCTTCTACGTGACATGGAGGCTGACACATCCCGCACGAGGGCCGCTCGATATGCTGCCAGAGGACTTTGGCATTCAGGAAACGCAAGCGATTACCTTTCCCAGCAGGGAAACCGCCATCAATCTGGCAGGATGGTATTTTTCCGCGGAACGCAATGGGTATAAGTCGCGAAGCCGTACGCTGATTTTTGCCCATGGATACAGCCAAAACCGTCAGGAGCCGCATCTACCCGCGCTGTCTCTGGCAGCTAAGCTTCTGGCAGAGGGCTATGATGTCCTGATGTTTGATTTTCGCAATGCGGGCGAATCCAGTCCGTCTCTGACAACGATTGGGCTGCGGGAGCAAAAGGACTTGCTTGGAGCGATCGATTATGCGCGTGCGCGGTGCCCTAAGCATACTTTGGGAATCATCGGGTTTTCCATGGGGGCAGCGACTGCGCTTTTAGCAGGGGGAGCTGACGAGCGTATTTCGGTGATCGTTGCAGACTCGCCATTTTACTCGCTGCGAGAGTATTTGCAGGAAAATTTGCCGCAATGGACGGGCCTGCCTCGCTATCCCTTCAACTGGCTGATTCTGACCATTTGCCCGATCCTCTTGGGGGCAAACCCGCGGGAAGTCAAACCGTATAGGGCAGTGAAACAGGCGAAGAAGCCCATCTTTTTTATTCATGGGACGGGAGATTCCACTGTGCCCGCCGTCAATAGTGAAAAGCTTCGTGAGCTTGCGGTCCATCCCAAGTCTTCCCTCTGGCTCGTGCCGCGAGCAGGGCATGTGCGCAGCTACGCGATGGCCTCGGAGGAATACGCCAGTCGGGTGATCGGGTTTCTGGAGGATGCCATGAAGCCATGAAGAAGAGAAAGCCATGAAAAAAGCAGCTACGCCATTTCTTCCGTAGCTGCTTTCATGTCGGTACTCTGATTAGAATACTTGTTGTACTTCCTTGATGCCTGGAATTTCTTCTACCAGAGCACGCTCGATACCTGCTTTCAGGGTGATCGTAGACGAAGGGCAGCTACCGCATGCACCCATCAGACGCAGCTTCACAATACCGTCTTCTACATCAACGAGCTGTACGTCACCACCGTCGCGTTGCAGGTAAGGACGCAGTTTATCGAGAACTTCTTGCACTTGATCTAACAATTCCATCGTGTATCACTCCTTTCAGGCCTTCTTCTTTATTATAAACGCCAAGCGATGAGAAATCCATGGCTTACGTGCCCTGTTGACACTTTCCATCAGAAGGTGCAAGCGATGTGTAGCTTGCATGGACTTTTTGTATAAGCTGCATGTTATAATGAAACCGCAAGTACTTCAACATAAGGAGTAAGATTTACGTGAATGTATATGGCAACATTAAGGAATTGATTGGGAACACGCCCATCGTAGAAATTACACAGTTTGATCTTCCAGAGAAAGTCCGCTTGTTTGCCAAGCTGGAATACTTTAATCCAGGTGGCAGCGTCAAAGACCGATTGGGCATGGAGCTGATCCGCGCCGCAGAGGAAAACGGTCAGTTGAAGCCAGGTGGCACGATTATTGAACCAACGGCAGGGAATACAGGGATCGGTGTCGCATTGGCCGCTGTAGGAACAGGTTATAAAGTTATTTTTTGCGTACCTGCCAAGTTTTCCGAGGAAAAGCAGGAATTGATGCGTGCGCTCGGAGCGGAAGTCGTGAACACACCGACAGAGCAAGGAATCAAAGGGGCAATTGCCAAAGCACAAGAGCTTGCTGCATCCATCCCAGGTGCGTTTGTCCCTCAGCAGTTCGCCAACCCGGCAAACCCGGAAGCCCATTACAAGACGACAGGTCCGGAAATTTGGAAACAAATGGACGGGAATGTGAATATCTTCGTAGCGGGTGCTGGCTCTGGTGGTACATTCATGGGAGTTGCTCGCTATCTGAAGGAACAAGATTCCTCCATCAAAACGGTCATTGTCGAGCCAGAAGGTTCCATTCTGAATGGCGGAGAATCAGGACCGCATAAAACAGAAGGGATTGGCATGGAGTTCTTGCCTCCATTTATGGACACAAGCTATTTCGACGCCATCCATACCATCCTGGATGTCGAAGCTTTCGATCTGGTAAAGGAATTGGCAGCCAAAGAAGGAATGCTTGTAGGAAGCTCGGCTGGAGCAGCCATGGCAGCAGCATTGCGTGAAGCCAAGGAAGCGGCGCCAGGAACAAACATCGTCGTTCTGTTTGCAGACAGCAGTGAGCGTTATCTCAGCAAACAAATTTATCAGGGGGGTATCTAACATGCGTATCAAAACAAGATTGATCCACGGTGGTATTGAGGGAGATCCGGCAACAGGGGCCGTATCCGTTCCGATTTATCAAGTCAGCACCTATAAGCAGGAAGCCATCGGCAAACACAAAGGATACGAATACTCCCGTACAGGCAACCCAACTCGTCACGCGCTGGAAACGTACATCGCTGAGCTCGAGGGCGGCGCACGCGGTTTTGCATTTGGCTCGGGTATGGCAGCGTTGTCTACGATTCTATCCTTGTTCAATAAAGGGGATCATTTGGTTGTAGGTGACGATGTATACGGCGGTACGTATCGCGTCATTACTCGTGTATTTTCCCGTCTCGGACTAGAAGCCACGTATGTCGATACAAACGACCTCCAGGCTGTGGAGGCTGCCGTACGCCCCGAAACGAAGGCTATTATTATGGAAACTCCGACTAATCCGCTCTTAAAAGTTAATGATATTAGCGCGCTGTCCAGCATTGCCAAAGCAAAAGGATTGCTGCTGGTTGTTGATAATACCTTCATGACGCCATACTGGCAAAACCCGCTCGATCTGGGCGCAGACATCGTGTTCCACAGCGCAACGAAATACCTCGGTGGACATAGTGACGTGGTGGCAGGACTTGTGGTAGCGAAAGATGCGCAGCTTGGCGAAGATCTGCATTTCGTACAAAACGCTATTGGTGGCGTACTGGGTCCACAAGACTCGTGGCTGCTTCTGCGTGGGATGAAAACACTGGGCGTTCGTATGGAGGAGCATGAGCAAAATGCGCGTACGCTCGCCAAATGGCTGGCAGAACGCAGCGACATCGAACGTGTACTCTACCCTGGGCTTTCCAGCCATCCTGGTCATGAGCTCATTCAAAAACAGGCTCGTGGCTTCGGCGGTATGATTTCATTTGACGTAGGCAGTGCTGAACGTGCTGATCAAGTATTATCCAAAGTGAAGCTCTACACACTGGCAGAATCCTTGGGTGCAGTCGAGAGTCTGATCAGCGTGCCTGCAAGAATGACCCATGCTTCCATTCCAGTAGAGCGTCGTGCTGAGCTGGGCATAACCGAGGGCTTGATCCGTATTTCTGTCGGCATTGAGGATGTAGAAGACCTGATCGAGGATCTGGAACAAGCACTCTCTTAATTGCTGTAGAGCGTGCGTTGAGGGAGGCCGTGAGCATGAGTGTAGAAATCAAAGTGTTTGGGACGGAGCAATTGTGCGCGAGCTGCGTTAACCTTCCGTCCGCCAAAGAAACAGCTGACTGGTTGCAAGCAGCGCTCTCCCGTAAATATGGAGGCGAAAGCATTCGCATCACATATAGCGACTTTCAACAGCCTCAGACAGAGGATGACAATATCTGGGCAGGGCGGATTATTGAGGAAGATTTATGGTATCCGCTTGTCGTAATTTCCGGGGAAATTGTCGGGGAAGGCAATCCGAAGCTGAAGGACATTCATGCCAAGCTGGAAAGCATGGGCCTCAAGCCTTTGGCAACGGCAACGGAAAGCGAAGCCTAAGAAAAGATCAGAAGAGACGGTCTCAAGGGATACCTTGGACCGTCTTTTTGTTTTACCGTCGGAACGTGTACACGAGATTGGTCCCTTTGGGTGCATACACTTGGCAGATTTCATGAGAGGGCTTCTTACCAGTTCGTCATTTGTTCGTTTCTGTTTTGTAACGCTAAGTGGCCCGTTTCGTCCTATAGTTGTGAATGTAGCCACGATATAGAGGAGGAAGTTGAAATGAACAAAAAATGGATGAAGCCCGTTACATTCTTGCTGCTTGCTGGAGTGATTGGATGCTCTGGACTGGCAGCTTCTCATACAAAAATCGCGCATGCGGAAGCGAAAATAGGGGAGCCTTTCGCAGCAGCAGCAGAATTGCAGCTGGGTAAGAACGTATATGTCCTCGACCAACAGACAGCAGACGTAACAGGCGACCAGGCAGCAGATACAGTGTTTCTGGTAGGAACAAAAGAAAAACAGGACGATATCTACGCTTCCGCGATGACGCTGGTGGTTCAGGATGGGAAAACCAAAGCTTACAGCAAGGCCGATTTGGGCGATCTGGGAGGATACGAAGGGGAGCTGACACTCGTTGATTTCACAGGAGATCATGCAGCGGATGCTTTTGTTAAAACAGCGACAGGCGGTAGCGGAGGCATCTACAATCACGTTGTCGCCACGTTTGCGGGCAAGACCTCGCAGGTGCTCTTTGGAGAGGCGGAAAACGAAGGCATCCGTTATGAAGGGAAGTTCGTAGACGGCTTCAAGATCGAAGGTACCGGGACGCACCTGGACAAACCTCTTACTTTTGATGTCAGCGCCAATAAAGCGCTGTACACAGCAGCCAAGCTGTATGATCAAGCAGGCAAGCTCGTTGTGAAAGCAGACGAGGACCTGTCCGTCTATTCCTACCCGTTCAGCTCGCTTGCTCCTGTCGACATGGATGGGAATGGGACGTATGAGCTGGTAGGCGAGCAGCGTGTTGTCGGGATGAACAATGCAGATACGGTATCAAACATCCATTCCGTCTGGGGCCTCGGTAGCGATGGCAAATGGAATCCATGGGAAGTAGAGTATTCCACCTTCCTGATCAAGCATCCTGGTGAAGCGATTCAGACGTTTACCGGGCTATTCGTGTTGTCCAACACGAGAGTACAGCTAACAAATTTCACTTTGTGCGCTAAAGCTGGCCCCGCGCTTGCGGAAAGCGCCCAGCGCTATTACCAAAATCCCTTCCCTTCTTTTGAATATCAAACCCAATTATGGGCATTTTAAGACGAGAAAAAAGGGGGATTGAAACAATGTTAATCAGCAAAATTCTGCCCATTCTATTAAGTCTAAGTATCCTTCAACCCGTTGCCCCGAATCCAAAAGATCCATTAGACGTTGATTCCAATAAACCACTGGGCAATATTTCCACAATTGAATTATCAGAAACACAATTTAAAAATACATATAAGAAGGATATTTTACTTCCCCAATATGTTCCTTTTACCCCAACTCATACAGGTGGGCATTTTAATAAACTTTTACAGGAGTTAAGTATTGATTACCTAAACGAAAAAACAAATGAGCTTCTATCCATTTCTATTTATGTTCAAAACGGTGGCGATATAAAAATCCAACCGGAAATTGTCACCTTAGTCGACGGTACAAAAGCTGAATACCTTCATGCTGACAATTACATTGCTGATTTTATACGTTTCAAGAAAAATGGCTTAACCTATCTAGTGGGAATTTCCAAAAATGACAAGAAAGAAAAACGAGACGATCTACTTAAAGTCGCAAATTCCCTTCAATAACCAAACCCCGAATTTGCTTTAAATACGCCAAAAAGGAAAAGGCCCTCAATCGAGAGCCTTTCCTTTTTAATATTAGTATCGAATGAACCCAGAACCCACGCATCCTGTTTGTCCTGCGCCACCGCAGTTTGCTTTTAAAAAGTAATTACCTGTATATGGTGCCGTAAATAAAGCCCAGGCCCCACCGTTACCTGACCCAGCAGTTTTATTCGAAATTAACTTACTACTTCCGTCAAAGTAATAAACCCCGAATCCAACACCATGAATACTTCCATCGTTTAGCCATTCATAGTAAACGCTATCTCCTTTAGAGATCCATACAAAATCTCCTGTTACACTATGCTCATTTGGAAGCATGTAAAGATACTCCTCTGCTGCAAAAGCAGCTTGTACAGGGACAATTGCCAACATTAACGCAAGCGTCATAAGCACAAAATGGTTTTTTGGATTTTTAAACAATTTTCTCACCATAACCCCTCTGTTTTCCTTTATATACCAAATCTAGTACTATATTAACAGGATCCTCTACTTTTATATATAGAATATTATGACTCCTTTTGTCGAATGCTAGATTTATCAATTTTGCGGCCTGCAGCACAACCACAGGGCGACGTCCACTAAAAATGAAAAAGCCCTCCAAAATGGAGGGCCTGACAAACGGATCACAGCAGGGCGGCGTATCCTGATCTCTTTTAACCTGCCGAATGACAGGCGCGTGGGGAACCTTTCCCACCTCAGCGATCCCACTATTAGCTTACTATTTTCAACGCGTTTTCATTCCGAATCAAAACGACAGTAGGAACTATCTATCATGGATAGTTTAACACAATTTGCGTAATGAACGCAATATGGAGAGAAATGCACTGAATAGTGACTTTTACGAAATACAGAAAAAAGACCTATAAATAAGGCTTTATCCTACCTGACTGAAGGCGTTTTTCAATTTTAGCTTCAGCATTCTTCAAATCGTAGAATGAGGACACGTAGAAGTAACCATCGGGGTCAAGATTAATCGAAAGCAATATGGTATCGTTGATTTTTTTATACAATTCGATCCCTGGCTCCTTCGGATTCTGGCCAACGTAGTCAGGGTTTTCAACGATGTCAGGAACGTACTGATGGTACGCTTCAAAAATACCTGGATGCCTCTTTTGGACGTGTTTTTTCAAACCTGGATACATCCAGATTTCACGGGGGATTCCAGATTCGGGAAACACGGTCTTCCCAAGGGTACGGTTGATTTTAGCAATATCCAACATTCCGACGATTTGGCGTTGAGTTGCATCGGGATTTACGGTGTATAAGCTCATTTCGGTTCCTCCTCTCTTGCAGCAGCTGTCACTTATAGAATAGGCATGTCCGTTCCAATCGTGGCTGTGCTCTATGTTTTTTCGATCCTATGTAATAAAAGAGGAACCGATTTTTTTATAACACCGCTGGGTCCCGATAATGTGTTTTATGTAAAGCTTAACATTTCGACAGAAACAATCAACAAGATGCACAAGAGGCAACCATCAACTTGACATTTGTGTAATTTTTTGTAATAAATTGGTATATTCTAGCAATTAGGGGGGTTACTCTTGAAATTCGGAAAATTGTTTCTAGTATTCGCTATGTTATTGTCTTTTGCTTCATTTCTTCCTCATGATTCATTCGCTGCGACTACAAAATATTGTGACGATCAACAAAACGATAATGATTGTTCTGCTAAACCAGAATATTCTTCGTATTGGACTAAATTAGGTCCGGCTTCAAACTATTGGAGAGCAGGTTATACAACTGGTTACGCTATGTTTAATAGCAGTAGTAACATTTCGAAATCCAATTATGCTTGGGTTTTTTTAAAAATGGATTCCCCTGGTAACTACTATCCAGCCGTATGGCTCAATAGTTCAAAATTCGTTGACCTTGTTTACTATGAATGGAATGGAAATCAAACAGTTCTAGACCAAGAATATGCAACTGCAGGATGGAACTATCTGGAGGATTTGTCGTCTTATACAAATACAGGTACGTATTTAAGCATGGATCGTTCTAGTTACTATGGAGGCATGGGAGCAGACGGAGCGCAATTACAGAAAGAATTTTAATCAAGGGAGGACACATTAAAGATGAAAAAGGTTACTGCGATCGCAGCTACTGTTTTAACTGTAGCTGCTGCAACAACTTTCCTTTTCTATGGCACTATGGATTCAAATGCTAAACCGAAGAACACCAGCATCAAGGCTCAGCTTAAAACTGATAATCTGGATGATAACCAATTGATTAAAAGTAAAATGTTAAACGCAATTCATCTTTATAAAGATGTTCAGGGGAGTTTTAAGCATGTGACTCCGAACAGAAATATCCTAGTGGAATTTCAGGTTCAGGAAGGTGAAAACCCCTATAGTTACGTAAAAGTAAAAGATAAGAAAAACGAAGTAACCAAAGAAATATTGTCCGATGAAGAGACAATTTTAACCCTTTATCCTCAAGAGAGTGCTTACAAAGAAATCAAGAAATCAGCGATGAAACCTGAAAAAGTAAATCAATTTGCAAGCCCAAGCGATAAAGTGAAAGATGGAAAAACAATTAAGAAATTAAGACCAGATCCTGCTTCAACATTCGATGCTCAAATTGTTACTTATCCTCAACAAATAGCTTTTTGGTTGGATGACAATGAGCAAAACTATGAAGTCACTGGTAATGAGTCCTTTTTAGACCGTGAAGCAACTGTTATTGAAGGTAAACTCTTGGATGACCTTTCCCAAAAGTTCAGAGCTGAAAACTTCAAAATGTGGGTAGATACCGAAACCGGTGTACTACTCAAGTTGATAACAACTACAGAAAATGGTGAAGAAACAAGCCTTATTGAAGTACAAGAAATTGAGTTTGACAAAGGTATCAAGAAGAAAAAGGACGTCAGCGGTAATAAAAGTTACAAAAAGCTATAAAAGGGGTCCCGCCAACATTTTAACGAAAATATACGCTAAGCCCTCAATTATGTGCGGCTTGGCGTTTTTTCTTACTCTAAGCTGGTCCGGGACTGTCACCCGGACCCTTTCATTCAATGTCCTGTTCTTTAAGCGGACGCAATGAATTAAGAGAAGTATTCTGCCTTAAATTGAACTTGTATTCTCCTAAGAAATTGATATGCTCCCATCCAAGTGGTGAAATATGCTTTAGTAGATCTTCCTGAAGCTTACCTTGCTTTTTGCGATGTTCTGATGCTTGCTGGAGATAGACGGTATTCCAAACGCTAATAGCATTAATGATGATGTTCAATGCGCTGGCTCGCTGGAGCTGATCCTGTAGAGCGCGTTCTCGCAGTTCTCCATGTTTGCCGAAAAAGATCGCCCTGGCCAATGCATTCATGGCTTCCCCTTTGTTCAATCCCCGATGGATTCTTCGCCGTAGCGCTTCACTTGAAAGATAATCCAGGATGAAGATTGTTTTTTCGATTCTACCCATTTCCCGGAGTGCGGTAGCCAAGCTATTTTGTCTTGCATAGGAGCCGATTTTCCCCATAATGAGTGATGCCGAAACCGTTCCTTCCCGGATGGAGTGAGCCAGTCGGAGAACATCGTCATAGTTTTCCTGAATGATTTTTGTGTTGATCTGACCTCGCAGCAGCTTCTCCAGTTTAGGGAAGTCGGCAGGCTTCCCAATTGTGTACAGTTTGGAGTCAGCCAAGTCGCGTAAGCGCGGTGCAAAGCGAAATCCGAGCAAATGTGTTAAACCAAAGACTTGATCGGTGTAACCGGCTGTATCGGTATAATGCTCCTCAATGGTCAGATCCGTTTCATGATGCAGCAATCCATCAATGACATGTACGGCATCCCGAGCGTTCGTATTGATGACTTTCGTGTAGAACGTAGAAAATTGATCGCTCACGAACCGATAAATCGTAGCGCCTTTCCCGGTACCGTAGTGAGGATTCGAATCTGCATGAAGCGCCGAAACACCGATCTGGACGCGCATTCCATCGGATGATGAGGTGGTACCGTCTCCCCAGTATGAGGGCAGCGCCAGCTTATGATGGAAATTAACAAGAACGGCCTGCGCTTTATTCATCGCGTCTTCGTAAAGCCGCCATTGCGCTGCATTAGCCATCTGCCGATATGAAATGCTCGGCGTGGCTTCAGCCATTTTCGTAAGTCCAATGTTCGTTCCCATTGCCATAATGGTAGCCATAATAATTGTCGTTTCTTCCTCGTTCGGAGTGCGGTTACTGGAGGCGTGAATAAACTGTTCATGAAAATTCGTCCAGTTGGCTACTTCCATGAGCAGATCCGTTAGTTTGATTCGTGGAAGAAGCTCGTAAAGGGAAAGACTGAAATTCCGAGATTCGTCCGGAACATCTTTCTCCAATCTTTCAATGTGCAATTTCCCGTTCTCCAAATTCACGCCGTCCAGTTCGTCGATATGTTCGGAAACCCAGTGTAATCTTTGAAGAAGCGATTCAGTCCGTTCTTCAAGATAATTTTTTGCCGAAAGGCTGACGGCAAGCTTTGTAGCATTTGGATCGATGCCATTCCAGTCTTCTTTCGGCACAAGATATTCCTCGAAATCTTTATGCTGACGGCTCCCGACAATGGAAACGTCACCAGAACGAACGTAATTGCGCAGTTCTGTCAGAACGGCCATTTCGTAATAATGCCGGTTGATCGTTCCGTCATCATCGTAGACGTGCTTTTGCCAACGGTTTGAAACGAAATTTAGCGGTGCGCCTTCCGGAACTTTTCGCTTCCCGGTTTCATTCATATCCCGGATGATATCAACCGCCTTCATTAACGGTTCCGCCGACTTAGTTGAGTGAAATTCCAACGATTTTAACAGCGTTGGCGTATACTTCCGGAGCGCATAGAATTTCTTTTCCAATAAGTCTAAATAGTCATAATCTGGCCGCGCCAGCCACTTGGCTTCCTCCACGGATTCGATGAGCTGATCCCACGGCATAACGGCTTCAAGCGCAACAAATGGGTCAACACCTTCACTACGAGCTTTGATCAGAGCCGCCCCAAGATCGGCAAAGTGAACAACCTTTTCGTTGATCGATTTACCGTTTTGCTTTTGAAGTTCTTCTTGGGCTTTTCTCCCTTTCGAGAGCAGTATCATGATCTGCCGGTCATGAATCTCGAAAGCCAGGTCTGTCAAATCCTGAATCAGCTCCAGTAGGTACGCTACTAAAATCGCGTACTTTTTTGGATCATCAAAGCGACGGAAGGAGTGAGGTTCATAGCGTGAACCAATTTTAGAAAGTTGCCGCAGCCGGTTCGGATGAATGCCTCTTGTATCGACTTGTAGCTGCAAGTCACGTATGTATTCGAGTTTTTCAATAACCTTCAAAAAAGAATCCGGAGAGCTGGTACCGGGAATTTCCCTTAACCATGCCAAGTAGGTTTTGCTGCTTTCCGGCATTGTGGTCAAGATTCGATCCAGCTTAGCAATCTGTATTTCTGTAAGCGAGCTACTGAGCAGCCTGAATATTTTTTCTTCTGTTCGTTTGCGAGTCTCCCAAACTGCTCTTTCAATCGTGGCCATTGAAGGCAGTATGATTTTACGCTTGCGTAACTCTTCGAGTCGAGTTGAATCAAGTGTAGAGGATTACCGTTCGCCATTGCATGGTTAAAAAGATGCTTGCACAGGGAACGATACTCACTCAAGGTAAACGTCTGGAAGCCATATTCCTTCCTGATTTCCTCCAAATGCTCGTATTTCGTGGCTTCTCGTTCGCCGTAAGATGCAAAAGACTCCACATCGGCGTTGATTTGTTTAGCGATATAACAAAGGACTTGAATTGGTACTTCTTTTACGTCAGAGAGCGTCCAGCCGAGATAGCGAAGCACGCACAGCTGCACGGCAAAGCCGAGTCGATTATAATCTCTTCGCCGCTGCTGAATGATTTCAAGGTCATGCTGGGTAAATGTGAAATAGGTGCCCAATTCCCATTCGCCGAGATTAGGCGGTATTTGCAAATATTGCAGCCGTTCCTCCGGAGTTAGCAATTCCCTTACTCTCGCGTACATCGTTCTCATCCCCTCATTGCCATGCTATTTTTTCGACTTCAGATTGCAGATCCGCGCGAGTCGCCTTGACGTAAATCATCGTTGTATCCAGACTATCGTGTCCCATAATTTGCGCCAAGCGGTGCAATGGCGTGTTCTCTGCCATCACGTACCCGAACCGGTGCCGTAGATCGTGTGCGCTCAGTCCTTCGAGCCGCGCCACTTTCATGTATTTTTGAATCAAATGGCGTAAAGCTCGTTCGGTTAATCGATCGCCAGTTTTCTCCGAAGGAAACAGATAAGGACTATCCGGAGGAAGAACTGTCAGATATTTTTCCAAAGCAGATCTGCACGTTGCGTTCAAAGGTACTTCACGCTGTTTATTTCGTTTTCCGGACCGCACCGTAAGTTGACCGCTGCGTTTTCCGATTTGAATATCGCCGGGAGTCAAGTCGCAAACCTCCATCGTTCTGATGCCGGTATGAAGCATGACAATAAGGATCGTCTGATCCCGGAGAGAGCCGCTATGCTCGGCCGCAGCAATCAATGCAGCTTCTTCCTTGTCAGTCATCTGCCGAGGGCTTACCTTTTCTTCCGGAACCAATTTGACCGGCTTTGAAGGATCACGGCGAATCCTGGATTCCGAAGTGGCCCACTCAAAAAAACGTTTCAGAGTTATAAGTCGCCGGTTAATGGTCGCCGGTTTTAATTCCATCACTTTTTGCGCGGCTTCCCGGTATCGTGTTAATGTTGGAGTAGCCACATCTTCGATTCGAAATATAACTTCTTCCTCTTGGTGGTCGGCTGTTTCAAACCAACCAATAAAATGTTTCAGGTCGCTTGCGTATTCCTTTAGCGTTTTGGGATTCAAATCTTCGCGGGTGGTGAGAGCGTGAATGAAGTCATGAATAGTCTGCTCACCCTGTTCCGAAATCCCGGTCGTCTCTCTCATTAGCAAAGCCTCCAAATCTTGACTTACATTAGCGGACATGGTATTCTTATCTTAACTGATACATTAGCGGACATCAAGTGTGCGATCTGAAAATGCATAACGACCGCTAATCTTAATTAGCGGACATTGCTTGGAGGAGGGTTTTCATGGCCATTAGCAAACGTGAATTAATAAAGTTAATTGAACTTCTTCCAGACGAGGCTAACCAATCAGCATTTGACTATCTGAAATACCTTTCTATACGCCACCGACCAGACTGGGACGAGATTGCATTGATGGAACCAGATGATGTTCCTTTGAGCGAAGAAGAAGAACGACAATTGAAAGGCAGCGCCGAATTTATGTCATGGGAGGAAGCGATGAGTGAGCTCAACTTACCAACTGACATTAAGCCGTGATGCTGTAAAGTTTGTTGTAAAACAGGAAAGAGTAATACAAGAACGCATTAGAAAAGCGTTATCTGGACTAGCTATTCGTCCGCCAGTAGGCGATATAAAACCACTCAAGGGAAGAGGTAAGCTTATGCGCCTTCGAGTGGGTACATATAGGGTGAGTCAACCATACGGAACAAATGATTTACATATTGACTATCGATAATCGCGGTGATGTCTATTGATCAATATGATCTGAGAAAAAACGAAGCCAGTTAACCTTAGAGTAGAGAAAGCGACTTTTTCACAATTATGTGCTTAGCGTATAATATTGTTAAAATGTTAGCTGAACCCCAAGTAGTACGGAAATGTTTTCAATTCGACTCACCAACTGGGAAGGAACTACATAAATTGTTGTGGAGCAATCACCTTTGAGCTCTACAGCAGAAATTCCCCCAGTAATTTTTGGGGGGTTATTTATTTAGTAGTTCTCCAAACTAAAAA
This sequence comes from Brevibacillus centrosporus, assembly GCF_003710815.1. Lineage (GTDB taxonomy): Bacteria > Bacillota > Bacilli > Brevibacillales > Brevibacillaceae > Brevibacillus > Brevibacillus centrosporus. The sequence goes on from NZ_RHHP01000021.1 coordinate 19,675, forward strand.
AGCAAGGAATGTGGATTCCTTGCTAAGTCACCTTTGTGTTTCGAGCTATGCAGTTATACATTATACGCAGCTAGCCGAGTTTTGGTGAAGGGTTTAAAGTGTTTCCAGTTCAATCATTCGTTTTATTAACAATTCAATCTTTTTGAAAATGGCCAATCGGGTATCCCAATCTAAACTCATGTCAAAAGTTTGGAATACGAATTGCTCCCTCATCTTCTCCAGGGAATTTATATCGTTGATGGATCGGAGCTCTTTGAGAAAATTCTTCATAACTCAAACACTCCTTTAACATTTTCATACATCATAGTCATTAGTTCGGCTAAACGAAACGCTTACATTAGCACATTCATTTTCATAATGGAATAAATAATAAATACACCTAATCGTTGTCGAAATGTGATATGCTGCAGCGTCTCAGATCATTTAGATTTGGGGTGGGAAGGTAAAGCACAACCTGAGAGATCAGGTGCAGTAACTATCGATGTTGGCAAAAAGCAATCCTGATCCCCAATTATTAATGCCGGTAATCCTTAGCGTACAGGATATACCGGCTTTTTTTGGTCCAACGGAGCTTAGCGTACAAAATCCGCGTTTTGTTGGTGGTACCCCTTAATCCAGGAATACAAAGAGAAAAACGATACATTGACCGGTCTCGTAAACGATTTTCGTTAAGGATACGAGGAAAGTAAATCCTATAAGGATCAAGTTGACCGGTTAACGCAGCAAATCGCCAAGCTCCAAGAGGAACTGAACAAAGAAAAAGAAACGATTCAAAGTATGGATGAGATCCAGAAGGAAGTCCTTCGTCAGGCCGAGGGACGCTATAAAGCTGAACTCGAGCGCACTGTCGAAAAGAAAGAGAGCTATTACATCTCCGAACCGAGTTCCAGGACAAACTCCAAAAATCAAACGAGGAATCGACGGCAAAAATTCAATCGTTGTATGAACGCATTGAACAGCTTCGCAAGGAACATGAGCAGGAATTGAAGAAACAATCCGAGGCGTATGAGAAGCAGATCGATCAAATCAAGAAACAGAAGTAACAAAAATGCCGGTATCCTTAGCGTACAGGATACCGGCATTTTTTCGGTCGATTAGGGCTTAGCGTATATTTTCGTTAAAATGTTGGCGGGACCCCTAAAAATTGTGAGCAATCCGTTGTTTAGGCGGATTGCTCAATTTATTGGTAGCCTAGTATCTTATTTTGAATCAAGCTAAAGGGGGGCCTATAATCTATTTTATGTAAACAAGCGTCCGGATGTCCAAATTCGAGCGTTTTTCGCCGTTTTCAGCGATTAGCACAAAACCAGCAACCATCATTTGTCCATGAGTGGTGGACAAAACCGGCTTTCAGGCTAAATTTTACGATCTCACTGTAGCTCCAGATTTCTCCTCTTTGCGTAAGTTGAAAGTCTGGCCATGCAACCGGCCTAGTTGATCACACAAGATGCAATGACGTGCATGCCGTAATGATACTCCTCCAGTTCATCCGTCTGAACCTTCTCTAGGGTCTCCGTGAGCGTAATAGTCTGAGGCTCGATCACCTCGTAGCGATCTCCAAGCAACGTCAACAGATACAACCAACCTGCCTCGTCTCTCCAAAGCGCACTAGTCAACACTTTAATTTGCATAAACAATCTCGCACCCTTTCTGGAATCAAAGATCAAAACATGATTAGCTCCCCCCAATTAAATGTAAAAGTTAAGGGAAGCCGGGACCAGGATCGGATAGTTGCCGCTGGACAGAAGCAGGCAAGCGATCCACGCTATAGCCGCGCTCGACAAGTTCAACCAGAGCAGAGGACATAGCAAGACGGACATAAGCGGTCAAGTGAGCGATACGAGAAAACGAATCAGCCCTCGCTCAAAGGAATCGGAGCGGGGGCTTCCTTTTGGTTTCGCGAGCACCGTTCTATCGTGGATCACAGGCTCATATACTGCATGGTGGTGCAAGCAATCCAAAAGGAGGACGAGCGGATGGAAGAGCATCTGGCCCGTTATTACGAGCTGAAAGAGATGCAGAAGCAGGTGGAGGAAGAACTAGGCAACTTGCGCAGCAAGCTGATGGAAAGCTGCAAAAACACGGATTCGTTGGAAGAAGGCGCCTATAAACTGACTATATCCTATCAGGACCGTCGGGATTATAGCGATGAGCGGTTGTTCAATTCTTTACCTGACCCATCCCTTTGGCGCTTAATGTCGAGAGCCGACAGCGGGAAAATCAACAGCTTGCTGAAGCTGGGCGTCATTCACGAAGGGGTGCTTGCGGGTACGTATGAGCTGAAAAAGGTGCCGGTGCTGCGAGTGCAAAAGCGCTGATTGCATGCCACGAAAGGAAAAAGACAAAAAAGAAAACCTGTTGGACTTTGGGTCAACAGGTTTTTTGGCGTTATCGCAGCTGCATGGAGAAGTGCTTTGGGCAGCTTCCGTATGCGGCGGATGAAAACGCGTTTTTTATCCCATATGCTTTTTGTACATCCACAGTTGACCGCTTTTGATGACGCGAGCCATTTGTCCCACGAGCGAAACTTTCCCCATGCTTGCAAAGCCTTCTTTTTTCCCGAGGGAACCGAGGAAGCCCTTGTGTTTGAGCGCAGGGAGAGAAGCCGGATACTCTTCACCCTTGATGTCTTTTTTCAGCATCAGGGCGATCTGTTCGCCTTGCAATTCAGCTGTCTGAGCGCTCGGTGCGATGATGGTGCTCGCACAGTCGCCCACTACATACACATTTGGATGGGATGGAATTTGATGATACTGATTCAATTTGGCGCGTCCAATGTTGTCTGTTTCGATCGGGAGTGAGCGCACGATTCGGTTTGCTTGGATACCAGCGGTCCATACGATGACGTCGCTCTCGACTGGTTGGTTGTGGTTGTAAACAACGCCAGGCTCGACGCCAGTCACGCTGGCCATGGAGACGAGCTGTACCTCATGCTCGATGAACCATTGGGAAGCATATTCCTGCAGCTTTTTCGGGAATGGACTGAGAATGCTTTGTCCACGGTCGATGATACGTACATTCAGGTCAGGACGGCTTTCGCGCAGCTCTGCCGCCATTTCAACACCGCTCAATCCTCCACCTACGACAGTAACCGTACCATATGGATTGACGTTATTAATCGCGGAATAAGTGCTGCGTGTTGCTCCCATGGATTGAATGGAGCACGTATACTGTTCTGCACCAGGGATATCGTGGTAACGGTCCTCACAGCCCAAACCAATTACGAGCCAGTCGTAGGAAATGGTGTCCCCGTTAGTAAAATTCACTACCTGCTCGTCCATATCCAAGTCGGATATTTCCCCATATTTGATCGTCAGGCGAGGATCATTGGGAAAAGTGACGCGCAAGTGAGATTCCGGTGTTGTCCCTGCAGCCAGAGCGTAGTACTCTGTCTTTAGACCGTGGAAAGGCATACGGTCCACGAGGGTAATAAACACGTCATCTGGTAAATCAGGGGACAGGACTCGCTCGATAATACGAAGACCCCCGTATCCTCCACCAAGGATCACAAGTCGTTTCATAGAAGGTCTAGTCCTTTCTTCTGTCCGTTTTAATACAGCACCCATTCTATTTTTAGTCTCTTTCGCTAAAAATGCAAGCAGAATCTTTTTCCCGTTTTCTCCGCTGGATTTTTACAGCAGACGCGGTACAATAAAGGACGTGACGATGTCGATTGATTGTATCGGTAGGTGAAGTAAGATGAAGCCTTTAGTAGAATTTTGTGCCAGCAACGTTTCTTCCTATACCCAATCCGTTCTGGATGCACTCGAGAACGATCCTGATCTGGATGTAGATGTTTTGGAATACGGCTGTCTGGGTTATTGCGGAGAGTGCTATATGTTGCCCTTTGCCCTTGTCAATGGAAAACTTGTGCAGGCCGAAACAGCAGATGAACTTTTGACCAAGATAAAGAACAAGATACGCGAGGATGAAGAAGACTTTCCTTATTAAGATGTCTTAATAGAAAGAAGCTGATGCCGCAGAATCGAGCATCAGCTTCTTTATTTTCATCCGATTAGTGTTCTTTGACGACGTTGTAGAAGGTATCGCGTTCCAGTGCGCGTTTGCCAGCACCTTTTACCAGCCAGACCAGCTCATCAACAGTCAGGGCTTGTTGTGTCAGTGCACCTGCAGCGTGGCTGATGCGCTCTTCAACGAGGGTACCGTGTACGTCGGACATCCCCATGGTGAGAGACAGCTGGGTCAGCTGCGTACCGATGTTGATGAAGTACGCTTTGATGTGCGGGAAGTTATCCAGCATCAAACGGCTGATCGCCATCGTTTTCAGGTCGTCAATCGCAGAGTTGCGGCGTTTGATGCCCGCGCTTGCTTTGATCGGCTGTACAGCGAGTGGGATAAATACCATGAATCCGTTGGTTTCGTCCTGCAGCTCGCGCAGACGCAGCATGTGAATGACGCGCTCCTCCAAAGTCTCGATAGAGCCATAGAGCATGGTAGAGTGTGTTTTCAGTCCAAGCTGGTGAGCCGTCCGGTGAACCTGCAGGTACATGTCGGTGCTCGCTTTTTCTGGGCTCATTTTCATACGATAGCGTTCAGTCAGGATCTCAGCACCGCCGCCAGTCAAGCTTTCCAGACCAGCGTTCATCAGCTCTTTCAAAACGCCTTCGATGGACAGGCCGGATATGCGGGAGAAGAACTCGATTTCAGCGCCTGTATACGATTTGAGCGTAACATTCGGGTACGCTTTTTTCAGCGTGCGCAGCGTGTCGATGTAGTATTCGAAAGGCATGTGCTGATTGTGCCCACCTACGATGTGGAACTCACGAATGCCTGGGTGGAAGCGTGTTTCGACGTAGTGCAGGAGCTCCTCCGTATTCATGGTGTACGCGCCGTCTTGATCCTTGTCGCGGCGGAAACCACAGAATTTGCAGTGCGCTTCACAGACGTTAGTCGGATTAATGTACATATTTTGTACAAAATACACATTGTCGCCATTCTTACGTTGATTCACCAGATTGGCAAGCTGTCCAATCGTCAGCAAATCGTGGGAATTGAAGAGGGTAACACCGTCTTCCAAGGTAAGGCGTTCGCCATGCTGTACTTTTTCAGCGATGCCTGCGAGCGATTTGTCTTGGATGGCAATGGTTTCAAGCGCCATTCCAAACACGTCCTTTCATGATTCGTAATATGGGAATTTTAAAGAGGTTCGTCCAGCTTCTCCCAATCTTGTACGTTCATGGGGAAGAGAGAAATCTCTGATGTAGGAGGATGTCTAACCCTTTGTAGCAGTAGGCGAGCCATCCGCTTCGAGTGTTGCATATCGGACAACAAGGCATCTATATTATAAACCTCTTGAAGAGAGGGAACAATAACATAAGTTCACCAAGTGTTGGCTGTAAAAATCTAACAATTATCGGCAAAATATTGCCCCGAAATAGGAGATAGTGGGAAATTTTGTTTGCGAATTCCTAGGTAATCTTGTAAAATATAGGTAGATAGCCTGATCTACTATTAGGAGGAGCTTCAAATGCGGGACGTTTTGCTCGAAAAAATCGAACTCCTTCGACAGCGTATGGTAAGTATGGGGTTAGAGTTTGGGTTGGATCATCCAGAAGTCCTAGAATACAGTATACAAATTGATCAACTACACAACGAACTGAACCAAATAGATCATAGTCTGTCTAAGGTAGGCACAAGTAAAAAACCGTATCGATTTTATCTTCTGGAAAACAAAGCATTTTTCGCATAAGAAGGGGAAACCCTTCTTTTCTTCATTAATAAGTGGGTTTCTCAGAATGGGCTCTCGAAGTGCAGGGGAACCTTGTAGAGGAAGCTCCTTTTTATGTATACTATAGATACGCAAGAATATTGCCATTGCCTGTAGAAGGAGGAAAGAGGCATGATTACATTGACAGAGCAAGCCAGCCTGAAGGTAAAAGAAATGCTGGCAGCAGAAAATAACCCGGATCTGTTCCTACGCGTGGGAGTCAGACCAGGTGGTTGCAGTGGCTTCACCTACGGCATGGGCTGGGATCAGGAAATGAAAGAAGGCGACGAGACCTTCGAGCAGCACGGCGTGAAAATTGTTGTCGATAAAGACAGCTATCTATACATTAAAGGCACCGAAATTGACTACAAGGAATCCATGATGGGCGGCGGTTTTTCCATCGTGAATCCGAATGCGGTGGCTTCCTGTGGCTGTGGGTCGTCCTTCAAGACGGCACTGGCCGAAGGAAAAGCGGAGAAGTGCGACGACTAAGGAAATAACGAAGTATAATCAAACCTTTGTGGCTTACATCAGCTGCAAAGGTTTTTTCTTTTGGAGGTTAATTTCCATCTCTTGTATCTGTCTGTCGTGTTTCCACGTATTTACATCTGGCTGGATCTGGGACGGCCGCCCGGATGGCGAATACGCATCAAGGAGTGAAAGACTGTGGAAGCACAGCAGTTACAAATACATAGAGGGTTGCGTTGGCTGTGGCTTGGTTCCATGGCAATCGGTGTTCTCAGTGACTACCTGTTCTATGGAAAGGCGTTTGGCATCTCCTATCCATTGTTTGTGTTTGGGTTGTACGCCTTGTTTTTTTTGCAAGCTAAACAGCAAAGCCAATTGACCTTTTCTCGAGATCAGCTGTTTGCATGGCTGCTCACAGTACCAATCGTTCTTCTCGCGCTGACTTTTTTCTATACGACAATACGCTATTCCGACTATTGAATTTCCTGGCTGTCCCATTTTTGTTCGTGGCGCAAACGATGCTGCTCCTCAAACGGCACAGACAGAGCTGGTACTCACTGGGCTTTGCAGGTGAGATGATGGAGACCGTGCTGCTGTATACCCTCAAGTACACCATGATTCCCTTTGCCTTTCTCCGCCACTGGCTTAAAAGCCGGATGGACCGAAGGAAATACGGAATAGCAGTGAAGATACTGGCTGGAATCGGCATCTCGCTTCCCATTCTACTAGTCGTTCTCACACTACTCACACAGGCAGACGGTGTTTTCGGACACCTTCTAGCAAAAATACCGAGCCTCTTGTTTGACTGGGATTCTGCAGAGGCGTTATACCGCCTGTTCAGGATTGGTCTGGTCGCCCTTCTGATTTTTGGTTACTTCTATGCCGTCATTGGTCCAAAGCCGCAAGAAGTAGCCGACAAGCTACTGGAGAGATCGGAAGAAAAAAGGATTGCGTGGGACGGGGTTATCCTCGTCACGATCCTGACGATCATCAACTTCATTCTGCTGGTCAGCTTCATGCATCTCGTATCGAGAGCGCAGCCCGTTATCTATAAATTCGTGCAGGCCATGCTTAGCCTGTTGACTATCTGTACGAGCTTTATGCTGTTTTCGGCTTACTTCCGGTTGTCGCTTTATGAAGAGGCCTATGGTTACACGCAGACGCGATTTTTGGCGCATGCCTTCATGATCTTTATGTTTGTGCTGTTCGTGATCGCTTTCCTGAAAATCTGGCGAAACGATTTTTCGTTGCTCAAATATTACGGGATCGCGGGAATTGCTGCATATGTCGTACTGAATTACATCCAGGTAGATGCGGTGATAGCCCAAAACAACATCCAACGCTACTACGAGACAGGGAGAATCGATGTCGCGTATTTGATGGAGCTGTCCGATGACGCGATTCCGCTCATCGCCACACTGCGAGAGGATAAAGGGATAGGGGATAGAATCCAGCACTACCTTCAGGAAAAGAGGGACCATTTGCAGAAAGAGCGCAGCTGGCAGTCCTTTACAATCGCCAGATATGTCGCGAAAACGCATTTGCAGAAGGAATAGAGAGGACATTCCAGATGCATACGCGAATAGGACAAGGATGGCGAGCATAAAAGGAAAGAGCAGCATGATCTCTCCCCAACCATCAAGCAATAGAAGGGAGCAGGACTACCGATATGACTGGAGCTGCCATCGTGCTTCTTCTCAGTATTGCGGCAGGGGGGATGGTGTTTGTTTACCATACCCTGTATGTCCAGACGACGCCTGTCCATCTCTCTCATCCACGTATGCCACCATCCATTTTTATTCACATTACTGACCTGCACGGGCGTACCCGCTTTCTGAATGGTACCTTGCATCGCTTGGTCAATCGCTGGCGGCCCGACATGATTTTCGTCACCGGAGACTTGACGCAAAACCGCGATCAGCTCGCGAACGTGATGAGGGAAATCGCAAAGCTTGTGGCGAAGGATGGAATTTTCTTCGTTCCAGGCAATTACGAGCGTGAAGAGATGCGTGGGTTTCAAAAGAGGAATTACACCGGAGCGGATTACGCGGCCAGCAAAAAGCAATGGCAGACGTGCATGAAGGTCTTGGAAAATCAGGATAGCATCGTGAGAATCGGAGACACGCGGATGCGGATATATGGCTTCGATAACTCAACCTACGGCTTTGAGCAATACCATACAGAAGTCTCGGATGAGCACGCGGATTGCACGGTGCTGCTCGCTCATTCTCCCAGCATTATTTCGTATATTCGGGCGAATGGCGTCCAAGGGGATTTGCTGCTCACAGGGCACACGCATGGGGGGCAAATCAGACTGCTCGGGAAAACGCTGGGGCCGTACAGGCACTTTCATGTTGGGATCAAGAAGGATGATCGGGTCGGATTGTTTGCGATTAGCCGAGGGCTGGGCACGTCCCGCATTCCTTTGCGTTTCTGCTGCTTTCCGGAAATCATGGTGTATTTGATCAATCATCCGCCCCGCAAAAAATAGCCCTCCTCGCTGCCGTAAATAGCTTCGAAGGCGTTCTTCTTTTTGGATGGGGAACTAGATCAAAATTTGGTGAGGAGGCTACTGCCTGTGGTGGAACGCTATGATGCCAATGAAGGAGCCGAGCGCGAACAAGGCGCGAATCGAGAAACCTTCTCTGGCTCTGACTGCCTAATAACGGTCACCAGGCGACCGACTATGAACAAAATTTGAAGCGATAACGATATGGATAGGCATTCCAATTTCTGGTATTATAAAATCTACTACATAAGGCATGGACTACACTAAGCTAACTTTTTTCCAATTTGAAGAAAAATAAAAAAGGATGGTATAAAGAATGGACTATGAAATACAAGTAGCAACCTTGGAAGATAAAGAAACACTCCGCAATCTGTTGCAATTCTACATCTATGATTTTTCAGAATTTATGGATTTGCACTTTGAAGAAAATGGTAAGTATGGTGATTATCCAATAGATGAATATTGGACAACAGACCCCAATTATCCGTATTTAATTCGGTTAAATGGAAAGATTGTTGGGGTTGCCTTGGTCAAATTGAAAAATAGGAACAGTGATGTTTATTTTTCAATTGCTGAATTTTTTATTGCTAAAAAGTATCGCAGGGTAGGATTAGGGAAACTGGTTGCTAAAGATATTTTTGATTTGCATAAGGGGCAATGGGAAGTTTATCAAATTGATAACAATAAGCCTGCTCAACACTTTTGGAAAAAGGTAATAGAGGAATATACAGACGGAAAATTTACCGAACGAATAGAAGAAGGAAGAAGAACGCAAGTATTCGCAAGTCATGACGCAAGTTTATAAAAAGTGATTGTCGGGAGTGGCCAAAACAGGGCTGATTTTTGTACTCGCGGCAATTTTAGGTTGATTTTTTGGGCACGAATTCTGTACAAGAAGCAGGAAAAATTGCGAGGCAGACCTAAAAAATCTATCAGATTCAGCTGGGCAGCGAGGGGTAAAAAGAGGAGAAGGAAGTGGGAAGAGAAGTTAGCCAATTCGTCACGATTCAGTCACGATTCGGTCACAGACTCCCAGATTTTGGACGACTTTCTTTCAGTAAAATGGAAGTGTAGAACAAGAAGAAAGAAGGGGTCATGATGACGAAGAAGTGGGGATTGCTAGTTTCCGCTGTTGCCTTTTCAGCGATGCTGTTGACAGCTTGTGGCGGCGAGAGCAAGGATCAGGCGGCGAGCGGTACACCAAGCGCTGCGGCTCCAGCTGCGACGACAGGTACGGCGATCAATATTGAAGCGAGCAACTGGAAATTCAATCAGGATACATTTGAAGTGAAAGCGGGAGAGGAATTCACCGTGAACTTCAAGTCTGCTGAAGGCTTCCACGGGATCGGCATCGAAGGCACAGATTTTGAGCTTCAAAAAGAAGGCAGCAAGACACTGAAAATCGATAAAGCTGGCGAGTACACCATTTTCTGCAACGTGATTTGCGGTCCAGACCATGGCAAAATGGTAGCCAAACTTGTCGTAAAATAAACCAGCCCACCAAACACTTTGGCCTGCTTCGCGGGTCAGAGTGTTTTCTCATTTTCCACAGGGGCATACTATCTTGCGTACCATTCAAACATCAGGAGGTGTCGCAAGAGAGATGGCAAAGCACAACAACAAGCGACCGACAGAGGCATCAGCAGGCTCCCGCAGCACGCCGCCGAAAACGGGAGAAAATACGGGCCACAACCTGCGCAAGGAAAACAAGTAGCAGGGGAAAAAAAGAAAAGCGCGGAACCAAGATCATCTCTTGATTCTGCGCTTTTTGCATGGAAGTCAAGCCCGTTTGTTGCGCATGGCATAAACCAGCTTGGGTGTGCCCGATGTACCTTCCACGAACTTGCGGTACTGCTCGGTTTCCATACCGTAGATCGCGAGCTTTCCTGCGGGATCGTAGTGAACGCCCCAGCCGTACTTTTTGGGAAGCATGGAAGCGCGCATGCAAGGATGGCTTTTCGAAAACAGCTCGGCCCAAATTCGGTCTGCGTCCTTGGCGATCGTCTCTTCGGGGTATTCCTTATGGCGGATATGTACCTCATAGATCAGATCATCTATGGTGTAGCGATAGGGATCGATAGACAAAAGCTCGTACTGCAGGACGTGAATGGACGGCTTTGCATTCGGCTTTGTGGTCGGTACGACTCCAGTCGTTACGGGACAATCCTGTGCCACTTGCACGAAAGTATCTATAATCAATCGCATCTTCATCACCTACTTACTAGCATAGCGAGAGGTGAAGTGGTATGCAAGATTTGGAAAAAGGATAATGGATTAATAGCCAGTGGATTGCAGGAATGCTGCCACAGCGACGTTGTACGCATAGGCGGACTCGATGGTTTTCGTAGTGCTTTTCAGCCATTCCTCTTTCTCGTCAGCGAGCTAAAGCCAACGTTTTTTGTCCACCGAGGTAAGAGCGGTAAGCTTCGCGATATTGCTCCTCAGCGGATGGATGGCTCGATTTCATTTTCTCCCATGCTTCTTTGGCCTCGTTTACTTTTCCATTCGAGGCTTTGACCTCTTGCTCCGCTTTCTTTTGAGCCAGTGTGTAGAGAAGTTCGGCTTTTTGTGCCACTTTTATAAAAAAACTTTGCATAACGAAATACATATTTTGCCTTTGTATGGGAATGGTAAAGGAGTAAGGCAGGAATGCTAAGACGCAGCTTCCACAGGCTCCGCTCCCAACAGCAGGGCCGAGTTCGATGGATAGGAGATGGTGGCCCTGGATAAAAATCGATATTACATCACTTTGCAAAGCGGTACGACTGTTGCAGAGATTCGGAGTGAAAAAGGCTCTTCGACGTATGACTTTGAGATTGAGGCAACCGATGTGGAAGTCGGGATGCTGCGTGATCTGATGAATAACTGCGTGCATGGGGACTTCATGATGTGGATGCACGGGCATACGCTCTGGTCTGACATGCCGGACCGCGACAACGATGAATACGATGACAACCTGCGAGCGATTTACCAAATCATTTATCAGCATGGAACGTCGAAAACAAAGCAGGATTTGGAGCAGATGGGGTTGGTCAAGCTTTTGGGCCTAAATCGAAACGAATTGCGCCCTTTTTAACGGCAGTCACGGAAAAATTACAACATTTTTCCATATTTCTTCAACAATCGTGCCACAATCGATGGACAAACTTTCGGAGGAAAGCGGAGATGGATTAGACCCGTTTTCCTCTCAGGTCGAGCGACGATTGTACAGACTGGAAAAGGAGTGGACAGCATGAAGCAATGGAAAACAGGATGGATGGCTACGGCTCTGGTCGTGGGCTTGGCAATGCCGGGAAGTGTCCTGGCGGTGCAGCAGCCGCTTGTCCAGGCAAACAATGTGACTTTGGCGCATGGTGATCATGGAAAAGGCCAGGTCAAAATGCGATACGGCATGCATATGGGTGCCCATCAAAGGATGTACATGACGCTACTGGCGGAGAAGTACACGCCAAACAGTGTAGGGGAATGGCAGTCCGTGATGAAAGAACGGGAGCGACTGCTAGAGCAGCTCCGGTCAGCTCGTGAAACTGCAAGCGAGGAAAAAAGCAAAATGAAAGACCAGCTGAGAGAGAAGGTCAAAAGCGGGGAGATTAGCAGCGAACAGATGGAGCAGCAGTACAAGGAGTGGAAGGAAAAAAATCGCGGTACCGTGCCGTCTGGTGAAAAGGAAAACAGAGAGGCGCAGCGCGAGAAATTCAAGCAGGTCCACGAGGAATTCGATGCTGCCATTGCTTCGGGTGATGCGGCAAAAATCAAAGCCGCTTTGCCCAAGCTGCTAGAGCAAATGAAGGCGAAAAACGACCGTCTCGCAAAACGGCTGGCAGAAAAACAAAAATAACGCAGCAAAAACAAGGACGTGTCACTGGTGCGCGTCCTTTTGTGCGTTTAGCCGATCTGGTGTCCACTCTTGCACAATCACCATTTCACTCGCATGGCATTGTGGACACCAGCCGGTATGCAGGCATTGATTTTTTTGGCGGTCGGGGTAGCCATTATCCATCTTTGCGTCATCGATTTCCCGATAAGGACTGTAGTCACCGTAAAAGTCGTATAGCCGTCCTGCATCATCCAAGCGATTTCCACACCGGGAGCACGCTTGCTTCAAGGCAACCAAACCATTGCAAACCGGGCAGAGATGGTCCATGAGATCCTCCTCGAAAAGAAGATTGGGCTCTTCCTACTGTGCGCGGGAAGCAGGGGGAGTATGCAAGCGTTCCAATCCCATACAGCAAAAAAGCGCGGAGGCTTACTCCCGCGCTCGTTCTAGGCAAGACCTAGGATTTAAAATTGTCCATGCTGGAGGAATGACCAGGCTGCAGCTTTGCATCTGGGAAAATGTAGCCGACAGCGTTGTTGACAGCAGTGGGCGCTTCGCCAAAACCAACAGCGATCAGCTTGACCTTGCCTGGATAGGTGGCGATGTCGCCTGCGGCATAAACGCCGGGAATGTTCGATTCCATGCGGCTGTTGACCACAATGGACCCTTTTTCCAGTGCCAAGCCCCAGTTTTTGATCGGACCGAGTGAAGAGCTAAAACCAAAGTTGACAATGACAGCATCAACCTCGATGTCCAGCTCTTGCTTGGTCGTGCAGTTGGTCAGGGTGAGACGCTCGATGGCTTCTTCGCCGTGCAGCGCGGTCACTTCGTAGGGGGTTGTGACGTTGACACTCGAGGACATCAAGATGTCAACGCTATGCTCGTGCGCTCGAAACTTGTCTCTCCGATGAATGAGGTGCACTTCTTTTGCGATGGGTTCGAGCATCAAAGACCAATCCAGGGCGGAATCGCCCCCGCCGATGACGGCAACGCGCTGGCCTTTGAAGGAGTTCAGGTCGGTAACAAAATAGTGCAGGTTTGATTTCTCGTATTTGCTGGCATCCGGATGCTCCAGCTTGCGAGGTTCGAAGGCTCCTACACCGGCTGTGATGATCACGGCCCGAGAGTAGTGCATGCCTTTATCGGTGGTAATCACAAAGATTTCGTCTGCATTTTTCGCAACATTCTCGACCTTTTCTTCCAAACATATCTTTTGCTGGAAACGAGCAATCTGATCCTTCAGATTATTGATCAGATCCTGAGCCAACACTTTGGGTATACCAGCCACATCGTATATGTGTTTTTCAGGATAAAGGGCAGCTAATTGACCGCCAAGCTGCGGCATGCTCTCAATGAGCTTTACGCTTACCTGGCGCATACCACCGTAAAAAGCTGTGAACAATCCGGCCGGGCCGCCTCCAATGATCGTGATGTCGTAGATATGCTCATCCCTTTGCAGAAAATTCAATCCCAAGCACCTCCGGAATTAATCAAAATCCAGCGCATCCATCATTATAGAAATACTTCTTTTATACGAAAATAATGTTCCTGGAGGGAAAAATAAAAAGGAGGAGCGCGTTAGAGCTAGTCCAAAGATGGAATTGGGAAAGATGGGTAAAAAAACCTTGCCAAACCAAGCATCACTGGATATGATGAGGGTAACTGTAAAGAAATTGACACATTTTTTCTAGCTTTGTGCAATTTTTCACAGGTTGGAATTGAAGGCTACCCAGAGCAACCATTCCGAGCCGACAACACATCCGAGATTGGGGCATCCTATTTCGTAACAAATCACGTGAAATTTGGCACAAACATCCTTTAGTTACCATTATCCTGATGAATGGAAGGGATATTCATGAGTACACCTAAAATCCTCATTCTCGGCGCCGGATACGGAGGCCTGCTCACCACGCTGCAGCTGCAGAAAAAGCTGAACTATAACGAAGCGGAAGTCACCTTGGTCAACAAGCACAACTACCATTACATCACGACCTGGCTCCATGAGCCTGCCGCTGGTACCGCCTCTGCTGATCATGCCCGCGTCGATTTGGATAGGATCATCAACAAAGAGAAAGTGAATTTTGTTAAAGGAACCGTAAAATCGATTCAGTCTGAGGAGCAGACCGTCACACTGGAGAGCGGCGAGATCCTCGATTATGACTACCTCGTCATCGGGCTGGGCAGTGAGCCGGAAACGTTCGGCATCGAGGGGCTGAAGGAGTACGCTTTCAGCATTCGCAGCATCAACGCGGTCCGCAACATTCGGGAGCATATTCAGTACATGTTCTCAAAATTCAAGCAGGAGCCTGACCGCACGGATTACGTCACGTTCGTAGTGGGCGGCGCTGGCTTTACCGGAATCGAGTTTTGCGGAGAGCTGGGGGATCGTCTGCCTGAGCTGTGCGAGGAATTCGACGTTGACCCGAGTAAAGTGAAGGTATATTGCATCGAAGCGGCACCGACCGCTCTGCCTGGCTTTGACCCCGAGCTGGTCAACTACGCGCTGGACGTTTTGGGCAAAAAAGGAATCGAATTCAAAATCGCCACGCCGATCAAGCAATGTACGCCAGATGGTGTTCTGCTGGCAACGGGAGAAGAGATCAAAGCGAAAACGGTCGTCTGGGCCGCTGGCGTGAGAGGAAACAGCATCGTCGAACAGGCTGGCTTTGAAGTGATGCGTGGACGCGTAAAAGTAGATGAATACTTGCGTGCGCCTGGCCATGAAAACGTATTTGTCGTAGGTGACTGCGCGCTGATCTTTAACGAGGAAGGACGCCCGTATCCGCCGACAGCCCAAATCGCGGTTCAAGAAGGCGAAACGCTCGGAGAGAACCTCGTCGCAATCATTCGAGGAGAAGTAACACACAAGTTTACCCCGCACCTGCAAGGAACGCTGGCTTCTCTTGGCAAAGGGGAAGGCATCGGTCAGGTCGGATCAAAAAAATTATTCGGCAGCACGGCAGCCATGATGAAAAAGGCAAGCGATTTGCGCTACCTGTACAAAATCGGTGGCGTCGGTCTCGCCCTGAAAAAGGTGAAGCTGTAGCATGCGTCATGCAAGTATTCAGGTCAGAGGCTTGATGACCAAAGAAGAGATGGACCGTTACAATGCCATGATGGAAGTGGGGGCTTACCTGGAGGAACAGGGGCGCCATGATCTCGCTTGGCATGTACAGCACGAGGTAGACATACTGATCCTGCCCGCCATTGAGCGCCTAAAGGAAAAAGGACGAGAGCGGGATCGGGAAAACCTTCGCTATATGATCGACAACGGACTGCTGGACGACGATGACGAGTAAGAGAGAGTGCCCTCCGGTATGCGCCGGGGGGCTTTTCCTTTGCCAGAAATGGTATACTCAAAGCACAGCATCGGACGAGAAGGGAAGCGATACACGTGCGTGAAGGAAAAGTGTGGCTGGGGGCCTGCGGGATCGTCATTCGCGGGGAAGAAGCCCTCGTTGTCAAAAAGGACTACAGTGGTTTGAAAGGGCAGTGGTCCTTTCCTGCAGGATTTGTACAAGAAGGAGAGACGGTAGACGAGGCAGCCGTTCGCGAAGTCTTGGAGGAGACAGGTGTGGAAGCCGTCGTGCGACAGGTGGCAGGGATTCGCTCTGGTGTCATTAAAGGCTCGATCAGTGATAATATGGTCGTCTTCTGGATGGACTATGTAAGCGGCGAGCCGCGTCCACAGGAGGGGGAAATCGCCGAGACTTGCTTTACGCCCATCCGTGAACTCTTGACGGATCCGCTGTCATCTACCTACTTAAAAATCATTCTACCTGGCTATGCAAAAAGAGAGAGCGGGATGCCAGGGCAGACATACGATATCGATCCAGTCTTTCAGTACACATCCTATAAAATATTCAAGTAATGGTGCGATTGAAGAAGCTAGACCGTGATGTTTCCGCTTACATCACGGTTTTTTCTGTTTTTTCACACAATAACTGAATTGTGCAGACGGCGTTTTTTCTGTTAAAGTTAGATACATCAAAATTATCAGAAAATACATGCAATTATTTCCAACGCATGTAAGATAGGAAAGGGGAGCTCACCATGAGACATAAACAAGAACAATGCCCGTACTGCAATGGACAAGGGTATTTCCAACTGCTCCTGGGCGGATCGGAAAATTGTCCGAACTGTGAAGGGTCTGGAACCCATCATCAAGAGGAACCTGTTTCTGCAGCGAATAAGTAAACGAGCATACGTACAAAAGCCGGGCGCGAGAGCGTGCCGGCTTTTTTTGCGAGTCCGCCTTGTTGTCAAATATTGACCAGTCCATCTGGTTTAGGCTACACTAAAATACGATAATAGCCATCTTTGCACCCCATTGGTGGATGTGCGGGAGAGGCAGGAGGCGTAAGATCGATGAGTTTGCTTCAGTTTGTAGTATCCATTGTTCTTTTTACCGTGCTGGGCTTTGGCATCGGATTTATTTTAAACATGATTTTGAAAACAACGTGGTTCCCCGTGGTCATTGCATTGGGGGTGCTTGTAGGTGCCCTGGTTTATCAAAAAGTAGTTCCAGGCATCTGGGATGCGGTCATTTTAGGATGTGGCATGGCAGGGACGGTAGCATCGGGATGGACGATTCACACCCTGCGTAAAAAAGGATACCGGATGTTTTAATAACAGGCTGAGGGTGCTCCCATTTGGGCGGGCATCCTTTTTTTGTGTGGGGAAAATCGGACGCAATATACTGAATTTTTCATAAACCATCCAAAATTTGTGTATACTTTCCTTCTCTTCGGGACATGACTAGAACCGAGAGGAGGTTTACCAGAAATGAATGGGAAGCTGTCAATCAGTTTCATTGCTCTGTTCATCATGGTTCTGACGGGATTTGCGAGCGATGGGTATGGCTATAACGCAGTTGGAGATCGCAGCATCCAAACTGCATTTGGAATTAGAGAAACGAAAGATGGGCAGCGGGTCGTCAAAAAACGCACGGTCTCCGCTAGCTCCCTCACTCAAGTCATTGATAAATCGGACGCACTCCTGGATCAGTTTCCGAAAGTACGCGTCGTAGCGACAGGCTATTACGCCGGATTTGAGTCGACAGGCAAGAATCCGTCTCATCCTTCTTACGGCATCACTTATTCAGGCGTGAAAGTACGAAGAGACGATTACTCAACAATTGCTGCTGACCTTCGTATCTTTCCGATTGGGACGGTGCTGTACATTCCGGGCTACGGCTATGGTGTAGTAGCGGACAAAGGTGGAGCAATCCGCGGACACAAGATTGACCTGTATTTTGAAACCAAGCAGGACGTGTTCAAGCAATGGGGCAAAAAATCAGTGGATGTCTATATCGTCAGACGAGGTGATGGCAAGCTGACAGAAGCCTTTCTCAACAGCCTGAACCAAAAAGGAATCGCCGCAATGGCGGAAGTCGTAAATTAACACAAAAAAGTGAATAGCATAAGCAAAACAAAGATGCTGCGTAGGCAGCATGAAAGAAAAAATGAAAAAACGTTCAGGCCAAAATCAGGTCTGAACGTTTTTGTGTTAGGGGTGAATCAGGCTTACGAGCTTATCCAGGCCGTCGAGAATGCGGGGGGAGGGACGGCAGTACAGTCCTTCTTCAAGCAAATGGACCTGGTGCTTGCGGATCGCCGTCATTTCCTGCCATTCGGGACGCTCGGTGATCATCGCGGGTTTGATGCGTTTGAGCTCAATCCCGCACCAGACGACACAGATATGATCTGGATCGCGCTCGGCCACCATCTCGCGTGTCGCTTTGACATTTGCTACCGGATAGTCACAGAAGACATTTATGGCGCCGGCGATTTCACTCACATCCGTAAGCCAGTTTTCCTCACCTGGCGTGTAGATTGGATTGGGCCACCACTCCCAGTAGAGCTTGGGACGGTGAGAATATTGAGACGCTCGATGTCGGATGGTTTCCACTCTTTCGTCAAAAAGAGTGGCGAGCTGATCCGCCTGCTTATGCATGTCTGTCGCTTCTCCGACCAGTCGGATGTCTGCTGCTATCTCGTTGATACGCGATGGGTTCAGGACGATGTGGGGAATGCCGCGCGACTGCAGGGCTTCCACGTTCGCTTCCATGCCGGGTACGCTCAGAGAAGCGACGACCAGATCAGGCTTCAGCGCCGCTACCCGATCCATGTCGATGGTCAGGTCCGGCCCCACCTTGGGCAAGTGCTGCCACTCCAGGGGCCAGTCCGAATGATCGTCCAGCCCCACGACCTGTTCACCAAGACCCAGATAATAGAGGATTTCCGTATTGCTCGGACAGATGGAAACAATTCGCATGCAAAGTCCCCCCTTTGGGTATGCCTTAGAAGAACGGATGCACCAAAAGCGCAATCATGATGCCCAGCCAACCGCCGATGAGCACTTCGATCGGTTGATGACCGAGGAGCTCCTTCAGCTTTTTGGCCTTTTCCTGATTCGGACGCACCTTGAGTGATTTCATGCCTTCCAGGAGATGATTAAACTCATCCACGAGCTTGTTCAGCACCACAGCCTGCATCCCGGCATGCCGGCGGACACCGGCCGCATCGAACATGACGATCACACCAAGAATGGCGGAGATAGCAAACATGTTGCTGGAAAAGCCTTCACGCAGACCCACTGCCGTGGAGAGAGCGGTTACAGCTGAAGAATGGGAACTAGGCATGCCGCCTGTGCTCAACATCAGCGACCATTGCCATGTTTTGGTAGCGAAATAATTGAGGGGAATTTTGATGAATTGGGCGATTCCTATGGCAAGCAGCGCAGCCCATAAGGGGAAGTTTTCTAAAATATCCGCCACGGAAAATCCATTCCTTTCTACGTACGCTTCTTTCGTATATTGTAACAGAAGGGCGAGGTCTCCATCCGTGAAGTTTTCGTATGGATGTAACGGAATGCCAATCTGTGATACCATTAGTAAAGCAGCTGATGAAAAAAATTTGTCAGGCAGCTCTACATACAGTGTTTTGGAAGCGTTTCACGAGGTTTTCTTTTTGCAACGGTGAAACGGAAGGTGTGAACATCCATGCGGTATCCCGGACAGTATCTGCAGTTCATTGAGAAATTCAATGAAGGTGAGTACTACGAATGCCATGATCTCCTCGAAGAGATCTGGATGGAAAACAAATCCGACAAGTTCCTGCAAGGGCTCTTGCAAATGGCAGTCGGCCTGTATCATCGGGAATACGGCAATATCAAAGGCGCTCGCTGGATGTTTGGCAACGCTCGAAAGTACCTGAACCGCTTTGGCCCTGTTCATTGGGGACTGGATGTGGCAGGTGTGGTCGGGTACATAGAAGCCTGCGAGAGTGCCTTGCCTGATGTTGACGTGATTCCTCCTGGAGAAGCCAAAGCCATGGTTTTTCCGTCCTTGCGTTTGCGTATCGACACATCGTAATTGGGCCTTCGAATATCAAGGCGTTGAAAACTACAAATGTGCACATAATTGTATCCTATCACAGGGAAAGAGGGAAGAGTATATGGAAGTGACCGTAGAAAAACGGATTGCGCTAGTTCATGTAGAGTGTGACGAACTGATTGTTCCACTGTGGAAAGGGGAAGAGCTGGCGCAGGTGTACCCTGAGCTGGAGCAAGCTTTTTCGGGCAGCTTGAGCGCTTTGCAAAAGGAAAAGGAAATCAGCGGCGATGCAAAAGCTATCGCGGTTATTCATAGCATGGGTAAACTGGCAGCGAAAAAGCTGATTGTCGTGGGCATGGGTGCACCAGAGAAGTTTGATTTTGTAGCGGCTCGCAGTGCATGGGGACGTGCTGCCAAAACCGTTTTGGGAAAAGGAAAAGAAAAAACGGTCGCGATCGATTTGCCTACGACCGACAAGCTCGCCGCAGATCGTTTGGCTCAGGCGGTGACAGAAGCGTTTGGGCTTGCTGAATATCACTATGAGGGCTATCGCCAAAAAGCCAAGCGCGAGGCTGATCCTGTCGCTGCTGTGCGGGTGATGACAGCGGAAGACGCCGAACAGTTGGTAGACGCTGGCGTTCATTTGGGTCGAGCGCTGGTGTCGGGTACGAATCTGGCCCGCACACTGGTAAACGAGCCTGCCAACTATTTGACGCCGCGAGCATTAAAGGACGCAGCCGTAGAAGTGGCAAACCGTTACGGCATGACAGTCGAAGTCCTGGAGCAGTCCAAGCTGGAGGAACTCGGCATGGGCGGGGTTTTGTCCGTTGCAAAAGGCAGCGAGCTTGAGCCGTACGTTATCGCAGTAAAATACCAGGGAAGAGAGACCTGGGATGATGTCATCGGTCTGATCGGAAAAGGGGTCACCTTTGACACAGGTGGGATCTCCATCAAGCCGGTAGCTGGTATGGAAGACATGAAATCCGACATGGGTGGAGCCGCAGCGATGATCGGTACTCTCGAAGCGCTGGGCCAAATCAAGCCGAAAGTAAACGTGCTGGCTGTCATCGGTACGGTAGAAAACATGCCATCGGGTACGGCTTTCCGTCCTGGGGATGTCATCACGACCATGAGCGGAAAAACCGTGGAAATCATTACGACGGATGCGGAAGGCCGCCTCGTACTGGCAGATTGCATCACCTACGCGAAGCAGCAAGGGGTAACCTGCCTGATCGATGCAGCTACGTTGACAGGCGGTATCGTGGTGGCATTGGGTCACTACTGCTCCGGGGCGATGACAAATGACAAAGCCCTCATGGCAGAGCTGCTGGAAGCGGCAGATGTAGCAGGCGAGCGCTTGTGGCAGCTGCCGACATTTGAAGAGTACCGGGAGTTGAACAAGAGCCGTTTTGCCGACCTGAAAAACTCGGGCGGACGCTATGGACACGGCATCATCGGCGGTGTTTTCCTGCAGGAGTTTGTAGAAGATACGCCATGGGTGCATCTGGATATCGCAGGAACGGCTTACAATGCCAATACCGGCGACATGCAGCCCCATGGAGGTACCGGTGTCATGACTCGGACCATCGTTCAATTTGTATCGAATCGCAGCCAATCCTAATTCCTAAAGGAGTGTTGAAATATGGTACAAAATCCTAGTAACGAAGTTCGCAAACAGCTGCTGGAGGAAGCCAAAACGATTGCCGTCGTCGGGCTTTCCAACAAGCCAGATCGCACCAGCTACATGATCGCAGATGCGATGCAGCACGCAGGCTACAAAATCATCCCGGTCAACCCTGTAATCGCAGGTGAAACGGTGTTGGGTGAGCGGGCCTTGGCGAGCCTGGCAGAAATAGAGGAGCCAGTCGATATCGTCAACGTCTTCCGAAAAAGCGAGGATGTCCTGCCAGTAGCAGAAGATACGAAAAAAATGAAGAGCAAACCAAAAGTATTCTGGATGCAGCAAGGGATCTCCAATGACGAGGCAGCTGCCCTGATGAGCGCGGATGGAATTGCTGTGGTCAACGACATGTGCATCAAAGTCGATCACGCACTGCTGCGTGTAGGGAAATAAGCAAGCGGCAAAAGGAACAAGAGAACCCTCGCAGGATCGCGGGGGTTTTTGTGCAGGCAAGCTGATGGGTCTTTGCCAGCAGGAAGTGTGCAAACCCTCTTGCAGACTTGTGAAGGATATGGTAAGAAGGGAAGCAGAGAACAATACTGACAGTGAGGAGTTGGGCTTATATGTTTTTCAATCAAGCGACGAATACGCAGCGAGACCGCATCCCGCCCAATCAAAAACAAACGACCGGATTCCCTGTACTACACTATGGAGAAGTGCCGGAGTACACGGATCTTTCCACACAGTGGAGCTTTCGTATTTTTGGATTGGTCGAAGAGGAAGTGACGCTTTCCTACGAGCAGATGATGGCTCTTCCAAAAGGCGGCACGACGAACGATATTCACTGCGTTACGGGCTGGAGCAAGCTCGACAACGAGTGGGAAGGGATTCCGGTAGAAGAAGTGCTGAAGCTGGTAAAAGTAAAGCCGGAAGCGAAGTACGTCATGCTGCACGCAGAGGAAGGCTGGACAGCCAATGTGCCGCTCAAGGACTTCATGACCCCTGGAAACCTGTTTGCCAACAAACATAACGGACAAGAGCTGACCCCGGATCACGGCTGGCCGCTGCGCTTTGTCATTCCCCACCTGTACTTCTGGAAGAGTGCTAAATGGGTGCGCGGAATTGAGTTTTTGGAGAAAGATAAGCAGGGCTTCTGGGAGAAGAACGGGTATAACATGTATGGAGATCCGTGGAAAGAGCAGCGTTTCGCTTGGGATTAAGGGCAGGAGAAAGAGGCGGGAAACCGCCTCTTTTTTGTTGGCAGTGCTTTTATGTCACCGAGAGCATGGCGTTCAAATCTTGCGCTACTGTAATGTCCGGGTCGAAGTTTTTCTATCGGAAACGGCAAAATCTCTGACTTTTGGACAGTCCAATTCTATACAGACACAAGATCACTGCAAAGACACTTGGTATCTCAACCATAACGCTTACTGAAATGATGACAAAGGAGAAGCCAATCGGTGACGTTTGAGCTGCAAGTAATCTAGTCTTGCTTTCCATCAATCAAGCTTTATGGCTACCTCTGATTAATCCCTCACCTGGATGGATCTTTAATAAACATCATAGGTGTTCTTTAAAACGAACAAAGGGCTGATTAGGAGTGTAGAAGATGCGAAGGAAGCTGCTAACAGTTTGCACGATGCTCTGGGAAGATTTGATTATAAGAGTAGGTACCTGATCAAAAGAATCCAGCATGTGCCTCTAAAAGAGTAGCCTTCGCTTGCAGAGAAAGGGAAGAGGGAGTTTTCTGATGACTTTTCCAAAAGTATTTTGAAGGGAATTTGGCAGGTACAGAAAAGGAGCATTCATTACGAGTGTTCCTATCCAAATGTTATTATTACCTGAATCGAAATAATAGAAGATACATGGAAAAAGGAACGTTCTGAATATCGAAGGGGCGTATCTGAAAAAGGTAGAAATCAATATTGCAGGGGACGATAACTAAATCTCTATCGGGGCAAATTCTAGAGGATCGAATGTGAAAATTGACATAAAAGGCTCAGGGCATTGTTTAGAGATAGGTGAAAGTTGCATCTTAGTGGCTGGAAGCTTCTGGTTCCAAACACGAGATTGTACAATAATTGTCGGGAGTCAAACAACATTTGAAGAAGCAAATGTCTCTGCACTTGAGCCAAAAGCAAAAGTTCAAATAGGGAAGGATTGCATGTTCTCTTATGACGTTCATATCCGAAACGGGGATTCCCATTCTATTCTGGATGTGGAATCAAACAAACGAATTAACTTGGGTCGGGATATTTATATTGGAGATCACGTCTGGCTAGGAGCGCATGTGAATGTTCTGAAAGGAGTCACGATCGGTGAAAATAGCGTTATAGGAATTCGTTCCCTGGTTACAAGTGACATACCGAGTCATTGCGTTGCTGCAGGTTTGCCGGCAAAAGCAAAGCGCAGCAACACTTATTGGACAAGGGAATTAATAGAAGGGGGGGAACGATCCGTTTCTTCTTAGACGTACGTCAAACCCGCCATACTTCTGGCGGGTTTCGCTTGTTCACTCCATTACTTTGCCATGATTGTAGTGACTGGATCAGAAGCGGTGATCCTCTCCAGAGGAATGCATCTAGCGTATGAAAAATGAGCTTTGGCTAGACCTTTCTAACATACCCCTGCCTGTATTCGCGCGGCGACATTCCAAAGCTTTTGGCGAACACCTTTGCAAAGTACTTGGTATCCGCGTACCCGATTCGCTCACATATTTCGTACTGTTTGAGCTCAGGGTTTTTCAACAGCTCGCAAGCCTTTTTCATGCGGAGCTGGGTGAGGTAATTGACAAAGGTTTCTCCGGTCACTGTCTTAAATACATTCCCGAAGTAATGAGGGGTGAGATGAATTTCTTCTGCTGTTTCCCTGAGCGAGAGGGGCTTTCCCAAATGCGTTTTCATGTAGGAAATCGCCCGCTCTACAATCGCTTCGTGATAGGTTTTGGGGCCGTCCGAAGCTGGCTCATTGAAGAGCAAGCTGTCCACGATCGAGAAAAGCTCGTCGGTGTCAATCGGCTTAGTTACGTATCCCTTGGCTTGGTATCGCAAGGCGGTACGCGCGTAGGTAAACTCCTCATACGCACTGATGAGTATGACGTTGATTTCTGGATTGCTTTCATATAGGCGCTGCAAAAGCTCCAGACCGTCCATATCCGGCATGCGAATATCGGTCAGGACGATATCGAGATGGGTCCGTTCCAGCCACTGCAAAGCTTCTGTACCGCTGCCTGCTGTTCCGACTACCTCGATGTTGCGCTCCTTCCACTCGTCCATAGAGCGTAAACTGTCAGAGACCATCCATTCGTCATCCACGATCAGTAGCTTGGTCATCGCTGGTCCTCCTCGGCAGTTTAATGGTGACACGCATGCCTTGCTCGGGAACGCTGTGCACAGAAAGTCCATACGTGGCTCCAAAATGGAGACGGATACGCGATTGAACATTATAGAGCCCCACTTTTTGCTTGAATTGAGTGAGCTCCTGCGAGTGATGCTCGAGGTTGTGGCACATTTCTTCCAGCTTGCTTTTTTCAAGTCCCACACCGTTATCCTTTACTTGCAGGTAAACGGCATCGTGTTCGAGCCACCCTTTGATTTCGATGCGTCCACTGACGTCCTGTTTGGGGATAGGGTCCAAGCCGTGCAGAATCGCGTTTTCCACGACTGGCTGGAGCACCCATTTTACGGTGTAGAGGCTCTGAATCTCTTCGTCCATTTCAATCTCGTACTCTATCGGTCTTCGAGAACGAAATTGGTGCAGCTCCAGATAGCATCTGACGTACTCTAATTCCTTCCAGATCGGGATCATCTCATCGAACGTGCTGATGGATAACCGCATCAGCTTCCCTAGAAGAACGATCATTTTGCTGATCTGCGGTTCCTTGTGCTTGCGGGCCAGACTGTTGATAGACTCTAGCGTGTTATAGAGAAAATGAGGTTTAATCTGCGACTGCAGGGCTGTTAGCTCGGCTCGCCGCTTCTGGCTTTGCTCCTCATGGACGAGCTGGATCAGTTCCTTGATTTTCCCCACCATTTGATTAAAGCCTCGCCCTAGCTGGCCGATTTCATCTTTTCGTTGTAACGTAAACAGGTGATGAAAGTCGCCTTTACCCACTTTTTTCATCAAGCTCTGCAGATGGCGGATCGGGTCGGACATCCGATGGGACAAATAAAACGAGGCTAACAGGCAAAAGACGATACTGGGAAGAAGAATCCAATAGGTGAAATTGCGAATGCGGTAGATGGGCTCGTACAGAGTGGATTCCCGGAAGTAACCGATCAGGGTCCAGTCCGTTTCCTCGTTCAAAAGCGCGACAGATCGGTAAAGGTTGCCGGATCGATCTGTGATACGCTTGACTTGATCTAAGTTTTGCATGTCTTGGGCAGGAAAAAGATCGGTATCTTGCGGGTACAATACGTCACCACTTTTACTGGTGATCAGCATGCCGGATTCGATTCCGCCATGGGCATTTTTGGAGAAGTAGCTGCTTTCAAACAGGCTGTCTAAAATACTTCTCTTAAAGTCAATGATCAGAATCCCTTTTGCTTTCAGATCCTTGCTGTATAAGCGTTGGACATAGGAAAAGACGGGCTCTTCCTCTTGGCTGGTGCTGTAAGGTCGATCATGCAAGCGGGTAATGGTAGGCTCACTAGAGAGCTGGGAGAGCTTGGGCATCCATTCAAATTGGTAGAAGCTGCTCTGGTCGCGATTGAGGGAATAGCCGTAGGAGTAGACAAACCCGTGGTCGCTGACAAGGGTTATTCCTACGTTTTCAGGCCGGATCAAGTGAATGCTGGAGAAAGCCTCATCGAGCGGGAGAAAGGAGAGCAGGTACGCGTCGTAATCCTTGTTCTTTAAGAAATCAGAGACAGAGGAGCTTAGGAAGGAGATTTCCCCCATCCGCTTTAAGTCGTTGAAATAAAAGGCAAGGGTTCTCGAATTTTGTTGCAACACGGAGGAGGCATCCTGATCCAATTTGGTGACCAGCAGCTCGGAGACATTTTTATAGGTCAGGAGCCCGGATAACGTCAAAGGAACGATAGACAACAGTAGAAAATAAACAAACAGCTTGAAAAAAATCGAGTGTACAAATGGTACGACGGACGACCTTTCTTCCTGCAAATCCACTTTTTGTCCCCCTTTTTCCCACTGTTTGTTCCGTTGTTTAAATATTACAAATCATATAAATTTTAAGTCAAGACGGGCCGTCGAAAATAACACCGAAGAAAAAGGGGGCTGATTCCATGATCAAAGGCAGACTCAAGAAATTTTTGGCCTTCGCGACACTCGCATCCATGGTCATAGCCGGATGTTCTTCTCCAACCGGATCAGGAGACTCCAATGCCGCGAGTGCGCAAAAAGAACCGACAGCAGCTAGCAAAGCAGACGGAAATTCATTAAGTCGTTTTATCCCGAACTATTACAACAATACGGAAAAACTGCAATGGGAAAGCGTAATCAAAAAGTTTGAAGAAATGAACCCCGCTGTCAAAGTTACGCTGACAAACGGGGACGTGAACACAGAGTCAGGAAAGCTAACCACGATGCTGCAATCCGGCGTGACTCCGCCTGATGCGATCTTGATGAATGCTGGCCCAGGACGCGTGCGAATCCTGTCAGAGGTGGGATTGATCAAGCAGCTCGATGATTGGTATACACAGAACAACTGGAAGGAAAAGCTTCAGCCATTTGCCTACCAGATGGCTACGGTAACCGACGGCATTTATGAATTGCCTCACACCGTAGACGCGATACAGGTTTACTACAACAAAGACATTTTCGTAAAGTATGGCATCCAAGTCCCGCAGACGGGAGAGGAATTTGTTGCAGCGATGAACACGCTGAAGGCCAACGGAGTTACACCACTCAATACGGGTGCTCGGACCGCGTTTACCGTAGGGGGCTTGTACTCGAATCTTCTGCAGGCGGCTGCAGGCAGAGATGCCGTAGAAGCTCTGCTGTACGGTGAAAAGAAATGGACCGATCCCGAGTTTGTCAAATCGGGCGAAATGCTGGCTGACTGGGCGAAGCAGGAGTATATCGGAAAAGAGTCCATGTCTCTGAATTCCTCCGATCTCCAGCTAAGCTTTTTGAACAAGAAGATGGCGATGTTTGTCTCGCCCACACACATCATTTCCACCATCGCGGAAAACAAGGCAGAAGGCAACATCGGATCGTTCAACATGCCTTCCTTTATTGGCGGGCAGAAAACGAATCCGACAGGTGGGCTCGGCTACACATGGGTAGTGCCGTCCAAGGCTGCTCATCCCGAGCTGGCAGAGAAGTGGATGACCTTTGTTCTCTCAGAGGACTATGCAAACGTGGTATTGGGTGACCCTTCCTACAACCTGATCCCGGCTTCCAAAGCAGCACTGACGGTCAAACCTGCGGGTGAACTGTTAGCCAATGCGATGAAGGAGATTGAAGTAGGGGTAGGCTACAATCCGAGTGTCTTTATCGGCAGCGAAGCCAAGGAAGCCTACTATCAAAATCTGATTGGATTAATCGGCGGATTGGTGAAACCACAGGAAGCGATGGAAGCGATCGCTGCTGGCACCAAAAAAGATCAAGCAGCCGGTTATCAACTAACCAGGAAGTAGGGAGAGGAGCAGGGGATCCTGCTCTCTCCGACTCTACTTCATGGGAATGAAGGAGGGGAAGCGATGAACTCCGTAAATCCGTCACCTGCCCAAAGTATGTACGACGTGAAACCCAGAATGCAGCTTCGCCTCTGGAGACGAAAAGCGAAACGTTTGCTGGTTGTTCTCTCTTTTCTGGCACCCGCGCTGCTTTTATACGGGATCTTTATGCTCTATCCGATGATCGACGCGATTCGTCTGAGCTTGTTCGATTGGGACGGGGCCTCGCCGACTATGAATTTCGTTGGCGTTGACAACTATATAAACCTATTAAAAGACGGAATATTCTTACAATCATTATTGCACAACCTGGTTTGGGTCGTCATCAGTCTCATTTTGGTGGTCATCCCCACACTTGTGCTGGCGGTGATGATTAGCAAAGTCAGAGTAGGCAAGCTGTTCTTTCGCTCTGGATTTTATCTGCCGTCTGTCATTTCTTTGGCGGTAGTAGGCGTGCTTTGGGCCAAAATCTACGATCCGCTCATGGGGCCGGTCAACGTGTTTTTGCAGCAAATCGGCCTCGAATCCCTCGCACGCAACTGGCTAGGGGAGGAGTGGACTGTGCTGCCTGCTCTGGTAATAGCGGGAACCTGGGCGTTTTATGGATTTTACCTGATCCTGTACCTCGCCGGTCTACAGAACATCGATCATTCGGTGTATGAGGCGGCAGAGATTGACGGAGCCGGTCCGATCCGCAAGTTTTTCAGCATTACGATCCCAAGCCTGCGCAATACCTTGAACGTCGTCATCAGCATGGTGGTCATTTATTCCTTTAAAGGATTTGCTTTGATCTGGGTGATGACCCAAGGCGGGCCGTTTTACAAGAGTGAAGTGGTGTCCACCTACGTCTACAAATCCGCCTTTAGCATGAATAAGGTGAGCTATGCCACAGCTGGCGGTGTTCTGCTGGGAATCATCGTCATTACGCTGACCATACTGTTTAACTACTTGCGGGAAAGGCGGGACTAGCGTATGCGCGGGCAACTGAGTGCGGGACGAAATTCGCAGGTTTTCCTATGGGTGCTTTTGATCGTCCTCCTGGGCATCATCGTCATGCCGATCTTTTGGGTGATCCTTGGGAGCTTCAAGACCGCTTTTGAAATTGCCAACTATCCGTTTTCCTTGCCAGCTTCTTGGAACTTGGACAATTTGATCGGCGCGTGGCAGCTGGGTAATTTCAAAACCTACTTTTTCAACAGTGCGTTCATCACCGTGGTAGGAATGATCATCGTGTTTCTGGTCGCATGTCCGGCTGGATATGTGTTTGCGCAGATGACATTCCCGGGCAACCAAATCTTGTTTTATCTGTTTATCTTGGGATTGTCGCTGCCGGTGCAGGCCATCATCATTCCGGTATTCTTCCAGCTGAAAACGATGGGGTTGGTCGATTCGCTGACCGGAATCACCTTGGTCTCGGTGGGGATGGCTCTTCCGTTCTCCGTCTTCTTGATGCGCAACACCTTCAAAGACGTTCCGAAAGAGCTGCGTGAATCCGCGTACGTAGACGGAGCGGGGGAGTGGAGGACGTATCTGAAAATCATGCTGCCGCTGGCGAAGCCGGGAATCGTGGCACTGATGGTTTTCACGTTTATGAATATTTGGAATGACTTCATGCTGCCGCTCGTTTTGCTGATCTCCGAGGATAAGTACACCATCCCGTTAGGACTGCTTTCCTTCCAGGGGAACAACGCTTCCAATTACGGACTCATTTTTGGCGGTACGCTGATCAGCATGGTCCCGAGTGTCATTGTCTACCTGATCTTCCAAAGACAGTTCGTCGAGGGCATGTCCGCGGGATCAGATAAATAACAACCACAAGATGGATAAAGGAGAGATTTTCATATGGCGACAATCACCGACTTGAACAAAGAACAGTATCTTTTGCCGCAGGAGTGGGGCGGCATTCAATGGCTCTGCGGACACGAGATAGACCCAGAGGCAGAAATGACGTTTGGCATGGTGTATATCAATGCGGGTACATCCAACCCAAGGCATGTACATCCGAACTGCGAGGAAGTGATTTTTGTCCTCTCTGGTGAATGCGACCACACGCTAGGGGATGAGGTATTCCATCTGAAGCCGGGCATGATGCTGCGTATTCCGCGGAATGTACCGCATAATGCGACGGTGACCAGCTGGGAGCCGTGCCGGATGATCATCGCCTATTCGGCGGGGGATCGCCAGACCATCGGGGAGTAATCGGGGCACTTTGCAAGCAAAGACGAAAGGTAGGTCTGAAGCGATATGAACCCAATCAAATTTAACTACGAGTATGATTCGAAAATTAAGGTGGGCTTTATCGGGTGCGGGGCTCACGCGTTTCGCAACGTATATCCAACCTTTGACTATGCTCCCGTCGATCTGGTAGCGGTCTGCGACTTGAGTGCCGAGCGTGCGGAAATCTACCGCAGGCGGTTTGGGGCAGAAAAAATGTACACCGACTACAAAGATATGATTAAGCAGGAGAAGCTGGATGCGGTCTTCGTCGTGCTGAACTTCGATAAAGAAGGACGGCCTCTGTACCCCAAAATCGTTCCCGATCTGCTGGAAGCAGGGCTGCCGGTCTGGATGGAAAAGCCGGCTGCATATACGGCGGAAGAAGTAGAGCGCATGCTGGAGGTAGAGGAGCGGACTGGGCAGTACGTGCTCGTCGCCAACAAACGCTACTTCTACCCAACCTTTGAAAAGGCCAAGCAAATCATTGAGCGGGCAGATTTTGGTCAACCCGTTTCCGTAAATGGCCGCTATCCACTGACGCTCACTCCGTATCAGGAAGAGATCGCGACGCGCACTGGCCTGCATTGGTTCCTGGACATTTGCCACCCGATGTCGGGGATTCACTACCTCATGGGTGAAGTAAAAGAGATGTGCTTTATCGAACACCAGCCAAGTGGGAACGTGCAGGCATTGTTGCAGTTCAAGTCAGGAGCGATCGGCAATCTGCAGCTCTCGTCTACGCAGGCGCCTACCAGTCCGTTGGAGCGATTTGAAATCATCGGCAACCATCAAAACGTGGTCATCGACAACGGCATGCGCCTGATCTACTACAAGGGCTCAAAAGGCAGCGGCGAATACGGCAAAGCACCTGTATACATCGGGGATGACCCGGTGGATGGACCCGTACACTGGGAGCCGGAATTTTCACTTGGCCAGGTGTATAACAAAAATCTTTTCCTGCAAGGAATGGTGCAAAGCGTCAGCTACTTTGCCAATGCCGTATTGAGCGGGCAGCGGATCGAGCGTTCTACACTGAGAGATTCGCTTCATCTCACCAGGATGTTTGACGCATTCAAACAGCGATCCGGCAAATGGATCACCATCGACTAAAACAAAGATAGGGAAGAGAGGGGAAGCTTGGATGAAATTTAGCCTGTTTACCGATATGTTGGGGTTACAAACGTTTGAGGATGCTCTGCGGGCAGCGAAAGAGTTGGGCTTTCCCACCATAGATTTGCGTGCGAGTCTGGATGGCGACACCATCGACACGATCTCACTGGAAAAAGCGAGAGAGCTGAAGGCACAGATCGACCAATCTGGCCTGCAGGTGAACAGTGTAAGCTCCTGGGCGGTAAACACGTGCTCTTTTTCCGGGCCGCCAAAGTACGACAGCCACGATGAAGGTCATCACGAGCAGATGAACCAAGTGCTGGAGAGACTGTTTGACTTGGCGGACATCTTCGAGGCTCCTCTCGTGCGCGTCTATTCTCTCCATCGTCCAGAAGGGTTTGATGAATGGACAGAAGAGAAAAAAGAAGCCGAATATCGCTACAATGCAGCCATCATGCGCCGCCATGCCGAACATGCGCAGCACCGCAATAAAATCATCGTGGTTGAAAACGAGCCGCCTACGCTGTCTAGTACGGCAACCGAGCTGGGAATCCTCGCTCGCTACGCAGATCACCCGCATTTGAAAATCAACTGGGATATTCTCAATGGCTGGCGAGCTGGCGAGTATCCGACTGTTGAAGCGTACGAGCATATAAAAGGGTACGTCTGGCAGACACATCTAAAAGGGGCGTACCGTCAGCCAAACTCGGTACATGCAAAACATCCTTTTGGGCAATTTGGAAATTTTGCGATTGCGGGACAAGACGATTACGATCACGGACCGGTCATGCAGGCCATCGCCTTGCACGATCCGCAAGCCGTGATGACGATCGACACCCATTATCCTTCGCTGGATGTGCGAGACAAAGTAGGAGAAATCGAGGTTATGCGCCGAAGCAAGCAGTTTTTTGAAGGGACTGTTGCCGGGGTGATGTCGCATGAGTAAAAAAGCGGTATTGGTAGGGGCGCTCGATACAAAAGGGGTAGAGTTTGGCTATGTGAAGGACCTGCTGGAATCACTCGGCGTGAGTACGATCGTGGTGAATACAGGAGTGCTGGATCAACCCTCGTTTTCCCCGGACATCTCCAGTGACGAGGTGGCTCTAGCAGGTGGGATGAGCATGTCCGAGCTGCGGGCTCAGCAGGATCGCGGAACTGCCGTCGCTGTCATGGCACGTGGTGTGGCTGCTGTAGTAGAACGCTTGATTGGAGAAGGCGTTGTCGGCGGGGTATTCGGGATGGGAGGAACGGCTGGTACGACGGTCGGAGCGGCAGCGATGAAAGCTGTCCCAATTGGCGTTCCCAAATTGCTGGTTTCCACTGTCGCTTCGGGCAACACACGCCCGTATGTGGGGGAAAAAGACGTGACGATGATGTATTCCGTCGTTGACATCGCAGGACTGAATTCGTTGTCACGCCGGATTTTGCGCAATGCGGCGTACGCGCTGGCTGGCATGATGGCAGAGACAGCCGATGAAACGAATCAAACGGAAGATAAGCCCATGATTGGCGCTACCATGTTTGGAGTTACTACGCCTTGCGTGACAAAGGTGCGGGAGAAGCTGGAACAAAGCGGGTATGACGTGCTGGTTTTTCACGCGACCGGTTCAGGAGGATTGGCGATGGAGGAGCTGGTGAAAGCCGGATTTATCAAAGGAGTGGCCGATGTCACCACAACAGAACTGGCTGACGAGCTGGTGGGAGGCATTTTCAGTGCCGGCCCGAAACGGTTGGAAGCAGCAGGTGTGGCAGGAATCCCCCAGGTCGTATCGGTCGGTGCTCTGGATATGGTCAACTTCGGTCCGCCTGAGACCGTTCCTGCTCAGTTTGCCGAGCGGAAATTTTATCAGCACAATCCAACGACGACGCTCATGCGTACGACCGTAGAGGAAAATCAGGAGCTGGGCCGCCTAATCGCAGAAAAGCTGAACCAAAGCCATTCCCCAACCGTATTCGTTTTCCCAAAAGGCGGCGTCTCCCTGCTGGATCGGGACTCCCAAGCTTTTGATGGCGTGGAGGAACGGCAAGCTTTGTACGACGCACTCAAAGAAAATTTGCGCGAAGACATCTCGTTTGTGGAAATGGAACAGGACATCAACGACCCGGCTGTCGCGGAAGTGATTGCGGCTCACCTTTTGACTATGCTGAAACCATCTTGGGGAGGAAATGAACATGGCTATCGCTAGAAGAGAAATTATCGGCAGGCTACGTCAGCAAGTCGCTGAGAATCGTGCGATTGTCGGCGCTGGAGCGGGTACGGGCCTGTCGGCAAAATGCGCGGAAGAAGGTGGAGCCGACCTCATTATCATCTACAACTCCGGACGTTATCGGATGGCAGGCCGTGGTTCCCTCGCCGGGCTGATGCCATATGGCGACGCCAATCAGATTGTAGTGGAAATGGGGGGAGAGGTTCTCCCAATCGTGAACAACACGCCGGTGCTCGCTGGTGTTTGCGGTACCGACCCATTCCGGCTTATGGATGTCTATCTCAAGCAGCTCAAAGACATGGGATTCTCAGGAGTACAAAACTTCCCGACAGTTGGTCTGTGCGATGGTGTCTTCCGTCAAAACCTGGAGGAGACAGGAATGGGCTACGATCTGGAAGTGGAGATGATTCGCAAGGCACATGAACTGGGGCTGCTCACCACGCCCTATGTGTTTAACGAGGAGCAGGCGATTAAAATGGCCGAGGCAGGTGCAGATGTGCTGGTTGCCCACGTCGGTTTGACCACCAAAGGGACCATCGGCGCCCATACAGCACTCACTCTCGATGAATCAGTTGACCTGGTGCAGCGCATTCACGACGCAGGCAAATCGGCTAATCCAGACATCCTGGTGATATGCCACGGAGGTCCCATCTCCGAGCCGGAGGATGCTGCGTATGTTTTGAGCAGAACCAAGGGAGTCGTAGGCTTCTTCGGTGCATCCAGCATCGAACGGCTGCCGACGGAAATCGCGATTACTCAGCAAGTGAGCAAATTCAAGCGTCTTGACGCCAAATTAACGGATTCCGCGAGAGTCTAAAGGCAGGGAGAGGGATTGAAAGAGCTATTGCTTGCCACATGCTGCGGGGCGATCGTAGGGATGGTTTTCTCTATCGTTAAATTTCCGATGCCCGCCCCAAGTTCTTTGCCTGGAGTCTTGAGTATCTTTGGGATTTATCTTGGATTTAAGCTTGTCGAGTGGATTCGGGAATTCATGTAAAAGGAGGCGGGAAACCGCTTCTTTTTCTTTTTGACGATTTCACCTGCGCCTTCTGATCATTCTCTGACATTTGGCTGTTACTCTGTTGGAAACGATCAGAGGGAGGACGATTCAAATGGATCTTGACCGACTTGCGAGGATACAGGAAGAAGAGGCATGGAAAGCTGCTTATGACGAAGAAATCGGCAAGCTGGAGATGACATTCCAAGAATTAACCCTGCTGCAATACGAATTGACGACCGAAAAAATCGAGTCTCCCAGACTGAATGAAATTCAGCAGGCGCATTATCAGATATTTACGGACCCTCGGTTTACAGAGATGCTAGGTTTTTGGGAGCAAAAAATCAGTGACTTGAAATGGAAGAGAAGGCTTGCTGTACTGAAAAACAAAGCGCTGCAGGAAGAAATCGAAAGTCATCCTGCTATCGCATCGATCAAGAATTCACTCATGTCTACGATCTTACAGAAGACCTTTGCGCTTCATGGGGAAACCTATTCGCTCTCAAATGTGCAAGCGTATCTGATGATGAATCCGGATCGTCAATTACGCGAGGATCTATTCATGGAAACGGTACGGTATGGGAAAGAGACGGCCAGTCAGTTTCGTGAGCTGGTTCTCGCGAGGAATCGTTATGCTCAGGAAAAAGGGTATTCGACTTATTTCCATTTCGTGTTCGAGCACATTTATGGACAGGATTGGGAAATGTACCGGGAACAAGGAATGCAGATGCTGCAACAGACAGACGCCATTTCCAGGGCGTGGGATTCGCGATTCAAAGAGAAGTTTGGCTGGGAGGATGTTCGATACCATGACCTACTCTTTGGAGCCTTGAACTACTACGATCTTCCTGCCGAGGCTTTTCCAAGCGAGAAAATAAACGAGGTCTTAGCACTTACATGCGCCTCTTTTGGAGTAGAGCTTTCTTCCACCCCCATTCAAGTAACATTATGTGATCTGCCCTACGGAGGTATGATGAACGCCATTTCTCCCACGGATATTCGGATTGCTGTTCGGAAGCGGGATGGCTATGGTGCTTATAAAATTGCGCTGCATGAGATGGGGCATGCGCTGTATGAACATTTTTCCTCGCAGCAACCACCAGAGCTTTTCCAGTTTAAAGATTTGATCGGACATGAAGCGATGGCGGAGATCTTCATGACCATTTCTGCACAGCCCAAGTGGTTACAGGATGTGTTCCACGTAGAGGATTCCGCGATCAAACAGATTCAGGAGTACGATCACCTCTTTTTTCTGATCGTCACCAAATACTATTTCTATCAAAGTCTGTTGGAGCATGCCATCTATGAAAATCCCGAAGCTGATTTCCAGGAGCTTTCTGATAAATGGGCAGAGGAAGTATTCGGAGTAAAGGGAAGAGCCATGAGTCCATCGGTAGACGTACTATATTTGGCTTATCCGGTCTACACGCACAGCTATATTTTTGCGGATGGCATACGGGATATGCTGCGAAAAGCGTTTCGCGTGGATGGACTTTACGGAAACCAGCACGTATTTGACGCCATACGCCAATCCTTTATGGAGCCGTCTGAAAGCGAGCCATGGCAGGAGAAGATTCAAGCGCTTTGCAAAGAACCGTTTACGTTTCAATATTTTGCGGAGTATCTAGCGGGAAAGAGTCGTTTTCAGTGATGATCGCTTGCACGGTGTAAGCCCCTTTTACGGCGCGTGAGTCGCTGCAGATAAATAAACGACCGCTCACCTGCAAAGTGCAAGGAGCGGTCGTTGCCATTTCTTATAGAAAGGGAGAGTCCGATACTACGCCGCTTTGGTATCGTGTTGCTTTTTGTTGCTTGTCAATTTCAAAGTCAGCAAGGTAATAGCACCGATAGCCAGAATTCCCGAAATGATGAACAGTCCTTGCGTAAAGGCGACCGATCCGAGAATCATGGGTCCGACAAAACCACCTAATGCCGCAAAGGAGTTGACCAATGCGATGCCAACAGGAGCGGTAGAAGCGGTAAAGAAGAAGGTTTTGTAGGCAAAGAAGCTGCCCAGAAATCCATACAATCCGACAGAGGTCAGCGTCAGCATAAGGACCATCCAAAATAACGTACTCGAGTACCCGCAGCCGATAAACCCGATGATCGAAATCAAGAAGCAGACGAATAAATGCTGTTTATGCGCATTTGTACGATCGGAGTTCCAGCCGACAAAGAGAAGAGACGGGACCGCGACTACGGACGGAATCATGGCTAGCCAGCCGATTTGCAGGTTGTTCGTTGCGTTTGCCGATAAAGATTTAATAATCGTAGGCATCCAAAACGACAGGCCGTATACCGCTGTGTACACACCGAAGTACAGAAGAGACAGCTTCCAGACCTTTGAGTCCTTGAGCATTTCGCGTGTAGAAGCTTTGTTCACTTGCGCGCTTGCCTTTTGTTCGGCATCCAGCTCTGCCTCCAGCCAGTCTTTTTCCTGTTGGGTTAACCATTTGGCTTGAGAAGGCTTGTTGGTCAAGTAAAATATGACGACGATACCCAAAAGAATAGCCGGGATGCCTTCCAGGACGAACATCCATCTCCAGCCGGACATTTGCAGCCAAGTGATATTGTCCATGATCCAGGTAGAAAGAGGGGCCCCGATCAATCCGCCAATCGGCAGCGCGAGAACCAGGACAGCCGTTGCGCGGCCTCTTTCGCTTGCGCGGAACCAATACGTCAAATATAGGATAATGCCAGGGAAGAAGCCAGCTTCGGCGATGCCCAAAAGGAAGCGCAGAATGTTCAAATGAGTGGTCGTCTGGGCAAAGCCTGTTAAGATGACGATAATTCCCCAGGAGAGCATGATGCGGGCGATCCACATCTTGGCACCAACTTTATGCATGATCATGTTGCTGGGGATTTCAAAGAAGAAATAGCCGATGAAGAAAATGCCGGAGAGAAGACCAAATACTTCAGAGGTCAGCGCCAGCTCCGCATTCATCTGCAGAGCGGCATAACCGAGGTTGACCCGATCCAGATAAGCAACCACATACAGAATCAAGATCATTGGAAGAATGCGCGCCATCGTTTTGCGGATGGTACTCTTTTCTATAGAAAGAACAGATTGATCCATGATAGCTTCCCTCGTTTCCAACTAGTATTTTTCGATTAAACGAGCACTAGATTTGCTCATTTTGCAAAATGATAGCGATCCCTTGACCGCCGCCAATGCAGAGCGAAGCCAATCCGTATTTCACTTGTCGTTTCTTCATTTCAAGAGCCAGCGAGTACGTAATTCGCGAACCACTCGCACCGACAGGGTGGCCTAAGGCGATCGCTCCTCCGTTGACATTGACTTTTTCCTCATCGATTCCCAGCTCTTTTACGACAGAGAGAGCTTGGGCCGCAAAGGCTTCGTTGAATTCAAACAAGCCGATATCCGCCAAAGTGAGTCCCGCCTTTTCCAATGCCTTCTTACTGGCAGGTACGGGACCGATACCCATGATGCTCGGGTCCACTCCGGCTACGCCCCACGATACGATCTTTGCGAGCGGCTGTAGCTGATGCTCTTCGACATACTCCGTGGAGGCGAGAAGTACAGCCGCTGCCCCATCGTTAATCCCACTGGCGTTACCTGGAGTGACAGTCCCATCCTTTTGAAAAGCGGGCTTCAATTTGGCGAAGCCTTCAAGTGTGGCTTCGCGGATGTGCTCATCCTGATCGAACAGGATTTCCTCGCCCCTGCGTCCTTTCAGCTTGATGGGAACGATCTCCTCTGCAAAGCGACCGCTCGCTCGGGAAGCAAACGCTTTTTCATGCGACTTCAGAGAGAACTGGTCCTGCTCTTTGCGGGAGATCGAATATTTGACCGCCAAATTCTCTGCGGTGATCCCCATGCCACAGCCAATGTAGCTGTCTGTCAAAGTACCCCAGAGCATATCGTCAACGATGGGGGCTTTGTTGGGAGAGCCGAAGCGAGTACCCCGCAATACATGGGGGGACAGACTCATATTCTCGGTCCCACCAGCGACAATCACTTGGGCATCACCGAGCGCGATCGTCTGCGCTGCAGATACAATCGACTGCATGCTGGAGCCGCACAAGCGATTGAGCGTGAGCGCCGCAGAGGATTCGGTCATACCGCTTCTAAGGCCGATATGTCTGGCCAAATAGGCTGAGCTGGTACTCGTGTGAATGATGTTGCCGAAGATGATTTCCTCGACCTCACTCGCAGGGACACCACTTCGCTTGAGAGCTTCCTGCGTCACGGCCACTCCGAGATCGATGTCGCTCACATCTCTCAAGGAACCGCCAAAAGAGCCAAATGCCGTTCTGGCACCTTCAATCAAATGCGTTGCCATCTTAATTCCTCCTTTGATTTATTTACATGCCGCCTGCGACACTCAGATGTTCACCCGTTATGCCGCTTGCAGCATCTGATGCCAGATAGAGAACTCCGGATGCGACTTCTTCCGGTTGGATAAAGCGGTTCATCGCTTGCCGTGGGTACAAAATGGCTTCGAGTGCTTCTTTTTCTGTCAATCCTTTTACGGTTAAACTATCGAGCTGTTTTTGAACCAAGTCGGTGCGAACAGGTCCGGGAAGAATTGAGTTGGCAGTAATGTTGTGAGCAGCGCCTTCTAAAGCGGTAACGCCTGTTACTCCGATAACACCATGCTTGGCAGCGACATAGGCCACTTTCTCCGGCGTTGCCAGCTTTCCGTGAACGGAGGAAATATTGACAATCCTGCCGTATCCCGCTTCCTTCATGTGGGGAAATACATGCTTGGTCATCAGGAAGACTCCGGTCAGCATGACGTTCAGCAAAAGGTTCCATTTCTCCAAAGGAAACGATTCGATAGGGGAGCGATACTGAAGTCCGGCGTTGTTCACCAAGACCTCGATGGAGCCTTTTTCCAGGGTGATCTGTGCGATTGCGGATTGAATGCTGGCCTCATCCGTTACATCCAAGTGAATGCCTTTTGCATTCGCACCGAGGGATGCAGCCGTTTCCTCTGCGGCTTCCCGGTTCAGATCTGCGATGTAAACAAAGTCATTTTGCTTCGTAAACGCCTGAGCGATTGCTTTTCCGATCCCACCTGCCGCACCTGTCACAATCACGGTTCTTTGCTTTGACACGCTCTTCGTCTCCTTTCTTCTAGCGGCTGCTAGTCTGCAAATGAGGGTTCAGGTACTCCAAGGGGAAGCCGACCTTTTCGCTGAGCTCCTCGATCGTCACATCCTCGAGCATTTCGACGACTTTTACACCGTCCGGGGGAAAGGTAAACACAGCGTAGTCAGAGACGAACAGGTCCACACGTTTGATTCCGCTCGTTTTGTAGGTGAGCTGGGGAACGAGCTTGGATTCACCGTCCTTTGTAAAGAGGGTAGCGGCGACGATCACCTTTTTTGCCCCGGCAACCAGATCCATCGCTCCGCCGACACCGAGAATCGGCTGGTTGGGAACCGCCCAGTTGGCTATTTCTCCGTAAACATCGACTTGCAGGGTACCGAGTACGGCTACATCCACATGGCCGCCGCGAATGAGAGCGAACGAATCGGCGCTGTTGAAAAAGGATGCCCCACGCAAATAGGTGACAGGCTCTTTTCCGGCATTGATCAGATCGATATCCAGCTCATCCTCGGAAGGAGAGGGACCCATTCCTAGCAAGCCATTTTCCGTTTGCAGGTAAACCTCTTTTTCATCCAAATAGGAGGCTACCAAAGTGGGGATGCCCACTCCTAGATTCACGACCTGCCCGTTTTCCAGCTCCTGCGCAATTCTCTTTGCAATGACGTGTCTCTTATCTTGACTCAACGTACTCCCTCCCGCTCTTTACATATTTGCTCTGGATGACGTAATCGACGTAGGCGTGCGGCGTCACGATATACTCTGGGTCAAGCGCACCGACTTCTACGATTTCGTCTACCTCGGCGATGACGATTTTGCCGGCAGTAGCCATCATTGGATTAAAGTTTCTGGCGGTTGTGTGATAGACAAGATTTCCGAGTCGATCTGCCTTTGCCGCCCTTACGATGGCGACATCGCCTTTAATGGCTTTTTCAAAGATGTACCGCTCGCCGTCAATGATCCGCTCTTCCTTCCCTTGGGCTAGCTCCGTTCCGACAGCTGTTTTGGTATAAAAGCCGCCGATTCCGGCCCCGCCACAGCGAATGGCCTCCGCCAAGGTTCCTTGGGGCAGCAGCTCGATATCCAGCTCGCCCTTTGTCCAGGCGATTACGGCTTCCCGGTTTATCGAAAAGAAGGAGCCAATCGCTTTTTTGATTTTTCCTTGCATGAACAGCTTGTGCAGACCTTGGCCGTTGTCGCCGAGATTATTGCTGACAATGGTCAAATCCCAGATGTCGGTTTCGAGAAGCTCGTCGATGATGGTCAGAGGTGTTCCAGATAACCCAAAACCGCCCGCCAGGATTTGATCACCGCTTTTAAAGAGCTGCCGAATGCCGCATGCTTCCACGATTTTGCTCATGTTTTCCCCTCCAGCAAAAAGTTTCACTTCAAAATGTAAACGCTCTCTTTATGGGTGAAAAAAATTTGATACCGTTGTGATTCATTTCCATTTCAGTTAGATTTAAATGGTCTGTAAAGGAATCGAAACCAGACTGTAGTCTGATTTTATTAAAATAAATTATATTCTGTCAATAATCGAATTTGGAGGTTTTTCATGCTCGAACCAAGGCAAAAACAGCGCAGAGGGGAAAAAACACGGGATAAAATCTTAAAAATGGCGTTAAAACTTTTTAGTGAAAAGGGCTATGATAAAGTAACGGTCGACGAGATCGTTAGCCAAACAGGGACTTCAAAAGGGTCCTTTTATCAGCATTTTTCAGCGAAGTCGGATATCTTCCTGGTGAGATTTGCCGAAGTAGACGAGTACTACTCGGAAGTTTATCAATCCTTTCCGAAAGAGATGGATGCCACTGAGAAGATCATGATCTTTATACGTAAATTAATGAACTTCCTGGAA
Source organism: Brevibacillus centrosporus (assembly GCF_003710815.1). Classification (GTDB taxonomy): domain Bacteria; phylum Bacillota; class Bacilli; order Brevibacillales; family Brevibacillaceae; genus Brevibacillus; species Brevibacillus centrosporus. The sequence continues at coordinate 61,255 of NZ_RHHP01000021.1, forward strand.
ACGGAAATGGGTAAGGATCTGATGAAAGTGATTTACAGCTCTGCCCTAAACTCCAGAGAGCATACGTACTTCTCCGATTCCAACCGCTCGCTTTTCCGGATCATCCAGCTTTTGCTCGAGGACGCGAAGGAGCAGGGCGTCATAACGACAGAACATACCGTGGAAGAGATGTCGACCATGCTGACACAGAGCATGATGGGGATTATTTATTACTGGGGCTTGCACGACACAAAGCAAAGTCTCGAGGAGCTGGCAATGCCGTTGATTACGACGGTGATGCGAGGAATGAAAGCGGAAAAAAGATAGGTCATGAAGCAGCAAAAAGCCCGTTTTGGCATGTAGCCGAAGCGGGTTTTTTGCTGGAGAGGAAGAGGAATTGGCAGAATTTGATCCCATCCGGCAGAAAAGCTTGTTAGGTATAATGTCCTATAAGAGATGCGCCCTACATACGAATGATTGGGGAGATGAAAGTGGATGGTTTGCCAAACAAGAATTCGAAATCACCTAAGCCGTCCTTGCTTCCCAAAGATAAATATATACCTATCCGAAAAAAATTTTATTACAGTCATGCTTTTGCCTTGGGCTGGATGCTATTTTCGATCTGGTTCTCGATCCCGTGGGTGATAGATTTGGGAGGGCTAGTGAGCGTGCCAGTCGCGCTGTTTGTCATTGTCGGCCTCTCCTATATTCCCGGCTATATGAATGCTTTTATGGTTTCGAGTCTATTGCTGGACCGTCAGCCCGCACTGAAGGTTACTCATCCTGCGGAAGAAATCACGATACTCATCGCGTGCCGAAATGAAGAAAATGGCATCGGTGAAACGATACGCTATATTTCGCTGCAAGATTACCAGGGGCCAATCAACATCATCGTAATTGATAACCATTCAACCGATCGTACAGCCGAAAAAGCGCTGGAGGCCGGGAGCGATTACAACGTCAACGTAAAAGTCATCGAGGAAGCGAAGCCCGGCAAAAACTTTGCATTAAATGCTGCGATTCCACATGTTGAAACGAAATGGATGATTACGCTGGATGCGGATACCTTGCTGCACAAATACGCGGTTCGCTATATCGTGGCCAGTATGCTGTCCGCTCCGCACGATGTCTGTGCGGTTGCCGGTGCTGTTCTCGTACGGAACAGCAGAGGTAGGCTATTGGCGAGGACCCAGGAATGGGACTACTTTTTGGGAATAGCCAGTATCAAAAGGCTGCAGGGCTTGTTTCAAGGGACGTTGGTTGCCCAAGGGGCCTTTTCCATTTATAAAACGGAAGCGGTCGCTCAAGTAGGGGGCTGGCCGGATGCGATCGGAGAAGATATTGTCTTGACGTGGAGGTTTCTGGGCAATGGCTGGAAAGTTTATTTTGAGCCCTTGGCCGTCGCATTTACGGAGGTGCCCGAAACATTCACGCATTTTTTCAGACAGCGCAGCCGCTGGGCGAGAGGGATGATTGAGGCGCTCAGAGTGATTAAACCATGGCACCAGCCCCTTGCCTATACCAAGTATTTGACAGGCTGCAATTTCGTCATGCCGTACATCGATATCGTCTACACGTTTGTGTGGCTGCCCGGGCTCGTGTTGGCGTTTTTCGGTTCTTACTGGATAGTGGGAATGACCACTCTATTGGTTTTGCCTTTGACCTTGCTGCAGAATTCCGTTCTGTATCGCTACCAGAGAAATGTCTTCCGCGTTCTTGAGCTTCGCATTCGCAAAAATGTGCTTGGCTTTTTTGCCTATGTGCTTTTCTATCAATTTATAATGAGTCCGGTCTCTGTCTGGGGTTATTTCCAAGAGGTGTTTCGGGCCAAGAGGATTTGGAAGTAGAGCTTCATGCATGCTCGGGGTTTAACGGCTTCGCTGTCCGGGTATCATCTTGAGTAGGAAAATTCTGACTCGGGTGGGGGAGCGAAATTGTTTGCAAATCAACTTTATCGGTGTGCATTTCTATTCCTTACGATCACGCTTTGTCGTTTTTTCTTTTCTCCTTTCCCGATCAGCTATGCGATCGATGAGAACCTAATCCTCGATCCGGGGTTTGAAACCAAACAGGGGTGGGACAATTGGGGCGGGCTCTACATGTCCCCGGCAGCCAAAAACAGCGGGAGTTTTGCTGCTGCCGTCGATCAGGCTGAGGGGGGAGCAGGACAGATCATCGACGCTGCTGTCCCGGGAAAGACGTACATACTGAAAGGAAATGGCAGTGTAAACAGAATCGGTCAAGAAGGAATCATCGGGGCAGAATGTCTGGACAAGAACGGAAAACGAATCCCAGGGGGAAGAGTGACGCTTACCTTCAAGAGCACTTCCTTTGAGGAAAAATCGGCATCTTTTACGACTGTGCCTGACACGGCTCACATACAGGTGTACGTCTATGTCTATCAAGCCATCGCAGGCGGTGTTTCCTATTTTGATGATATAAGCCTTGTCCCTGCTTCGTGCACCTACGATTGCCATACGAATAATGCAGCGTTTCTGCCGAATGACTGGTTTGCCGAGCCCCAGGCTCCCGCAGAGATCGAAGTTCGTGTCAAGCAATTAAGCCAGATGAGAATTCGCTATCAGATGGCGGACGTTGGCATGCTGACGGAATGGGGGATGCTCGACGCGAGGAGCTATGCCGGACTGGCACAATGGCTGAAATACTCCAAGGAAGCTGCTCCCGACCAAGTGGTAATTGCGGTGCTTAATTTTAATCAAAGGCTGACAAAGGACGAGAATGGAAACGAACAGCCGAACCCCCTGTTTGGGAAAGAGACGTTTAATCAAAATGTGAATCAGATCGTGCAGAAGCTCGTCCATGAAGGAATTTTCTGGGACGGAAAGCTGTACAGGGTGGATGGCGTTCATCTCGACATGGAACCGTTTCTCACAGACGACCGCGAACTGGAAAATACGCTTCGCTATTTGCGAGAACATGCGCTGAACGGCAATCGCTACTTCTCGGTGGCTGCGCCCGTTCAGTATGGCGGGGAAAAACAGTGGAGCTACGAGTATATCCAAAGGATTGCCTCCATCGTCAATCAGATCAATCCGATGGTGTACGATCAAATGGGATGGGATTCGCCGATCGATTCTCCCTACGCCTATCAAACGCTATGGACCACGGAGATGAAGCGATACAGTGACGCTATTCTCTTGGCAAAAGGCAATTGCCAGCTGCTCCCCATCATGCCGGCCTATGAACGCAGAACGGTAGAAGAGATAGGAGTGGTCTATCACGATCCGTACGTGGAAAACATCTACTCCGCCGCGAAGGGCTTGGTCAATGCCAGCCAAGCAGGGGCAAAGATTCACGGAGCGGGGATTTTCTGGTGGGCTACCTTTATCGGTGATTACCCAGAGCTGTATCCTCGAACGTATTACTTGCTGGACCAGGAGCACTGGATGAAAGAATGGGTCCATCATTCCTAAGTCAACGTTTTCATGTTCATGCTCTTTTTTTACGAATAGAATGCAAGAATCATATGGATTTAAAAGGAAATGGCAGGATAAGCAAGCAAAAGGCAAGAGATTACGGTCAACTGCCGCTGAGCCACAGAGAGGGGGTAATATCGAGAATTTTCAGATTTGAGCCATTGGAAACATTATGGTAACCTTTTATTGTTACGACGGATTGTAATATGAAGTG